>NZ_JBITDB010000002.1:0-368791 GCF_044453825.1 Kribbella sp. NPDC051620
CCCCCCCCCCCCCCCCCCCCCCCCCCCCCCCCCCCCCCCCCCCCCCCCCCCCCCCCCCCCCCCCCCCCCCCCCCCCCCCCCCCCCCCCCCCCCCCACGACCAGGGAAGGACGCAGCTGTCCCGGAGCCGCTGGGAAGTACGGCAACGATCGACAGGTTCACCGCCAACGCCTGGCGCTCTCGCATGGCGGGAGTCGCCGGACTCGTCTTGGGGGGCCGGCGGAACCCGACTTGCGGGAGCCGGCGGATCCGACTTGCCGGAGCCTGCGCCAGGGCGGACCGTCTGGCGGTCCGGAGGACGACCCCAAATGCATCGCCCGGACCGCCCTGCACGCACAACCCCCGCGAACCACCCCGACACGCCGCAGGTAACCGCATACCCGGCAAGTTAGGCATGCACCGACGACCACCCGCACCCCCGCTCGCCTCCTCGACACCGGACGACAAGACCGCGACCATCCTTCCGGTCCACGCGACAGCACCATCTCCCGCCCGGGCACCTGTCGCACAGCGACCAACAGCCCCTGCCGGGTCGCTACCACACACCAACCCCTCCAAACCACCCCGACACACCGAGGCAAACGCTCCCCCACCGGGTCGGCGTGCGGCAGCCAACCCGAACCGGACCGCCAGCCCATCAATCACCCCCACCCACCCGCCCCCGGCAGCCTCGGCAACCGGTGCGCCGAGGGCGATTGATGTACTGGAGGTCCGGACCAGTTGCCTAGGGCACCTTGTGCTCCACCTGAGCATTCCCCGGCCGGTGAATTCAACTGGTGAGTGCAATGCCGGTTGTATCGGTCGGGTTTGAGAGTAGTTGGTCGAGGCGTTCGGCGGGGGTTTGGTATTCGTGGCGTTTGCGGGGGCGGTTGTTGAGTTGGGCTGCGACGTAGTCGAGGTAGTCGGGGTGGTAGCCGGACAGGTCGGTGGCTTTGGGGAAGTACTGGCGCAGGAGCCCGTTGGTGTTTTCGTTGGTACCGCGTTGCCAGGGTGAGTGGGGATCGCAGAAGTAGATGTCCAGGCCGGTCGCGGCGGCGATCTGGGCGTGGTTGGCCATCTCGATGCCGCGGTCCCAGGTCAGGGTCCGCAGCAAGATCTCCGGCAGCTGCGCCATCTTGTGGATCATCGCTTCCTGCACCGCGATAGCGCCGTGATCGTGGGGCAGGTGCAAGAGGATGACGAATCCGGTGGTGCGCTCGACGAGGGTCCCGATCGCGGACTTGTTCTGGGTGCCACAGATCAGGTCGCCTTCCCAGTGGCCGGGCACGGCCCGGTCCTCGACGTCGGCGGGCCGCTCGCTGATCGACACGATCCCGGTGATCCGGGTCTGGGCCCGGCGCTCGTCAGCGCGCCGGTGGGGTTTGCGGATCGCCCGGCCGGTCCGCAGGCACATGGTCAGTTCACGTTTCAGCGCACCGCGGCCCTGCACATACAGCGATTGGTAGATCGTCTCGTGGCTCACACGCATCTCCGGATCGTCAGGAAAGTCCAGCACCAGCCGGCCGGCGATCTGCTGCGGACTGTCCTTGAGTTTCAGCCGCGCCTGGACCTCGTCACGCAGCAGCTGGTTCGCAGCCAGTTTCGCGGTCTTCGGGCGTCGCGCCAGCCTCTCAGCGCGCCGAATCGCCGCACTGGGCGAGTACTTCGTCTCGCCCGGCCGCCCGATCCAGACATGTCCGGGCCGAAACGCAGCCCGGTACCGAGCGTTGTGCCGGCTGCCCTTGTTGCGGTCCAGTTCCCGTTTCACACTCGATGCCGCGAACCCGATCCGCCGACCGATCTCATTGATCGAGACCTTCTCCGCCACACCCCGCGCGATCTCTTCACGATCCTCGATCGTCAACCGGCGCCCGGTCGAACGCGCCGGCACAACCGGCGGACACAACACCACACCAGGAGACACCCCACCAGTCTCAGCCATCCACCGCCGCCCGGTACTCCCCGCCACCCCCACAGCCACCCCAGCACGAGCAGGCGGCCAGCCAGCCCGGACCAAAACCCAGAACTCCCGACGAACCACACCCAGACGCACCCACCAAAACCACCCCAAACTCCAAGGCATTGCACTCACCCCTTGAACCCAGGGCCACGGATCCACTCACGTCGAGCACAAAGTCGTCCAAGAGCCGGCCACCAGGGTCGTCGCAGCCCGCTGCGGCTCAGCTGAGGTTGGCGGAGGTTAGCGGGCACTGGCGGCGCCAGCGGGCGCTGGCGGGCGCTGGCGGGCGCTGGCGGGCGCTGGCGCGTTGAGTCTGGCCGTGGTGTCAACGCATCGCGTCAGCGGCACCAAAGGCAGTCACCGTCCGTCGCACCCGCACCCGTACCAGAGGCCCCGGCCGCGGCCGCGGGGTCGTCGGATGGGCCGGGCGGTGGATCAGGGTCGGTGGGGGCGGGGCGGATCAGCGGCACTACGAGCGGGATGGCCAGGGGGCGGCGCGGCGCGGTGGGTCAGCGGCACAACGAGCGGGAGGGCCAGGGCGGCCCGGGCGGAGTGGATCGGGGCGGTACGGGCGGGATGGTCAAGAGCGGTCGGGTGGGTTGGTCGAGCGGTGGATCAGGGGCGGTAAGGGCGGAAGGTGTTGCGGAGGTCGGTGGTCCATTGGGTGGGGAGTTCCCAGGGGATGAAGTGGCCGCCGGTGGGGTGGGCGGTGAGGTTGACGTGGTTGTACCAAGGGGCTCGGTCGCTGTCGAGGAAGTGCTGGACGCGGCGGTCGGTGGTGATGCCGGGTGGGTTCTCGTGGGCGACGAAGGTGATGCCGGTGGGGGCCTCGATCGCGGGGTGGCGGTCGTGGGAGGGCGTCCAGGGGTAGCGGTTGTTGTTGGAGTAGGTGCGGATCGACGTGCCGATCGCGTTGTTGACCCAGAAGATCATCGCGTGGGTGAGCAGGTCGTCCTTGGAGAAGACCGTCTCCAGGTCGCCGCCGTTGTCGCTCCAGCTCCGCCAGCGCTGGAGGATCCAGGCGAGCATGCCCGTGGGCGAGTCGGACAGGCCGTACGAGAGGGTGCTCGGGTCGAGGACGTGCACGGCGAGATGGGTGGCGAAGCGCTTCTCCAGCTCGACGATGCGTGCGTGGACGGCGGGCGGCAGGCCTTCGGGGATGGGGTGGCCGCCGCTCAGGTCCCAGCCGCGGTCGCCGCTGAACAGGTCGAGCTTCTGGCCTGAGCCGATGTGGATCGCGTAGAGCTCATCGGCGTACTTGTGACCGAGCTGCCCGGTCACCATCGCGCCGACATCGCAGCCGGCCGCGGCGTACTTCGCGTAGCCGAGCGTCTGAGTCATCAGCTCGTGCCAGAGGTCGGCGACCTTCCAGTAGTTCATGTCCGGGTTGTCCGGCAACGGCGTGGAGAACCCGAAGCCGGGGAACGACGGCACGATCACGTCGAACGCGTCGGCCGGATCGCCGCCGAACGACGCCGGGTCGGCCAGCGGGTCGATCACCTTCGACCAGTGCCAGAAGGTCCACGGCCAGCCGTGCGTGAGGATCAGCGGAACCGGATTCGGCCCCACGCCAGGTTTGCGCAGGAAGTGCACCGGTACGCCATCGACCTCGACGCGGTAGTGCTCGTACGCGTTGATCGCCGCTTCGGCCTTCCGCCAGTCGTACTCGGTGCGCCAGTACTCGACCAGCTCCTCCAAGTAGTCGCGCCGCACCCCGTAGTACCAGTCCTCGTTGCCGACATCCTGCGGCCACCGGGTCAGGGCCAGTCGCTGGCGAAGATCGTCCAGTACTTCGTCCGAGACGTGGATCTGCGTTGCTTCCAACGGAAAGTCGCTCATTCCTCACCCGATGCTCGATGGAGCTCGACCAGGCGCGTCAGCGCGGGCAGCGCGGCCTGGATCCTGGATCGTTCCGCGGGCGTGAGCCGCTCGGCGAGCTCGGTCAACCGCACCATCCGCTCCTCCTGCCGCCCGCGCACGACCGCCGCTCCCGCCGCGGTGAGGTGCACGAGCACCGCCCGCCCGTCCGACGGATCCGCACGCCGCTCGACCAGCCCTTCCCGCTCCAGCCTGGTGACGATCTGCGTAACCGCCGGCTGTGTGACCTGCTCACTGGCGGTCAACTCGCCCAGCCGCTGAGGCCCGACGGTCGCCAACGTGTGCAGCACGGACAGAGTGGTGAAGCTCAACCGCTGGGTGGCAGGCAACCGGATGTTCATCCGGGTGAACTCCCCCATCACCTCAACCAACTCACTGATGCTCAGCTCCCGGCTCACCCGGCCAACTATATAAGCAACTTAGATAAATAGCTCATCTAATTTCCCGCACCGCCCGTACTAAGCTTCGCTGGATGTTTCCAACGGGACTTTCGATGTTGTGGGAATCGGCCGAGCCGCGGGCGGCGCTGCGGGAGCGGTTCGGGCTGGCCGGCTTTGAGGATGCGGCGAGTTGGCTCTCCAAGGTGCTTGCCGAGAGTTGGGGGCTCGAGGTGGAGGCCTGCCAACGGATTCTGATCAGCGACCAGAACGCGATCGCCTGGGTCAGTACGGACCATGGTGCGTTGGTGGTGAAGTGGTCCCGGGCGCAGGAGCTGTTCGAGAAGTTCACCGCGATCGCGAACTTGCTGGACAAACTGCACCAGCAAGGCGTGCCTGTGGCGGCTCCGGTTGCGGGCATCGATCGGCGGTACCGAGTGATCGTTCACTCGGGATCGTTGCCGCTGTCGATGACGGTGCAACCGCAGGTCGTCGGTGACCTGCTGGAGATCAGCGACGAGCCCGCGGTCCGCAACGCCGGCGCTTGCCTGGCCGAACTGCACAGCGCCTTGGCCAAGTACGAGGACAGCTCGCTGCGCGCGAAGGCGCAGGACTTGGATCTGCACCGGCGCATCGAGAGCTGGCTGGAGCATCAGGACGGCGGGCTGGCGCCGGCCGCATCGGAGGAATTGCGCGCCCAGTTGGTGTCGCTGGCGCCGATCGACGCCGAGCCGCAGCTGATCCACAACGACTATCGGGCCGCCAACATCCTGATGGCCGAGTCGGAGGTTGTCGCGGTCATCGACTTCGACGAGGTCGCCTGGGACTACCGCGTCCGCGACCTGGCGAACTCGTTCGTGGTGCTCGGCACCCACTTCACCAAGTGGCAGCCGACGCCCGCGACGGTCCGCAAGGCCTTCCTCGACGGGTATGAATCGGTCCGGCCGCTCAGCGACCTCGAACACCAGTGGCTGAGAACTCTGACGTTGTGGCGCGCCATCACGGCCATCCCCGCCGGAGACGACCCGGCCAACTGGGCGGCTGCCCTCTAGGAAATTCCGGTGACGTCGCTGAGCGTGTCCACGAGAATGGCCAGCGTGAACGAGGTCGAGGTCGTCGTTGCCCACAGCGAGCGCGTGACGCTGCGGGTCGGAGACGTGTTCCTGAAGATCGACTCGAATCAGACGAACCTCGATGTCGAGGTCGAGGCGGTCACGCTGGCGCCGGTACCGACCCCGCAGATCCTCTGGCACAAGCCGCCCGTACTCGCGATCGCCGCCGTACCCGGGAAGGCGCTCGGCGTACTCGGTGAACCGTCGGCCGCCTCACCGGCAGCCTGGGCCGCAGCCGGCGCCGCCATCCGGCAGCTGCACGAAGCTCCGCTGCCGCCATGGCCGAGCAAGAAGAGCCCTGACGGGATCGCGGCAGACCTCGAGAAGGAGTGCGACTGGCTCATCACCAGCGGCGTCCTTCCCGCCGACCTGGTCATCCGCAACCGCGAGGTCGCCCAGGCCGTGTTCCGGCCGTGGACGCCGGCCTTCGTCCACGGCGACCTGCAGATCACCCATGTCTTCGTCGACGGCGACAAGGTCACCGGCATCATCGACTGGTCCGAGGCGAGCCAGGGCGACGCGATGTTCGACCTGGCCAGCTTGACGCTCGGTCACGAGGAGCGCCTCGACCAGGTACTCGCCGGCTACGGGACCGACGTCGACCTCGAGGCGATTCGGGCGTGGTGGTCGCTGCGAAGCCTGCTGGCTTCCCGCTGGCTGATCGAGCACGGCTTCGACCCGAACACACCGGGCTGCGAGTTCGACGTACTCAGAGCCCGGATGTAGCGCCGACCACTAGGCTCTACGATTCCACCCCATTCAACGACGGGAGGTCTTGTGAAGCTCCTGCTCACATCCGGCGGCATCACGAACGAGAGCATCCGCGCTGCGCTGGTCGAGCTGCTGGGCAAACCGATCTCCGAGTGCCGTGCGCTCTGCATCCCCACCGCGCAGTGGGGCCACCCGATGCTCGGACCCGCCTCGGTGCGCAACTTCGTCGCCGGCGTGCCTCCGTGGCACTCGATGACCAGCCTGGACTGGGCATCCTTGGGCGTCCTCGAACTCACCGCGCTGCCCAGCATCGGCGAGGAGCGGTGGGTGCCGTGGGTCCGGGAGGCCGACGTGCTGCTGGTGGACGGCGGCGAAGCGACGTACCTGTACCACTGGATGCGACAGTCAGGGCTGGCGGACGTCATCTCGTCGCTCCCCGAGACGGTCTGGGTGGGACTCAGCGCCGGCAGCATGGTGATGACACCGCGGATCGGGCCTGACTTCGTCAAGTGGCCGTCCGCGCCGGACGACCGCACGCTCGGGGTCGTCGATTTCGCGATCTACCCCCATCTTGACCACCCGGACATGCCGGGCAACACGATGGCTGACGCGGAGGACTGGGCCGCCGGCATCGCGGTCCCGGCCTACGCCATCGACGACCAGACCGCCATCAAGGTGACCGGCGGCACCGTCGAGGTCATCTCCGAGGGGCACTGGAAAGCCTTCCCCTGAAACGCCCCGAACACCTGTTCGAAAATGATGTAGAGTGGAGGCATGGCTGGGCGGAGTGAGGCGGGGCCCACCGCGTTGCGAATCATGCTGGGAGCGCATCTGCGGCGGTTGCGCGAGCGTGCCGGAGTGACGCGGCCGGAGGCCGGCTGGGCGATCCGGGCGTCGGAGTCGAAGATCAGCCGGATGGAGCTCGGGCGGGTCGGGTTCAAGGTGCGCGACATCGAGGATCTCCTCACCCTGTACTCCGTGAGCGAGCCCGGCGAGCGGGAGCGGCTGGTCCAGCTCGCCCGGGATGCGAACAACCGCGGCTGGTGGCAGCGGTACCACGATGTCACCCCGGACTGGTTCGACGCATACCTCGGGCTCGAGGCGGCCGCGGACCTCATCCGGACATACGAGGTGCAGTTCGTGCCGGGCCTGCTGCAGACCCCGGAGTACACGCGGGCTGTCGCGGCACTCACGTCCGGGACTGCGCGATCGATCGAGGAGCTCGACCGGGTCGTCGCCCTGCGCAAGACCCGCCAAGCGGTGCTCGACCGCGATCCCCCACTGCGTCTGTGGGCAGTGATCGAGGAGTCCGTACTACGACGCCCGATCGGCGGGCCGGCCGTCCTGCGGGAGCAACTGGCCGCGCTGATCGAGGCCATCCACCGGCCGAACGTTACCGTGCAGGTCATCCCACTCGGCAGCCCCGGGCACGCGGCGACCGCCGGTGCGTTCAGCGTGCTGCGCTTCCCCGAGGCGGACCTGCCCGACGTCGTCTACCTGGAGCATCTGACCAGCGCGCTCTATCTCGACAAACGCGACGACCTCGACGCCTACACCCAAGTCCTCGACAGCCTCACCGTCTCCGCTCCCCCACCTCAGGAGGCAGAGCAACAGATCGCGGCAATCCTCGCCGAACTCGGTTAGATTTCCAGGAAGCTGGATGTCCGTCTGCGCCGTTGCCGTTCGTCGGTCGGGTATGAGGAGGATCGTGTGAAGTACCTACTGATGATCTGCGGCGACGAAACTGCCGCCGAGCACGCCAACGACGGCTGTGGTGGCTGGTCCGAGGAGATGGAACGCCGAGGGGTCGTCCGCGGTGGCGCCGGGCTCGCCCCGGCCACCGACGCCACGACCGTGCGGGTGCGCAACGCCGAGGTGCTGCTCACCGACGGCCCGTTCGCCGAGACCAAGGAAGTGGTCGGCGGCTTCGTCCTGATCGAGTGCGCCGACCTCGACGAGGCCATCGAGATCGCCGCCCAGCACCCAGCGGCCGGCTACGGCACCATCGAGATCCGCCCGGTCCTGGACGGAACCACGCCCACCATCCAGTGACCCCACAACACCGCAAGCCGGTCGACCGAATGCCCGGGACCGGCGACCTGGTCGGCTGCAGCGACGAGCTGGTCGGCGGAGGTGGCGAGCCGGCCGATGGCGTCGAGGCGGTTGTTGCGCGGGTTTTTCGGGAGGAGTGGGGGCAGGTTGTTGCGACGTTGATTCGGGTTACCGGCGACTGGGAGCTTGCGGAGGAGTGTGCGCAGGAGGCATTCGCGGCGGCGCTGGAGCGATGGCCGCGGGATGGGGTTCCGCGGAAGCCGGGGGCCTGGCTGACTACGACGGCCCGTCATCGGGCTGTCGATCGGATCCGCCGGGAGGCGGTGGGGGCTGCCAAGTTGCGGGAGGTGGCCGTCATGGCCGAGGACGTGGTGCCGGCGCCTTTCGAGGAGCAGGACGATGTTGTGCCGGATGATCTGCTGCGGCTGATGTTCACCTGTTGCCATCCGGCGTTGGGGCTGGAGGCACGGGTGGCGCTGACGCTTCGGACGCTGGCGGGGCTCAGTACAGCCGAGATCGCGCGGGCGTTCCTCGTGCCTGAGCAGACCATGCAGAAGCGGATCGGGCGGGCCAAGCAGAAGATCAAGAACGCGGCGATCCCCTACCGCGTACCGCCGGCGCAGTTGCTCCCCGACCGCACGCCCGCAGTGCTCGCCGTGCTCTACCTACTCTTCAACGAGGGCTACACCGCCAGTACCGGCGCAGACCTCGTACGCCGAAATCTCACCGCCGAAGCAATCCGCCTGACCCAAGTGCTCGCCAGCCTGATGCCCGACGAACCCGAAGTCAGCGGGATGCTCGCGCTGATGCTCCTCCACGACGCCCGAAAGGCCGGCCGGCAAGACGGCTCCGGACAACTGATCCCCTTGGAAGAGCAGGACCGGGGCCGCTGGGACGCCGAGCTGATCTCCCTGGGCACCGAGATCCTGGAGCGGGCCCTCCGTCGACGCGAGCCAGGTCCGTACCAGATCCAGGCCGCCATCGCCGCCTGCCACGCGACCGCGCACACCGCGGACGACACCGACTGGCCGCAGATCGCCGGCCTGTATGCGCAGCTGGCCGGCTTCTCCCCCACGCCAGTGGCCAGACTCAACCAGGCGGTCGCGATCGGTATGGCCGAAGGCCCCGAAGCCGGGCTGCTCCTCGTCGACGAGTTGGTTGCCTCAGGCACCCTGTCGGACTACCACCTGCTCCAGGCCACCCGAGCGGATCTACTGCGCCGGGCCGGCCGTCTCGACGAGGCCGCCACCGCCTACCGCGAAGCCCTCACCAAGGCGACCACCGAAGCCGAGCGATCCTTCCTGCGCAGAAGAATCGAAGAGACAGCCCTCTGACCTGTCCGTCCGAGCCCGTCCCGTTCGTCGGTGAAGTGACCGACGGACGAGAGGACGCGACGAATGACCGACATCAGGCAACTCATCGCCGCAGAACGCCACGAGCTGGCCACCCTGCTCAAGGAACTGCCCACCGACCAATGGGACGCTCCCAGTCTCTGTGCAGGCTGGCGAACCCGCGAAGTCGTCGCCCACCTGACGATGCCCTACCGCTACTCGACGTCCCGCTTCCTGTTCGAGCTGGCCAAATCGGGCGGCAGGTTCAACCCGATGTCCGACCGCCTCGCCCGCCGCGACGCCGCCGAACTCAGCACGGCCGAACTCACCGACTGCCTGGCGGCCAACGTCGACCACCCCTGGAAGCCACCGGGCGGTGGGTTCGAGGGAGCGCTCTCTCACGACGTGATCCACGGCCTCGACATCACCGTTGCCCTAGGCATCGACCGTACGGTCCCACCCGAACGGATGCGCGTCGTCCTGGCCGGTCTGTCTCCCAAACACCTCAAGTACTTCGGCGTGGACCTCACCGGCATCCAACTCAAAGCCACCGACCTCGACTGGACCTACGGCACCGGCAAACCCTTCGAAGCCCCCGCCCAGCACCTCCTCCTCAAAATCTGCGGCCGAGAGCTCGAACCAAGCGGCTAGCCCGCTCAGGTGACGATCAGTCCCACTCCCAGTCGATCCCGACCACACCCCGATCAGCAGCCGGTACGACGACGTGCACCCGGCCGTCCGGGGCCATCATCAACTCCCGGCGGAGCACGTCGGGGCCACCCGAGTGATGGCGACGGAACTCGGTGACCCGCACCGGCATCGCCGACCGATGGAACTGGATCTCCAGCACGTGATGCGTACCGGCCCATTCGTGGAACCGGAAGTACTGCGTCGACGGGATCCCGTTCTGGTCCGCGATCTCGTAGTGCACGACAGCCGTGTCCCCCACGAGCAACGTCCGATCCAGCAGCAACTCACCAAGCACGGCGCCGTCCTCCGGATCGCGAGCCACTCGCCCGGTACGGCAGCCCGCCAGCCCGCGCGGCACGATCTCGCGCGCGTCGCAGCCCGGTTCGCCCTGGTGAACGACGATCAGCCGATCCACGTCCCTGACCGCGACCAGCGCCTGGATCACCCGCTTCGAGACCATGCTCCGGTCCGCGCCCATCTCGATCTCCTCGACGACAGTGAGGCTGCGCAGCCGGCCATGGGCATCGCGGCGTACTTCGTCCAGCAGCCGGATGAGCGTCGACCCGTTCGCCACCACGGCGTACGGGCGGCTGGGGGCCTCGATGGCGGGCACCCGGACGGCGAGCCAGCCGGCCGGCAGGTCGAGCAGCTCCTCGAGCGCCGTGACGACGGCGAGCGAACCGGACCGTGGATGGCGGCTGCCGCTCTGCCAGGTGCTGAGGGTGGCGACTCCGACGTGCAGTCCACGATCGGCGAGCCTGGCCTGGATCCGGTTCAGGGCCAGGCCACGGTTCGCGATCGCTGCCCGGAGCGCATCGGCGAACGGCGCCTCCGGGCCGACGTCGGGGATGTGGGTCCGCGCTTGCGTCATCGTCCACTCCCTTGCCGAGGCCGGGTCGGCGTCAGTGTAAACGTTCACAACCCTGCCGGGCAGTTACCGGTCCCCTGCCGTTCACCCGGTGTCTGCCGTTCACACCGCCGTGCGAGGCCCGCGTTGGCGCTTGTCCGGACGTGATCGGGTGATCACGATGAGTGCCCTCACCGCCCCAGTGAAGGAGGCCCCCTATGAGGAGGGTCAGCACACCCCGTCCGAGGTCGTGGCTCGCGGCAACGATCGTCGGCCTGGCGGCCCTGTTGCCGCTCGCCCCCGCCGCGTCCGCCGCCCCTGACACCGCCGCCCCCGACACCACCGCCTCTGGCACCGTCGCGCCGGTCGCCCCCGCCGCCTCGACGGTGCTGGCCAGCCGGTACCTGAACGTCACCGGCCAGGCCCAGCAGAAGTCCAACTGGTGCTGGGCCGCCACCGGCAACAGCATCGCGGCGTACTACGGCCGCAGCTACTCGCAGAACCAGTTCTGCAACATGGCCTTCGGCTACAACCAGAACGGCACCTGCCCGAACGACCAGGCCACCCTGGCCAACGACCAGCGCGCGTTCCGCACGATCGGGATCAGCCAGGGCAGCTACATCAGCGGCACCCTGAGCTTCGCCACCCTGCAGACCGAGATCAACGCCAACCGCCCGGTGATGACCCGGATCGGCTGGAAGACCGGCGGCGGTCACATGATGGACATCATCGGTTACGACTCCTCCGACTCCACGATCGAGTACTACAACCCGTGGGGCAGCGATCCCCGGTACAACTACTCCACCTACAACTGGTACCTGAACAACTCCCAGTTCCAGTGGACGCACTCGCTCTACCGGATCGGAGCCTGAGCCATGATGCCTGTGAAGAAGCTCGTACTACGGACAGCGGCCGGCCTCGTCGGCACCCTCCTCGCCTTCTCCTTCGCCACCACCGCCTCGGCCGGCGGTCCCGGCCCCGACCTCGCCGCGGCCGCCGCTGCCGCGCACTCGACGGAAGCCACCAAACTGCTGGGCAAAGCCGCCCAGCGACCCGGCTCCGCCGCTGCCAAGTCGACCGCGAAGCTGGCCATCCAGCAGGACGTCATCCCGGTCTACGCGTTGAGCGCCGACTTCGTCCGCACCGGCGCCGGTGACGTCGGCACGCTCTGGTACATCGCCACGCCGGCCACCAAGGGCACCGACAAGCTCACCGTCTTCACCGCCCCTGACCAGGCCGGCGCCTGGCACCCGGTGAACGTCGCCACCGGCAACACCGAGGCGACGATGGCCGCGGCCGCCCGAGGCGCCAAGCTACTCATCGAGCCGCAACTCGGCGCCTGGTACGCCGTCAACGGCACCACCCTGCGAGCCCTCAACCCCGAGGCCACCAAGGCGATTGGGAGCGCACCCATCGCGCTGTCGGCGTACCGGCAGCAGGTCAGCAACCGCTACCAGGACAAGCAAGCCGGCAGCACCTACGCCAAAAACGGCACCGCCGGTGGGTACGACGTAGCCGCACAGCAGACCCAGAAGGACACCCCCGGCGCCTGGCTGATCCTGGCCGCCGGTACCGCAGTGGCGCTCGCCCTCGGCGCGGTCACCCTGATCACCCGCCGCAGGCGCACCGCCTAAGCCCGACTCGCTTGTGTCCGGGACTCCTGCCCCCGGACACAAGCGAGTCGTTTGGGATCGCGAGGTTATGGTTAGTAGCATTAACCTGGTTAATGCTACTAACCTTGAGGAGCCCCACGATGACCGCCTTCCGGTTTCACCACATCAGCATTTCGGTTGCCGACCTGAGCAAGCAGGAGACCTGGTACCGCGACGCGCTCGGGCTCACGACAGTGGACGAGCGGCTGGAACTGCCGGAGGCGGGGGTGCGGACGGCGGTACTGAGTGATGGCGCCGGCCTCCGGGTGGAGTTCACCGAGCGGGCAGGGTCCGAGGCCGTCGTCCACGCCGATCCGTTCGCCGCGACAGCCAGCCAGACCTTCGCTCACCTCGCGCTGCAGGTGGCCGACCTCGACGCGGCCTTCGAGCGGTTGACCGGAGAACACGGCGCCGGCGCCGTCTCCTCTCCCGCGGCCGGGGTCACGGCCGGGATGAGGTACGCGTATGTGCACGATCCCGAGGGCAATCTGCTCGAATTGATCGAGACTTCTGCCTCCTGAAATATCCAGGCGACCTGTCTGCGGCTAAGCTTGGCTCAGCACCGAACGTCGGCGGCGCTTGTGGCGACGCCGATCATCTCGTGACAGCTGCGTTCGCTGACTGGGACCGACCATCGACGGCCGGTTCCACTCGGTGGCCAGCTCCGCCGGAATCCGACAGCTCGACCGCCCGACGACCGGGCGGTGGGGTGGGGAAGGTACTCAGCAGCGGCGCGCCCGGGCCGCCTCGGCGATCAGCCGGCCCGGAGCACTGGCTGCGACGTCGGCTCGGCCTGCGAGGGCGTGCGGTGCGACGTACCGCCACGGCGAACGCCGGGGCAGTTCAGAGGAGGAATCGTTTGGCCCGACGAGGCCAGCGCCAGCCCGGCGCTCGGCGTACTGCTGCTGCCCCCCGCCGACGGCGTCCCGCCCGCGACGCCGAGGGCCTGATCCCGGTGCTCGCCCGCGCCGTCCGTGAGATCGAGGCGGCCGTCGAGCGATCCAACGTCCAGCCGTCGGTCCGGACCAAGTTCCAGGTCGTGGCGCTGCTGGTGCGCGAGGAACGCGCCCGGGTGAACGGCGACGCGAAGGCGACCGAGGCCTACCGCGCCACCCAGTTGCGCCGCCTCGACGGTCTCGCGACGATCCTCGCCAAGAGCGCCGCGCTCGAGCCGTCGTTGCTCGCGCTGCTGGCCGAGGACGCGGTCATCTCCGAGGCCGCCGCCGCGCTCAAGCGCGAGATGATGCTCGCGGCCGGCGAGGAGCCACCGGAGCCGGTCGAGCCCACTGTCATCGAGCCGCAGGCAGCCGCTGCTCCCCCGCCACGTCAGGTGGTGCCGCAGTCGGTCGTCTCCCGCCAGCTCGCCAACCCCTTCCTCGCGCCCGACTTCAGTGCGGCCGCGGCCATCCCGAAGCCTCAGGCGCGACGCCTGTCGGGCTGGGAGCTGATCAACCCGCTCCTCAAGTCGTTCGAGTACGCCGCCGCCTCGGCGAGCAAGACATTGCCCGAGCCGGCCTCTCTGCACCTCCCGGGTGGCCAGGAGTTGATGCCTCACCAGGCACAACTGGTGGCCGCCGCGGCAGCGGGTCATCGCACCTTCCTGCTTGCCGACGAGCCCGGTCTGGGCAAGACGGCCCAGGCACTGCTGGCTGCTCAGGCGGCCAACGCCTACCCGTTGCTGGTCGTAGTACCGAGCGTCGTGAAGACGAACTGGGCGCGCGAGGCCGGGATCTGGACGCCGAAGCGGGTCGCCACCGTGATCCAGGGCGACGGTGACACGATCGACGGGTTCGCCGACATCGTGATCGTCAACTACGAGGTGCTCGACCGGCACGTCGGCTGGCTCGGCGATCTCGGCATGCGCGGCATGGTGGTCGACGAGGCGCACTTCATCAAGAACAAGAAGTCCCAGCGATCCCGCAACGTGCTGCAGCTGGCCGAGCGGATCCAGTCCCGGACCGTCCGCCCGCTGCTGATGGCCCTCACCGGTACGCCGCTGATCAACGACATCGACGACTTCCGGGCCATCTGGCAGTACCTGGGCTGGATCGACGACAAGGCGCCGAAGGCCGAGCTGATGGCCAAGCTCGACGACACCGATCTGACGCCGGCCGACCCCGGCTTCTACGCGGCGGCCCGGTCCTGCGTGATCGACATGGGCATCGTCCGTCGCCGCAAGGTCGACGTCGCGGCCGACATCCCGGCCCGCCGGATCGCCGACCTGCCGGTCGAGCTCGACGGCGCCGCCGGCCGCTCCATCCGGGCCGCCGAGCGCGAGCTCGCCGAGCGCCTGGTCGCACGGTACGAGACCGCCCTGCAGACCCGCACGTCCGGCGTCACCGTCGAGGGCATCGACCACGACCTGGTCCGCGCGGTGGCCGGCTGGGAACGAACCGAGCAGGCGAAGGCCAAGAACGGCGACAACATCTTCAGCCTGGTCCGCCGGATCGGCGAGGCGAAGGCCGGCCTGGCCGCCGACTACGCGGCCCAGCTCGCGCACAACGTCGGCAAGGTGGTGTTCTTCGCTCGGCACATCGAGGTGATGGACACCGCCGAGGCGCTGTTCGCCGAGCGTGGCATCCGGTACGCCTCGATCCGCGGCGACCAGACCCCGAAGAAGCGGCAGGCCAACATCGACGCCTTCGTGAACGACCCCGAGGTCGAGATCGCGGTCTGCTCGCTGCTGACCGCAGGCGTCGGCCTGAACCTCCAGGTCTCCTCCAACGTCGTCCTGGCCGAACTGTCCTGGACCAACGCCGAGCAGACCCAGGCGATCGACCGGGTCCACCGGATCGGCCAGGAAGAGCCCGTCACGGCCTGGCGGATCATCGCCGCCCAGACCATCGACACCCGGATCGCCGACCTGATCGACGCCAAGGCCGGCCTGGCCGCCCGAGCCCTCGACGGCTCCGACGAAGAGGTCACCTCGTCGGCCGACCTCCAACTCGAGGCCCTGGTCACCCTCCTGACCAACGCCCTGGAGTCCTGACCGACGGGGACCTCACTGGTGCTCTCAGGTGGTGCGAGGGGTTCGTAACAACTGGGGACCGTCGGCGTCACGGAGGTGTAACCGCGTCCACATAGCTTCGGCTGGGTGGGCGAACAGGTGCGTACCGTGTGCACGTACTGCGGCGTCGGCTGCGGTGTGCTGCTGGACATCGCGCCGGGCGTCGGCGGTGCCAGGCCCGTGGTCAAGGCGTCAGGTGACAAAGATCACCCGGCAAACGCAGGGCGATTGTGTACGAAGGGTGCCACCAGCGGCGAGCTGTTCTCCGCTCCGGGGCGGCTGGATCGGGCGCTCGTCCGCTCCGAGCGTGGCGCGGAGCCGGTTGCGCGGCCGGTCGACGAAGTGATCGCCGAGACCGGCCGGCGGTTGCGGGCGATCGTCGATGAGCACGGACCGGACGCGGTGGCTCTGTACGTCTCGGGCCAGATGACGCTCGAGGCGCAGTACCTGGCGAACAAGCTCGCCAAGGGGTTCATCCGGACCAACCAGATCGAGTCGAACTCGCGGCTCTGCATGGCCAGCGCGGGCACCGGCTACAAACTGTCGCTCGGCTCGGACGGCCCGCCCGGGTCGTACGAGGACTTCGACCACGCCGACGTGTTCTTCGTCAGCGGCGCCAACATGGCCGACTGCCACCCGATCCTGTACCTGCGGATGATGGACCGGGTCCGGGCCGGCGCGAAGCTGATCGTCGTCGATCCGCGGCGCACCACGACCGCCGACAAGGCCGATCTGTTCCTGCAGATCAAGCCCGGTACCGACCTTGCCCTGCTCAACGGCCTGCTGCATCTCCTGGTCGAGGGCGGCTACGTCGATGAGCAGTTCATCGCCGAGTCCACCGAGGGCTGGGAGGACATGCCGGCGTTCCTCGCCGACTACCCGCCGGCCGTCGTCGCTGGGATCACCGGTCTGCCGGAGGAGTCGTTGCGGCAGGCGGCCGAGTGGATCGGCGCATCGGGCAACTGGATGAGCTGCTGGACGATGGGCCTCAACCAGAGCACGCACGGCACCTGGAACACCAACGCACTCATCAACCTGCATCTCGCCACCGGCGCGATCTGCCGCCCGGGCAGCGGACCGTTCTCCCTGACCGGGCAGCCCAACGCGATGGGCGGGCGCGAGATGGGCTACATGGGCCCGGGCCTTCCCGGGCAGCGGTCGGTACTCGTGCCGGAGGACCGCGCGTTCATCGAGAACCTATGGCAACTGCCGCCGGACACGCTGCGCACCGAGGTCGGGCGCGGCACGGTCGAGATGTTCTCGCAGCTCGCCGAGGGCAAGATCAAGGCCTGCTGGATCATCTGCACGAATCCGGTCGCGTCGGTCTCCAACCGCAAGACCGTGCTGGCCGGGCTGGAGGCGGCCGAACTGGTGATCACCCAGGACGTCTTCACCGACACCGAGACGAACGCGTACGCCGATGTTGTGCTGCCCGCGACGATGTGGGCGGAGTCCGAAGGCATCATGATCAACTCCGAGCGGAACCTCACGCTGGTACCGGCCGCCGTACCGCCGCCGGGCGAGGCGATGCCGGACTGGCAGCTGATCGCGCGGATCGCTTGTGCGATGGGCTACTCGGAAGCCTTCACGTATGCCAGTGCCGAGGAGGTGTTCGAAGAGATCCGGCAGTGCTGGAACCCTCAGACCGGGTACGACCTGCGCGGTGTCAGCTACGCACGGTTGCGGTCGGAGCCGGTCCAATGGCCGGCGGCTCCGGACGGACCGTCCCGCAACCCGGTCCGCTATGTTGCCGACGGCAAGCTTCGGTTCGCGACTGCCAGCGGCCGCGCTGTCTTCTATCCGCGGCCGCATGTGCCGGCGGCCGAGATGCCGGATGACGACTATCCGTTCCTGCTGAACACCGGCCGGGTCCAGCACCAGTGGCACACGCTGACCAAGACCGGAACCGTGGCCAAGCTCAACAAGCTCGCGCCTGGTCCGTTCGTCGAGATCCATCCGGCCGACGCCGCCAGACTGATGGTTGCCGAAGGCGACGAACTGGAGGTCGCGTCACGTCGGGGACGGGCGGTGATGCCGGCGGTGATCACGGATCGGGTGCGGGAAGGAAACCTCTTCGCTCCGTTTCACTGGAACGACCTGTACGGCGAGTACCTGGCGATCAATGCGGTCACCAACGATGCTGTCGATCCGCTGTCGTTCCAGCCCGAGTTCAAGGTGTGCGCGGTCACGGTGACCGTGGTGAGCAAGCAGCCGGAACCCTCGGACGTCTTCGGGTTGCCTGCTACGCGACCCGAGCTGACCGATGACGAGAAGCGTTATCTTGCCGGGTTTCTCCAAGGGGTGGGAGCGCGCTCTCTCGACGGAGCGGTTCCAGTGCTGCCCGCAGGCGCGCCGTTCGCCGCGGATCGCGCGCTGTGGGTCAACGGCGTACTGGCGGGGATGTTCTCGCGTCTCCCGGCCGTTCCCGCTCCGGCTCCGACCGGCCGCCCGTTGTATGTCCTGTGGGCATCGCAGACCGGTACTGCGGAGGAGTTCGCCGTCGACACCACGACGCCGAGACTCGTCGCCGCCGGGCTTGCCCCGGTCGCGCACTGCATGGCTGATCTCTCCCTCGACGCGATCCCGCGCGAGGCCGACCTCGTCCTCATCACGAGCACCTTCGGCGACGGTGATGCGCCGGACAACGGCACGACGTTCTGGGATTCGTTGGAGAGCGCTCCCCCGGGCTCGCTCGCCGGCATCCGGTACGCCGTCCTCGCGTTCGGCGACTCGAGCTACGACAACTTCTGCGGCCACGGCCGGCGCCTCGACACGCGTCTTGCCGAGTTGGGCGCGGTACAGCTGCTGCCGAGGGTCGACTGCGAGGGTGACGACTCCGGCAGCGCCTGGCTCGAACAGCTTGTCGACGAGCTGAAGCCGGCCCCGGTCGCAAGTGCTGCATCACGCCGCAAGCCCGCGCAACTCGCCCGCTTGGTGGAGAACCGGTTGCTCAGCCGGCCGGGCGCTGGCAAGGAGGTCCGGCAGTTCACCTTCGACACGACAGGGACCGGCCTGACCTATCAGGTCGGCGATTCGCTCAGTGTCATGCCGCGCAACTGCCCCGACCTGGTCAAGGAATGGCTGACGACCACCGGGATCGACCCCGCGACGGAGGTGGAGCTCGGCGGTACCGCAGTACCGGTTGCGACCGCGCTGCGCGATCATCTCGACATCACCCGCATCACGCCGGACCTGCTGCGTTTCGTCGCTGACCAGACCGGCGATGTCGAGCTCAAGACGCTGCTCCGGGCCGACAACAAGGGCGAGCTCGCCAAGTGGTTGTGGGGTCAGCAGGCGGTCGATCTTGTCTCCTGCTACAGCATTGCGTTCACCGCACAGGGATTGGCCGACCTGCTGCCGAAGCTCAAGCCCCGGCAGTACTCGATCTCGTCCAGCCCGCTGACCAGCCCGGACCGCATCAGCCTGACCGTGTCCGTCATCCGGTACGCCGGTCCGCTGGGTGTCGGTCGCAAGGGCGTGTGCTCGACCTACCTCGCCGACGCCCCGCTGGACCACCCGGTCGCGGTGACCGTCCAGCCCGCGCCGCATTTCCAGCCGCCGGCCGATCCCGGCGTACCGATGGTGATGATCGGACCCGGAACCGGCGTCGCGCCGTTCCTCGGGTTCCTGGACGAGCGGCGCGCGCGTGGGGATCGTGCACCCAACTGGCTGTTCTTCGGTGAGCAGCACGAGGCCACCGACTTCTACTACCAGGAAGAGCTGACCGCGTTGCAGCGCGACGGTGTACTGACGTCGATCGATCTCGCGTTCTCACGTGATCAGCGCAACAAGATCTATGTCCAGGACCGGATGCGCGAGCACGGCGCCAAGCTCTGGGCCTGGCTCGAAGACGGCGCCCACGTCTACGTCTGCGGCGACGCGACCCGAATGGCCAAGGACGTCGACCAAAGCCTCCGCGACATCATCACCCACCACGGCCACCTCAGCCCCGACGAGGCCGACGCGTACGTGAAGAGCCTGGCCTCGACGAAACGCTACGTACGAGACATCTACTAGTACCTCAGCGCGTCGACCCGTACCGTCAGCACGTGCAGTTCGACCGCTACACCGTCATCCTGCTGACGTTGCGTCCCGCCGCCCCCGTGATGACGGACGAGGAAGCCACCGACCTCCAGAACCGGCACCTGGCCCACGGCGCCGGCCTCCGCGACCGCGGCCTGATCCTGGTCCGCGGCCCCTTGACCGACCAGGACGACGAGCGCTACCGCGGCTTCTCGATCTGGTCCGTCGACCAGGAAACTGCCCGCCACCACGCCGAAGCCGACCCCGCCGTCCAAGCCGGCCGCCTCGCCGTCGAGGTGATGACCTGGATGATGCCGGCCGGCAACCTCCTCTTCGCCGACGTGCCTTCGCCCAGGTCGATCACCGAGGCCGCAGCCGACTGACGCCCGTGCAACGCAGTGCGGTCAAGGGCGAAGCTGGCGGCGGGAGGTGATTCCCAGTTTTTGGAAGACCTTGCGGAGGTGCCAGTCGACGGTGTGTTGGCTGAGGAAGAGCTGGGCGCCGATCTCGGCGTTGGTGAGGCCGGTGCCGGCGAGTTCGGCGATGTGGGCTTCTTGGGGCGTGAGGGTGTCGGTGACGCGGCTGGTGCGGGTGCCGACTGTTTCGCCGGTGGCGGCGAGCTCGCGGCCGGCGCGGTCTGCGAAGGCGTCGGCTCCGGCGGTGGAGAACAGCTTGTACGCCGTCCGCAGTTCGACCCTCGCGTCTTGGCGCCGGCTCTGCCCGCCCAGCCACTCGCCGTAGAGGAGGTGTGCCCGGGCGAGGTCCATCCGCATCCGTGATCGCCCGAGACGCTCGATGGCTTCCTGGTACGCCGACTCCGCCGCCGCTCGCGCACTGGTCAACAGAGCCGCCGATCGCGCGAGCACGCCAAGACCCCAGTCGGTACCGCAGGCCTGCGTCATCTCCCTCAGCCGGTCGAAACCGTCGGCGGCCAGCTCCGGGCGGCCACTGCGCACCGCCGACTCGATCAGCTCCGGCAGCGCCCAGCTGAAGACGCCGAGCTCAGGCGGAAAACCGGTCGCCGCCTGAGCCGCCACCAGCGCTTCCTCATGCCTGGCAAGACCGTTCAGGAGTAGAGCGTTCGCGAAGTGAGCAGTCGTGATCCCGCCCCCTTCACCTCGCGCCGTCGCCTCTTCCCGGCAGGCGGCGATCACCGGCCCGGCCTCCTCCGGCCGCCCCCGCCACGCGGCCAGACAGAGCGCGCCGTACGACGTCAGTCCGACCCCGGTCGCGTCGTTGACCGTCTTGACCTCCGCAACCAGGGACTCGGCCGTCGAGATCTCCGCCGCGAACAGATTCAGCAACACCCGGTGGCTCAACACCAGCGGAAGTTGGTTGAGGTCCCCGAGCTCGCGGGCGATCCGCACATGCCGCGCCGTCAGCACCTGCCATCCGTCGTCGTCCCACAGATTGACGGCCAGCAGCGATGCCAGCCACAACCACCGCAGATCATCGTGGTCCGGCGCCCCGGCATCCACGGAGAACGCCTCGATCGCCTTCCGAGCCGGCGCGACCGCGGCCGGATACCCATCGGTGAACAGCGTCGCGGCGCCTTCCAGCACCAGATCCCGCTTGCGAGTCACCTCCGGCTTCGGAAGCGCCAGGGCCGCTCGCGCGGTCTCGGCCAGCCCGATCTCGCCGGCCAGCCGCCCGGCGAACTGCGCGGCCGTCATCGCGTCGAGGCAGGTGTCCCGGGCAAGGTCGAGATCGAGCGGTTCCAGCTGGTGAGCCACGTCGAGCAGCAGCGGCGCCGCCGTCAAGCCGTGCCCGGCCGCGAAGGCCAACTGCGCGCGCACCAGGCCGACCCGCGCCGAGTGCAGAGCGTTCAGCGGTACCTGACCAGCGATCGCCAGGAGCCGAGAAGCGTTCTCGAAAGCGCCCGCCCGCATCGTGACCATGGCCGCGCTCAGCGCCCGGACAGCGCGCTGGGCCGGGTCCGGAGTGAGCTCCGTCGCCCGCTGCAAGAATGCCGCCTCGGCCGCGACCCCACCACGCCGCTGCGCCCGGCTCGCCGAGCTCATCAGCTCGGCCGCGACAGCCTCATCCGGCCCGTCCGCCCCGCTCGCCTGATGCCACGCCCGGCGATCCGGATCGAGCTCGGGATCGATCACCCCCGCCAGCGCTTGATGAGCGCGCCGTCGATCCACCGGATCCGCCGACCGGTACGCCGCCGAGCGCACCAACGGATGCCGGAACCGGACCCGCGCCCCGAGCTCCACCAAGCCGGCCGCCTCGGCGGGCGCCGCCGCGCTGATCGGCACGTCCTGCGCCGCCAACGCGAGCATCAGCAGCGGTACGTCGCCAACCGGCTCGGCGGCAGCCGTCAACAGCAACTGCTGGGTGTCCGCCGGCAACGCCTGCACCCGGCGAGCGAAGTTCTGCTCGATCTGACTCGCCATCGGCCGCGCGTCCGGACGCTCGAACCCACCCGCCAGCTCCCCCGCCGTCAACCCTCGTGGCAGTTCGAGCAGCGCCAGCGGATTGCCCCTGGTCTCCGCCACGATCCGGTCCCGGACGCGTTCGTCCAGCCGGCCGGGGACGACCGCATCAAGCAGCGCCCCGGCATGCGCGTGGGCCAGGCCGCCGACCACCAACGAGTCGAACCCATGCCACTCCGGCGCGGTCACGGGTTCACGGACTGCGAACACCAGGCCGATGTGGTCAGCGAACAGCCGCCGTGCGACGAAGGTCAGCGTCTGGGCCGACGCCTGGTCCAGCCACTGCGCGTCGTCGATCACACACACCAACGGCCGTCCGTCGGCGGCCGCCGACAACAGACTCAGCGCCGCCGCGCCGATCAGGAACCGATCCGGCGGATCACCGAACTCCAGCCCGAAGGCGACCGCCAACGCGTCCCGCTGGGGAGGCGGCAGCCGATCGCCGAGACGCCACATGGGAGCGAACAGTTGGTGCAGGCCGGCGAACGGAAGTTCCATCTCTGACTCGACCCCGGCTGCCCGGGCGATCTGGCACTCGTCGCTCCGACCGACCAGGTACTCGAGCAGAGCCGACTTACCGATCCCCGCCTCGCCACGGACGATCAGCACCTGACCGTCCCCGGAGCGCACGCCGGACACCAACTGGTCCAGCCGAGCACACTCCGTACGCCGCCCGCGAAGGCCGGACCCACCAACCGCCATGGCTCCACCACCCCTCACCAGAGGCTAAATCGCCACGCCTGCTCCGCGATAGCGCTATCTCGCGCACGCGATGTCACAGCGCGGCGGCGTACCCGGTCATAGCCAGTGCCGACCCGGACCAGCCGGTCCTTCAGCCGCGGAGCGTGAGATGAACCCGACCATCGAGACCGAACGACTACTGCTCAGGCCTTGGCGGGACGCCGACGCCGACGATGCGCTGGTCATCTACGGCGACGAGGAGGTGACTCGTTGGCTCACTCCCGCGATGGCCTGGGTTCCGAATGTGCAGACGATGCGGGACGTACTGCGCCGCTGGCAGACCGAGGACGTCGTACCGGCCAGTCACTGGGCCGTCGAAAGGCGCGACACCGGGCAGCTCGTCGGCGGCGCGGCGCTCGTCCACCTGCCGCCGTGGAAGGACCTCGAGATCGCCTGGCACCTCGGCCGTCCGAATTGGGGACACGGCTACGCCGCCGAGGCCGGTAGCGCCCTGACCCGGTGGGCGATGCACCGCGGCGGTGTCGACGAGGTCTTCGCGCTGATCGGACCGGACAACACCCGTGCCGCCGCGACGGCGCAGCGGATCGGCATGGAGTGGCTGGGCGAGACGGACGACTACCACCACCAGCGGCTCGAGCTGTATCGCGTACGGCACCAAGACCTCACGTACTGCGACTACGACCACGAAGTATCGGCAACCGAACAGGAGCTTCGATGAGTACCGACGAACAGCAGATCGCCACCTCCGTCCTGGTGATCGGCACCGGGGGCGGCGGGCTACGGGCGGCGATCGAGCTGGCCGAACAAGGGGTCGAAGTACTTGCCCTGGGCAAGCGTCCACGGGCCGACGCGCACACCTCGCTCGCGGCCGGCGGGATCAACGCGGCGCTCGCCACGATGGACCCGGAGGACACCTGGCAGCAGCACGCCGCCGACACACTGCAGGAGAGCTACCTGCTGGCGAACCCGATCACGGTGCAGATCGTCACCGAGAACGCGGCCCGCGGGATCGCCGACCTGGAGAGCTACGGGATGCCGTTCGCCCGCGAGGCCGACGGGCGGATCTCGCAGCGGTTCTTCGGCGCGCACACGTACCGGCGGACCGCGTTCGCCGGCGACTACACCGGCCTGGAGATCCAGCGGACGCTGATCAACCGGGCCGTCCAGCTCGGCGTGCCGATCCTCGACACCGTGTACGTGACCCGCATCCTGGTCCGCGACAACGCCGTCTTCGGCGCGTACGGGTTCGACCTGACAACCGGCCGGCGCTATGTCATCCACGCCGACGCAGTGATCCTCGCCGCGGGCGGTCATACCCGGATCTGGCGCCGCACGTCGTCCCGCCGCGACGAGAACACCGGCGACTCCTTCCGCCTCGCGCTGCTCGCGGGCGGTCGGATCCGCGACCCCGAGCTGGTCCAGTTCCACCCGTCCGGCCTGATCGAGCCCGAGAACGCCGCCGGGACTCTCGTCTCCGAAGCAGCCCGCGGCGAGGGCGGGCAGCTGCGGAACGCGCTCGGTGAGCGGTTCATGACGCGGTACGACCCCGAGCGGATGGAGCTGTCCACCCGGGACAGGGTCGCGCTCGCGGCGTACACCGAGATCAAGGAAGGCCGCGGTACTCCGAACGGCGGCGTCTGGCTCGATGTGTCGCACCTGCCCCGCGAGACGATCATGCGCCGGCTCCCCCGCGTCTACCAGACACTGCTCGAACTCCAGATGCTCGACGTCACCAAGCAGCCGATCGAGATCGCACCGACCGCGCACTACTCGATGGGCGGCGTGTGGGTGCGGCCCGAAGACCACGGCACCGGCGTCGACGGCCTGTACGCGATCGGTGAGGCGGCCAGTGGCCTGCACGGCGCGAACCGGCTCGGCGGCAACTCCCTGATCGAGTTGCTGGTCTTCGGCCGGATCGTCGGCGAGGAGGCAGCGAAGTACTCGATCGACCGGCAGTCGCAGCAACGGTCCGCGGAGGTCGTCGCCGAGGCACGGGCCGAGGTCGACGCGCTGCTGGCAGGCAACGGCCAGGAGAACGTCCGGGCGCTGCAGCGGGCACTGCGCGACACGATGACGTCGCGCGCGGGCGTCGTACGAGACGAGGCCGGCCTGCAGGCGGGGTTGGCCGAGCTGACCGAGATCGAGGAGCGGATGACGCGACTCGGCGTCCATCCCGACATCGCCGGCTTCCAGGACCTCGCCCACGCCTTCGACCTCGAGGCCTCCGCCCTGGCCGCCCGGGCGACGCTCGACGCTGCCCTGGTACGCCGGGAAACCCGCGGCTGCCACAACCGCTCGGACTATCCGGAGCTGGACGAGTCCCTCCGGGTGAACCTCGTCTGGTCAGCCCCCGGCGAGGTCGAACGCGAGGAGATCCCCCCGATCCCCGAAGAGTTCAGCACCCTCATGCGGCACGTCTCCAGCGACGGCAAACTGGTCGAGTGAGCTGTCACAGCGCGGAATCCCGTCCGGACTAATGAGGGACACCCCACCCCGGATCCGGAAGGACGGAATCCCTCATGAACAGGCATTTTCTCGAGCCGGCCGCGCAGGAGTTCGCGGATGCGACGGCCAAGCCGCCGTTCCTGTACGAGCTCGGGCCGGACGGCGCGCGCAAGGTCCTCGACGACGTCCAGGCGGCGCCGATCGCCAAGCTCGACGTGGCCGAGAAATGGATCACCGTCCCGGCGGAGGCCGGCGACGTGCAGGTCCGCATCGTGAAGCCGGTGGACGCGGCCGGCACCCTGCCGGTCGTCTTGTACATGCATGGCGGCGGGTGGGTTCTGGGCAACGCCGGCACCCATGACCGGCTCGTTCGCGAACTGGCGGTCGGGACGAATGCCGCGATCGCTTTCGTCGAGTACGACCGCTCCCCCGAGGCCCAGTACCCGGTCGCGATCGAGCAGGGCTATGCGGCGGCGCAGTGGCTCACCCAGCACGGTTCGACCGAGAACCTCGACGCGACGCGGATGGCGGTGGCCGGTGATTCGGTCGGCGGCAACATGACCGCGGCGCTGGCGCTGCTCGCCGACGAGCGCGGGGACGTCACCTTCGTCCACCAGTCGATGTACTACCCGGTGACCGACGCCGGACAGGACACCGACAGCTACGGCGAGTTCGCCGACGGCCCCTTCCTCACGGCCAAGGGGATGGCCTGGTTCTGGGACTGCTACCTGCCCGACGTGACCAAGCGAGCCGAGATCACCGCCTCCCCGCTGCGCGCCAGCCTCGAGCGGCTCTCCGGGCTGCCGGAGGCGTTCCTGATCGTCGACGAGAACGACGTACTGCGTGACGAGGGCGAAGCGTACGCACGCAGGCTGACCGAGGCCGGCGTACGAACCACCTCGCTGCGGTACAACGGGATCATCCACGACTTCATGATGCTCAACCCGCTCCGTGAGACGGCCGCTACCACGGGCGCTGTCGAGCAGGCGATCCACGTACTCCGCAAGGCGCTCGGCACCGACTGAGCCGTCCCGGCCACGTGGTCCGGGCGGTACGTGGTGGACCGCAACCACGCGTTCACCACGTGCTTCCCGGGACGCGGCCCACGCGGTCGGCGTCGCACTGTGAAAGCAGAAGCACAGCCGATGCGACCAGGAGGCCGGGATCATGAACCTCGACGGGGCGGAACAGAGCTGGGACGACGAGGCCGTCGCGACCTTCGTCCGGGTCCGGCCCCGGCTGCTGGCGATCGCGCACCGCTACCTCTCCGGGACGAACGAGGCCGAGGACATCGTCCAGGAGACCTGGCTCCGCTGGCAGCACACGGACCGTACGGCGGTTCTCGACCCGCAGGCGCTGCTGGCGACGATGACCACCCGGCTCGCCATCAACGTCACCCAGTCGGCCCGGCGCCGCCGCGAGTGCCCGAGGCCCTCACTGGCGGCCGAGCAGACCGACCCGGGCGACGACCCGGCGACGAGCGCCGAACACCGCGATGCGCTCGAGCACGCCGTGCTGATAATCCTGCAGAGCCTGACGCCGCGGGAGCGCGCAGCCTTCGTCCTGCGGGAGGCATTCGACTACCAGTACCCGGAGCTGTCGGAGTTCCTCCACCTCGGCGCGGCCAACACCAGGCAGCTGGTCTGCCGGTCCCGTCAGCGAATCGGCGCCGACCGGCGGGCGGCCGTGAGCACGCCCGCCCTGGAGCGTTTCCTGCAAGGGTTCCTCAACGCGGCCCGGGCCGGCGACCTCGGCGATCTCGAAGAGTTGCTGGCCGCGGATCTTGCTGCTTGAGCCATTTCGTTGCCGCGGGCGCTGACCATGATTAGGCTCTTGGGTTGGACGGTGGGCGATGAAGATCCGGGACCAGGGCCTGCAACTGGAAGGCCGGCGGCGCGAGTGTGAGGCTCTCGATCGGCTGGTAGCCGATCTGGGGGCCGGGCGCAGCGCTGCCCTGGTACTCCGCGGCGAAGCCGGCATCGGGAAGACCGCCCTGCTGGACTACCTCGAGGCGAACGCGCCGTCCTGCCGGATCGCGCGCGCAGCGGGCGTCGAATCCGAGATGGAGTTGGTCTTCGGGGGCTTGCACCAACTGTGTGGGCGGCTGCGGGACCGGCTCTCCGATCCACGGCACGAGGCCTTGAGTACTGCGTTCGGCCTGACCGCCGGGACGCCACCGGACCGGTTCCAGGTCGGGCTGGCGATGCTCAATCTGCTCACCGAGGCCGCCGAGGACGCGCCGCTGATCTGCCTGATCGACGACGCCCAGTGGCTCGACCGGATGTCCGCCCAGACCCTCGCCTTCGTCGCCCGCCGGCTGCTGGCCGAGCGGGTCGCGCTCGTGTTCGCGATCCGTGAGCATGGTGACGCCAACGAGCTGACCGGTCTGCCTGAACTCGTCGTGACGGGGCTGAGTTATGACGATGCCCGCGCGTTGCTGGACACCACTGTCACAGGGGTCGTGGACGAACGCGTGCGGGACAGGTTCGTGGCGGAGACGCGCGGCAATCCGCTGGCGCTGATCGAGTTGCCCCGCAGCCTCTCGGCGGGACAGCTGGCGTCCGGCTTCGGCCCGGCGGACTCGGACCAGCTGGCGAGCAAGCTCGAGGAGGGCTTCCTCCGGCGCCTCCAGGCTCTGCCTGGTGAGACCCGGCTCCTCTTGCTGATGGCCGCGGCCGAGCCGGTCGGCGATCCTGTCCTGCTCTGGCGAGCCGCCGATCGGCTGGGGATCAGCTCCGGCGCCGCCGCCATTGCGGAGTCGGCCGGCCTGATCGACATCGGATCGAGAGTCCGGTTCCGCCATCCGCTCATCCGTTCGGCGGCGTACGGGTCGGGCTCACCAGCAGATCGGCGCGCTGTGCACCGTGCCCTGGCGGACGCCACCGACGCGGCCCTGGACCCTGACCGCCGGGCCTGGCATCGTGCCAATGCGACCATGGGCCTCGACGAGAAGGTGGCCGCCGAGCTGGAGGGTGCAGCGGCTCGGGCCCAAGCCCGTGGCGGTGTCGGGACGGCGGCAGCATTCCTCCAGCGATCCACTGAGCTGACTCCCGACCCCAGCCGTCGCGCCAAGCGAGCGCTCACCGCCGCCGGAGCCAAGTTCGGCGCCGGCGAACCGGACGCCGCGTACGACCTCCTCTCCGCCGCCGAGATCGGTCCGGTCGACGACCTTCACCGGGCGAACCTCGCCCGGCTGCGAGCCCAGATCAACTTCGCCCACCGACGCGGCAAGGAGGCCGGGACGTCGCTGCTCGACGCGGCCAACCGGCTCGAGGCCCTCCACGACCCGTCGGCGCGCGACGCGTACCTGGAAGCGCTCGGCGCCGCTGTGTTCGCGGGCCGGCTCGGCAGCCATCGAAATGTCGAGAAAGCAGCCGAGGCGGCTCGGGCGGCCCAGCCCCCGGCCAAGCACCCGGCCCAGGCAACCAGCGCGATGGATCTGCTCCTGGACGGGGTCGCGGCACGGTTCACGGACGGGTACCAGGTCGCCGTTCCCTCGCTGCGAAAAGCACTTCAGGCCTTCCGTCAGGCGGCAGCTCGCGGCGACGACAAGGTCGTGCAGTGGCTTTGGCGTGGCTGCCCGGTCGCACCTGAGCTCTGGGACGACGAGGCATGGCACGAGCTGACCGACCGCGGCGTCGAACTGGCCCGCGGACAGGGAGCACTCGGCGTGCTGCCCGGAGCACTCACCTATCGCGCTGTCGTCCACCTGCACGCAGGCGAATTCGCCACCGCGGCCATGCTGGTCACCGAATCGGACGCCATCGCTGCGGCCACCGGCACCACGCCACTGCGAGACGGTCGGCTGATGCTCGCCGCGTGGCGCGGTGAGGAGAGCCTGGCGGCCAACCTGATCGAGGCCGCCGTACAGGATGCGATCGCCCGCGGCGAGGGCCGGGCGCTTGGGTTGGCCATGCACGCGACCGCCGTTCTCTACAACGGACTCTGCCGCTATGACGTCGCACACGAAGCGGCCCGGAAGGCCTGTGAGCATGAGGATCTCGGCTTCTTCGCCTGGTCGCTCGTAGAGTCCATCGAAGCCGCCGCACACAGCAACGCCGCGGCAGCGGCAACCGATGCCTTGCGTCAACTCGAGGAGCGCGCCCGCGCGGCCGGTACCGACTGGGCGTTGGGTCTCTTGGCGCGGTCTGCCGCACTGGTTGCCGAGGGCAATGATGCCGATGCGCAGTACCAGGAGGCGGTCGAGCGACTCGGGCGCACCAGAATGGTCGTCCACCTCGCCCGCGCACGCCTGCTGTACGGCGAGTGGTTACGTCGCGAGAACCGCCGACACGACGCACGGCTCCAGCTTCGCCTGGCTCACGACAGCTTGAACGAGATGGGCGCCAAGGCCTTCGCCGCGAGGGCCCGCCAGGAGCTGGCGGCCACAGGCGCGGCGCCCCGGAGACAGGAGGACACCAACCGCGAGATCCTCACCGCGAGGGAAGCGCAGATCGCCCGCCTGGCTGCGGACGGGCTCACCAATCACGAGATCGGCAGCCAGCTGTTCCTCAGCCCGCATACCGTGGACTGGCACCTCCGCAAGGTGTTCAGCAAACTGGCCGTCACCTCGCGCCGGCAACTCGACCCGACCTTGATCGACGCCATCAGCCCGGTCACGGCCGGATGAGCCACTGTCCGCCAACAGTCCCAGGATTCCTACGAAACGCTCACCCGCAGGAGGAGCAGATCGCCACGCCGGCCGGTGACGGGCTGACGAACCCCGAGATCGGCTCCCGGTTGTTCATCAGCCCGCACACGGTCTAGTGGACCGATCGGGCGGCCTTCTCGATCACCTGCGTCGTGGTCTTGGAGTCCGAGATCAGGCCGAGGTGTCCCTCGTCGAACTCGGTCACGTTGGAACCGGCCCGCTTGGCCATCGTGCGCTGGACCGTCGGCGGGATGATCTTGTCACCGGTGCCGATCAGGTACCAGGACGGGATGGTGCGCCAGGCCGGGGTGGCGGACTGGTCGGCCAGACCTCCGAAGGCGCCGGGTCGCTGGGTCGCGTAGACCATCGCCTTCTCGTCGTTGTCCAGGCCGGTGGCGAAGGACGTGAAGACAGTCGACCTCTTGAGGAACAGGTCAGTGGCGGGCGTGGGCGGACCGGCCGGTACGAAATCGAACACCGTCGTCGGATCCGCCACCGAGAGCGCGGAGTCCGGCCCGGCCATCTGCAGCGCGGACTCGCCCTCGTCGAGCGCGAACGCGTCGACGTAGACGAGCGCCTTGACGTTCGGGAGCCCGGTGGCCGCATTGGTCACCACAGCCCCGCCGTACGAGTGCCCGACGAGGACGACCGGTCCCGGGATCGTCTGTACGAACGCCCGCACCGATGCGGCGTCGCCCGAGAGTGAGCGCAACGGGTTCGGGATGGCCCGCACCGTGTATCCGTCGTCCAGCAACTGTTCGATGACACGCTGCCAGCTCGACGCATCCGCCCACGCACCGTGCACCAGCACGATGGTCGGCTTCGGCGCGTGACTGCCCTGGGCATCGGCACTCAGCGACGGCGTCAAACTCGCGAAAGCAAGCGCGGCAACCAGCACGGCAGCCGTCGAAAGCCGCCTCCCGGCCCGGCCGGCTACCTGTTCGAGGGGACTGGTCATCATCTGTCCTATTCCGTGCGAAGGACGACTCCCCGGAGGAGCCGGAGCCGGCCACTTCCCGACCGACCCAGCTCTAAGTCCGAACACCATCCCCTGCTGTGACACCTAGGGCGATTGCTTCTTCGAGAGCTTTGACGATGTAAGTGGGGATCTGCAGGCCTTGGTGCCGGGCCCAGAGGAGTTCGCGTTCTACGAGGCTTGTCTGGCGGGCTACGCCGTACAGGTCGCGATCGAATTCCAGGGCTCGGGCGAAGTGGCCGGGAGTAGGCGATGACCGCCGACTTCTCGGTGGCCGCGCCTGTCAAGTAGTAGAGAAGCATGATCACCCCGAGCATGCCGGGCAGATGCGAGAGCGCTCCGATCAGCCGGATCCCGGGTCGTACGTTCGTCAGGTCAGCCGGTGCCGGCGCCATCCCGAACCATCGGCCACCGAGTCACCACCGTCACGACGTACCGGAGACAGACCCTCGCGAAATACGCGACCCGCATCTTCGACCAGGCCGCGCCAGGCCGCCTGGTGCTGATCACCTGCGAGGACTGGAACGGCAAGGTCTACCTCAGCAACGCAGTCGCCATCGCCCAGCGAATCACTCGACCCAACGGCCTGCTGCCTACTACCTCCGCACGAAGAGAGCAAGGGCTGGGCCGCACCATTCACAGCTCGAATTACTTGCCCTGGGCAACCTTCAAATAGGTGTGGCACAGGGGTAAGCGATTGCTGGACGTTTTCGAGACGAATAGGTCCGTTTGGCCAGTTTCGGCGGGTTGGGGTGGGGGTAGTCGTGAGAGGTCTAAGCATTCGCAGGACTCGGGGACAGGATTGGGAGGGAACCCTTGTCAGCACAGTCGGCACGCGCCACCGACGAACGGTTGTCGTACGGAATGCCCAGCGATGGGTGGTCCGGATCTCTCGAGGAGCTGCCTTTCCGAGCCGGATAACGAATCCCTGTGGACGCCTATGCCCTGCAACGCAGCTGGGACCTGGTCACCGAGCACGGCGAACAGGTGCCGCTGTACTTCTACTCGCACCTGTTCGTGGCTCATCCCGAGGTCAGGTCGATGTTCCCGCTCTCGATGGCGAACCAACGGGACAAGTTCGTCGGCGCGCTCGGCCGGATCGTCAGCCATGCCGACCAACTGGACAAGGATGCGAACTTCCTGCAGCACCTCGGCCGCGACCACCGCAAGTACGCCGTCGTCGCGGAGCACTACAACGCGGTCGGCGCCTCGCTGTGCGCGACCCTGATGCATTTCCTCGGCCCGGAATGGGACGAGGAGCTGGCCGCACACTGGACGGCCGCCTACCAGGTGGTCGCTCGGATCATGGTCGAGGCGGCGGAGACCTCCTCGGAAACCACGCCTGACTGGTGGGACGCCGACGTGATCTCGGCCGAGCGCCGCACCATGGACCTCACCTTGCTGACGGTCCGTCCCAGGCGTGCGTTCCAGTTCCTGCCCGGTCAGTCGGTGTCGATGGAGATCCCCCAGCGCCCCCGGCAGTGGCGATACTTCAGCCCGGCCAACGCCCCGCGCCCGGACGGCTCCATCGACCTGCAGGTACAGCAGATCGACGGCGGCCAGGTGAGTCCGACGGTCGTACGGTCCCTGAAAGCCGGCGACGTGGTGAAACTGGGTGCACCGATCGGTGAGCGGCTCACCCGGCGCGAAGGCGACCCTCGGGACTTGCTGCTGGTCGCCGGCGGGACCGGGTTGGCTCCTCTGCTGGCGGTGCTGGAGCAGATCGATCTCGAGTGGCAACGATTTCATATTGGACCAACTGTCCATCTGCTGCACGGCGTCCGGATGCCCTGGCATCTGTACGACCGTCCGCGACTCCGGGACCTGGCCGAGAACCGGCCGTGGTTCGAGTACACGGAGGTCGTCTCCGACGACCCGTCCTATCCCGGAACGCGCGGCAAGGTCGGCACGATCGCGGCGCGGCAGTCGCTGATCGGGCGGACGGCGATGGTGTGCGGTGGTCCGCAGATGGTCGCGCACACCTTGGAGCAGCTGGCCGCGGCCGGCCTGCGTCCCGAGCACATCAAGTACGAGCACTTCTACTACGCAGCCGCGGGCGAACACGCAGCCGGCCCGGCGCTATCAGGTCAGGAGACAGCAAGTGACGATCACCAACCGCCGACACCGCTCTCCACATCAGACACCGCGCTCCATCCGGGAAGAGACGTTCCAGCGGCGGATCCGCGGCCTCGACGCGGACAAGGTCTACGGCTACCTCGACCAGCTCGCTGACCAGGTACAGGCCACCGAACTCGAGCTGCGCGAGGCCAAGGCCAAGAACGAGCGCCTGCAGGCCGAGCTGCAGCGTGGAAAGGCGGAGCTGCAGCGGATGCGGGCCGAGCTGGACGAGCACGAGCAGGCGGGCGACCGGGTGAACGAGCAGGTGATCCAGATGTTCAGCCAAGCCCAGCTGGTGGTCGAGGAGATGGTCCAGGACGTCAGCCGGGACGCCCGCGAGCGGATCGGCCAGGCCCGCGCCGAGGAACGCAAGATCGTCGCGGCGGCGATGGACACGGCCGGCGAGCAGGTACGTTCGTACGCCCGGACGGCGCACGCGCACATGCAGGAGATCGTGGACTCCTTCGCCACCGAGGTCGACCAGATCCGCCCGGTGCCACCGGCCGCGGAACCAGGTCAGACGTTGGCCGATCGCACCAAGGGCTGGCCGCCCGAGTTCGGTAGCGGTCTGGGTCCGGCCTGACATGACGGCGTGGCGCAGAACCTCCCCGACCGGCCGGCGCGCGTCACCAGGGCCCGGGCGGGTTCGGGCACGGGTCGACCGCATGGTGGGCGGCGGGCCCGTGCACGAACGACGTACCGGCAATGCCGAGGCCGAGCTGCTTCGGGCCGCGGCCGAGGAGTTCCTCACGCTCTTCCACGCCGAGAATCCGCAGGCCGGCCCGATCGGGCCACGGCTCGCCGCGGTCGGACGCGAGATCGACCGTACCGGGACCTACTGGCACACCACCGAGGAGCTGACCTTCGGCGCGCGGGTCGCCTGGCGCAACAACGCGCGCTGCATCGGCCGGCTGTACTGGCACAGCCTGCAGGTACGCGATCTGCGGACCGTCACCAGCGCCGGCGAGGTCGCCGAGCACTGCTTCGACCATCTGCGAATAGCCCACAACGGCGGCAAGATCCGGCCGATGATCAGCGTGTTCGCCCCCGAGACGCCGACCAGGGCAGCCCCCAGGATCTGGAACGAGCAACTCATCAGGTACGCCGGATACGAGCAGCCGGACGGCCGACTCCTCGGCGATCCCCGCTACCGCGCTTTCACCAGCGAGCTCGTCCGGCGCGGGTGGCAGCCGCCCGAGCTTCCCGGAGCCTTCGACGTACTCCCCCTCGTGGTGGAGACCTTCGAGGAGGGCCCGCGGATGTTCGAGCTCCCCGACGAGGCGATCAACGAGGTACCGCTCGAACACCCCGAGCTCCCCTGGTTCGCCGACCTGGGCCTGCGCTGGCACGCCGTCCCGGTGATCAGCAACAACCGCCTCGACATCGGCGGCGTCTCCTATCCGGCCGCGCCCTTCAACGGTTGGTACATGGGCACGGAGATCGGCGCCCGCAACCTGGGCGACACCGATCGCTATGCCCTGGTACCCGAGGTCGCCGAGCGGATGGGCCTGGACACCACGTCAGAAGCAACCCTCTGGCGAGACCGCGCCCTGATCGAACTGAACCGCGCGGTCCTGCACTCCTTCACCACGAACGGCGTCAGCATCACCGACCACCACACCGAGTCCCGCAGATTCCTCCTCCACCTCGAACGCGAGGAACGAGCCGGCCGCCGCTGCCCCACCGACTGGACCTGGATCGTCCCGCCCCTGTCCGGCTCCCAAACCCCCGTCTTCCACCGCCACTACACCGCCGAAACCCAACTCCCCAACTTCTTCACCGACCCAGAAACCACCACCCGAGCCCTCCAAGGCACACCGCCGGCATTCCTCTGATTCCTGGCGTCAACCAAGGATCGGAGGGAGGATCTGAAACAGCTTGGGACGGAATGCTTCTGGGGGTGGCGCAGTGGCCGGTGGCGAGGCCGAGCCGCGCATGCACGTTGATGCCCGGAACGCGCAAGGCCTGTATGTCGGCGACCACGGACACCAGCATGTGCATCACCACTATGCGGCTCAGGAATCGCCGCCGTGGCCGGTGGTTGTTGGGCGCGCGCCGCTGCGGGCCGCTGCGTTTCAGAAGCGGGCTGATCGGTCCGACGGATCGGGCGTCACGATCCTCGCCGGGGACGGCGGGACCGGAAAGACCCAACTGGCTGTGGCGATGTTCGAGCGGGCGCTCCGCTCCAAGGTCGATCTCGCGTTGTGGGTGACCGCGACCTCGCGCCCGGCCGTCGTTGCCGCCTATGCGCAGGCATATCGACAGGTACGACCACGCGGACCCGGCAATGAGGCCGAGCGCGACGCGGAGGCGTTCCTGAACTGGCTGGCCGGCACGGATCGTTCCTGGATCATCGTCCTGGACGACCTCGCTGATCCTGCGGATCTGACCCGGCTCTGGCCCGCAGGACCGGCCGGCCAGGTCATCGCGACGACTCGGAGGCGGGATGCGGCGATCAGCGCACGAGGCCCACTCGTCGACGTCGGGGTCTTCACACCTGACCAGTCGCTCAGCTATCTGACGGCCAAGCTGGTACCTGAGCGAGGTGGCTCAGAGAAGGCCCTGCACGGAGCCGCCTCTCTGGCCGCGGCGCTCGGGTATCTGCCGCTCGCACTCGCTCAGTCCGCCGCCGTGATCATCGACGACGGGATCACCTGCGCGCAGTACCTCGAACTGCTCGGCGATCGGTCACGTCGGCTGACCGACCTCTTCCCCAGTGATCCACAGGCATCCGGAGACGATTACGAGCGAACCCTCGCCGGTACCTGGTCGCTCGCCGCCGACCGGGCCGACGCGATGCCACCCCATCGGTTGGCCCGGTCGCTGCTGCGCCTCGCGGCAGTACTGGATCCGAACGGAATCCCTGAAGCCGTGCTGACCGCGCCGTCGGCTCTGCGCTACCTGGCCACGGAGGCGTCGGCCTCCGACTCGCGAAGAGCGCTGCGAAATCTGCACAAGCTCAGCCTGATCGCCCATGACACCGATGACACGGTCCGATCCGTCCGCATGCACGCGCTCGCCCAGCGCTCCACGCTCGACGAACTCCGTCCTGATGATCTCGTAAGCGTGATCAACACAGCCGCAGAGGCGCTCCTCGGCGCTTGGCCGGCGATCGAACGTGACCCGGGCCTCGGAGCCGCCTTGCGCGCCAACGCTTCTGCCGTGGAGCAAGCGGCCGCCTCGCATTCGATGCCGGTACCGCGCGGACTGCAGTTCAGGGTCGGCACCAGCCTTCTCGATGCCGGTCTGGCCTTCACGGCCGTCAACCATTTCGAAACCATGCTCCGTGGCGAACCGGCTGAGTCAATCGACGGTCTTCGCATCCGGCAGGAGCTTGCCGTGTCCCGAGGTGATTCCGGCGACCCTGTTGGCGCCCTGGCCGGTCTCCGGGCGGTATTGGCCGACCGTCTTCGGCTGGACGGCCCCGACCATCCGGACCTGCTGGCCGTTCGGATCTCGCTGGCCAATTGGCAGGGCGAGTCCGGCGACTTCGCCGGAGCCGCGCGTGCGCTCGAACCGCTGGTCGCTGACCTCACGCGTCTGCTCGGAGCCGGACATCCAGTGACCATCGGGGCTCGAGCCAGCCAGGCGTTCTGGGTTGGTAACGCCGGCGATCCGTCCAGCGCCGCAGCAGCTACCGAGGCGTTGCTGGAGGACTACTCACTGACGCTTCCCCAAGACCATCCCAAGATATTGAGCTCCAGACACAACCTCGCCCACTGGCGCGGCTCGGCAGGCAACCCTGCCGCGGCCGTCGCAGCGTACGAAGAACTGCTGGACGACTGCTTGCGCGCACTCGGGCCTGCGCATCCCCAAACGCTCGACACCAGACGCAATCTGGCCCACTGGCGCGGGCAGTGGGGCGATCCGGCCGGCGCGACCGTCGCGCTCGAAACCGTGTCCCGCGACTACGGACTCGTCCTTGGTCGCGACCACCCGGACAGCATGCATGCGCGCGAAGACCTCGCCTACTGGCGCGGTGAAGCGGGAGACGCGGCCGGCAGCGTTACGGCGTACGAGGAGCTGCTGGCCGACCGGCAACGCGTTCTGGGTCCGGACCACCCGCACACGTTCGAGTCCCGCTACCACCTCGCCGACCGTCGCGGCCATGCAGGCGACCTCGATGGCGCGGTCGCCGAGCTCGAACAACTGGCCGGCGACCGATCCCGGGTGCTTGGTGCTGATCACCCGCACACACTTCGGACCCAGTTCAAGCTCGCCGACTGGCGTGGCCAGAATGGGGACGCAGCGGGAGCGCACGAACTGCTCAAACAGGTGCTGGCCGATCAGGTCCGGCTCTTCGGTGCGAAACACCCCGACAGCCTCACGACCCGGCACGAACTCGCGTTCTGGACCGGCGAAACCGGCGCGGCCAGTAGCGCACTCGCTGCATTCACCGACCTGTACGCCGACCAACTGGAGGTACTCGGCCCTGGTCACCCGGACACGCTGGCGACCCGCAACGAGCTGCTCTCCTGGCTTGGGCTGACCGGGGATCCGGCCGGCGCCGTCGACGGGTACCAGGAACTGCTGGCGCTGTGCCTCGACGGTCTCGGACCCGATCATCTCGAGACGCTCGACGTCCGCCGCAACCTCGCTGTCTGGCGGGCCCGGTCAGGCGACCCGGCAGCCGGTGCGGACGAGCTCCGCGTCCTCGTCGCCGATGCGCTCCGGATCATGGGTCCACATCATCCACGCGTCCTCGAATACCGTGCGACCCTCGACCGCTGGGACGAACACCGCTGACGATCTGGAGGACGACTGATGGAACCCGTGACACTGATCCTCACGGCACTGGCCGCTGGAGCCGCCAAGGGCGCCGGAGAGTCCGCGTCCGCTGCCGTCAAGGACGCCTATAACGGCCTGAAACGCCTCGTCAGCAGCCGATTCGCCGGCAAACCCTCGGCCGAGATCGCCCTGGTGGAACACGAGAACGACCCGGAAACCTGGGAGGCTCCGCTGGCCAAGGAACTCCGGACAAGCCACGCAGACACCGACAACCGCGTGATCATCGCTGCCCAGCAACTCCTCAAGCTCCTGGACGAAGCCGGTACCCAGGCCGGCAAGTACACAGTCGACGTCCGCGGCGCCCAGGGCATCCAAATCGGCGACCACGGCACCCAAACCGTTCACTTCAACACTCCCGCCCCCGACCCCACCAACCGGGACGGGTGACGGGCCGATCGGCTCGGCGGCAGAGGTCGCCCAACCCAACCGCCCGCATCCGGGCGAGGAGCAGGTCGCCGAGGGCTAGGGCCTTCTGTGGATCAGCAGGGGGAGGACTGCGGCCGCGCCGGCTTCGCGGAGTTTGGCGGCGGCTACGGTGATTGGCCATTGGGAGGAGGAGGCGTCTACCACGAGGAGCACTGAGCGGTTGGTGATTGATTGGGTGGTGGTGGGGTCGACCGAGAGGCCGTCTCGCCAGACTTTTGCTTCTTCGGCGGAGGAGAGGTCGTCGGTGAAGGCGGAGTTGTCTACCGTCAGTTCGGCGCGTTCGAGGCGGCCGATCTCGGCCAGGTGGTCGGCGACCTCGGTGACCAGTTGGCGATGGCCTGCGGCGGGCAGTGTCACTACGACCTCCGGCCTTCGCGACCAGGCGTCGCGCCAGCGCGAGAGCGCGGCCACGCAGCCTGCTTTCAGGGCGTCCAGGGAGGCTGGATCCGGCGTCGGGCTGAAGACCGAGCGGATTACCTCGCGCCACTCGGGGGCGTCTGCGTAGACGATGCTGCGGCCGGGCTCGGCGGACAGGCCGGGTGGGATCTTGCCCTTCGCCCCGAACGCGCCACCCGGCCACATCTTGCGTGGCTCGAGCACGTGCGTCTCGCCGCGCAACATCCGCGTGATCGCCTCCACCGTCTCTGGGTGGGGCTCTGCGCTCAACGGATCGGGGAGCAGGCCGAGGCATACCGAACAACGTCCGCAGCGCTCGGCGGACGGGTCGTCCAGCGATTCCTGCAGTAGTTGCATGAGGCAACGTTCGCCGCGGGTGTAGGCGCGCATGATGTCGGCCTCACGCCGGCGGACCGAGACGATGCCGTCGTAGTGCGCCGCGTCGAAGGTCCAGTCGGTGGCCGTCCGCACCCAACCGCGCTCCACCCGCTCGACCGCGCCGTCAACCGCCAACTGCTTCAGCATCAGCTCGACGCGCCCTCGCCGCAGACCGGTCTCCGCCTCCAGCGAAGGCACTGTCGCCGGTTGATCCGGCGCATACGCCTCCAGCCCGCGCAGCAACCGGTTGACCTGCTCCGGCACTGGGATCGTCGCCGTCGCGAAGTAGTCCCACACCCCCGCATCAGCATCGGACGGCAGCAACGCGACGACCGCATGGTCGATCCCACGCCCAGCACGCCCGACCTGCTGGTAGTACGAAACCGGCGACGGCGGCGACCCCACATGCACCACGAACCCGAGGTCAGGCTTGTCATAGCCCATCCCGAGCGCCGAGGTCGCGACCAGCGCCTTCAACTCGTTGCCCCGCAAGGCATCCTCGAGCCGCTCGCGCTCCCCCGCCTCCAACTGCCCGGTGTACGCCGCAACGGGAACAGCGGCCCCATGGATCTCCTGGATCGCCGCCGCCAACCGTTGCGCGTCCGCGACCGTCAACGTATAGACGATGCCCGACCCCGGCAGCTTCGGCAGATGATCGACCACCCAGGCGAACCGGTCCAGCGGCGACAACGCATCCACGACGGACAACTGCAGACTCGACCGAGCCAGCGGACCACGGAGTACCAGCGTCGACGCACCCAGCTGGTGCGCCACGTCGTCGGTCACCCGAGCGTTCGCCGTCGCTGTCGTCGCCAGCACCGGCGTCGTCGGGTTCAGCTTCTGCAGCACGTCGGACACCCGGCGGTAGTCAGGGCGGAAGTCGTGCCCCCAGTCCGAGACGGCATGGGCCTCGTCGATCACCAGCAGACCGATCTGCCCAGCCAACGCATCCAGCACCCGCCGGCCGAAACCCGGGTTGGCCAGCCGCTCCGGCGATACCAGCAGTACGTCGATAGCACCCGACCGCAGCTCGCTCTCGATCCCCGACCAGTCGTCCACGTTCGACGAGTTCAGCGTCGCCGCCCGCAAACCGGCCCGGCCGGCCGCGCCCACCTGGTCGCGCATCAACGACAGCAAGGGTGAGACCACCAAGGTCGGCCCCGCACCTTCCGACCGGCGGATCGCCGTCGCCGCCCAATAGACGGCCGACTTGCCCCAGCCGGTCGCCTGGACGACGAGCACCCGTGCATTCGGCTCGCACAACGCCGCGACCGCGGTCTCCTGGTCAGCCCGAAGACTCGCGCCGTCACCGGCGATCGCGCGGATCAGTCCCGCGGCGGTCGCCGCCCGATCATCCGACAGCTTGATGTCACCCATGGCGACGACCCTAGACGCCGCCACCCCCACTCCGCTCGCCCCCACCAACAACCTGTGGACAACTCACCCTCCGAACTCCCTCAGCCCTCAGATTCCGCTGGGCGGTGGGGTCGTGTGGGGCGTGGTCGTCAGCGGCAGTTGGCTGGGTGGCAAGGGGTTCCGGAGGGGGCGACGAGGCGTTGGGGGCCTGGGCCGTTCTTGGCCAGGACGTCGTAGGGGTTGGCCAAGGTGCAGCGGTCGAGGGAGAGGCAGCCGCAGCCGACGCAGTCCTTGAAGTCGTCGCGGAGTTGTTCCAGGTGGACGATCCGGCGGTCGAGTTCGGCCTGCCAGCACTCGGAGATGTGTTCCCAGTCCTGCCGGGTCGGCGTCCGGTTGTCCGGCAGCAGGGCGAGGATCGCGGCCACCTCGGCGAGCGGGATGCCGACCCGCTGGGCGATCCGGATCATCGCCACCCGGCGCAGGGTGTCGCGCTTGTACCGGCGCTGGTTGCCGCTCGTCCGGCGGCTGATGATCAGGTTCTGCCGCTCGTAGAAGTGCAGCGCGGAGATCGCCACCCCGCTGCGCTCCGCCAACTGCCCGACCGTCAGCTCGCCCGGTTCGATGTCCACGTCGTCGCCCCTCAGCCGCGCGGTCAACCTCAACTAATGTCGAGGCTAGCCGAGCAACTCAGGCCACGGCGATCCGGCGCCCGATACTCGCCGACATCAACGCTGCCGCCGCGCACAGTCCGCCGGCCAGGTACCAGGCGAGGTTGTAGCTCCCCTGCGCATCCCGGATCGCGCCGGCGCCGGTGGCCGCGATCGCCGCACCGATCTGGTGCGAGGCGAAGACCCAGCCGAACACGATCGGCCCGTCCACCCCGAACCACTCCCGGCACAGCGCGACCGTCGGCGGCACGGTCGCCACCCAGTCCAGCCCGTAGAAGATGATGAACACCCAAACGCTCGGCTGAGCCGTCGGACCGAGCAGGGACGGCAGTACCAGCAGCGAGAGCCCACGCAGCGAGTAGTACGCGATCAGCAAGTACCGCGGGTCCCACCGGTCCGTCAGCCAGCCCGACACGATCGTGCCGCCCACATCGAAGATCCCGACCAGGGCGAGCAGCGACGCGGCAGTGGTCGGCGGCATCCCGTGGTCGTGCGCAGCGGTCACGAAGTGTGTCCCGACCAGACCGTTCGTCGACGCCCCACAGATCGCGAAGCCACCGGCCAGCATCCAGAAGGCAGGTCGATGCATAGCCGTCCACAGCGCAGTCAACGCCCGTACTCCGCTATTGCCGGTCGCCTGGACCCGCTGCCCCGCAGTACTCCCCTCCGGAGCCCCATACGCCCGCAGCCCGACATCACTCGGGTAGTCACGCAGGAACAGCAACACCAGCGGTACTACGGCAAGCGCCGCGCCGGCCGCGACCAACGCGGGCACCCGCCATCCGTAGGCCCCGGCCAGGTGAGCGATCAGGGGAAGAAAGACCAACTGCCCGGTCGCGCCGGCCGCAGTCAGGATGCCGGTCACCAGTCCACGGCGCTCCACGAACCAGCGCCCGGTGATCGTCGCGACGAACGTCATCGACATCGACCCGGTACCGATTCCGACCAGCAGCCCCCAGCAGAGCAGCAACTGCCACGACGAGTTCATGAAGATCGTCAGCCCGCTGCCGAGCGCGATCAGCACCAGCGCGCCGCTGACCACCTTGCGCAGACCGAGCCGATCCATCAGCGCCGCGGCGAACGGCGAGATCAGGCCGTACAGCAGCAGGTTGATCGACACCGCCGCCGAGATGGTCGCATGCGACCAGCCGAACTCCTCGTGCAACGGGTCGAGCAGCACGCTCGGTACGGACCGGAAACCGGCCGCGCCGATCAAGGTGATGAAGCCGACCGCGGCGACGGGCCAGGCGCGATGCAACCGCCGCCGGACCGCCTTCTTCTCCAGAATCTCTGTCACCAGGCGAGTCTGAGGGACAAATGTTCAGCGAACCAGTGGCCAGACCGCCACCATGTGTCAAGATGTGGCCATGGCTACTCAGCTCACGCCACACCGGGTCGCAGTCCTGGCCCTGGAGCCGGTCGTCGGCTTCGACCTCACCATCCCGCCGACCGTGCTCGGCGAGGCCACCACCGCCGACGGCACCCACCTGTACGACGTGAAGATCTGCGGGCTGGAGGCGGGCAAGCCGGTTCGGGCCGCGCTCGGGTTCACCATCCTCCCCGACTACGGCGCCGAGATCCTCGCCGAGGCCGACACGGTGATCATCGCTGGGACGTACATCCCGCAACCGCGGCACGAGGGCACCTTGCCCGACGACCTCGCCGCGGCGCTCGCCACGGTCCGTCCAGGCGCCAGGATCGCGTCGATCTGCACCGGCGCCTTCGTGCTCGCGGCAGCCGGCCTGCTCGACGGCCGGCCCGCGACGACGCACTGGCAGCGCGCCGACATGTTCCGCAACCTCTACCCGAAGGTGCTGCTCGACGAGGATCTGCTCTTCATCGACGACGGCGACATCATCACGTCGGCCGGGCTCGCGGCGGGCGTCGACCTGTGCCTGCACCTGATCCGCCGCGACTTCGGCAGCGAGGTCGCCAACCGGGCGGCCCGGCACTGCGTCGTCGCGCCCTGGCGCGACGGCGGCCAATCACAGTTCATCGAGCGCGTCGTCCCGGACGAAGGCACCGACGGTACTGCGCCCACGCGCGCGTGGGTGCTCGAGCGACTCGCCGACGAGATCACCCTCGGCGCGATGGCCGATCACGCCCGGATGAGCGTCCGCACCTTCAGCCGCCGGTTCAAGGCCGAGACCGGCCAGTCCCCCGGCAACTGGCTGCTCCAGCAACGCGTCCGGCACGCCTGCCACCTCCTGGAGACGACCGGCCTTCCCGTCGAACGCGTCGCCGAAGCAGCTGGTCTGGGCACGGCTGCCTCCCTGCGTCACCACCTCCGCAACGAAGTAGGCATCCCACCCCTCGCCTACCGCAAAACCTTCCGCGCCAGCTAAACAACCATCAACTGGTGCGGGCGTTGGTTGACCGACTCCACGCCGTCCTCCGTGACGATCACGATGTCCTCGATCCGCGCGCCCCAGCGACCCAGCTGATAGATCCCCGGCTCGACGCTGAACGCCATCCCCGGTTCGAGAATCAGCTCGTTCCCACCGACAATGTACGGCTCTTCGTGCACGTCGAGCCCGATCCCATGACCCGTCCTGTGGATAAAGAACTCACCAAAGCCCGCGGCCTCGATCACCTCCCGCGCGGCCGCGTCGATCGACTCCGCACTCACCCCCGGCCGCACCGCGTCGACAGCCGCTTGCTGAGCCAGCCGCAACACCTCGTACGTCGCGACGACATCAGCCTCGCGCGGCTCCCCCACCGAGTACGTCCGGGTCGAGTCCGAGTTGTACCCCTCCGGAATCGGCCCACCGATGTCGACCACCACCACATCACCCGGCTCGATCACCCGATCCGACAGCGAGTGATGCGGGCTGGCGCCGTTCGGACCGCTTCCGACGATCACGAAGTCGGCCGCGGCGTGCCCTTCCTCGACGATGGCCGCCTCGATGTCCGCACCGACCTCGGCCTCGGTACGACCCGCCCGCAGCCATTCCCCGACCCGAGCGTGCACGCGATCGATCGCGGCTCCCGCCTTGCGCAGCGCGTCGATCTCGGCCGCATCCTTGCGCATCCGCAGCTCGCGCAGGATCGGTCCGGCGAGCACCTGTTCGACGCCGGGCAGCGCGGCCCGCATCGCGAGCACATGCAGCGCCGGAGTGAAGTCGCTGACGGCCACGCGAGCGGGCTTGCCGAGTCGCTCGACGGCAACGGCGTACGGGTCGTCGCCGTCGACCCAGGTGATGATGTCGATGCCGAGTTCGGCGGTCGGCACGTCGTCGTACCCGGGTGCTTCCATCTTCGGTACGACGAGAGCCGGCGGCCCGTCGGCGGGGATGACGAGCGTGGTGAGGCGTTCGAACGAGCTGCCCTCACGGCCGAGGAGGTACCGCAGGTCGGAGCCCGGCGCGATCAGCAGCCCGGTGCCGGCGGCTGCCTCCCTCGCGCGTTCCAGCCGGGAACGCAGTACGGCGGAATCTGTCTGAGGCGAGTGCGAAGATCTGCGAGACATGATCAGACGGTACTGCGGGAGGGCACGGCGATGGCACTGCACCACGTCTCCTACGGCGAGGGCACTCCAGTGCTCGCGCTGCACGGCTGGACCCCTGACCACCGGCTGATGACCGGTTGTCTCGAGCCGATCTTCGCGAACCGGCCCGGCTATCGGCGGCTCTATCCGGACCTGCCCGGGATGGGCAAGAGCTCCGGCGACGGGATCGACAGCTCGGACGGCATCATGGCGGCGCTCCGGGAGTTCATCGACACCGAGATCGGCGCCGAGCCGTTCGTGCTGATCGGCGAGTCGTACGGTGGCTATCTGGCTCGCGGCCTGGTGGCGGAGCGGCCGGACCAGATCCTCGGCCTCGGCCTGATCTGCCCGATCGGGGTCGCGCTGGAGCATGCCGAGCGGACGGTGCCCGAGCACGTCGTACTTGAGTCCGATCCGGCGGCGCTGGCGTCGCTGACCCCGGCGCAGCTCGAGGACTTCACCGGGATTTCTGTACTTCAGACAGCGGACGTGTTGCGGCAATACCAGGCGGACGTCGAGCCGGGGCTGGACGTGGCCGACCTCCGGGCGATGGCGCGAATCCGGCGCAATTGGGCGCTGTCGATCGCCCCGGAGAGCGGCCCGATCTATACGCGGCCGTCGCTGATCCTCTGCGGCCGGCAAGACTCCATCACCGGCTATGCCGACCAGTACCCGCTGCTCGACCACTACCCCCGCGCCTCGTACGCCGTACTCGACCGGGCCGGCCACAATCTGCAGATCGAGCAACCCGCGCTGCTCGGGATACTCGTCGACGACTGGCTGGAGAGGATCGCCAGCGAGGCTACCAGTGGGTAATGTCGGGGTATGGAGACTGGGAAGCGTCCGTTCGGGTGGCCTCTGCTTGTCGCGTTGACCAACGGGCGGACCAGGATTCCCGACGACCGGCTCGAATTCGCCATGCGCGGCAAGATCGTGCTGGTGACGGGCTCGTCGTACGGGATCGGCGAGGCGACGGCCAAGCGGCTGGCCCGCGCCGGGGCGACGGTGCTGCTGCTGGCGCGAACGGCGGCGCAGCTCGAGGTCGTGGCCGAGGAGATCCGGGCCGACGGGGGTAAAGCCTTCGTCTATCCGGCGAACCTGGCCGACCCGGCTGCGGTCGAGGAGGTGGTCGCGACGGTGCTGGCCGAGCACGGGCATGTCGACGTGCTGGTGAGCAACGCGGGCAAGTCGATCCGGCGGTCGATCGCCGATTCGTACGAGCGGTTCCACGACATCGAGCGGACCAACGCGGTCAACTACCTAGGGCCGGCCAAGCTCGTACTCGAGTTGCTGCCGTCGATGCGGGAACGCGGCTCCGGGCACATCGTCAACGTGTCGACTGCCGGGGTACGGACTCCGCCGATGGCGCGATGGTCGGCGTATTTGGCGTCGAAGAGCGCGTTCGACATGTGGTTGCGGTGTGTGTCGCAGGAGGTGCGCGACGATGGGGTGACGACGTCGACTGTCTACATGGGGCTGGTGCACACGCGGATGAGTTCACCGACTGCGCTGCTGAACAGCATGCCCGGCTTGAGTCCGGAGCAGGCCGCCGATCAGGTCTGCGCGGCGGTGGCTGACAAGCCACACAACATCACCCCGCCGCTGGTCCGCCCGGCCGATGCCTTGGGCAACCTCTTCCGCGTGCCGACGGACCGGTTGTTCGAGCAGTACTACCGCCTGTCGAACCGGCCCCGCAAGGAAAACCGATGACGCCGCGGCGGCTGGGGCCACGACCGATCGGGCCGATGCGGCCGCCCGATTGGCTGGTGCACGCCGCGGGCGAGCTGAGCGGGGTGTCCGTCGCGCTGGTCAGGTCCGGAGTCTGGCGGTCCGCCCGGCCGACGCAATTGGTCGCAATCGAGCGTGCGCTGCGGCAATGGGGTCAGTCGATGGCTGCACTCGGAGCGATCGCCGCCATCCGCTTCCCGGACCAGCCGGCGGTGATCGACGAGCAGGGCACGATCACCTACCGCGAACTGGATCGACGCTGCTCACGACAGGCGGCGGCGCTGCGAGCGCAGTACGGAATAGTTGCCGGCAGCAAGGTCGCCGTCCTCTGCCGCAACCACCGCGGCTTCCTGGAAGCAACCCTCGCAGCCTCCCGCCTCGGCGCCGACGTCCTCTTCGTCAACACCGAATTCGCTCCCCCACAACTCAAGTCGCTCCTCGAACACCACCACCCCACCCTCCTCATCCACGACGAAGAATTCACCGAGGTCACCGGCAACCTCCCCACCGTCATCGCCTGGCACGATGGTGACGACACCATGTCTGCGACTCTCGATGGACTTGCTGTAAGTGAAGCGCCGGAGGCGCCGGCGCCGGACAAACCCGGGCACATCACGATCCTCACGTCCGGCACAACCGGTGCGCCTAAGGCGGCGCCTCGGGCGCCTACTGCTTGGGGGTTGGCGGGGCTGACTGCGAGTGCGCTCAATCGGATCGGGTTGCGGGCGGGTGAGCCGATGGTGATCTGTCCGCCGTTGTTCCATGGGCTGGGGCTGCTCAACTCGATGCTGGCGCTGTTCCTCGGCTCGCCGCTCATCCTCGCCCGCCGGTACGACGCAGCGGCGGTGCTTGCGTCGGTCGACCGGAACCGGGCCGGCAGCATCGTCGCGGTGCCGGTGATGTTGCAGCGGATGCTCGACCTCGGTCCGGCCGCCATCGCTGAGCATGATCTGCGATCGTTGCGGGCCGTGATCTCGGGCGCGTCCGCGTTGAGCCCGGCGCTGGCCGAGCGGTTCATCGCGCAGTTCGGGCCGGTGCTTTGTGATGCTTACGGATCCAGCGAGATCGGCATCGCGACCATCGCCACCTCGGCCGACCTGAGAGCGGCACCAGGCACGGTCGGCCGGCCATGCCTCGGCAGCTCGGTCCGGATTCTCGACGATCACGACCAGCCGGCCAGGACCGGCGTCACCGGCCGGATCTTCGCCGGTGGCGGGCTGGTGTTCGGTGGGTACGAGGACGGCAGCAGCAAGACGGTCGTCGACGGCCGGATGAGCACCGGCGATCTCGGCCATCTCGACAGCGCTGGGCGGTTGTTCGTCGACGGCCGCGAGGACGACATGATCGTGTCGGGTGGCGAGAACGTGTACCCGGTCGAGGTCGAGGACTGCCTGATGAGTCATCCCGCTGTGGTCGAGGCGGTGGTGGTCGGCGTACCGGACGACGAGTTCGGTCAACGCTTGGTCGCTTACGTAGTACCGGCCGGCGAGGTCACCGAGGACGAGCTGATCCAGCATGTACGAGCCAACCTCGCCCGCTACAAGACACCCCGCAACGTCGTGCTCGTGGAGGACCTCCCCCGCAACGCGACGGGAAAGATCCTCCGCGACAAACTCACCGATCGATAGATGCCATGACTGCCTCCTCGTGCCGCTCACCGGCGGCCGGCGTGAGGTTGTTGAGCCTGTCGACCTGTTCGGCGCTGAGTTGGACCGCGTCGGCGGCAGTGTTCTCCTCGACCCGGGAGACCCGCTTGGTACCGGGGATCGGCGCGATGTCATTGCCCTGGGCAAGCAACCACGCCAGCGCGACCTGCGCCGGAGTCGCCTCCGCCTCGGCGGCGACGGCCCGGACCTCGTCGACGACGAGCAGATTGCGCTGGAAGTTCTCGCCGGTGAACCGTGGGTTGGTCTTGCGCCAGTCATCGTCGGCGATGTCGTCGGCGGAGCGGATCTGGCCGGTCAGGAACCCGTGGCCGAGCGGCGAATAGGGGACGAAGCCGATGCCCAGCTCGCGCAGCAGCGGCAGGATGTCAGCCTCTACGTCGCGGGTCCACAGGGAGTACTCGGTCTGCAGGGCGGTGACGGGATAGACGGCGTGGGCCCAGCGGATCGTGGCAGAGCCGGCCTCGGACAGACCGAGATGACCGATCTTGCCCTCGGCAATCAGTTCGGCCACGGCGCCGACGGTCTCCTCGATCGGGATGTTCGGGTCGACCCGGTGCTGGTAGTACAGGTCGATGTGATCGGTGCCGAGGCGCTTGAGCGAGCCCTCGACCGCTGTGCGGATGTTCGCCGGGCTGCTGTCCAGGTGACCCGCGCCGCCGCCGGTGTGGGAGACCAGGCCGAACTTCGTCGCCAGTACCACCTGATCACGGCGACCCTTCAGGGCCTGGCCGACCAGTTCCTCGTTGGCGAAGGGCCCGTAGATCTCCGCGGTGTCGAGGAACGTGACGCCCAGGTCGATCGCCCGGTGGATGGTGCGGAGCGACTCGGCATCGCTCCCCTCGCCGACGTTGTAGTAGCCGGACATCGACATGGCGCCGAGGCCGATCCGGGAGACGTCCAGTCCGCCCAAAGAGACGTGCTTCATCATCAACTCCGTTTTCGCGATTCCAGTTGATTCACGTAACCACGGTCGGGTCACCCCTCGTTCCCGCCAAAGAGGCACTGCTCTTCCGGGGGTCTGTCAGTACCTCCTTCGAGGACGCCTGCCAGGGAGGTTCCGTCGTACGGTGGACCCATGGATCGCCGCGCCGAGATCCGGGAGTTCCTTCGCACGCGCAGGGCCCGGATCACCCCTGAGCAAGCCGGTATGACTCCACCTGCCGGTGCCCGCCGGGTGCCGGGGCTGCGACGCGAGGAGGTGGCACAGCTCGCCGGGGTCAGCGTCGACTACTACATCCGCCTGGAGCGAGGCCACAGCAAAGGCATCTCCGAAACCGTCCTCGATGCCGTCGCCCGTGCGCTGCGGCTGGACGACATCGAGCGCTCGCACCTCTTCGATCTCGCTCAACCCAGCCCGGCCCGAACCAGCCGGCGCCGACCACTCAGTCCGCAGAAGGTCAGCCCGGTCCTCTACCGGGCTCTGGATGCTCTCAGCGTCCCCGCTCTGATCCAGGGACGCCGGATGGACGTTCTGGCCGCCAACCGGCTCGGTTATGCCCTCTTCACCGACTTCCAGGCGCTACCCCACCGCGAGCGCAACTTCGCCCGTTTCGTCTTCCTCGACGAGGCGGCGAGCAGCCTGTACGCCGACTGGCACCGGGCCGCCTGCGATTGCGTGGCCAATCTGCGCCCCTGACCGTCGCGGACGATCCCGAGCAGGCCCTCGTCATCCTGACTCCCGAACCCGCGTCGCCCTCTGCCGAGGCGATCGACATCCTCGCCAGTTGGACTCACAGCTCTGCCGAGGTTCCGCCCGCTTCCGATCAAGCGCCGGCTGACGGGCTGGCCTGAGCCGCGGCGCTGATCTCCGCCCACGGGGTTTTGTCGGCGACATGTTGGCGGAGCAACCGGGCTTGGCGGGGAAGGTTCCAGGCGAGGGCTCCGGTCACACGGTGGCCGTCGCCGTACAGGGCGGCGAAGCGGCCGTCCGCTGGGTCGCCGGCGACGATCTGGAAGTCGAGGTCGTCGCCGGATCGGCCGTAGACCTGGATCTTCACGTCGTACTGGTCGGTCCAGAAGTAGGAGACCGGGTCGAACGGAATCGCCTGTCCCAGCAGGTTCTTCGCAGCCGCGGTGGCCTGCTCGGTCGCGTTCATCCGATGCTCGAGCCGGCGCCGGCCGATACCCGGGTGATCCCAGGACGCAACATCACCAGCAGCAACCACACCGGGCGCGGCGAAGCAGTACTGGTCACACTCGACACCATCCCCAACGACGAGCCCGCTCCCCGCAAGCCACCCGGTGGCCGGCGTCGCCCCGACCGCCACGAGTACGAGGTCGGCCGGAACATGCGAGCCGTCAGACAACTCGACCCCGGCAACGCATCCCACCTTCCCACCCTCACCACCACCACCCGCTGCTGGGATCAGCGCGGTGACAGTCGTGCTGCAGCGGACGTCTACTCCGTGCGATGCGTGGAGCTGCGTCAGGAGGCTTCCCAGCTCGGTGCCGAGCTGGCGGGTCATCGGCGCCGGCAAGGGATCGATCATCGTCACCGTCAGCCCGAGCTCCTGGGCGACTGCGGCCACCTCCGCACCGAGGAAGCCCGCGCCAACGATCGCGACAGACCGCGCACCACGCAGTCCCTCCCGCAGCGCCAGGGTGTCGTCGAGGGTGCGGAGTACGTGGACGCCGGCCAGGTCATGCCCGAACGGCAACCTCCGTGGCGTTGCGCCGGTGGCGACCCCAGGCCGTCGTAGCCGAGGATCTGCCCGTCCGCGAGCGTGACTTTTCGTGCCGACGAGTCCAGCCCGACAGCCGCAGTACCGAGGATCCAGGTGGCGTCGAGGTCGGCGAGCAGTTCGTCGGAGCGCAGTACGATCCGCTCCTCGTCCCAAGCGCCGCGGAGGATCTGCTTCGACAGCGGCGGCCGATCGTACGGCGAACGCGCCTCCTCGCCGACGATGGTCAGCTCACCCGCATACCCCTCGCGCCGCAACGCCTCCGCCGCGGTCAACCCAGCGGCGGACGCACCGACGACGACTATGTGTGACAGCACGCGCGACTACTCCGCCACCGTGATCGCGAGCGCTGGGCAGATCCGCGCCGCCTCCCGCGTACTTTCCTCGGCCTCAGCGTCCGGCTGCTCCAGCAGTACGGCGATCCCGTCGTCATCGCGCTGGTCGAACACCTCCGGCGCCGACAGCACACACTGCCCGGAGCCGATGCATTTGTCCTGATCGAGAAAGACCTTCATCGCAGTACCCCTCTCACCAGGTGACCGGAAGCGCGTGGACGCCGTAGATGGCCATGTCGTGCTTGAACGGCAGCTCGTCCAGCGGCACGGCCAGCGCCAAACTCGGGATCCGCTTGTACAGCGTGCTGTAGACGACCTGCAGCTCCACCCGCGCAAGTGGTTGCCCAAGGCACTGATGTACGCCGTACCCGAAGGCGACGTGATGCCGGGCCGCGCGGTGGATGTCGAGCTTGTCCGGGTCGGGGAAGGCCTCCTCGTCGCGGTTCGCGATCTCGGTCGCGACGATCACGCCCTCACCCTTGCGGATCAACTGACCGCCGACCTCGAGGTCCTCCAGCGCCACCCGCCGACGGCCGTTGTGGACGATGGTCAGGTAACGCAGCAGCTCCTCCACGGCGTTGGCGACCACCTTCGGGTCGTCGGTGTCGCGGAGGTCCTTGAGCTGGTCGGGGTGTTCGAGCAGCGCGACGGTACCGAGGGCGATCATGTTCGCCGTCGTCTCGTGCCCGGCGATCAGCAGCAACAGGCCCATGTCGACGACGTCCTCGACACTCATCTCGCCGCTGCGCAACTGCTCGACGATCAGCCGGCTCAGCAGGTCGTCGGCAGGGCCCGCGTTCTTCCGGTTCACCAGGTCCCGGAGGTACGCCCGCAGTTCGTCGTTCGCAGCCTTCGACTCCGCGGCGGTGTTCTCGCGCCGGAGCAACGTCTTGCCCAGCCGGTGGAAGAGAGCGCGATCCTCGTACGGGACACCAAGCAACTCGCAGATCACCAGCGACGGCAGCGGCAGGGCCAGCGCCTCGACCAGGTCGACCGGCTTCGGGCCGGCCAGGATGTCGTCGATCAGGCCGTCGGTGATGGCCTGGATCCGCGGCCGCATCGCCTCCACCCGCTTGATCATGAAGTCCGCGGTGACCAGCCGGCGCTTGGCGGCGTGCTCGGGGTCGTCGCGGACGATGAACGCCTTGAACTGGCCGCGGTTGACCGCCTGCGCCTCGGTGCTGAACGGGAACCCGTCGTTGCGCGGATCGGAGCTGATCCGCGGGTCGGCCAGCACCTGCCGGCTGTGGTCGTACCGGGTCACCATCCACGGCGTACTGCCGTCCCACAGCCTCACCCGGGAGAGCGGTTCCTCCGCCTGCAACCGATCCAGCTCCGGCGGCGGATCGAACGGGCACTTGCCACGCGCCATCGGATAGGTCGGCCGTTCTGCTCCGACCTCAGCCTCCGCGATCTCGGACATCGTCGACTCCCCAGAGTTACCGAACGATTGTTTTCTTACTGAACAAACGTTAGGTAACTCAGCGCCACGATGCCAGACAGTGAGAGTCAGATCACAGTTCGTGAGGACGTCAGGCGAAGATGAGCGAGACCAGATCGTCGAGGAAGTCCTCGTCGTGGCTGAGCTGAATGCCGTCCAGCAGCGCGGCCCGTCCGTAGACGCTGACGAACACCAAGGACGCCGCGCGGCCGCTCGGTACCCGGAGCGGATGGCCGGCCTCGGCGCAGCGGTCGAAGGCAGCAATGAATCTGGTGAACACTTCGTGCAGCGGCCCGCTGACCGGGCGCTCGCCGCTGACCGCCCGGCGGGTGGCCTTGCCGAACAGCAGCCGGTAGTGACCCGGCTTCGCATCGGCGAAATCGCGATGGGCGTGCACCTGGGCAAGGACGCGGCCCATCACGTCGCCGGGATCGAGGCTCTCGTCGGCCGCGGCCATCGCCTTGATCAGCAGGCCGAACTCGTAGTCCACCAGACCGTCGATCAGCGCGGCCCGATCGGCGAAGTGCTGATAGATGCTGGCCGGCGCGATCCCGACCGCTCGCGCGACCCCGCGGATGGTCAGGCCGTCCTCGCCACCCAGCTCGGACAGCAGCCGGCCGGCGCCTTCCAGGATCTCGATCCGGAGCCGGTCACCCTCGCCCCAGCGGTTGCGTACCCGCTGTTCGGTGATGGTCTCGTCGTCCGGCATCTGGTCATTGTCCCTCAGCGATGGTCCTGATCCGGTCAACCCGAAGGCAACATCCGCGGTGGCGCGCCGGCACCCGCGCTGAGGATGACTGATGTCGGCGGCAACCAGTGGTGATGAGAGAGTGGGCTCGTGAAGATTCTGGTGGGCTACGTACCGACGCCCGAAGGCGAGGCCGCGCTCGAGGCCGCCGCCGCCGAAGCCGAGCTGCGCGGAGCCTCCGTCCTGCTGCTCAACACGAGCCGTGGCGACACCTACATCGAGTCCCGCTACGCGAACCCGGCCGAGCTGGACGCGGCCGAGGCCCGCCTGCGTGAGCGCGGCGTGGAGGTGACGATCCAGCAAGCCGTCGGCACCGGCGACGTCGCCCACGAACTGATCCGCGCGGCGGAGCAGAACGACGTCACGCTGATCGTCCTCGGCCTCCGCCGCCGCAGCCCGGTCGGCAAACTCATCCTCGGCAGCACCGCCCAGCGAGTCCTGCTCGAATCCCCCGTCCCCGTCCTGGCCGTCAAGGTCCCCACCTCCCGCGACGACTGACCGGCGTCGCCGTCGAGGTAAACCACGTGAGTGGTTGGGGCGAGCCGCCTAAACTGGTTGGTGACATGCCTGATGCCCGGACCGAATCGCAGAGTCCTACCCCAGCTACCGGTCCCGTCCAGGATCCCGGTCGCCGCCCACGTCCACGCCGCCGTCGCAAAAAGCCGAGCGGCAGTGCCGACGTAGCCGGTACCACCGGAGCCGCGCGCCCGGCCGACGCCGGTACTACGGGATCCGCACGCCCGGCTGGTGCCGCGGCCGGTGGGGCCACGACAAGTGGTGGCGCGGCCGGTGGCGCTCCGGCCAGCGGGATCGTGGAGTTGGCGGCGCGGCTCGACGGGCTGTCGGTCTTCGATCGGGAGCAGCTTGGGCGGCGGCTCGAGCGGTTGCGGGGGCTGCGGGAGGAGGGCAAACGCGAGAACGCGCTCTCTGACATCAGCGCGCGGATCGAGCAGGCCGAGCAGCGCGTCGAGCAGCGGCGGCTCGCGGTACCGGAGATCAGCTATCCCGAAGAGTTGCCGGTCAGTCAGCTCAAGGACGAGATCGCGACGGCCATCAAGGACCACCAGGTGGTCGTGATCGCCGGAGAGACCGGATCCGGCAAGACGACCCAGATCCCGAAGATCTGCCTGGAACTCGGCCGCGGCATCCGCGGGATGATCGGGCACACCCAACCCCGCCGGCTGGCCGCGCGGACGGTGGCCGAGCGGATCGCCGAGGAGCTCGACACCGAGCTCGGCGACACGATCGGGTACGCCGTCCGGTTCACCGACAAAGTCAGTGAGCGCTCTCTGGTCAAGCTGATGACGGACGGCATCCTGCTCGCCGAGCTGCAACGCGACCGCGAGCTGAGCCGGTACGACACGCTCATCATCGACGAGGCGCACGAGCGCAGCCTGAACATCGACTTCATCCTCGGGTACCTCCGCCAGCTGCTCCCCCGCCGCCCCGACCTCAAGGTGATCATCACCTCCGCGACCATCGACCCAGAACGGTTCGCCGAGCACTTCGCCGACGCCAACGGCGAGCCCGCGCCGATCGTCGAGGTCTCCGGCCGGACCTACCCGGTCGAGACCCGGTACCGCCCGATCAACGACCGGGACGACCCCAGCACGCTCGACCGGGACCAGACCCAGGCGATCCTGGATGCGGTCGACGAACTCGAACACGAGGCCTCCGGCGACATCCTGGTCTTCCTCAGCGGCGAACGGGAGATCCGCGATACCGCCGACGCGTTGAACGAGAAGTACGCCGCGCAGCGCGGCCGGCCCGGTGGTGGAGTCGAGGTCCTCCCCCTCTACGCACGTCTCTCGAACGCTGAGCAGCACCGCGTCTTCTCGTCGCACGGCTCGAGCCGCCGGATCGTGCTCGCCACCAACGTCGCCGAGACGTCGCTGACCGTCCCGGGCATCAAGTACGTGATCGACCCCGGTACCGCCCGGATCAGCCGCTATTCGCACCGTACGAAGGTGCAGCACCTCCCGATCGAGCCCGTCTCCCAGGCCAGCGCCAACCAGCGCAAGGGCCGCTGCGGCCGGACCAGCGACGGCATCTGCATCCGCCTGTACTCCGAAGAGCATTTCGAGGCCCGTCCCGAGTTCACCGACCCGGAGATCCTCCGCACCAACCTCGCCTCCGTCATCCTCCAGATGACCTCGATCGGCCTCGGCGACATCGCCGCGTTCCCCTTCATCGACGAACCGGACAAGCGCAGCATCACCGACGGCCTCCAGCTCCTCACCGAGCTGGGCGCGATCGACTCGGCCAAGGCCTCCGACCGCACTCGCCGGCTGACCCCGGTCGGGCGGCAACTGGCGCAGATCCCGCTCGACCCGCGGCTGGCCCGGATGATCGTCGAGGCCGACAAGCACGGTTGCGTCCGCGAGGTGATGGTGATCGCCTCCGCGCTCTCGATCCAGGACCCGCGCGAGCGGCCGACCGACGCCGAAGCGCAGGCGACCCAGGCACACGCGCGCTTCCGCGACCCCACCTCCGATTTCCTCGGCTTCCTGAACCTCTGGAACTACCTCAAGAAGCAGCAGAAGGACCTGTCCGGCAACCAGTTCCGCCGGATGTGCCGCAGCGAGTACCTCAACTATCTGCGGGTCCGTGAGTGGCAGGACATCTTCGCCCAGCTCCGCCAGGTCGCCGCGCAGATCGGTGTCACGCTCAACTCGGGCGAGGCCGCCGACCCGCAGGCCGTGCACATCTCGCTGATGTCCGGCCTGCTCTCCCACCTCGGCCTGAAGGACCCGGCCAACCAGCACCAGTACATCGGCGCCCGCGGCACCAAGTTCGCGATCTTCCCGGGCTCCGGGCTGTTCAAGAAGCCGCCGCAGTTCGTGATGGCCGCCGAGCTGGTCGAGACGTCGCGGCTGTGGGCCCGGGTCAACGCGAAAATCGAGCCCGAGTGGGCCGAAGACCTCGCCCAGCACCTGGTCAAACGCTCGTACTCCGAACCGCACTGGGAACGCAAAGCCGGCGCCGTGATGGCGTACGAGAAGGTCACCCTGTACGGCGTACCGATCGTTGCCCACCGCAAGATCAACTACGGCGCGGTCGACCGGGAGGTGTCGCGCGAGCTGTTCATCCGGCATGCGCTGGTCGAGGGCGACTGGGACACCCATCACAAGTTCTTCCACGAGAACCGCAAGCTGATCGAGGAAGTCGAGGAGCTGGAGGAGCGCACCCGGCGGCGCGACCTGCTGGTCGACGACGAGACGCTGTTCGCCTTCTACGACGAGCGGATCGGCGCGGACGTCGTCACCGGACGGCACTTCGACACCTGGTGGAAGACGGCCCGGCAGCGCGACCACGACCTGCTCGACTTCGAGCGCTCGCTGGTGGTTCGCGAAGGCGCGGAGGTCAAGGAGGAGGAGTTCCCGCTCACCTGGACGCAGAACGGGATGACCTTCGACCTCACCTACGCGTTCGAACCCGGTACGGACGCCGATGGCGTCACCGTGCACCTGCCGTTGCTCGTCCTCAACCAAGTCACGGCAGACGGCTTCGAGTGGAGTGTGCCGGGTTTCCGCGAGGAGCTGGTCACCACCCTGATCAAGTCGTTGCCGAAGGCGATCCGGCGCAACATCGTGCCGGCGCCGGACCACGCCCGCCAGATCCTCCCGATGCTCGATCCCGCGTCGGGGCCGCTGGTGGACGCGATGGCGCGCGAACTGCGGTCGTTGCGCGACGTACAGATCGAGACCGAGGACTGGGACTGGTCGCGGGTGCCCGAGCATCTGCGGATGACGTTCCGGGTGGTCGACGACAAGGGCAAGACAGTGGCCGAGGGCAAGGATCTCGCGGCGCTGAAGGAGCGCTTGAAGCCGAAGACGAAGGCCGCGATCTCACAGGTCGCGTCCAAGGCCGTCAGCGGGCTGGAGAAGTCCGGGCTGACCGACTGGACGTTCGGCGATCTGCCCCGCAGCTTCTCCGAGCACCGCAACGGGCTGACCGTGGCCGGCTATCCCGCCCTGGTCGACGAAGGCAAGAGCGTCGCCATCCGGCTGCAGGAGACCGAGCGCGACCAGGCCGCCGCGATGTGGAACGGCACCCGCCGGTTGCTGCTGCTCACGATGCCGTCGGTGATCGACGTGGTCCAGCGGAACCTGACCAACCAGCAGAAGATGACACTGATGGCCGGCCCGCACCGCAACGTCGGCGACCTGCTCGACGACGCGATCTCGGCGGCCGTCGATCAGCTGATGGCGGCGGCCGGCGGTCCTGTCTGGAACCTCACGGCGTTCTCGTTCTTGCGCGATGCTGTCCGGTCGGATCTCGCCGACACCGTCCTGACGATCCTGCAACAGGTCGAGCAGGTGCTCAGCCATGCCCGGACGGTCGACAAGCAGATCTCCCGGTCGTCGTCACCGGCCTTGCTGGCCGCGCTGTCCGACGTACGAGGTCAGCTGGAAGGCCTGATCCATCGCGGTTTCATCACCGAGGCCGGCGCCAAACGGCTGCCCGACCTGGCCCGCTACCTACGCGGGATCGAACAGCGGCTCGACAAGATCGGCGCCAACGCGATGCGCGACCGGTCCGGGATGGCCGTCGTACAGACCCTCACCGACGAGTACCAGAAACGCCTCAAGGCGATCCCGACCGGCAAGTACCCGAGTCCGGAGCTGCTCGAGGTCCGCTGGATGCTCGAAGAGCTCCGGATCAGCCTGTTCGCCCAGACCCTCGGTACGCCGTACCCGGTCTCGGACAAACGCATCCGGAAAGCTCTGACGACTGCCTGAGCTACGTCCGGAGAGCCCGCCAGCGCTCTCCGGACGTCTGCTCAATTAGGGATAGCTCACCACATAACGTTGCTGGGTCGCCGCATTCGCGGTGCCGCCGGTGTTGTTGATGACGTTGGCGATGGTGCCGACGCCGCCGAGGGAGACCGAGACCAGGTCGTGGAACTTCACGCCCGCGGTGTCGGGGACCTCGAAGGACCGGTCGACGACGAGCGCCGGGTTGACCTGGAAGAACGAGTAGCTGCCGACTCCCCAGGCCTCATGGGTGGTGACGTTGTTCGCCACCTTGTACGCCGCCCAGCCCCGGGTCCCGCCACCGCTGGTCCAGGACGCCTGGTCCGGCGGGTCGTACGGGAACTCGTTCTGGAAGAAGTACGTCTTGCCGCCGTTGCCGTTCCAGAGCACCTCGTACTGCTGGTAGTGCTCGACGAACAGCCCGTACATCGTCACGTTGTTGCCATTGACAACCAATCCGTTGGCCGCCGTGTTGACGTTCCAGCCGACCTGGTCGCCGTGATCCGCGCGCCACAGCCACAGGTGGTCGCCGATCACGTTGTTGCTGTTGACCTGCAGGCTGACCGTCGCCTTGCCGAGGTGCGCGCCGCCGCCGATGCGAACGAACACGTCGTGCAGGGAGGTCGGGTTCGCCGAGTGGTCGGCGGTGGAACCGGCCGGGCCGATCTCGACGAGCACCGGTGAGTTCACCGGGCCGGCGTCGATCAGCAGGCCGCCGAGCTTGACGCCGTCGACGTCCGCGACCGAGATCGCGGCCTTTCCGTTGTCGGGCGTGAGCGTCGCCATCCCGATACCGAGGACGACGGTGTTCGGCTTGGTCACCCGGATGGTGTCGGTGAGGTGATAGATGCCGGGTGTGAAGAGCATGTGCTTGCCCTGGTCGAGGGCCGCGTTGATGGTGGCGATCGGAGTGGACGGCTTCGCGACCAGGAACTGGCTCAGCGAGATCGACGTGCCCGCGGCCGGGCCGTGCGACCAACTGGTGCCGGACGAGTTCTGCCGGAGGGCCGGTACGAAGACGTTGTAGCTGCCTGCGTTGTCGACGTACAGGAAGGGCTTCTCGCGGATCACCGGTGTGGTGCCGACGACCGTGTGGGACGGGTTCGGGAAGTTCTGCGGCGGCGCGCCGGTCGTACCGACGAACACCATGTTCCACACCGAGCCCGCCCAGCTGCCGAACTCGGAGTTGCGCGACACCCACTGCTGCTGCGAGCCGGAGACGACCCGGTTGTCGATCTTGGTGTCGGCGAACAGGCCACCGCTGGCCCAGCCGTCGCCGCCGCTCCAGAGCTGGATCTCCGGTGCACCCTTCAGGTGCATCCGCCGGTACGGCGCCGCTTGCGCGACCGCCCAGCGCTCGATCTGTCCGGCCGGCGGGGTGACGGCCAGGTTCTCCGCGGAGCGCCAGAAGTTCTGGGTGGCGTTCTGCTTGTTGTTCGGGTTGTCGCCCTGCTGCAGCCAGTCGGCCTCGACCCGGACGTGGCCGTTGAGGTTGACGTCGTCCGGCGAGAGGCCGAGGCCGGCCACCTGGGTGTTGAAGCCGAGATTGACGTCAGCGGTGTAGGTACCGGGCTTGAAGAGCAGCGCGTTGCGCTGGTCGCCGAACTGGTTGGTGTGCTGCTGCGCCGCCACCTGGTCGAGCCGCGCCTGCATCTGCGCCTGCGGGGTCGCCGGGGTGAAGACATCGACGTTCGGGCCGAAGTCGGGGTTGATCGGGTCGGTCGGCGGGATCACCGGGCCGGTGCCTCCATCGGTGGTGTGGACGACGAGCTCCCACAGCGAGTAGCCGTAGCCGGTGCCGCGCTGGGTGCCGTTGACCCGCAGGTACCGGCCGCTGCCGGTCACGTCGAGGGTCTGGTTGCCACCAGTGCCGGTGGTCGTCGTGTAGATCGAGTTCCAAGGTCCACCTGCGTTGGCGGACACCTGGATCTGGAAGGACTTCCCGTACGCCGCCTCCCAGCTCAGGCCCACCTGGCAGACCGACTGGGTCGAACCCAGGTCGACCTGGATCCACTGCGTGTCAGTAGCGGCACTGGACCAGCGGGTGCCGGGGTTGCCGTCGACAGCGGCCGAGGCCGGCGTACCGCCGTTCTCGATGCTCGACGCGGTAGCAGTCTTGCCCTGCGCGGCGTTGGCCGCGCCGCAAGCGGTCGGGCCGCCGTCGGTACCGCCGTACACCTGGAACTCCCAGAGCGAGTAGCCGTAGCCGGTACCTCGCTGGGTGCCGGACGTGCGGACGTACCGGCCGCTACCGGTCACATTGAGCGTCTGGACGCCACCGGTGCCGGTGGTGGTCGTGTAGATGGAGTTCCAGGGGCCACCTGCGTTGTCGGAGACCTGTACCTGGAAGGACTTCCCGTACGCCGCCTCCCAGTTGAGGACGACCTGGCTGATGGCCGAGGTCGACCCGAGGTCCACCTGGATCCACTGCGCGTCAGTAGCGGCGCTGGACCAGCGGGTGGCGGTGTTGCCGTCGACTGCCGCAGCGGCCGGTGTACCGCCGTTCTCTGTACTGGAGCTGGTGACCGGCTTGCCTTGGGACAGCAGCGTGGCGGCAGCCTGAGCTCTGCCGCCCGGTGCGATCACGAGGGCCGTGGTGATCAGGAACGCGGCTGAAACCAGGATCAGCCAGCGCCGGAGCAGGGCCGGAGAGCGCGCTCCGGCCGGTCTGGAAATGCGCATGGAGGCACCAATCAGAAGAGAGGGACGGGGGCGGAGAGAGCGCTCTCTCAGAGATTGGGGCGTGCGTGCGGAACTGTCAAGGGAACGTTCCCCCAGACTGGTTCCGGAACTTACCGATCGGACAGATCCAGCGCGTCGAGCGCCTCGGACAACTTGCTCAGCGCCGCGACCGCGTCGGCCAGCTGATCAGCTCCGGCAACGTCCGACAGCTCCTTGGCGTGCTGCGCATGATGCGGACCGATCGCCTGATTCGCCGCCAGGCCCGCTGGGGTGACGGCCACCAGCTTGGCGCGGCGGTGGGCGGGGTTGTCCTGGTACTCGACCAGGCCGCGCTCGGCCAGCAGGTCGGCGGTCCGCTGGACGGCCTGGCGGGTGATGCCCATCTCGCGGGCGATCCCGGACACGGTCAGCGGCTCGCCGATCACCGCTCCGAGCACCTGCCAGTAGGTCGCGGTCAGCCCGGCCGGCCGAGCGAGATGCTCGGCCAGCTCGAGAAACTGACCATTCAGCTTGAACGTCGTCAGCGCGGCCGCGCTGAGCAGTTCCTGCTGGCGCTGCCGGGTCGTCATCAGGCGGACATCAGCTCGTAGAAGCCGGCCGGGTCCTGGTCGCCGTACAGCTTGTACCAGGAGTCGAGCACCGGCGGCTTGTAGACCTCCAGCCGCGCGAAGATCGCCCGCGCGAACTCGACCGGCGCATTGGCACCCGCGGTGATCAGGTCACGATCGATCACCGCCGGCTCCTCCTTGTAGAGCTCGCCACCCTTGTATCCAAGGCTGTCCAGGAACGCCGCCGCGTTGCTCGTGTGCTCCCGGTCATCAAGCAGACCCGCCATCGCCAGCGCACCCGTCGCGCCACAGATCGCCGCCACCGGTACGCCGGCGTCGAGGAACTCGCGCGTCTTCTCGACGTACGGCGCGTACGCCTCGGTCGGCCAGATGTCGTTGCCCGGCAGGATCAGCATCGCGCTGTCCTCGGGCTTGAGCTCCGCCAGGGTCGAGTCCGGCAGCACTCGCATCCCGCCCATCGTGGTGACCGGCTCGAGTCCCGCGCTGACCGTCTGCATCCTGTATCGCCCCGGCGCCTGATGCCACTGCCCGTTGTTGATGTGAGCGGTGACGAACCCCACCTCCCAGTCAGCGAGCGTGTCGTAGACGGCCAGATGCACGGTGAGCTTCTCGTTTACAGACATGACAACACCTTGTCATTTTGACAAGCTGTTGTCAATGACTCAGGACGTCGCCACCGGTGCGGCCGCGGATCGTGGTACCGGAGGTGGTGATCTCGAAGTCGTCGAATCCTTCGAACATCTCCCTCCGATACCCCGAAGCGATCGTGCTAGACGCTGTCCAGGCAGATCCGGAACGGGTGGCCGGCCGGGTCGGCGTAGATGCGCCAGCCGCGGTGGCTCTCCGCCGGGGGCGCGTCGACCGGGTCGAGTGGTTCGGCGCCGAGGGCGACGACCGTGGCGTGGCCGCTGGCCAGGTCCTCGACGACCAGGTCCAGGTGAAGTTGCTGTGCGTCCGTACCCGGCCAGGTGGCCGGTACGTAGTCCTCCGAGCGCCGGAAGCCGAGCGTCGACCCGGGGCCGGTCAGGCTCCGCCAGTCGTCGTCGCCGTGCTCGTCGATCTCCAGACCGAAGAGCGTCGAGTAGAACCGGGCAAGCTCGAGCGGGTCCGGGCAGTCCAGCACCACCGAGCCGAGCCGCCCGGCACTGGTGCCCGGCTGCTCTGCCACCTGAGTCATCTGTCCTCCAGCTTCCTGTTCAGCAAAACGTCCATCCAAGGGCAGGCCCGTCCTGGTCAGAAGGCCCGGCCGCAAACAATGGCAGGTCCGACCGACATTCCGCACCTTTCGACACGCCTCGTTGACCAGTCACGGATCCAGCCGAGTAATGGAGGGAGTTTGCTGAAAGATCTTGACTAGCGCTGTAAGCAGACGAACACTTCCGGTCATGACACGACTCGCCCGCCCTCGTCGTCGGGTCTCGCTGGTTGGCCTCGTCTCGGCCGCTCTGCTAGCGACTCCCCTACTAGCCACTCCCGCTATCGCCATCACCATGCCTGCCACCGCTGAGCCGGCGGCAGCCCCGGCACCCGCGCTGATCCCCAAGCCGACCTCGCAGCAGGCATTGACCGGCCAGGACTACTCCCTGAAGCCGTGGAGCGTCGTCGGTGTCGCCACCAGCGCCAAGGAGCGCCGCGCGGCCCAGAAGGTCGCCGACCAGCTCACCTCACAGCTCCGGCGCACTACGGGCTACCCGCTGCCCGTAGTACCGGTCGTGGCCGGCGTCACCGACATCAAGTTGTCCACCAACGGCCCGTCCAGCCTCGGAGCCGAGGGGTACCAGCTGCGCGTCGACCGCAAGGGCGTCAGCATCACCGCTGCGACTCCGGAGGGCCTGTACCGGGGTGTCACCACCCTCCGACAGCTACTGCCCGCCAAGGCCGACGCCAGGACCCGCCAGGCCGGTCCCTGGAACTTGTCCGGTACTGCGATCGCCGACTCGCCCCGCTACGGGTACCGCGGGGCCATGCTCGACGTCTCGCGGCACTTCTTCTCGGTGGCCGAGGTCAAGCGCTACATCGACCTCGCCTCGCTCTACAAGCTCAACAAGCTGCACCTGCACCTGGCGGACGACCAGGGCTGGCGGATCCAGGTCGACTCCTGGCCGCGGCTCACGACGTACGGCGGCAGCCTGGAGGTCAACGGCACGCCTGGCGGGTCGTACAGCAAGGCCGACTTCGCAGAGATCGTCCGGTACGCCTCTGACCACTACCTGCAGGTCATCCCCGAGATCGACACTCCCGGCCACACCAACGCCGCACTGGCGTCCTACGCGCAGCTGAACTGCGATGGCGTCGCCCCGCCGCTCTACACGGGTACCGACGTCGGGTTCAGCTCGCTCTGCGTCGCCAAGCAGCTCACCTACGACTTCCTGGGCGACGTGTTCCGCGAGGTGGCCCAGCAGACGCCGGGCGACATCATCCACCTGGGCGGCGACGAGGCGCACTCGACGCCGCACTCGGACTACCAGACGTTCGTACCGAAGGCAGCGGCCGCCATCACCAAGCAGCACAAGCGCGTGATGGGCTGGCAGGAGATCGGCGACACGGTCCTGCCCGCCGGCAGCATCGCCCAGTACTGGGGTACCGACGACGCCGGCTCGCAGGAGCTGGCTCGCAAGGCTGCAGCCCAGGGCGCCAAGGTCGTCATGTCCCCGGCCAACCGGGCCTACCTGGACATGAAGTACGACGACAGCACGCCGTACGGACAGGACTGGGCCGGCCTGGTCGACGTGAAGACGGCCTACGACTGGAACCCGTCCACGCTGGTCCCGAACCTCCCGGAGGACGCCGTGGCCGGTGTAGAGGCCCCGCTGTGGACGGAGACGCTAGACGACGTCGACAAGCTCGAGTACATGGCCTTCCCGCGTCTGCCGGGCATCGCCGAGCTCGGCTGGTCGCAGGCGTCAGCACTGGACTGGACGGCGTACAAGGACCGCCTGGGTGGCCAGGCGGCGCGGTGGGACGCGCTGAGCGTCAACTTCTACCGTGCGCCTGAGATCAACTGGCACTAAGCATCAAGTGAGCACCGCCTGGCTCTAGGACTGCAGTACGCGGTCCAGGAGCCAGGCGGTGTCTGCGTCGAGGTCCTGCTCGGCCACCACGAGCTCTGTGGGCTCTGCGTCGGCAGTGGCGTGGACCTGCAGGCGGTAGACGTACCTGTCGGGCTGCGGGCGGCCAGAGCCCAGCTGTGCCCCGTCCAGGCCGAGTGCGACCTGCTCCAGGCGCTCACTGTCCGGTTGGGCCGAGGTATCCAGCTCACCGCTCGCCGTGAGACCGGCGAATCCACCGCTGCGTACCACTTTGAGGATCACCCGGACACCATTTCTCGTCTGGTGTCGGATGTCCACAGCGGTACGACACGCCGGGGAAATCCAGCACGTCCGGGCAGCGATCACCGGGCGTACAGGCCGCCTTGTCCAACCTTGTCTACCGCCGGACCCGCTCTGGGGCTGCCCGTCAGGCGTGAATCAGCAGGTCGGCGGGGGTTTCGTTGTCTTCACCCGGGGCTCCGGTGGACGCTGCGCGCGGGGGCGGGCGTTTCACGCTCCGTGGCGGGCGGCAACTTTCCGCGACACGTGTTCCCGATCACCCCCCACACGAGCCCTCGGATCGGCTACAGTTATCGCGTTGCAGTTTTGGACTCCCACTGACTTTTGCTGTGCTGTACGGCCGGTTTCGTCGTCTGGGGCCTTTCGGCGACACGCGGTTCATGAGGTGTGGATCGCGTCTTGTTACAAGCCATCAAGGAGATAGACAACAATGGCTGTCGGTACTGTCAAGTGGTTCAACGCTGACAAGGGCTTCGGCTTCATCACCCCGGATGACGGTGGCGCGGACGTGTTCGCGCACTACTCGGCCATCCAGACCTCGGGCTTCCGCTCGCTGGACGAGAACCAGCGCGTCGAGTTCGAGATCACCCAGGGCCAGAAGGGCCTGCAGGCGGAGAACATCCGCCCGATCTGATCCGCGGATCAGTCCTTCTAAGAACTGAGTAACGAGAGAGCCGTACACCACCCGGTGTGCGGCTCTCTTCAGTCTGCGGCAACATCTACCGCATGACCGACGAACCGCAGCCTCGCACCGCTCGCTATCAGCGGCTCGAGGAGGACGCGGGCGAGCGGCTGGACCGGCAGTGGATCGAGCTGCTCCAGGAGCTCCGGCTGGCCCAGACCGGCACTCAGATCCTGTTCGCGTTCCTGCTCGGCATCGCGTTCACCAACGTCTTCGAGGACGCCGACGCGTTCACCCACACGGTCTACGCCTGCACGCTGGTCGCCTCGGCGCTGGCGACCGGGCTGTTCCTCGCGCCGGTGTCGCTCCACCGGATCGTCTTCCAGCGCAAGGTCCGCGACAAGATGATCCCGATCGCCGCCAAGATGACCGTCGGAGGTCTGGTCATCCTGATCGTGGCGATCAGCGGCGGCCTGCTGCTCGTCCTCGACGTCGCCCTCAACCGAACGGCCGCGATCGTCATCGTGGCCGTCGTCGTCGCCTGGTTCGTCGTCTTCTGGTACGTCCTGCCGACCTGGGTCCGACGCGCTAACGAAGCCGCGGAATGACCTCGGCGGCAACCTGCTCCAGCACTTCCTCGGTACCGGCGTAGATGCCCTCGGGGCGGGGCCAGTGGGTGATGACGTCGGTGAAGCCCAGCTCGGCGGCTCGACCGGTGGCGTCCTCGAAGGCGGCGGCGCTGCTCAGGGCGTAGCGCTTGGAGTCCAGGGACAGGTACCGGTCGAACGACCGGCCCTCCAGTACGTCGTCCAGCCGGTGGCTGAGGTCGCGGACCGTACCGAACCAGCTCTCGTAGTCGTCGGCCTTGCCGCCGGTGGTCACCCAGCCGGCGCCGTACTGCGCTGCGAGGCGCAATGAGCGTGGCCCGTTGGCAGCCATCACGAAAGGGATCCGGGGCTGCTGGATGCAGCCGGGCAGGGTGCGGCCGTTGCGCGTCGCGAAGTACTCGCCGTTGTAGTCGACCTTGTCGGTGGTCAGCAGCTTGTCGAGCAGTTCTACGAACTCGGCCAGCCGGTCGACCTTCTGCCGCGGCGTCAGCTCGTCGCCACCGAGGATGGTCGAGTCGATCCCGCCGCCCGAGCCGATGCTGCACAGGAAGCGGCCGTCCGAGATGTCGTCGAGGGCGAGCAGCTCGCGGGTCAGCGCCAGCGGGTGCCGGAAGTTCGGCGAGGTGACGAAGGTGCCGAGCTTGATCGTCGAGGTCGCCAGCGCCGCCGCGGTCAGCGTCGGGGTCGTCCCGTACCAGGGTGAGTCCTGCAGACCGCCCCAGGTCAGGTGGTCGTAGGTCCAGGCGTGGTCGAAGCCGAGCTCCTCGGCGCGACGCCATTTCGGCCCCGCCACGGACCAGCGGTACTCCGGCAGGATGGTGATTCCGAATCGCATGATCCGCACCCTAACGCCTCTGGGAATAGATTGAGTGTTCAACTACATTGGAAGAGGTACGACCCTCTGGAAGGACTCTCCGATGAGTGACACTCAGCAGCCGGTGCTCACTCAGCCACGGCGCTCCCCCGCTGGCGGACGACCGGCAGTGGACCGCGGAGCTCGCTGCCGTCTCTGCCGGCCTCGCCAAGCCGACCGCGATCCTGATCGTGTCGGCGCACTGGGAGGCCGCTCCGCTCACGTTGGCGGCGACCGAGACCGTGCCGCTGCTCTACGACTTCTGGGGCTTTCCGGAGCGGTACTACCAGGTGCAGTACGCCGCACCCGGCGCGCCTGAGCTGGCCAACCAGGTGCGGAAGCTCCTGCACTCCCCCGCCACTCCGGTGTACGACGACCCCTATCGCGGACTGGATCATGGCGCGTATGTGCCGCTGAAGGAGATGTACCCCGAGGCGGACATCCCCGTTCTCCAGGTGTCGATGCCGACACTCGATCCGAAGCAGCTGTTCGACATCGGCCGCAAGCTGGCGCCGTTGCGCGATCAGGGTGTGCTGATCGTCGGCAGTGGCTTCACGACGCACAATCTGCGCGCGGTCAACCTCGGCGGACCCGCCGACGCGGCCGCGCCGAGCTGGTCGATCGAGTTCGACGACTGGGCGAAGCGGGCGTTGGCGAAGCAGGATGTCGACTCGTTGATCGACTTCCTGCACAAGGCGCCGGCCGCCGGGATCGCCCACCCGCGGACCGAGCACTTCGCGCCGCTGTTCGTCTCGCTCGGGGCGTCCGAGGATTCACTCGGTACCGCGGAGACCGTGGTGGACGGATTCTGGTACGGGCTGTCCAAGCGCTCCTGGCAGATCGGCTGATTCAGCGCTTGGGGGTCGGGAAGGTCGCCAGGTGGGTCGTGCCGATGCTGCTCAGCCAGACCTGCCCGTCGCGCTCGCGGACGCCGGTCGGCATCCGGAAGTCGGGGTGCTTGCCGCGCAGGTCGTGCACCAGGTTGCCGGCCTCGTCGTACGCCTGGATCTCGATGATGTCGGCGGCCTTCGGCTTGAGCGCGTCGGGCAGTGCCCAGACCACTTTGCGGAGTACCGGGGGTTTCGGGAGCAGGAGGTCGAGCAGGGCGTTGCGGGGTGAGCCGATCGCGACCCAGATCAGCCCGTCCGAGCCGCGCGAGATGTTGTCGGGCAGGCCGGGGATCATCGCGACCAGCTCGGGCTCGGCGCCCTCGGTGGTGAGGTCGACCTTGAAGAGTCCGTAGCCGGCGGTCTCGACGAAGAACAGCGTCCGGTGGTCACCGCTGAGCGCGACGCCGTTGGGGAACGGGCGGTCGGTCGCCAGCCGGGTGAGCTCGCCATCAGGAGTGAGCCGGTAGAGGCTGCCGGTACTGGAGTGCTCGAGCAGATCGGCCATCCACTCGTCGACGCCGAACCGGGTGGACGAGTCGGTGAAGTAGATCGTGCCGTCGGGCAGTACGTCCGCGTTGTTGCAGAACTTCATCGGCCGCCCGTCGATCTCGCCCAGCAACGTCTCGATCCGGCCGTCCTGATCGAGCGTCAGCAGCCCCCGGTTCGCGTCGCAGACGAGCACCTTGCCATCCGGCAGCCACTCCAGCCCGAGCGGCCGGCCACCGGTATCCGCCAGTACCTCGATCGCCTGACCGTCCGGACTGACCCGCAGAATCCGGCCGTCGACCAGGCCCGTCAACACGTTGCCATCAGCATCGATCAACGCATCCTCAGGCCCTTCCCCCGGAACCCGCACAGCCCGTACTTCGATCCGCCCCGGCTCTCTGGCCGGCAGTACCGGCGGCGGCGTCCACCGAACCGGGGCGATGCTCGACTTGGCGCTCATACCGAAAACCATAGACCGTCAAGCCCTTCGAGGTTCGTCGAACTGAGCTGATCGTGCCCCTCGCGGCTGCCGATACTGACCGCGGTGCCGGAGACCCCGGCGCCGGACGAGGGGAGAACTCCTGTGGCATTCCGAAAGACGAGTGTGCTGGCAGCCATCGGCGTCGTGGCGGTCATGACAGCCGGCGCCACTGTGTCAGCCTCTGCCGCTCCGACGACGTCCACCGCGACCGCGGCGACGTGCCACGCGGCCAGCGGCAACCTGTACTGCGGGAACAGGGTCAACGCGGCCATCTACAAGAGCCCGCGCTACGACACCGCGAGCGGCAACCCGATCGAGATCGTCGACACGCTGCGCTCCGGCTTCAGCTACTTCCAGTGCTACACGATCGGCCAGCCGCACGGAGGCGGCAACTCGATCTGGTACCGGACCTACGGCGACGACAACGGCGCTTGGGGCTACGTCCCGGCCGTCGACGTCTGGACTCCGCAGGACCCCTTCCCGGGGGTCAATTTCTGCTGAGCCCCGGCTGGACGGTGTGCTCGGGTCTACTCCCCGGTCGAACCGTCCAGCCGCTCTCTCAGCAGGTCGGCGTGGCCGTTGTGGCGGGCGTATTCCTCGATCATGTGGGCCAGGACCCAGCGCAGTGAGAAGCGGCGGCCGTCGTCCTCGCCGACGGTATCGGGGTCGAGGTCGGCGATGACGCCTCGGGCTCGCTCGACGGCTTCGTCGTACCGGTACAGGTCAGTGGCGTACTGCTTCGGGTCGAGGCCGATCCAGTCCCCCTCGGGGCGCTCGGGCGTCGCGTACGGGTAGACGACCGGCTCGTCGGTGAAGGTGCCGACGAACCAGCCGAGCTCGTTCTCGGTGAGGTGGCGGATCAGGCCGTGCAGCGTCATCGAGGACGGATCGACGGACGGCGTACCGAGTTGCTCGGGGGTGAGGCCTTCGCATTTCCAGCGCAGGGTGGCGCGCTGGAAGTCCAGGAAGCCGACGAGGGTCTCCTTCTCGCCGGCCTCCGTCGGCGGGTCAGGTCTGCCGTTGAGGTCCATGTCCGGGAACCTACCGCCCGGCACGGACAATCCGCTGGCTCAACTGGTGACCGTCATCCGGAGGGTCCTCCGATACGGCGTAGGCTGGCGGCATGAGTACTGAAGCCCCCCTCCCCTACAGCAAGTATCCGGTCCGGATCGGCGTCCAGGTTCAGCCTCAGCACGCGGAGTACGCCGCCATCCGGCGGACCGTCGCGGCGGCCGAGGAGATCGGCGTCGACGTGGCCTTCAACTGGGACCACTTCTACCCGCTGTCCGGTGAGCCGGACGGCCTGCACTTCGAGGCCTGGACGATGCTCGCGGCGTGGGCCGAGGCGACCGAGCGGATCGAGATCGGCTGCCTGGTCACCTGCAACTCCTACCGCAACGCCGATCTGCTGGCCGACATGGCCCGGACCGTCGACCACGTCAGCAACGGCCGGCTGATCCTCGGCATCGGCTCGGGCTGGTTCGAGCGCGACTACGACGAGTACGGCTACGAGTTCGGTACGGCGGGCGGCCGGCTCGACGCGCTGGCCGAGTCGCTGCCGCGGATCGAGCAGCGCTGGGCCAAGCTCAACCCGAAGCCGACCCGGGACATCCCGGTCCTGATCGGCGGCGGTGGCGAGAAGAAGACCCTCAAGCTGGTCGCCAAGCACGCGACCATCTGGCACGGCTTCGGCGACGCCGAGACGATCGCGCACAAGCACGAGGTGCTCGACGCGCACTGCGCCGCGATCGGCCGCGACCCGGGCGAGATCGAGCGCTCGACGGCGGTCGGCGACAAGAGCCCCGAGGAGCTGGGCAAGGCGATGCTCGACGTCGGCACCCGGCTGTTCACGGTCAGCACGTCCGGCCCGGACTACGACCTGGGTCTGCTGCGCGACTGGGTTGCCTGGCGCGACGAGGTCAACCAAGCCTGAGTCGCGGTGCGCTTCCGTAGTACCGGGGCGGTCCTGGTACTACGGACGCGCGCGCCGGCGTGGCGCGCGGATTCGCTAGGATTTCAGCCATGTCTACGCTGCCTACCGACGGCTCCGTGCGCCCCATGACCCGCTGGGGCGCCGACGTCATGCACCACGTGAACCAGCCGGTCACCGAGTTCGGCGAGGAACTGCACACGCTCGTGGCCGACATGGTCGCGACGATGAACGCCGCCGAGGGTGTCGGGCTGGCCGCGAACCAGATCGGCGTGGATCTGCAGGTGTTCGTGTTCAACTGCCCGGACAAGAACGGCGTCTACCAGTCGGGCGTCGTCTGCAACCCGGTGCTGGAGCTTCCCGAGGGCAAGGACCGGCAGCTCGACGAGGGCGACGAAGGCTGCCTGTCGCTGCCCGGCGCCTTCACCAAGTGCGCCCGTCCCGACTTCGCCCGGGTGACCGGGGTCGACCAGAACGGCGAACCGGTCAGCTACGAGGGTGACGGTCTGCTGGCACGCTGCCTGCAGCACGAGACCGACCACACCCAGGGCATGGTCTTCGGCGACCGCCTCTCCCGCAAGTACAAGAAGCGCCTGTTCGCCGAGGCCGAGGAGTTCGCGGCCGACTACCCCGACGACTGGCCGGTCTCCCCCATGCTCAACCAGGACGAACACGACCACAGCGACGAAGGCCTCAACGCCTGATCACCGACCTCGTCGCCTCCCTGCGGGCCGGACGGCGTACTGCCGTCGAGGTGGTCGCGGAGGCGCTGGACGGCGTCGCGCGGTGGGATCCACTGCTGCACTTCATCGACACGCTCGATGCTGACGGCGCTTTGTCGCGTGCCGAGCGCGTGGACCTGGGGTTGCCGTTGGCCGGGGTCCCGTTCCTGATCAAGGCCCGTACGCCGGCCGGCTCGCCGATCGTCACGCGGCTGCTCGCGGCCGGGGCGATCCCACTCGGCACGTCGACCCGCGCCCGGCCGGACGCGGTGTCGCAGACCTTCGGGTGGAACGGGTCGGAGTACACGCGGAACCCGTGGGACCTTTCGCGCTCGTCGGGCGGCTCGTCGGCGGGTGCTGCGGCGGCTGTGGCGGCTGGTGTCGTACCGCTGGCGACCGGCGGGGACAGCGCCGGCTCGTTGCGGATCCCGGCGTCGTTCTGTGGCGTGGTGGGGCTCAAGGGAACGGCGGGGCGGGTACCTCGGGCGGATGGCCGGGCTTTGGCCGGGCTCACGATCGGCGGGTTCATCGGCACGACGCTGGAGGATGTCGCGCTGGCGACGAGCCTGGTGAGCGGACCGGACCGCCTCGATCCGAGCGCGTTGCCACACTGGCCGGTGCCTACGGTCGCCGGACCTGAGTCTTGGCGAGTGGCGTACAGGTCAGCGTTGGGCTTGATACAGAATGATCCCGCAGTGAACGGAGTAGTCCGTGGCAGCCTCGCTGTGCCGAGCATCGGCGTACAAGATGTTGCTCTTGATTGGCTGCCCGTCGACTCGGCCTGGCTGACTCTGCGGGATCTGGATGCCGGTTTGCCTGTTGAGCCATCGGCGTTGCAGGCGGCCGTGCAGGTGCGGCGTCACAACAGCACGGCCCTCGCGGACCTGTTCTCCTCGGTCGATGCTCTGATCACGCCGACCACCCCGAGAGTTGCGCACGGGTACGACCAGCACGAACAGAACATCGTCGTCGGCGACCTGTGCTGGGGCTTCAACATCACGGGCCACCCAGCTGTGAGTGTGCCGGTTGGATTACTCGACGGCCTACCGGTCGGCGCCCAGGTCGTGGCACCGCATGGTCGTGAGGATGTCGCGTTGGCGGTCGCGGCGCGGCTGATGATGCCGATTTCGCCGCCGGGGTGAAGGTTCGCCGATAAACTGCCGGGATGAATGGGATGCTGGGGGATTCGGGGGTGCGGCGTCCTGTCACGCTTGATGATGTGGCTCGGGCCGCGGGGGTTTCTCAGCCGACTGCTTCGCGGGTGCTGAACGGGAGTTCGCGGAAGGTGGCTGAGAGCTATCGCGAGCGGGTGCTGGAGGCGGCTCGCGAGCTTGGTTACACGCCTAATCTGCCGGCGCAGGCGATGGCGCGGGGTACTTCGCGGACGATCGCGTTGGTGATCAGCCTGATCTCCGATCCGTACTTCTCGGCGATGGCGGCCGAGATCATGAAGCAGGCCGAGGCGATCGGGCTGCATGTATCGATCGCCGTCACCGAGCGGCAGGCCGACCGTGAGCTCGACCTGGTCCGAGAGCTCCGCGGTCAGCAACCGCGCGCCATCATCCTGGCCGGCACCGGGTACGTCGATCCGCCGTCGGAGCAGCAACTGGTCGACGAACTGCACCGCTACGAGGAGACCGGCGGTCGCGTCGTCCTGATCAGCCGCTCGGACCTTCCCTTCGAGACCGTCGACTTCGACAACCACGAAGGCTCCCGGCAACTCGCCCGCGAGCTGGCCGGCCTCGGGTACGAGCGCTGCCTCGTCCTCGGCAGCGGTACTCCCCTGCTGTCCATGCGCCGTCGCGTCGAAGGCTTCGTCACCGGCCTCGTCGAGTCAGGCGTCGCCGACGCGGCGACCAGAGTCCATCACCCCGGCTTCAGCTGGGCCGGCGCGCGCGACTTCGTGCTCAGCCTGACCGAAGCCGAGGTACGCGACCTCCAACTCGTCTTCGCCGTCACCGACGACATGGCCCTGGGCGCCCTGGCCGGCCTCCGCGAACGCGGCCTGCGCATCCCCGAAGACATCGGCATCGCCGGCTTCGACGACATCAGCACCCTCCGCGACGTCGTCCCCAAACTGACCACCGTCCACGTCGCCCTGAACGCCGTCGCCCAGGAAGCCGTCTACCGAGCCACCACCACAGACGCCGAGCTCACCCGCCGCACAGTCCCCGCCTACCCGGTGATCCGCGCCAGCACCCCGCCCCTCCCTCAGCACTAGTCTTTCCGGCTATGACCATGCAACCCGGCGTCCGGCCGCCGTTCAGCCGCCGGCCGCTGCTGTGGAGCGCCATCGCCTTCTTCGCCGCCGGCATCGTGCTGAGCTCCATCTTTGTCCTGCAGATGACAAGTGCGATGCCAACCGAACCGGTACCGCTCGGAGACGGTGTAGTCCGGCTGGACCGTGACGGCCTGACCATCTCGACGACCGCTCAAGGCCAGACCCCGAGTTGCCAGGCCAAGGACGCCACCGGCGCCGACATCCCCCTGAAGGGTCCACTGAGAAAAGAGAACTACTCCGTGGACGGCCCGAGCTACTACGTCATCGCCCACTCGAAATCCCCGATCCCACCCCAGACAATCACAGTCACCTGTACCAACGCCGACAACACGATCCCGTACTACGTAGGCGATCGCGCCTCCGTCGACAAGATGATCCCCTCCCTCATCAAGGCCTTCGCATCCTTCATCCTGGCCGTGCTGATCGGCAGCGCGTTCCTCCGCATCGAGCAACTCCGCCACCGTCGCGCCAGCCGAACGACCTGACGTCAGAGCTGCCACCACGTCAGGTGGGAATCGGCTTCGACCAGCGGTTCGATCACTTCCCAGGCTTCGGTGATCTGGTTGTCGGTGACCCGCAGGATGTCGATGACGGCAATGGATGGGCCGTCGGGCAGATGGCGGTGGGTGTGGACGACGACGTGGTCGGCGTCGGAGAAGATGTGGAGGATCTCGACCTTCATGCCGCCCAATGGGGTCAGGGCGTTGCCTACGTCGGTCAGCCATTCGGACTTGGTGCGGGTTCGGCCGTTGGGGCGGTGGTGCCGGAAATCCTCGCTGACGAAGGGTTCCAGGGCCGTGACGCCGCCTTCGCCGATGAGTTGGGCCAACGCTTGCTGCACCAGTTGCTTGTTCTGAGTGGTCATGAGCAGCAGTGTTGTGCCGGGTCGCGGCGGCTGTCGATGAAATGCCATTTCATCGACAAGTGGGGCGAAGTGAGTAGGGTCGATGACTATGGCAACGGTCGGGGAGCTTCTGCGGCAGTGGCGGCATCGGCGGCAGCTGAGCCAGCTGGATCTCGCGATCGCCGCTGACGTCTCGGCACGGCACGTCAGCCTGGTCGAGACGGGCAAGTCGCAACCGAGCGCCGAGATGGTCCTACGACTGGCCGAGCAGCTCGACGTACCGCTGCGTGAACGCAACGCCCTTCTCCTCGCGGCCGGCTTCGCACCCCGGTACTCCGAAAGCCCCCTCGACTCCATTGCGCTGTCAGCGGCGCGCAATGCCGTAGAGCGCGTCCTGCGAGCCCACGAGCCCTACCCAGCTCTCGCCTTCGACCGCCACTGGGACATCGTGATGACCAACCGGGCTGTCGCCCCGTTCCTCACCGGCGTAGCACCAGAACTGCGGGAGCCTCCGATGAACCTGCTCCGCCTCGGACTCGACCCCCGCGGCCTGGCCGCCCTGGTGGTCAACCGTGACGACGTCAAGACAGTCTTCCGCTCCCGGGTACGACGCCAACTCGCCACCGCCCCGGACGCCCGGCTCACCGCCCTCTACGAAGAACTACTGGCTCCCGGCGATACCGGTGACCCGGTCGAGGCCGAGGTCGTGATCCCGATGATCATCCGCATCGACGGCGTCGAGCTGCGGATGTTCTCCACGATCACGACCTTCGGCACCCCGCTCGATCTCACCCTCGACGAACTCGCCGTCGAGTCCTACTACCCGGCCGACGACGAGACCGCCACGTACTTCACAACTTCACTCCCCCACTGATCAGGTCGATCTTCCAGTACCGCTGAAGACTCAGGAACAGCACTCCCAGCGGAATGATCGACACCAGCACACCCGCGATGACGATCGAGTACTGCGCCGCCTGGCCACCCGTGATGATCATCAGCCCGTAGAGCCCGAGCGTCAGCGGGTACAGGTGATCGTTGTTGATCATCACGAACGGCAGCAGGAAGTTGTTCCAGATGCCGATGAACTGGAGCAGGAAGACGGTCACCAGGGCCGGCATCATCAACGGAGCGCCGACCGAGCGGAAGATGCGCCATTCGCTGCCGCCGTCGATCCGGGCCGCCTCCATGATCTCGTCGGGGACCGAGGCCTCCGAGTAGATCTTGCACAGATAGATCGCGAACGGACTGACCAGCTGCGGCAACAGCACCGACGCATAGTTGTTGGTCATCCCGACCTTTGCCAACAGCAAGAACTGCGGAACAGCCAGCAGGATCTGCGGCAGCAGCACCGCCGCGACGATCGCCCTGAACAACACGGTGCTGCCGGCGAAACGGTACTTGCCCAAGGCGTAGCCGGCCGCTCCGGCGATTGCCGTCGACAACAGTCCGCCGCCGATCGCGTAGATGACCGAGTTCAGCACCCAGCGGCCGAAGATGCCGTGGTTGTAGCTGAACAGCGCGTCCAGGTTGCTCCAGAACCCACCGTGGAAGGCGGGCAGGAACGGCGCGGTCGAGAACAGCTCGTCGTTGGTCTTGGTGGACGCGATGACGATCCACAGCACCGGCAGTACGCAGTACAGGGCGCCGATCAGCAGGATCAGTGTCGGGATCCAGCGGGTGCGCTGCCGGGTCATCTGGTGGACCTCCGGGCGATCCTGCGGCCGACGGCCGAGACGAGGACGGTCGCGGCGACCGTCATGGCGATCAGCACGAACGACGTCGCCGCGCCTTCATAGATGCTGTTGTTGACGAAGGCATCGGTGTAGACGCGCATCAGCGGCACCCAGGTCGACGAGATCGCATTCGCCAGCGGCTTCAGCGTCGTCGGCTCGTTGAACAGCTGCAGCGAGCCGATCACCGAGAACAGCGCGACCATCGCCACGGCGGGCGCGATCATCGGCAGCTTCACCCGTACGGCGATCTGGAACTCCGTCGCGCCATCCAGCTCGGCTGCCTCGAAAAGCTCCTTCGGCAGGCTCCGTACGGCGGTGTAGAGGATCACCATGTTGAAGCCGACCACACCCCAGACGGCCACATTGGCCACGCTGAAGAAAATCCCCTTGGTACCGAAGTAGTCGACTACGTCACCGCCGATCGGCGACGTCGCAGGCAGGTACATGAAGCCCCACAGCAGCGACGCGACCACACCCGGCACGGCGTACGGAAGGAAGATCGCCAACCGCGCGAACCCGACCAGCCGGGCCCGTTTCGCGTCCAGGCACAACGCGAACAGCGTCGACAGGATCACCGTCAGCGGTACGCCGAACGCCGCGATCAGCAGCATCCGGCCGAGACTCGACCAGAACTCGCTGTCGCTCAGGGTCGAGGTGTAGTTGGAGATACCGGCCCACACCTCGGTCGGTTTGCCACCGCCGAGCAGACCCTTGCCGACCTTCATCCGGCGGAAGCTGAGGAAGATCGCGTAGACCGCCGGGGCGATCGTGAACAGCAGCAACAACACGACCGCCGGCGTGACCAGCGCGACGGGCAACAGCCCGCCACGGCCGCGGGCCTTGCCCGCCGCCGTGGCGGCACGAGGACCGCTCATCTCAGCCGGCTACCTGGAAGCCGAGCTTCTTCATGTCGCTGACCGTTGCCTCTTGCATCGTGTCGAGTGCCCCGGACAGCGAGGTCTTCTTCTGCAGCGCGGCGCCGAACGCGTTGGAGTACGAGTCGAAGGTGACGTTCGCGTTCGGGCCCCAGATGTCGAACGTCCGCACGCCCTTGGCCGCGGTCGCCATCAGCGTGTTGTAGTCCGGCTGCGTCGACATGAACGGCGGCGGCGTCTTCAGCGCGGGCAGCGCCTGTCCCTGCGGCGAGGCCGGGAAGACCTGCACGTTCTTGATCAGCGAGTCCATGCCGGCCTCGGACGAGTTCATCCACTCGACGAACTTCGCGGCCTCGGCCGGGTGCTTGGAGTTCGCCGTCACGGCTTCGGTCTCTCCGCCCCAGATACCGACCGCGGTGTCTCCGGCGGTCCAGGCCGGCAGCGGTGCCGCGGCCCACTTGCCGGCGGTGTCCTTCGCGATCGACGGCAACTGGTTCGGTCCCCACTGCGCGCCGACCCAGCCGACGATGGTCCCGTTGTTCATGTCGGTGTTCCACTGCGCCGACCAGTTCGGCTGCGGGCTCACCAGGCCGTTCTTGATCAGGTCGTCCCAGTAGTCCGCGACCTTCTTGCTCGCGGCGTCGTTGATCGCCACGCTCCAGGTGTCACCGTCGGCCTTCCACCAGTTGGCCCCGGCCTGCTGGGCGAGCCCGGCGAACCAGCCCGGGTCCGCGGCGGTGAAGTTGCCGATGTACTTCTTCGGATCGGCCTTGTGGATCGCCGCGGCAACCGTCGCGTACTCCGCCCAGGTGGTCGGCGCCTTCAGACCGAGCTTGCCGAACACGTCCTTGCGGTAGAAGAACACCATCGGGCAGACGTTCTGCGGTACGCCGTACGTCTTGCCCTCGAACTGCACCTGGGACAGCGACGCCTTGTCGTACTTGGCGTCCAGCCCCTTCACGTAGTCGTCGATCGGGACGACCACCTGGTTCGCGATCAACGCCGGCAATGCCTGGTACTCGACCTCCGTGACGTCCGGGTTGGTACCGGCCTTGTTGTTGGTGATCAGCTTGTTGTACAGCGTGTAGCCGGTGCCCGAGGGCTTGCTCAGCTTGACCTGGATGTCCGGGTTGAGCTTGTTCCACTCGTCGACGACCTTGTCCATCCCGCCGTCCCAGTTGACGTAGCTCAGGGTGATCTTCTCTTTGGTGGCACTGCTACCACCCCCACTGGGGCCGGCGGTGTCGTCGTTGCCCGAGCAGGCGGCCAGGGCCAGCACGAGGACGGCGCCGAGGGCGGCGGTTTTGCGGAGGTTCATCAGGGGTTTCCTCATTTCGACGCCCAGCCGGGGTACTCGGTGGGGGTGGTCTGGATGCCGATCCACTGGCGGTGGGTGTAACCGGCCAGCTGGCCTTCGCCGCCGTGCCGGGCGTACCCGTCGTTGACGTGTACTTCGTTGCTCCTGACCTTCTCCGCGAACGCGAGCCCGCGCATCGGGTCCTTGGTGAAGACCGAATTCATCAGGGTGCGATGACGGTTGACGAGGTCGAGTGCCTCGGCCTCGCTGTCGACCACGGTGATCGGCATCACCGGGCCGAAGATCTCCTCGGTGAACACCGGCATCTGCGGCGTCACCCCGGTCAGTACGGCCGGCTGGTAGAACAAGCCGTCGTACGTGCCACCGGTCGCCAGCTTCGCGCCGGCCTCCAGCGACGGCTGCACGAGGCCTTCGTGGAAGCGCTTGAGCTGCGTCCCGGTGATGATCGGGCCGAGGTCGACGTCGTCGCGCAGCGGGTCGCCGACCCGGAGCTTGCTGACGCGTTCGACGACGGCCTCGGTGAACTCGTCGGCCACCGAGCGCATGACGATGTGCCGGCCGGCGGTGATACAGGTCTGACCCTGGTACCAGAGTGAGGACCAGACCGCGCAGCTGACGGCCTGGTCGAGGTCTGCGTCGTCCAGGACGACGAACGCGTTGTCGCCGCCCAGCTCGGTCGCGGCGGCGCGGAAGTTCTTGCCCGCGAAGCTCGAGATCTGCTGACCGACCTCGAACGAGCCGGTGAAGTGGATCAGGTCCAGGTCGGGATGCTCCGAGAGGGTCTTTCCGGTGGTCGGGCCGTCGCCAGGTACGACATTGAAGACACCAGCCGGTACTCCGGCCGCCTTGGCCGCCTCGGCGAGAATCTGACCGCCGGCGATCGGGGTGAGCTCGGCGGGCTTGAGGACGACCGCGTTGCCGTAGGCGAGGCCGGGAGCGAGTGCACGCATCGCGAGGCTCATCGGGTAGTTCCAGGGCACGATCAGGCCGATCACGCCCAGCGGGACCGCCCGGGAGAGCGAGATCTTGCCGCTCTTGTACGGGGGCAGGATCGCGCCGGCGTTCTCGGTCAGCTGGGTGGCGGAGTTGAGCAGCTGGTTGATCGACTGCCCGAGCTCCTCTTCGGCCTTCTCCGTAGTACCGCCGGTCTCGCGGATGATCAGCGTGATCAGCTCGTCGTGCCGGTTCTCCAGTTCACGCGCGAACGCCCGCAGGATCTCGCTCTTGGTGTTCGCGTCCACCTCGGCCCACTCGGCCTGCGCCCGCCGGGCGCTCCGGACCGCCCGGTCCACCTGCTCGGCCGACGCACTCCCGCACCGCGCGAACGGCTTGCCCGCCGCCTTGTCGAGCACCGGCAGCCAGTCCGACGCCGGCGGCTCACACCACCCGTCGATCCACACCTGCGCCTCGTAATCCCGCAACCCACTCGCAGGAACCGACCTCATCGGCGTACCTCCACTCGACCTACTCAGGAATGCGCTTTCCCGCAGGATTGCGCATTCCCGACCCCGGGTCAAGAGGTGGCGATCCGGGTACTCGTGATCGTGGTCCTCGCCGCCCGGCCGCGGCGGGCTGAGACATAATTGCTGCTGCTTTTCGGCGTCGAGAACACGGCGCCAGTAGTGAGATCTGCTGTTACGAAGGGTGACAGAGGATGAGCCAAGCCGGCGATTTCGGTGAGCTGGCCATGAACCTGCACGACCAGGACGGAACGCTGGCGACCGTCGAGGGTGTATTGCAGTTCGCGACCGAGGCGTTGCGCTACGACCATGCGTCGGTGATGCTGATGCGCCGCCGACGGGCGGAGACGGTCGCGGCGACCGACGAGCTGATCACCAAGGCCGATCAGCTCCAGCTCGACTTCCGGGAGGGGCCCAGCTTGCTGGCGATCTCCGATCACCACGAGGTGCTGGTGGCCGACACCACCACCGAGACCCGCTGGCCGGAGTGGGCGCCGACCGCGGCGGAGTACGGGATCCGCGGTGTGCTGGCGATCCGGCTGTACACCGAACACTCCACCAGTGGGGTGCTGAACCTGGTCTCCGCACAGCCGCTCGACTTCAGCGACATCGACCGCGAGTCAGCCCGGCTGCTCGCCCTGCACGCCTCCATCGCGATCGCTTCGGCCCGGCTGCAGACGTCGTTGATCCAGGCTGTCGACTCGCGCAAGGTCGTCGGCCAGGCGGTCGGCCGGCTGATGGAGCGTTACGGCCTCGATGCCGTCCAGGCCTTCACCGTTCTCCGCCGGTACTCGCAGGACCGCAACCAACGCCTCAACACCATCGCCGCCCACGTCATCGAAACCGGAATCCTGCCCGACTAGCCGGCCGGCCGCCGGCCGAAGGCGTCCAGCAGGAGGGACTGCGGGGAGGCGTCGGGCGGGAGGGTGTTGCTGGCGCCGGGGCCGTAGGTGCCCATGGCGCGCATGGAGTCGACGTGGGGCTCGACGATCGTCCAGAGTGCGCTGACGACGGCCGGGTCCAGCGTTGGGTCGAGACCGGCGCCGACGGCGATGTCCCAGGCGTGGACAACCAGCTCGCCGGCGCGAAAGCGGACGAACGTGTCGTAGCTGATGTCTCCGCTCGGGTGATGGAGGACGAGAGCCTGATCCGCGGTGGCGAAGGCCTGCTCCTGGGCCTCGCAGGAGCAGGTCAGGGTTGCGAGCGGGTTGTCGCCCAGTTGATCCGCGTCGAGCCCGGCGACCGCCTCGACAGCTGAGGCGCCGGCCAGCAGGCGGGTGGCGAAGATGTTGCCTGCGGCCACGTGGTCGACGACTTCGCGGACGGTCAGGTCAGCGGGGGTGTTGTTGTTCCACGCATCGGGCTGCACGGCAGAGACGATCCGGATGAGCTCGGCGCCGGCCGCCGCGAAGAGGTTCACGGGCACGAGGTTAGCGACCTCACGATTCACCGGGCCGGGTCGTCGGAGCGGCATGAACAGCATCGAAGGAAAGTCAGCGCAACGCGAGCTGGACGAGAATGCCATCAGGCGGCAGATCGGCCGGATCGTCGATGGCATCCGGGCCAGGGATCTCGAGGTGCTGCGGCAGGTGTACGCGACGGACGTGGTCTCGTTCGACGTCGAGCCGCCGCTGGAGCACGTGGGGGTGGAGGCGAAACTCGGGAACTGGGCGAAGGTGTTCACCTTCCTCGCCGATCCGGTGTACGAGGTGCGCGAACTGCGGCTGGAGGTCGACACCGAGATCGCCTTCGGGTACTGCTTCGGCCGGCTGAGCGGAACACTGCCCGACGGCACGGCGACGGACGGCATGTGGGTCAGAGCCACCTTCTGCTTCCGCAAGCTCGACGGCCGATGGCTGGTCGTACACGACCAGGCATCGGTCCCGTTCGACATCCAGAGCGGCAAGGGGGTAACCGACCTGCAGCCCTGAGGCGCTCCGGTCAGGTGATGGGGAAATCGAAGTAGGCGTCCGGGTGGGGTTCGTCGGTGAGGGTGTAGTGCCACCACTCGGACGCGTACGAGGTGAAACCGCAGGCCTCCATGATCGAGCGGAGCGCCTGGCGGTTGGCGGACTCGGTCGGGCTGATGGCTGTCGCGCCGTGATGGGAGATCGGGTCCATCAGGTCGTGGTCGCCGCCCATCGGGGCGAGTTCGCCGGTGGTCAGGTGGTAGAGCGTCAGGTCGACGGTGCTGCCGCGACTGTGGCCCGACTTGGCGGAAACGTAGCCTTTGGCAAACATCTCGGCGCGGCTGATGCTCGGGTAGTGGCGCGGCTTGGTCCGGCCGTCCTCCGGTTGCTTCGACCACCGCAGGAAGCAATCGACAGCGCGCTGCGGGCGGTACCCGTCCCAGAGCAGGAGGCCGAAGCCGCGGGGCTCGGCCTTCTCGCGGGCCGAGGCCAAGGCTGAGCACAAGGCCCTGGTACCGACGATTCTGTTGGCCAGGTAGCCGTCCACGGGCTTGCCGGTGAAGTTGTCCCAGGTCGCGTACTTGGCGTCCCAGCGCAAGCCGGGCGTGAACTCGTCCACGTAGACGAAGTCGGCCTTCACCGCCGCTCCCCCGCCAGCGTCGACGACACCAGCCGATCGATGACCTCGGCGAACGGCAGGCCCGCGGCCGCCATCATCCGCGGGTAGCGGCTGTACGACGTCATACCGGGGAAGGTGTTGACCTCGTTCAGGACAACCTGCCCGTCCGGCTTCAGGAAGAGGTCAACCCGCGCCAGCCCGCTGCAGCCCAGCGCGCGATAGACGGCCTTCGCGGTCTCCCGTACCAGCGAACGCGACTCGGCCGAGATGTCGGCGGGAACGATCGGCGTCGAGTTGTCCGAACCCTGCTCCGGCGCGCTCTCCTGGTGGATCCGGAAGAAGCCGTGGGACAGCGCGATCCGATCCACCTCCCCCACCACCAGATCCGGATCGCTGCCCAGGATCGCGCAGCCGACCTCATGCCCGACCACAGCTTCTTCGATCAGTACCTTCGAGTCGTACTGTCCGGCAACCGCCACAGCGTCGGCCAGCTCGGACGCGTCAGCCACCTTGCTGACTCCGAACGACGAGCCCGACCGGGCCGGCTTCACGAAGACCGGATAGCTGAGCTCGTCCGGATCGATGTCCTGCTCCCCCGTCACCGTCCAGAAGTCCGGGGTGGTGATCCCGGCGGCGCCGGCAACCGTGTAGGCCAGAGATTTGTCCAGGCACAGCGCCGAGCTCTGGATGTCGCAACCCGCATAGGGAATCCCGGACAGCTCCAGCAGCCCCTGGATCGCGCCGTCCTCGCCGAACTTGCCATGCAGAACGGGCAGCACCAGATCCAGCTGGATCGTCTCGTACTTCCCTTCGTCGAGGACCAGCAGCCCACGCACGCTGCTGTCCGGCGCGAGAACAGCCGGCTGGCAGCGGCCCGCTTCCCACTCCGGACCAGGACCGTCACACAGCATCCACGCGCCGCTCTGCGTGATACCGACGAAATACGGCTCGTACTTCGACGGATCGAGGTGTTTCGCGATCTCCCGCGCGGACTTGACGGAGATGTGGCGTTCTTCGGAGACACCGCCGAAGACGACGCCGATTCTCGATCTAGGCATACTGGCTCCTGCTTTCGAACTTGAGACAATTGACGAGCGAGTTCTCGACGGTGTCGCGCAGGGCGCGATCGGTGTAATAAGCGGTATGCGGACTGATCATCACGTTCGGCAGTTTCTGCAGCCGCCGCAGGGATCCGTTGTCGATCACCTTGCCGCCGTGGTCGGCGTAGAAGATTCCCTCTTCTCCTTCGACGACATCCAGCGCGGCTCCCCCGAGCCGGCCGTCTTCCAGCGCGGCGATCAATGCCTCGGTGTCGATCAGCGCGCCGCGCCCGGTATTGACGACGATCGCCCCTGGCTTCATCTGCTTCAGTCGTTGGCGATTCAGCAGATGATGGGTGCCGGCCGTGAGTGGAGCATGCAGAGTGACGATGTCGCTGAGCCGCAGCAATTCGTCCAGGCAGACATAGCCGGCAGACGTCGTGGGCCGGCTGTCGTGGGCCAGGATTCGGCACCCGAAGCCCCGCAGCCTGTTCACGACGGCTGAGCCGATGCGCCCGGTACCGACGACCCCGATCACCAGATCGTGCAGTTCCCGCCCGCGGACCTCGCCCAACCGGTAGTCCTGGACCTCCGTACGCCGGACCATGGCGCGCGCGTCGCGGATCGCCATGAGCATCAGCAGCAGCGTGTAGTCGGCCACGCTGTCGGGTGAATAGCTGACGTTCTCGACGAAGATGCCGAGCCGCGCCGCGAATTCCAGGTCGAGATGGTTGTAGCCGATGCTCCGGGTCGAGATGTACTCGACGCCGGCCCGGCTGAGGTCGAGCAGCGTGGCATTCGTGATTCGGGTCTTGTGGCCGACGCTGATGCAGCGATTGCCGACGGCCAGATCAGAATTCGCTTCGGATACCGCTGCCGCGGTGATGGTCGGCAGTACGCCGAAATGAGGTGCCAGTTCCCGGTACAGCACGTCCTCGTCCGGCTCACAGCCGAAAACCGTGATTCCTGTTGTCATTCTTGTCCCCCTGGATCCTGCGTCGGATCGGCGTAGGGCGCCGGGCAGCCATGAATCACGGCATCCGGACGTAGTTCGTAATGCCAGGATTCGTTCGCATAGATCTGGCACAACCCAAAGGCGCCGCCGCGCTTGGACAACCACGCGGCCGCGTCGCGGCCGAGGTCGATCGCGTGCCCCGACACGTGCGGCGACTTGTCAGGCGTCGCGACCCAGCGGGCCGCTTCCTCCTTCGAGCCGTACTCCGCGACCGCCTCGCTGAGCAGTTCTTCCTGGTACGCCGCCGAGCGCCACCCACTGTTCACCACGAACTCGACCCCGTCATCCCGAGCCGCCGTCGCGGCTCTCCGCAGAGCGCCGAGCAGCGAGGGATCGAGGTTGGCGACGGCAGGAACCCCAGCGTCGAAGACCGTCACGCCTTCGGGGACGTACCCGTTCTGCTCCCCGAGCGCGCGATGGCGAGCGTCGCTGGACGATGCGCTCGACAACAAAGTCGGGGCCACCGCCTGCTGGACGAAAACGGCTGCGAGCGCCGCGTTCGCGAGCACAAAGGCCACCCGGACGGTCAATCTGGTACGGCGACCTGCTGCGGGCGCCGGTTTGATGGCAGACATGTGACCAGCCAAGGCAACCGCGTGTTGCCGGCCGGTTTGGGGATTTCGATACGCCGACGATAACTACCAAGTCGTAGCATCGATGATGTGCGTGTGCTGATCGTCGAGGACGAACCCGTGATGGCCGACGCCATCCGCGATGGCCTGCGGCTGGAGGCGATCGCGGCCGACATCGCCGGTGACGGCGACACCGCGCTGGAAATGCTGTCCATCAACGAGTACGACATCGCCGTGCTCGACCGCGACATCCCCGGCCCGTCCGGCGACCAGATCGCCCAGCAGATCGTTGCCTCCGGCAGCGGTATGCCGATCCTGATGCTCACCGCCGCCGACCGGCTGGACGACAAGGCCTCGGGGTTCGAGCTCGGCGCCGACGACTACCTGACCAAGCCGTTCGACCTGCGCGAGCTGGTACTCCGGCTCAGGGCGCTCGACCGCCGACGGGCCCACAACCGGCCGCCGGTGCGGGAGATCGCGGGGCTGCGGCTCGATCCGTTCCGTCGCGAGGTCTACCGCGACGGCAAGTACGTCGCGCTCACCCGCAAGCAGTTCGCCGTACTCGAAGTACTGGTCGCCGCCGAGGGTGGCATCGTCAGCGCCGAGGAACTGCTCGCGAAGGCCTGGGACGAGAACGCCGACCCGTTCACCAACGCCGCGCGGATCACAGTCTCCGTACTCCGCAAGCGGCTCGGCGAGCCATGGGTCATCGCCACCGTCGCCGGCGCCGGCTACCGCATCGAGGCACCGTCCGACGACGCCGCCGCCGGACGTGACCGTGGCTAGGGAGCCTGGTTGGAGCGTCCGCTTGAAGCTCACCCTCAGCTATGCGGGATTCCTGATGATCGCCGGTGCCTTGCTGCTCGCGGTCGTCTGGGTGTTCCTGCTGCGCTACGTGCCCGACGTGATCGCCAACCCGATGCCGTCGACCGGTGCACCGCAGCCTCACGTGCGCGGAACACCCTCGCCGCCCGGCCCGATGGTCATTCCGGACCGCTCCGATCTGCTGGCGGCCTTCGGGCCCAAGGTGGCCCTCATGCTGGTCTTCCTGCTGGCTTTCGGCTTGATCGGAGGCTGGATCCTGGCCGGCAGCATGCTCGCTCCGCTGACCCGGATCACGCAGGCGACCCGGCTGGCCACCGCGGGGTCGCTCTCGCACCGGATCCAACTGGAAGGCCGCGGGGACGAGTTCCGCGAACTCGCCGATTCCTTCGACACCATGCTCGCGCGGCTCGAGGCGCACGACGCCGAGCAGCAGCGATTCGCGGCCAACGCCTCGCACGAACTGCGCACCCCGCTGGCGATCACCCAGACCCTGCTCGACGTGGCCCGCAACGACCCCGACCGCGACAACGGCAAACTCGTCGAGCACCTGCACTCCATCAACACCCGAGCGATCGACCTCACCGAGGCGCTGCTGGTGCTCAGCCGCGCCAACCAACGATCGTTCACCCGCGAACGCGTCGATCTCTCGCTGGCAGCCGAGGAGGCGGCGGAAACCGTGCTCCCCCTCGCGGAGGAACGCGGCCTCACGATCGAGACGGCCGGTGACATCACGCCGACGATGGGCTCCCGCACCCTGCTGGTCCAGCTGGTCACGAACCTCCTGCACAACGCGATCGTCCACAATCTGCCGACCGGGGGCACCGTGTGGGTCACCACCAGAGTTCGCCCGCAGAGCGTGCAACTCATCGTTGAGAACACCGGTGAGAAGCTCACCTCACAGCAGGTAGCCACCCTGGTCGAGCCGTTTCAGCGTGGCAACGAACGCGTCCGCACCGACCACTCGGGCGTCGGCCTCGGCCTGGCCATCGTCAAGAGCATCACTGAAGCCCACGACGGAACGCTCACCCTCACCCCTCGTCCTGATGGCGGCCTGCGCGTCATGGTGGAGCTACCCGCCGCTCCCAAACCGATGTGAGTCGCGCCAGGCTTCTCGAGTGATGGAGTAGACGACAGCGTCGAACGCTTCACCGTCCTCCTCCAACCGAGCCTCGTGATCGAAGACCATACCGATGCGCTCCATCACGGCGATGCTCTTGGTATTGGGAGTGTCCGTGGAGGCCAGCACGCGGGGAAGCTCAAGCTCCGTGAACGCATAGGCAAGCCAAGCTGCGGCCGCCTCCGTCGCGTAACCATTCCCCCAGTACTCCCGTGCCAGCCGCCACCCGAGTTCGAGATCGTCCGGATGCCACGACTCGTGCGTCAACCCGGCTGCCCCGAGGAACGCTCCGTCGGACCGCCGCTCGATCGCGAGAAACCCGGTACCTTCGGCCTCGTACTGGGCGTTGACCGCCGTCGCGATCCCGTCCGTCTCGGCCCGGCTCAACGGTTTGCCGCCGAGGTACCGAATCACTTCGGGGTCGGTGTTCAGCTCCGCCCAAGCCGGCAGATCCTCGTCCCGGAAGGGACGCAGCAGCAGGCGTTCCGTGGTGAGCATTCCGGCCTCCCGCTGGTCAGGGTCTGGTGGCGTAGAAGGCCACTGCCGCCGAGGATGCCACGTTGAGGGAGTCGACGCCGCCTGCCATCGGGATCTTGACCGTCAGGTCTGCCCGTTCGAGCACGTGGGGTTTGAGGCCGTGGCCTTCGGTGCCGAAGATCAGGGCAAGCTTCGCGTCCTGGCGCGCGGTCAGCTCGTCGAGGGTGATCGAGTCGTCGGTGAGAGCCAGGGCGGCGGTGACGAAGCCGTGATCCTTCAGGAGGTCGAGGGGGCCGGGCCAGGTGGCGAGGCGGGTCCAGGGGATCTGGAAGACGGTGCCCATCGAGACCTTGATCGAGCGGCGGTACAGAGGATCCGCGCAGGTGGGGGTGATCAGCACTGCGTCGACACCCATCGCGGCAGCGGCGCGGAAGCCGGCACCGACGTTGGTGTGATCGACGATGTCGTCGAAGATCGCGATCCGGCGTCCGGTGAGCAGGGTGTCGAGATCTGGTGCGGGCTGACGCCGGTACGACGCGAGCGCGCCCCGGTGGACGTGGAAGCCGGTGACCTGCTCGGCCAGCTCCTCGCTGACCACGTAGACCGGGGCCGAGGGCCACTTCTCCAGTACGTCCGCGAGCGAGTCCAGCCAGCGCGGTGCCAGCAGGAACGACCGCGGCTCGTACCCCGCATCAGCCGCCCGTCGGATCACTTTGTCGCCCTCGGCAATGAACAACCCATGCTCTTCCTCGAGCATCCGCCGCAGATTAACCTCCCGCAACTGGACATAATCACCCAGCCGCTCGTCCGCGGCATCCTCAACAGAAACCAGCGGACTCATGAACCGTCGACCACTCCATCAGACGAGGAAGCCGCACCCGAGGCGGGCGTGCCCGGGGTCGCGAGGCCGGCGATGTCGACGACCTGGCCGATAATGACGATGGCCGGGGCGCCCACGCCGGCGGCTGACATCGCCTCGGCGATGCCGGCCAGGTCTGACTTGACCTGGAGCTGGCCCGGAAGGGTGCCGTCAGCAATCGCGGCTGCTGGTGTCGCGGGATCCTTGCCATTGGCAATCAGCGTCGCGGCGATGACTGGCAGGTTCTCAACCGCCATCAGCAGTACCAGGGTGCCGTGCAGTTGGGCGAGTGCTTCCCAGTTGATCAGTGAGTCCGGATGGCCGGGTGGGATGTGCCCCGAGACAACCGTGAACTCGTGCGTCACCCCGCGATGCGTGACCGGGATCCCCGCCGCCGCCGGTACCGCGATCGAGCTGGTTATGCCCGGTACGACGGTCCACGGCACGCCTGCCTCAGCGCACGCGAGCGCTTCCTCGAACCCGCGCCCGAACACATACGGATCCCCGCCCTTGAGCCGCACGACGACCTTGCCCTGCAACCCACGATCGACCAGCAGACGGTTGATTTCCTCCTGCGCCGCCGACCGCCCGCGCGGCAACTTGGCCGCGTCGATCAGCTCCACGTCCGGATGCAGTTCCTCCAGCAACGGCTGCGGCGCCAACCGATCCGCGACGACCACATCCGCCTCGGCCAGCAACCGCCGCCCGCGCACAGTGATCAGATCGGGATCCCCAGGACCCCCGCCCACCAGATACACGCCAGGCTTCTTGGCCAGCGAGTCCCGCGCCCCCAGAGCACCAACCCGCAACGACTCCAGAATCGCGTCCCGTACCGCCGCCGACCGCCGGTGATCCCCACCACCCAGCACACCGATGGTCACCTGATCGTGCTGCCCGGAAGCCGGCGTCCACGCCGTCGCGCGCGACCGATCGTCCGACCGCACGCAGAAGATCCGCCGCGATTCCGCCTCGGCCGACACCTGATCGTTGACCGCGGCATCATCGGTCGCCACCACGACGTACCAAGCGCCCTCGAGATCACCATCGGCATACCCACGCTCGACCCAGCGGAGATCCGGGTTCGTCAGCAGCCCTTCGATCGTCGGCGTGATCACCGGCGAGATGACGTCGATCTGCGCACCCGCCTCGAGCAACCGCGGCAACCGCCGCTGCGCGACGCCACCGCCGCCCACGACCACCACGCGGCGGCCGGTGAGCACCAGCCCGGACAGGTACGGCGCCGTCACGCCTCGATCCCCGCGTCCTCGAAGGTCGCCATCTCCGCCAGCGCCCGCACAGCACAGGTGACGATCGGATAGGCCAGTACTGCGCCCGTCCCCTCCCCCAGCCGCAGATCGAGATCTACGAGCGGCTGCAGCCCCAGCGTCTTCAACGCCACCGCGTGCCCGGCCTCGGCTGACCGATGCCCAGCGATGCAGTAGTCGATCACCGCCGGCTCGAGCGCCTGCGCCACCAGCGCCGCAGCCCCCGCGATCACTCCGTCCAGAATGACCGGCACCTTGTTCGCAGCCGCGCCGAGGATGTACCCGGCCAGCGCAGCGTGCTCCAGCCCGCCGTACGCCGCCAGCGCAGCCAACGGCTCCGAGGCCGGTACTTCGTGAAGCGCCAGCGCTGCCCTGACAATCTCGGTCTTGTGCGCCAAGGTCGCGTCGTCGATCCCCGTCCCCCGGCCAGTCACCTCGTCGGCCGTTCCACCGCTGAAGGTCGCGATCAACGCGGCCGATGCCGTCGTGTTCGCGATCCCCATGTCACCGGTGAGCAGGCATTGATACCCATCGAGCACCAGCTGATCAGCAAGCTCGAAGCCGACCGCCACCGCGGCCTGCACTTCGTCCACCGTGAGCGCCTTCTCGACGGAGAGATCCCGCGTCCCGGCGCGCACCTTCGCGTGCACGATGTCCAGCTCGTCGACGTCGGACGCGACACCGACGTCCACCACCCGCACGTCGACCCGGTTGTTGGCCGCGAACGCGTTCACCGCGGCGCCACCGCCCGCGAAGTTCGCGAGCATCGCGGCGGTGACCTCCTGCGGCCAAGGCGAGACGCCCTGCGCATGCACCCCGTGGTCAGCGGCGAAAACCGTCACGACGGCGGCCGTCGGCACCACCGGCGGGCACACACCGGTCATCCCGGCGACCCGGACCGACAGTTCCTCCAGCACGCCAAGGGAACCGGCCGGTTTCGTCAGCCTCAGCTGACGCTCCGTCGCCACCCGCATCGCGGCCTCGTCGGCCGGACCGATCCTGGCCAGGTACTCCTCCACCGCTGATCCCTCCACTCGCGACGGCCGCCCGGACGCGGCCAGTTCCGATCTTCGCATCTCCGACCACCAGCCCCGGACAATGCGGCTGACCTGTGGACAGTAATGTCGGATTCACCACATTTCGCGAGATCCCCAGGAGGATCACCAGATGTCGCTCGATCGACCCGTCGCACCGGACCCGTACAAGCTGCTTCCCGAGGTCGGATCGTTCACGGTCACCAGCACCGACGTCACCGACGGTGAGCCGCTCAGCGACGACCAGGCCTTCGCCGGTGGCAACAAGTCCCCGCAGCTCAGCTGGGAGGGCTTCCCTGCCGAGACCCGCGGATTCGTCGTCACCTGCTTCGACCCGGACGCGCCGACGCCGTCCGGCTTCTGGCACTGGGTCCTGGTCGGCCTGCCTGCCGACGTGACCGAGCTGCCGACCGACGCGGGCAGCACCGAGCGCCTCGAGAACGGCGCCTTCCACCTCCGCAACGACTACAGCATCAAGGCGTACGCCGGTGCTGCCCCGCCGCCCGGCGACCAGGTGCACCACTACCACTTCGTGGTCCACGCGATCGACGTCGAGGCCCTGGACATCGACCACGACGCCAGCCCTGCCGTGGTCAGCTTCAACCTCGCCTTCCACACGCTGGCCCGCGCCATCATCACCCCGACGTACCAGATTTCAGGTGACTGACCTCCCCCGCGACCTTCGCGAGGCACTGGACGCGGCGGCGAGCGGCGCGTCCGGTGCCGCGCTGAGCAGCTCATTCAAGCGGCTCAGCACCCGGTACCGCGAAGAGGTGGCCGCCACCGCGCCGATCCTCAAGTCGGCCACGGACGTCGTCACCTATTCGGCGTACCGGATGCCCGCGACGTTCGGGGCGGTGCGCGCCGCGCTCGAACAGGCTGCGGCGTCCCGTCCTGGCTTCGAGCCAGTCAGCCAGCTGGATCTTGGCGGAGGTACCGGCGCCGCGATCTGGGCCGCGTCCACCGTCTGGCCGTCGCTGAAGTCCGTGACCGTGGTCGAGCAGGTCCACGAAGCAATCGCCCTCGGGCAGCAGCTCGCCAAGGGCGCTGAGGCCGCGGCGGTTCGCGACGCGAAGTGGCAGGCCGGCCGGATCGACGACCTCGGTACGCTGGCCGCCGCCGACGTGGTCACTGTCTCGTACGTCCTCAGCGAACTGTCGACCACCCAGCAGGAGAAGCTGGTCGGCCAACTGGCCGCACAGCGCGGGCTCGTCGCCGTCATCGAGCCGGGCACACCGACCGGCTACGAACGGATCGTGGCAGCACGAGACCAGCTGATCGCGGCCGGGCACAGCATCGTGGCACCATGCCCGCACAGCCTGGCCTGCCCCATCCCCCGCGGCCGCGACTGGTGCCACTTCGTCAGCCGGGTCAACCGCAGCGCGGCGCACCGGCAGACCAAGGGAGCCGAGCTGAGCTTCGAGGACGAGAAGTTCTCCTACGTCATCAGCACTCCTGCAGTTCCCGAGCCGGCCGAGAACCGTGTACTGCGGCATCCTCAGCAGCGCAAGGGACTGGTATCCCTCCGGCTCTGCACGAACGCCGGCGACCTGGAGGACACGATCGTCTCCAAGCGCCAGGGGCCGCTGTACCGCTCGGCAAGAGACACCGAGTGGGGCGACCCCTGGCCGCCCCACCCCTGAAGACTCAGTCCTTGATGCCGGACTGGGTGACGCCCTGGATCAGGTAGCGCTGCAGGAAGGCGAAGATCAGCACCAGCGGCACGATCGAGACCGCCGCAGCCATGAAGAGCTGGTGGATGTTGACCGTCTGGGCGGTGATGAAGGTCGACATCGCCACCTGGACGGTCCAGGACTTCTCGTCCTGGCCGATCACCAGCGGCCAGATGAACGAGTTCCAGTTGCCGATGAAGGTGATCGCCGCGATCGCCGCGAAGAACGGCAGCGAGTTGGGGACGACGATCCGCCAGAACGTGGTGAAGTACCCCGCCCCGTCGACCCGCGCCGCCTCCTCCAGCTCCTTGGGGAAGCCCAGGAAGTACTGCCGGAACAGGAACGCCGCGAACCCGCTGAACAGCGTCGGGATGATCATGCCGCGCAATGTGCTGACCCAGCCCAGCGAGGAGACCACGATGAAGCTCGGGATGAAGCTCACCGCGGCCGGGATCATCAGCGTCGCCATCACCGCGTAGAACACCTTGTCCGCATGCTTGTACGGGATCCGGGCGAGCCCGTACCCCGCCATCGATGCCAGCAGCAACTGTCCGCCGGTGCCCAGGATGCCGATCACCGCGGAGTTGTAGAGCGCCCGGGCCATCGGGACGTTCTGGTCGTCGAACAGTTCCTTGATGTTGCCCCACTGGAGATCGGTGGGGAAGAACTTCCAGTCGACGCCGGTGATGTCGGCCTCGGTGGACAGTGCGTTGCGCAGTACCAGGTAGAACGGGATCAGGAAGAGCAGCGTCGCGAGGATGAGCGCGACCCAGCGCAGGACCGACCCGACCACCCCCAACGGGCTGCGGGTGTAGCCGATCGGTTGCGGCGTACCGGTGGTCCGCTCGATCGCCGCCATCAGTCGTTCGCCTTTCCGAAACCGAAGATCCTGCTCTGCAGCAGGGTGAGCAACATGATCACCACCGCCAGGATGAGCGCGCCGGCACTGCCGTGGCCGAGGTCCTGGATGTTGCCGAGCGAGACCTTGTAGAGGTAGACCAGCGGCGGCCGGGCGAAGTTCGCGTCGGCGCCGATCAGGTTGTAGAACTCGTCGAAGGCCTGGTAGGCCGCGATCAGGTTCAGCAGCAGCACCGCGACCGAGGTCGCCCGCAGTTGCGGCCAGGTGATGAACCGGAACACCTGCCAGCCGGGCTTCGCGCCGTCGACGTACGCCGCTTCGTACAGCGTCGGGTTGATCCGCTGCAGGCCGGCGATGAACAGGATCATGTAGAAGCCGAGCTGCAGCCACAGCCGCACGGTGACGATCGGCAGCCAGAACCACGGCGGGTCGACCGTCGACAGCCAGGCGATCTGGTCCACCCCGAACCAGCCCAGGATCGTGTTCGCCAGGCCGAACCGGACGCCGTTGAAGATCGACAGCTTCCAGATCAGCGAGGCTACGACGTACGAGCACGCGGTGGGCAGGAAGAAGACCGAGCGGAAGAACGCCCGGGCCACGGTCACCTGGTTGACCAGCAGGGCCAGCGCGAGCGATAGCACGAAGGTCAGCGGCACGATGAAGATCGCGAACACCGTGAAGGTGCCCAGCGCGCTGACGAAGTTGCGGTCGGTCAGCATGTCGACGTAGTTCCGCAGCCCGACGAAGTCCGTCGGCGTGACCGTGTTCTGGGCCGAGAAGAAGCTCAGTACCAGGCTCCACAGGATCGGCAGGTAGCTGAAGATCAGCAGGCCGATCACGAACGGGCCGGTGAAGATCCAGAACCACAGCGTGTTGTTCCGGGTGGCCGTCCGGCTCACCCGAAGAGCCTCGCCAGCTCGGTGTTCACGGTCTTGTCCAGCTTGGCCAGCTCGGCGGTCGGGTCGGCGCCCTTGCGGATCACGTTGTTCAGCAGGTCGGTGAAACCGGTGGCCATCTTCGGCGTCCAGGCCGGCCGGTCGACCACGCCGAAGTCCTGGTTGAGCTTGACCACCTCGGCGGCGGCGCCGCTCTGCAGTTTGGTCGCCTTGGCCGCCAGACTCTTGCGCGGCGGGATGTGGAAGCCGTAGTTCAGGTTCCAGTCCTCCTGGAACTCCGCGTTGTCGACCCAGAGCCACTTGACGAACTTCTTCGCCGCCTCGACGTTCGCGCTCTTCGCGGAGACGAACTGGGTCCAGCCGCCGGACGGCAGCGCCTGCTTGCCCTCGGCATCGAGCTTCGGGTAGGCGAAGACGCCGAAGTCGTCACCGAGCGCCTTCTGGATGGCAGGCATCGCCCACAGCCCGGTCCACTGGATCGCCGTCAGGCCCTGGACGAACGCTCCCGGATCCCACCAGTCAGCCGGGGCGCCGAGCAGCGTGCTCTTGTCGGCGAAGAACTGGTGCAGCTTGCCGATGCCCTGAGCCGCCCGGGCGTTGTTGAAGCCCGGCTTGTTGTCATCGGTCAGGTACTGGCCACCGGACGACCACAGCGCCGGTCCACCGGCGATCACCCCGCCGTCGTTGCCGAGGAAGATGCCCTTCACCTTGTCGGTGGTGAGTTCCTTGGCCGCCGCGATCAGGTCGTCGACGGTCTCCGGCGGCTTGATCCCGGCCTTGTCGAACATCGACTTGCGGTAGTAGAACACCTGCGGGTCGTCGATCATCTTGATGCCGTAGAGCTTGCCGTCGATCGTGTTCGTCTTCAGGTCGTTCGGGTTGAAGTCGTCCTTGGCGTCGCCGAGGATGTCGTCCAGCGGCACCACCTGGCCGCTCTTCACCATCGCGACGTTCAGCTGGCTCTCGAACACGTCCGGGCCGCTGTTGGACAGCAGCCCCGAGGCGATCTTGGCGCCGTAGTCGCCCGGGATCCACTGCACCCCGACGGTCGAGTCGGTGTAGGCCTTCGCGTACTTGAGCGCGGCTTCCTTCGTACCGGCCTCGCCGTACTGGTGGTACCACTGCGACAGCGTGACCTTGCTGCCGCCGCCTCCCCCACTGCTCGACGGTCGGCCGGTATTGCCACCACAAGCGGCGGTGAAGGCCGCGAGGGCAGCGAGGCCACCGGTTCGCTTGAGCAGATCGCGCCGGGACAGACCGGCGTTCGGGATACGAGCAGGCATACGTGTCCACCTCCAGTGACGAGCGGATCAGAGTTACTTAACCGCGTTAAGCATCTCCGGCTTCGCACAGAGTCCTGCATCGTGGACGCCCTGTCAACAGTTTGATTCAGTCGAACCTCTCCCCCGCCTCCGCCTTGCGGGTCAGCAGCGCCGGCGGCTCGAAGCGTGGGCCGTAACTGTGCGCGAGCTCCCGCGAGCGGGCGACGAAGCCGGCCAGACCACCGGCGTACGCGTTGATGTACTGCAGTGCCCCGCCATGCAGCGGCGGGAAGCCGATGCCGAAGATCGAGCCGATGTTGGCGTCGGCCGTGGAGCGCAGAACGCCTTCCTCGACACACTTCACCGTCTCCAGCGACATCGCGAAGGCCATCCGCTCCTGCAGGTCGATCAGCGGTACGTCGACGTCCTCGCGGACGAAGTGCTCCCACAGACCCGGCCACAGGCGCTTCGGCCCGTCCGCCGGGTAGTCGTAGAAGCCGGCGCCCGCCGCCTTGCCCTTGCGGTCGAACTCGGTCACCAGCCGCTCAGCGACCGCCATGCCCGGGTGGTCGTCGAAGGCACCTGCACTGCCCCCGGCCGCCCGGGCCGCGTCGCGGATCTTCATCGGCAGCGTCAGCGTCACCTCGTCGATCATCGCCAGCGGCGGCGCCGGGAAGCCCATCTGGGTCGCCGCGCGCTCGATCGTCACCGGGTTCACGCCCTCGGCAACCATCGCGGCACCCTCCATCACCAGCGTGCCGAAGACCCGCGAGGTGAAGAAGCCGCGACTGTCGTTGACCACGATCGGCGTCTTCTTGATCTGCCGAACCACGTCGTAGGCCTTCGCGAGCGTGCGATCGGAGGTCTTCTCCCCGACGATCAGCTCGACCAGCGGCATCCGGTCGACCGGCGAGAAGAAGTGCATGCCGACGAAGTCGTCCGGCCGGTCGATGCCGTCGGCCAGCGAGGTGATCGGCAGCGTCGAGGTGTTCGAGCACAGCAGCGCGTCCGGCTCGACCACGCCGGCGATCTCCGCGAAGACCTTCTGCTTCAGTTCCTCGCTCTCGAACACCGCCTCGATCACCAGATCGCACCCGGCCAGGTCGTTCGGGTCCGCGGTCGGCGTGATCAGACTCAGGAACACCGCCGCCTTCTCCGGCGTGCTCCGCCCCTTCTGTACCTGCTTGGCGAGCAGCTTCTCGGAGTACTGCTTGCCCTTCTCCGCCGCCTCCAGCGAGACGTCCTTGAGCACGACCTCGATGCCCACCTTGGCGCACACGTACGCGATGCCCGCGCCCATCATGCCCGCGCCGAGCACCCCGACCTTGCGGGCCTTGTACGCCGGTACGCCGGCCGGCCGCGACGCCCCGGCGTTGATCGCCTGGAGCTCGAAGAAGAACGCGTTGATCATGTTCTTCGCGATCTGGCCGGTCGCCAGCGAGACGAAGTACCGGGACTCGATCCGGCTGGCCGTCGCGAAGTCGACCTGGCTGCCCTCGACGGCCGCGCTCATGATGGCTCGCGGGGCCGGGTACGGCGCGCCCTTGAGCTGCTTGCGCAGGTTCGCCGGGAAGGCCGGGAGGAACGCGGCCAGCTTCGGCGAGGACGGACTACCGCCGGGGATCTTGTAGCCGTCGCGATCCCAGGGCTGCTTCGCGTCACCGTCGTACGCATCGATGAACCGGTACGCCGCGGCCAGCAACTCGTCGGCGGGGACGACCTCGTCGACGATGCCGACCGACTTGGCGTGCGCGGGCTTCATCCGCTGGCCTTGGAGAAGTACCTTCATCAGCGCGTCCTGCAGGCCGAGCATCCGGACCGTGCGGGTGACGCCGCCACCGCCGGGCAGCAGGCCGAGCGTCACCTCGGGCACGCCGAGCTCGATCCGGTTGTCGTCGGCAACGATCCGGTGGTGGCAGGCGAGCGCGATCTCCAGCCCGCCACCGAGCGCCGCGCCATTGATCGCGGCGACGACCGGGACGCCGAGCGTCTCCAGAACCCGAAGCTGGCGCTTGACCTCCTCGATCGTCTCGAACACCTCCGCCGCGTTCTCCGGCTGGATCTGGGACAGCATCTGAAGGTTGCCACCGGCAAAGAAAGTGGACTTCGCACTGGTGATCACCACGCCCTTCAGCGTGTCCTTCTCGGCCTGCAGACGCTCGACCGTCGCAGCCATCGCGGCGATGTAGGTGTCGTTCATCGTGTTCGCCGAGGCGGCCGGGTCGTCCATCGTCAAGGTCACGACCCCGTCGGCGTTCTTCCAGTCGATCATGCCGCAAACCTCTCGATGATGGTGGCGACGCCCATGCCGCCGCCGACGCACAGGGTGGCCAGACCGTAGCGGAGCTCGCGCCGCTCCAACTCGTCCAGCAAAGTTCCGATCAGCATCGCGCCGGTGGCGCCGAGCGGGTGGCCGAGCGCGATCGCGCCGCCGTTGACGTTCACCTTCTCGTGCGGGACGCCGAGGTCGTTCATGAAGTGCAGGACGGCCGCCGCGAAGGCCTCGTTCATCTCGAACAGGTCGATGTCGGACACCTCGAGGCCGGCCTTCGCCAGCGCCTTGCGGGCGGCGGGCGCGGGGCCGGTCAGCATGATCGTCGGGTCGGTACCGCTCACCGCCGCCGCGACCACCCGGCCGCGCGGTGCCTGGCCGAGCGCCTCGCCGGCCTTCTCGTTGCCGACAGCAACCAGGGCCGCGCCGTCGACGATGCCCGACGAGTTGCCCGCGTGGTGCACGTGGTCGATCCGCTCGACAGTCACGTACTTCTCCAGGGCGACCGAGTCGAAGCCACCGTGCTCGCCGATGGCCGCGAACGACGCCGGCAGACCGGCCAGCGTCTCGACCGTCGTACCAGGTCGTACCAGCTGGTCGTGGTCCAGGATCTGCAGGCCGTTGCGGTCGGTCACCGGGACGATCGAGCGGGCGAAGTAGCCGTTGGCCCAGGCCTTGGCGGCGCGGGCGTGCGACTCGGCGGCATAGGCGTCGACGTCGGTGCGGGAGAAGCCGTCCAGGGTGGCGATCAGGTCGGCGCTGATGCCCTGCGGGATGAAGTTCGTCTGCATCGCGGTCTCCGGGTCCATCGCCCAGGCGCCGCCGTCCGAGGCCATCGGCACCCGCGACATCGACTCGACGCCACCGGCCAGGATGAAGTCCTCCCAGCCCGAGCGGATCCGCTGCGCCGCCTGGTTGACGGCTTCGAGGCCGGAGGCGCAGAAGCGGTTGAGCTGCACGCCGCCGGTCGTCTCCGGGTAGCCCGCCGCGAGGACCGCAGTACGGGCGATGTCCATGCCCTGGTCGCCGATCGGGGTGACGACGCCCAATACGACGTCGTCGATCGCCTGTTCATCGAGCCCGGGGTGCCTGACCCGGAGCTCCTCGAGCAGGCCGGTGATCAGCTGGATCGGCTTCACCTCATGCAGCGCGCCGGCCGCCTTGCCCTTGCCGCGCGGTGTCCGGATCGCATCGTAGAGAAACGCTTCAGTGCTCATGGGGATCCCGTCGGTCGAGTCGTCCCGCTGATTGTGACAGTTCTGGTGTCATGGTCGTCAAGAGGGGGTCGTTATGATCTCGGCCATGTCTGATGTGAGCGCGGATGAGGCGACCCTGACCGTCGACGAGCTGTCGGCGAGGGTCGGGATGACCGTGCGCACACTGCGCTTCTACGCGGGCCGCGGCCTGATCCCGCCGCCGGTACGCCGCGGCCGGGTCGGGTACTACGGCCCCGAGCACATCGCCCGGCTCGACCTGGTCCGCGAACTCCAGGCACACGGGTTCAACCTCTCGGCGATCGAGGGCTACCTGGATCGCATCCCGGCCGACGCGACTCCCCAGGACATCGCGCTGCACCGGACGCTGCTCACCCCGTGGATGCGGGACCTGCCCGAGACGCTGGACCGGGCGGCGCTGATCCGGCGTACCGGCCGTGAACTGACCGATGACGAGATCGAGATGCTGATCGCGCTGGGCGTGGTCGAGCCGACCCCGGACGAGGACGTCTTCCAGGTCGCGACGGCACACCTCAGCCTCGGCGTGGAGCTGCTCGAACTGGACCTGCCGGTCGACGCGGTGCTCGACGTCGGGCGGATCTTCAGCGAGCACGGCCGGGCGCTGGCCGAGGAGCTGACCGAGGTGTTCCGGACCAAGGTCTGGCCGCACTACCGCGACTCGGGCGGCCCGCCGGAGCACATCCAGCAGCTGGTCGAACGGTTCAAGCCGGTCACCATCCAGGGCCTGGTCATCGCCTACGAGCGAGCCGTCGGCGAAACCCAGCGCGACACGATCCGACGGTCACGCACCAAGCCACCGCGACGCTGACCTTCTTGGGACCTTCCGACTGTTACTAGTCGACCTCGCCGTCGTAGCGGCCGGCCTTGGTCAGGGTGCTGCCGTCGCGGAAGACCAGTTGCAGGCCGTGCTCGGGCTCCCAGTCGCACTCGCACTCCAGCGACACGTAGATCCGGCCGTCGCCGTCGTCGTTGCGGAACACCTCGGGCTCGTTCCCCAGCTGGACGTACTCGAGCACGTCGTCCGGGCCGGCGATCTGGACCTCCAGCTCAATGCCCAGCTCGCCACGCACCTTCAGGTAGTACCCGTAGATGGCCTGCCGCGCGTCGGCCAGCGCACCCGGCCCGAGGGCGAGGAAGCTGCGGATCGCCGCATGGAAGTCCTCCTGGTCCTCGAGCTCCTCGTACCCCTGCACAAGGAACTCGCACCCCACCCCACCGAGCACCGCGACCGGAACGGCCTTGCTCCGGTACCCCTCGAAGGCCTCATCTTCCACGACCGGCCCAAGCCCAGGAATCTCCATGCGCCGGATGCTAGAAGCAAAAAAGCCCATCCCCACGCCGATTCGACCTGGGTGCAATGTCAGTTGCTGCAATCCGGCCTTGCGGCAGGCCCTGAGTCAGATCGGGTTCGAGAAGCGGAGGTAGGTGAGCCCGCGAAGGTCGAGATAGGTGTCGGTGGGGGTGGTGACCACCCGGAGCAGGACGTCGTCACAGCCGGAGCAGCGCGCGACCAGGCCGGGGGCGTCCATGAAGACGTGGGTCTCGGCGAAGACGCCGGTACGGCCGCAGCCGGCGCACTGGCCGACGGCGGTGGTGATGTCGACGGCGAACAGCTCGCGCAGCGTTCCTGCTGCCGCGTTGCCATCAAGGTAAGTCGGCACATCCGCGGTCATCGCGGTCCTCCTGTCGGTCCGAAGCGTTCGGTTCTCACCCGGGCCGGGTCGTGCCCGGCCTCGACGAGCAGGTCGGCCACCGCCTCGACGAACGGGGTGGGACCGCAGACATAGACGGTCGGCTGTTCTTCCGGCGGGAAGGTGACCGACTTGATCAGCTCAGCATCGACGCGAGCCGGTGGACGGGTCTCCCCCGGCGGCGCTTCGCGGGTGTAGGCGAAGGTGACCTCGACGTCCTCGGACGCGGCGACCGCCTTCAGGTCGTGCACGTAGATGACCGACGTCGGCCTGCGTACGGAGTACAGGAGCCTGGCCGGACGCGTGCTCGCCTCGGCCGCGTGGGCGCGCAACATCGCCATCAGCGGTACTACGCCCGAGCCGCCGCCGATCAGCTGGATCGGACCTTCCTGCTCGGGCTTCCAGACGAACCAGCCGCCGACCGGGCCACGGACCTCGAGCGGATCACCGACCTTGAGCACCTCCACCAGGTACGGCGAGACCTCACCGTCAGGCACCTGCTCGACGGTCAGCTCGATCGTCGTACCGGTCCACGCGGACGCGATCGAGTACGACCGGGAGGCGTGGTAGCCGTCCTCCGCGGTCAGCCGCACGTCCAGGTGCTGCCCGGCCAGATGCCCCGGCCAGTCCGGTACGTCCACCACGATGGTGCGGGCCGTCGCCGTCTCCTCCCGTACTTCGGTGACGGTGCCGACCTGCCAGGTCAGTCGCCGGCGTATCGCTGTTCTTTCCATGGGTCTCCGTACTCGTGATAACCGGCGGTCTCCCAGAAGCCCAGGTCCTCGGTGTCGGACAGGATCAGGCCGCGCACCCACTTGGCGCTCTTCCACAGGTACAGGTGCGGCACCAGCAGCCGGGCCGGGCCGCCGTGCTCGGGGTGCAGCGGCTCGCCGTCGTACTCGTAGGCGACCCAGGCCTGGCCGTCGAGCAGGTCCTCGAGCGGCAGGTTGGTCGTGTACCCGCCGTAGCTGTGCACCATCACGAAGTCAGCGGCGGTCTCGACGTCGGCCAGCAGCACATCCAGCGAGACACCCCGCCACTCGGTGCCCAGCTTCGACCACCTGGTCACGCAGTGCAGATCCTTGGTGATCTTCTCGCTCGGCAGCGAGGTGAACGACTTCCAGTCCCACTTGGTCAGCTCACCTGCCTCGTTGGCGACGGTGAACTCCCAGTGCTCCGGCTGGATGTGCGGCGTCGGCCCAGCCGACAGCACCGGAAACTCATGCGTCAGGTACTGCCCCGGCGGCAGGTCGTCCCCACCCCGCCGACGCCCGGTGAACCCCGGCGACACAGCGCTCATCAGTGCCCTCCTTCAACCCGAAATCACTCCAGGCAGTCAACCACGAATCGGCCCGGATCACGCGATGGTCCGGCTGATTTCTGCACTCCCCGAGGAGATGAAGGAAGCAGCCGAGGGCAAGATCGAAGCACCGGAGTACTGAGGTTGTCGTCAGATCAGGTAGATCTGACCTACGTGGATCTGATCTACCTGATCGGTCAGATGCCCATTGTGCGGCCGATGATCTCTTTCATGATTTCGGTGGTGCCGCCGTAGATGGTTTGGATGCGGGTGTCCAGGTAGGCCTTGGCGATCGGGTACTCGGTCATGAAGCCGTAGCCGCCGTGGAGTTGGAGGCACTTGTCGACGACTTTCTTCTGGAGTTCGGTGGTCCACCACTTGGCCATCGCGGCGTCGGAGACGGTGAGGGTGCCGGCGTTGAGTTCTTCGATGCAGCGGTCGACGAAGACCCGGGCGATCTGGGTCTCGGTGGCCAGCTCGGCCAGGACGAAGCGGGAGTTCTGGAACGAGCCGATCGGGCGGCCGAAGGCTTTGCGGTCCTTCACGTAGGCCAGGGTGGTGTCGAGGATGTTTTCGCAGGCGGCGGCCGCGACGACGGCGATGGTGAGGCGCTCCTGGGGCAGCTTCTCCATCAGGTAGATGAAGCCCTTGCCTTCCTCGCCGAGCAGGTTGGCGGCCGGGACGCGGACGTTGTCGAAGAAGAGTTCGGCGGTGTCCTGGGCCTTCAGGCCGATCTTCTCCAGATTGCGGCCGCGCTCGAAGCCGGGCATGCCGCGCTCGACGACGAGCAGCGAGATGCCCTGGTAGCCGGCGTCCGGGGCGGTCTTGGCGACGACCAGGACGAGGTCGGCCAGGATGCCGTTGGAGATGAAGGTCTTCTGGCCGTTCAGGATGTAGTCGTCGCCGTCGCGCTTGGCGGTGGTGGTGATGCCTTGGAGATCGCTGCCGGCGCCGGGTTCGGTCATCGCGATCGCGGTGATCATTTCGCCGGCACAGAACTTCGGCAGCCAGCGGGCTTTCTGTTCCTCGGTGGCGTAGTCGAGTAGATAGGACGAGACCAGGTCGGCATGGATGGTGAAGCCGGGGCCGCTGGCGCGGGCTTTGGTCACTTCCTCGATCACGACGGCGTTGAAGCGGAAGTCACGCGCTCCACCACCGCCGTACTCCTCGGGCATCATGAAGCCGAGCAGGCCCGCGGCGCCGGCCGCGGTCCAGAGTTCGCGCGGGACGATCCCGGCATCTTCCCAGCTGTCGTGATGCGGGGTGATCTCCTTCTCGCAGAACGCGCGGGCGGTCTCGCGGAAGGCGTCGTGATCGGCATCGAAGAGGTGGCGTTCCACGGGCGGGCTCCTAGAGTTCGGCTTGTACTGCGGCGCCGGAGGCGAGTAGGGCTTCGACATCGGTCACTCCCCAGTCGGCCAAGGCCTCGCGGGTGTGCTGCCCAGGGCGGCCCGGGGGCTGGTCGAGATGGGTCGGGGTGCGCGAGAAGCGTGGCGCGGGCGCCGGCTGCCGGACGCCGGCGTTGTCGACGAAGGTGCCCCGGGCAACCAGGTGCGGGTGGTCGGCGGCCGGCCGTAGTACGGGCGAGACGCAGGCGTCGGTACCGTCGAAGAGCTCGGTCCACTCGGCCTGAGTGCGCTGGGCGAACGTCTCGGTGAGGAGCTTGTGGAGCTCCGGCCAATTGGCCTGGTCGTACCGGTCGGGGGCTTGTACTCCGAGCAGGCGGATCAGCTCGTCGTAGAACTGCGGCTCGATCGCGCCGACCGCCATGAACTCGCCGTCCGACGTCTCGTACACGTCGTAGAAGGGCGCGCCGGTGTCGAGCAGGTTCGTCCCGCGCCGCAGCTGCCAGTTCCCGGCGGCCAGAGCGCCGTGCACGATCGTGGTGAGGTGCGCTGCGCCGTCGACGATGGCCGCGTCGACGACCTGACCGCGACCGCTCCCCCGCGCCTCGACCAGCGCGGCGAGGACGCCGACGACGAGGTACAGGGAGCCGCCGGCGAAGTCGCCGAGCAGGTTCACCGGGACCTGTGGCGGACCGCCCGCCCGGCCGATGAGGTGCAACGCGCCGGACAGCGCGAGGTAGTCGATGTCATGCCCGGCCGACTGAGCCAGCGGACCGTCCTGACCCCAGCCGGTCATCCGGCCGTAGACCAACCTGGGGTTGACCTGATGGCACGCGTCCGGTCCGAGCCCGAGACGCTCCGCCACGCCAGGCCGGAAGCCTTCGACCAGTACGTCGGCACGCTCCACCAACTGCAGCACCGTGCCGATCGCCGCCGGCTCCTTCAGATTGAGCGCGACATTCCGCCGGCCACGGTTGAGCAACTCCAGCTCGGGCGGCCCCATCGCGAGACCGCCGCCCGGACGCTCGATCCGCAGCACCTCGGCCCCCAGCTCGGCCAGCACCATGCAGGCGAACGGCGCAGGCCCGATCCCGGCCAGCTCGACGACCTTCACCCCACTCAGCGGACCCATGCGAGCCATTGTGACAGTACTACTGTCACAGTAGTCAAGTCATCCTGCGGCGCGCGGCCTCCTGAGCCCCGCGGGGACCAACGCGAGCGGCAGCAGGACCGAGAAGATGGTGAAGCCCAGCAGTACTGCCGACCACCCCGGCGAGTCACCCCTCAGGTGGTCTGAAGCTCGCCGGGAAGAACAACGTCCAGCCACCGAGCGCGAGCTGGATGACGGCGAGCACGACCAGGCCGGGGCGCAGCAGTCGACTCATCGGCTGGCCTCGGCGCTGAAGCGGGCGGTCAGGTAGTCGGCGAAGGTCTGCTGCCCGTAGGTCGTGTCGCCAGTCATCGCGGCGCCCGCTGCGAAGGCGCCGAAAGCCCTGCCTGGAAGGCGAATGGGGGTGATCGGGCGATGAGAGCCGGCGGCCTGCTTCCAGAGGCGGGCCAGATCGGGGACGGATCGTTGCTCTGGGCCGCCGATGTCGGGGACGCGGCCGGCGGGCGGGGCGGCGGCAAGTTCGGTGAGGCGGGTGGCGACGTCGTCCACGGCGATGGGTTGGAGTCGGATCGAGGGAGCAAGCAGGAGCGGCAGGAAGCGCTGGGCGGTGAAGACCTCGTCGACGAGGTTGTGGAACTGGGTCGCCCGGAGCACGGAGTACGGGAGACCGGACTGCTCGACGAGACGTTCGGTCTCGAGTTTGGAGCGGTAGTAGGCCAGCGGGATCTGGTCGATGCCGACGATCGAGATGACGATCAGGTGCTCGACGCCGGATGGCCGCAGTGCCTCGACCAGGCTCCGGGTCTGGTCGGCATCGGCAGTGCCGCGGCTGGTGGCCAGGTGGAGCACGGTGTCCACGCCGTTGAGCGCCTCGCGGAGGCCGGTGCCCTTGGTCAGGTCGCCGGTGGTGAGGCCGGGGCCGCTGCGCCGGCTGAGGACGCGGACGTCGTGGCCCGCTTCGCGCAGGCGCGCGGTCGTCGGGCGGCCCAGGTTGCCGGTACCGCCGGTGACGAGGATGGTTCGCATGGTGGTGTCCTTTCGGTCACCAGCCCAGACCGGATACCCCGCCGATTCGTGACAACTGGTCGTCCACCCGGCTCAGCTTGTCCGGGTTCATCGCGATCTCGAGGCTGCTCAGCCGGTCGCCGTCGAAGGCCAGGAAGAGCACCGCGCGGACCCTGTCGGGGCCGACGGCAACGATCGCGGGCTCGCCGTTGGCGTGCGCGAAGTACGCGACGATGCCGGCGCCGAAGCGTTCCAGTACGCCGACCAGGTAGCGCGCGACACGACCGCTCCCCTCGACCGGCCGGCGGGCCGCGTTGACCTTGCCGCCGCCGTCGGCACGCGAGACCACATCGGCGGCCAGCAACGACTCGAGGCCCGCGATGTCGCCGAGTTGGGCGGCGGCCAGGAAGCGCTCCACGAAGGTGCGCCACTGGCTCGGGTCGACGGCATGCGGCTGCTGGTCGGCGGCGACTCGTTTGCGGGCCCGGGAATGGAGCTGGCGGGCGTTGGCTTCCGTAGTACCGATGAGATCGGCGACTTCGCGATGGGAGTAGGCGAAGGCTTCCCGCAGCACGTACGCCGCCCGCTCCGCGGGGCTGAGCTTCTCCATCACGGTGAGCAGCGCGAAGGAGACCGACTCGCGTTGCGCGACCTCGTCGAGTGGCCCGAGGTCGTCGAGCCCGGCACCGGTGAGGACGGGCTCGGGCAGCCACTCGCCGACGTACGTCTCCCGTCGCGCGCGGGCCGAGGTGAGCTGGTTGAGGCAGAGGTTGGTGACCGTCTTCGCGAGGAAAGCGGCCGGCTCCACAACGTGCTCGTGGTCGACCGACTGCCAACGCAGCCAGGCGTCCTGAAGTACCTCATCGGCCTCCGTCGCCGACCCGAGCATCCGGTAGGCGATGCCGAACATCCGCCCGCGATGCTCCTGGAAGATCGCCAGCTTCTCCGTCGCCGAAATCACCCGCTCATCCTTGCAGGCAGCTCAGCGCTTGAGCTCGGCGCAGACCGTTCAGCCCTCGCCGGCCCGCAGGGTCGTGGTGGCCAACTCGAGGAAGTCGAGTGCGGGTTCGTTGCGCCGGCCGGCCGGCACCGCCAGGAAGGTCCCGTCCGGCTCGGCGTCGACGATAGGGAGATAGACCAGGTCGGCGCGCGGATAGATCTGGGCCACCGTCTCGGGCATCAGCGCGATGCCGTGGCCGGAGGCGATCAGCTCGAACTTCTCCTCGATCGAGGAGACCCGCCGCCGCTCCTGCGCGTTCATGATCGACTCGCCGGCCAGGTCGGCCAGCGCCACGGCTTCGCGGTCGGCCAGCCGGTGTGACGTCGGCAGACAGGCGACCCGCCGTTCGCTGCCGATCTCGGCCACCTGCAGGCCGGTACGGTCGAAAGGGCCGCGCAAGTAGCCGACATCGGCACGGCCATCGCGCAACGGCACATCCTGCTCCCACCAGTTGAGGCGCAGCAGGTCGATCTCGACCTCCGGGTACTTCGCCGTGAACGCCAGCACCACTTCGGAGACGTGCAGCCCCGAGGCGAAGGCGACGACCAGCCGCCGGAGACCGCGGTCGATCTCGTGCACGCGGCGGACCGCGGAGTCCACGCTGGCGAACACTCCGGCCGCCTCCTGACGCAACTGCTCGCCGGCCGGGGTCAGCTGCACGCTGCGGGTGGTACGGACGAACAGCTCGCAGCCGAGGTCGCGTTCCAGCGCGCGGATCTGCCGGCTGAGCACCGGCTGCGCGATGTAGAGCTCCTCGGCCGCCTTGCCGAAATGCCGGTGCTCGGCGACCGCCGCGAAGTACCGGAGCTTGCGCAGGTCGAGATCCATACCTCAACCGTATCAATAGTCACACAGAGGTATTGGACCTGCCGCTCACGGTCACGCAGAGTTGACACCATGATCGTCATCACCACGCCAACCGGCGACATCGGCAGCAAGCTCCTGAACCTCCTCCTCGAGGACTCCCACGGCGAGGAGTTGCGCGTCATCGTGCGCGACCCCGCCAAACTTCCCGCCACCGTTCGCGATCGGGTCGACATCGTGACCGGGTCCCATGGCGACCCGGAGGTCGTCGGCAAGGCCTTCGCCGGCGCCGACGCCGTGTTCTGGGTCGTCCCGCCCGCACATCAGGCGGTGAGCCTGGACGACGCGTACTCCGGCTTCACCCGAGCCGCCGCGGACGCGTTCACGACGTATGGCGTCAGCCACGTGGTCGGCGTCTCGGCAGTCGGCCGCGGTACGCCGATGGCCGGGCGCGCGGGCCACGTCACCGCATCGCTTGCCATGGACGACCTGATCGCGAGCACAGGCGTTGCCTACCGGGCGCTCGCCAACCCGTCGTTCATGGACAACGTGCTGCGCCAGGTCGGCTCGATCCGCGAGAACGGCGTCTTCACCGACACCTCCGAACCTGATCGCCGGGCGCCCTTGGCCGCCACCAGCGACATCGCCGCCGTCGGCGCACGGCTGCTGCTCGACCGTTCGTGGACCGGCTCGGGCGAGGTCGCCGTCCTGGGTCCCGAGGACCTCTCGCCCATCGAGATGGTTCAGATCATGTCCGACGTACTCGGCCGCCCGATCCGCTACGAGCACGAATCGCTCGACACCTTCGCCGCCCGGCTGGCCGGCTTCGGCCTCAGCGACCCGATCGTCAGCGGCATGGTCGACATGATGCGGGCCAAGAACGAGGGCCTCGACGCCGGCCTCACTCGCACACCGGAGACCGCAACCCCGACCACCTTCCGGCAGTGGTGCGAACTCGTACTCATGCCCGCCCTCAACGCCTGATCCCCGGAGAATCCGTGACTCGAACCGCACTCATCGTCGGCGCTTCCCGCACCCTCGGACTCGCGCTGGCGACCGAATACCTCCGCCTCGGCTGGGACGTGATCGGTACCGTCCGCGGCGCCGACCGCACCGAACTCCATGCCCTGGCTGAGACCTCCGACGGACGGCTCGCCGTCGAGTCCGTGGACATCACCGACCCCGATCAGATCGCCGCGCTGCGCGACCGGCTGGCCGACCGCGAACTCGATCTGCTCTTCGTCAACGCCGGGATCACCCGGGGCAACCTGCCGATCGCCGAGGTGCCGACGGAGATGTTCACCGAGGTCATGGTCACCAACGCGCTCAGTCCGTTGCGCGTGATCGAGTCTCTGCGCTCACTCGTCACGCCCGACGGGACGATCGGCGTGATGTCCTCGCGCCAAGGCAGCCTGGCGATGAACACCAACGGCGGCCAGGACGTCTACCGGGCCAGCAAATCCGCCCTCAACCAGCTGATGCGCTGCTACGCCGCCCGGTACGCCGATGCCGCCCACACTCTGCTCCTCATCAACCCCGGCTGGGTGAAGACCGACCTCGGCGGCCCCGGCGCCATGCTCACCATCAGCGAGAGCATCCCCGGCGTCGCGGCCACCATCAACGCCCAGTCCGGCCAGCCCGGCCTGCACTTCCTCGACTACCAAGGCGAAACCGTCCCCTGGTAGGTCCCCACCTCGCGTCTTCCCCTGTGGAGGCGCGAAGTGGCGCTATCTGAAGGTCTCGGCTGCCTGTTGGAGTTTGGTGTAGTAGGCGGACCAGCCGGCCTCGTCGAGGACGTCGGCGTCGGGGCCGCCGGTACCGTCGATCAGTTCGCGGATGATGTCGGCGTGGCCCGCGTGGTGCGCGGTTTCGTCGACCATCCGGATCAGCAGGACGCCCAGGGTGGTCGCCCGGCCGCCCTCGGGCCAGTGGGCGACGGAGGCCGGCGCGTCGAGGTCGAGCGAGGTGATCGTCTCGTCGGCGAAGGCGCAGGCGCGTTGGTACAGGGCGATCAGGTAGTCGCTGGTCTCCGACGGCAGGGCCCACATGTCGGCGCCGTCCCAGATCGTGCCGTCCTCCACCCAGGCCAGCTTCTCCGGCGGGGTGCGGCCGAGGGACTCGCCCAGGTAGGTGTACTCCAGGCCGGCCAGGTGTTTCACCAGGCCGAGCAGGTTCGTCCCGGACGGTACGAGTGGGCGGCGCCGGTCGTACTCACCGATGCCTTCCAGCTTGGCCAGCAGGACGGCGCGGGTGGTCCGGAGTTTCTGATGCAGCTCGTCTTTGAGGTCCACGAGAAGGACGGTAGATCAGGGCGCCGACAGTTTTGGAGCACCCGGCGGTACGAACGGCAGGCCGGCCGGGGCGCCCGCTTCGATCAGGCACAGTAGGGCCGTCGTGTCGAGGTGCTCGTCGATGGCGTCGGCCAGCAGGTCGAGCCGGGCTTCACGCTGCGCCGCGAACGAGACGGAACCGTCAGGCGCGGGCTTGCCGGTCAGCGCGGCGACCTCGGTGAGGAAGGCGTGGCGCGCGGTGTCGTCGTCCAGCAAGCCGTGCCAGATGGTCCCCCAGACGACCCCCGAACGACAGCCACCCGGAAACTCCGAAGCCGTACCCGTCACCGAGACGACGCCGTGATGGATCTCGTACGCCGTCGGCGCCGGCCGGGCCAGCACCTTCTCGACGCCGAAGGTGGTTGCTACTGGCAACAAGTCCAGGCCAGTGTGGGTGCCACCGCCTTCGACCCCTGATGGATCTGAGATCTCGCCGCCGAGAAGCTGATAACCGCCACAGATTCCCAGTACCGGGCGACCGGCCGCGACCCGCTCGATCACCGCGTCGGCCAGGCCGGTCGAGCGCAGCCAGGCGAGATCCGAGGTGGTTGCGCGCGATCCGGGCAGTACGACGAGGTCGGCGTCGCGGACCTCTGCGGGGCTCGCGGTGAAGAAGACGCTCGTGGTCGGCTCGACGGCGAGCGCGTCGAGGTCGGTGAAGTTGCTGATCCGCGGAAAGCGCACCACGGCGATGGTCAGCACGGACGAGTCCTGGGAGAGCCGCCGAGCCGGTACGTCGAGCGCGTCCTCCGAGTCGAGCCACAGACCTGGGAGCCAGGGCAGTACGCCGTACGTCGGCCGTCCGGTGACCGAGCTCAACATGTCGATCCCCGGCTGGAGCAGGCTCACGTCGCCGCGGAACTTGTTGACCACGAACCCACTGATCAGCCGCTGATCCGCCGCATCGAGCAACGCGACGGTGCCGAACATCGACGCGAACACCCCGCCTCGATCGATGTCGCCGACAACGACCACCGGTGCTCGCGTGTGTTGCGCGAGTCCCATGTTCACGTAGTCCGACTGGCGGAGGTTGATCTCGGTAGGGCTGCCGGCGCCTTCGCTGATCACCACGTCGTACCGCGAGGCCAGGTCGTCGTACGCGGCGAATGCTGCCTTCGCCAGCTCTGCTCGTTCGGTGAGAAAGCCGCGGGCGGTCAGCTCACCCCAGGGCTCCCCCATCAGTACTACGTGACTGCGGCGGTCGCTGCCGGGCTTGAGCAGTACTGGGTTCATGGCCGCTTCCGGCTCCGCACCGGCGGCCACCGCCTGGATCCACTGGGCACGGCCGATCTCGGCACCGTCGGCGCAGACCATGGAGTTGTTGGACATGTTCTGAGCCTTGTACGGCGCTACGCGGACCCCCTGGCGCGCCAGCCACCGGCAGAGCCCGGTCACCACGGTCGTCTTGCCCGCGTCGGACGTAGTACCGGCTACCAGGAGAGAACCCACGGCGTGATCCTAGAAGGTCACCACCGCGGGCTCTCTTCCCTGGTCCGGCTAGCGATCCCGGACGTCGCCAGGCGGCGGGGCGTCGGGCCCAGGCTGATGGGACTCCGGCTTCACCGGAGTGATCCGCCGTCCTTGCGCATCGGTACTCGGCAACCGGGGCGTCGCCCCCTGGAAGCGGGTCGCGCCCGCGGCCTCCCGCGCCGACAGCGGCTTGGCCACGTTCTCCAGCGACTGCCCCTCGGCATCCACCCCGAAGAACCAGGCGATCAGACCACCGATCAACATGACCGCGGCGCCGATGATGTAACCCACCGTCAGCGGCCCGCGCGGCGGGTTGTCACCCTCACCGATCAGCGAGGCGAACAGGAACGGCGCGATCACACCACCGGTCAGCTGCGAGATCGCGAAGAAGAACGAGATCGCCTGCCCGCGCAGCTCGATCGGGAAGATCTCGCTCACCGTCAGGTAGGCCGACGACGCGCCCGCCGAGGCGAAGAAGAACACCACGCACCACAACGCGGTCAGGCCGGCCGCGTTCAGCGCGCCCGAGTTGAACAGCAGGGCGGTGATGAACAGCACGACCGCCGAGACCGAGTAGGTCGCCAGGATCATCTTGCGCCGGCCGATGGTGTCGAACCAGTGGCCGAGCAGCAACGGACCGGCCAGGTTCCCGATCGCGAACGGGAAGAAGTACAGGGCGACACCGGAGTCGGACAACCCGAAGTACGACTTCAGCACGAGTGCATAGGTGAAGAAGATCGCGTTGTAGAGGAAGGCCTGGGTGACCATCATCGAGAAGCCGAGGAAGGACCTGCTCCGGTAGTCCCGCAACATCACCCGGGCGATCTCGCGGTACGTCACCGGCGGATAGTCGACGACGTTGATCGCCTCGTCGTCGGTCACCTCGCGCAACGTACCGCCCTGGTGCCGGACGGTCTCCTCGATCGAGTCGACGGTCCGTTCGGCCTCCTCGACCCGGCCGTGGGTCATCAGCCAGCGCGGGCTCTCCGGGATGTGCCGGCGCAGGTAGATGATCATCAGGCCCATCACCGGGCCGACCAGGAAGCACAGCCGCCAGCCCCACTCGACCGGGATGATGTCCTTGTCGAGGAAGACCAGACCGACCGCCGAGCCGATCAGAGCGCCGGCCCAGTACGTTCCGTTGACGCCGATGTCGACCCGGCCGCGGTACTTCGACGGGATCAGCTCGTCGATCGCCGAGTTGATCGCGGCGTACTCACCGCCGATGCCCATCCCGGCCACGAACCGGCAGAGCGCGAGCGACCAGAAGTCCCAGGTCAGGCCCGCGGCGCCGGAGGCCACCAGATAGACGACCAGCGTGATGATGAACAGGCTCTTGCGGCCGAACTTGTCGGTCATCCGTCCGAAGAAGAGCGCACCCACCACTTCACCAGCGAGGTAGATGGACGCCAGCAGACCGACCTCTTTGGTGCTCAGCCCGAGGGTCGCGCCTTCTTTCAGCGTGTTGCCGACCAGGGAGACCAGCTGGATCTCCAGGCCGTCCAGAATCCAGGAGACGCCGAGACCGACGACGATCATCCAGTGGAACCGGGTCCACGGCAATCGGTCCATCCGGGCGGGTACCAGACTCGGTATCGCTCTACCCTCGTCCAACGCATGCTCGCTGCTCATCGGCACTCCTCCCGGCCGGCCTCGGAAAATCTCCGGTAGAGCCCGTACCCCGCGAGTAACTGACTTGAAACCCACCGCCACGGTGGGGGCCTGCGGTGGCTGGATACAGTGGCTGGCATGGAGAACGAGATCGCGATCACCGACGCCAAGGACGCCAGCCGGTACGAGGCGCGCGACGCCGACGGCAACCTGATGGGCTTCGTCGACTACAAGCTGCACGGCTCGGTGATTTCGTTCCGGCATGCCGAGACGCTGCCGGAGTACCAAGGACGAGGCGTGGCGGGCAGGATCGCGACCAAGTCGCTGGACGACGCGCGTGACGCGGGCCTGCGGGTTCGCCCAGCCTGCCCGTACTACCAGGACTTCCTGAAGAAGCACACCGAGTACGCCGACCTCGTGGACGCGGAGTGACCGCGCCCGTTCTCGGCAAGCTGGAGTGGCGGGCGGCTGCCGATGTACCGGAGTTGCTCGCCGAGCCCGTGCGGGCTGCCCTTGGCGATCTACCCGCGTGGGCGGTGGCGATCGACCCGACGCTGGCCGACACGGCGGCATTCTGCGCGGAGTACGACGTACCGATGGCCGCGTCGGCGAACTGCGTGATCGTGCACGGCAAGCGGGCCGGTGAGTCGACGTACGCCGCCTTGATGGTGCTGGCCACTCACCGGGCCGACGTGAATGGCGTCGTGCGCAAGCACCTCGGCGTCCGGAAGATCTCGTTCGCGGCGCAGGACGACGCGGTTGGCTCGACCGGGATGGAGTACGGCGGCATCACCCCGATCGGCGTACCGGCTGCCTGGCCCGTGCTCGTCGACGAGGCAGTGGCTCAGGCCGGGCTGGTCGTGATCGGCAGCGGGATCCGTGGCTCGAAGCTGCTCGTCGACGGCGCCGAACTGGCCAAGCTGCCGAGCGCCACGGTGCTGGAACTCGCGACTCCCGCCTGATCTGCGGTTAGCATGCTGGGGTGACGGTGGCGGGTGGTGAAGGTGGGCCGACCGCGCTCCGCATCATGCTGGGCGGTCATCTCCGCCGGATGCGCGAGGCCGCGGGGATCAGTCGCGCCGACGCGGGCTGGCAGATCCGTGCCTCCGAGTCCAAGGTCAGCCGGATGGAACTCGGCCGGGTCGGGTTCAAGGAACGCGACGTGAACGACCTGCTCGACCTGTACGAGATGAAGGACGCCCAGGAACGCGAGCGGCTGATGGAGCTGGCCCGGGCGGCGAACAACCCCGGCTGGTGGTCGCGGTACGGCGATGTGATGCCGAGCTGGTTCGGCAACTACGTCGGCCTCGAGGTCGCGGCCAAGCTGATCCGGACGTACGAGCTGCTCTTCGTCCCCGGACTGTTGCAGACCGAGGACTATGCCCGGGCGGTCGTCCAGTTCGGCAAGGCCTACCTGCCGTCCGAGGAGATCAACCAGCGGGTGGCGCTGCGGGTGACCCGGCAGCAGATCCTGACCCGGCCCGATCCGGCCCGCCTGTGGGTCGTGCTCGACGAGGCCGCGCTGCACCGGCCGGTCGGTGGCCGTGGGGTGATGCGCGAGCAGATCGAGTACCTGATCGAGGCCTCCCAGCGGCCGAACGTGACCCTGCAGATCATGCCGCTCACCAGCGTCGGCTATCCCGACGCCGGTGGCGCGTTCAGCATCCTGCGATTCCCCGAAGGCGATCTGCCGGACGTCGTCTACATCGAGCACGCGGCCAGCGCGCTCTACCTCGACAAGCTCGAGGACCTGGACGAGTACGCCGCGATCATGGAGGCACTGACGATCGCGGCGGCGCCGGTCAGTGCCACCCCTGCCCTGCTCGCGGAAGCCCTCGAGCGGATGAGCTGAGCCTGGGCGGCACTGACCAGTCGGTGCTTACTGCTTGCTGGTTCAGGCGACGCTGAGGTCGACCTTGATGTTGCCGCGGGTCGCGTTGGAGTACGGGCAGACCTGGTGAGCCTTGGCGACCAGCTCTTCGGCCTCGGCACGCTCCAGGTTCGGCAGGGTGACGACCAGCTCGACCTCGAGGCCGTAGCCGGCGCCGCCGTTGATCGGGCCGATGCCGACGGCCGCGGTGACGGTCGAGTCGTCGACGTTCTGCTTGGTCTTGCGGGCGACGGTCTTCATCGCGCTGTGGAAGCAGGACGCGTAGCCGGCCGCGAAGAGCTGCTCGGGGTTGGTGCCGTCACCGTTGCCGCCCATCTCCTTCGGCGGGGCCAGGGTGACGTCCAGCTTGCCGTCGTCGCTCGCGGTGTGACCCTGACGGCCGCCCTCGGCGGTCGCGCGGGCGGTGTACAGAACGTTCTCTACTGCAACAGTCATTGTTGTGGCTCCTGGGGTTTCAGCGGGTGGGGTCGAGCACGAGCTTGCCGACGGTCCGGCGGGCCCGCATGTCTTCGTGGGCGGTGACGATCTCCGACAGCGCATAGTCGCCGCCGAGGATCGAGCGCAGCTTGCCTTCCTTGACCAGCCCGAACAGCTCGGCGAGCGGCTCGCGCAGCAGCGCGGGGGTCTTGAAGCAGTCCGCCAGCCAGAAGCCGGCGATGGTCTTCGAGCCCTTCATCAAGCGGGCCGGCGGGATCGGCTCGGCCAGTTGGCGCGACGCCGCACCGAAGGTGACCAGGCGGCCGAACGTCGCGAGCGCGTCGAAGGACTCGTTCAGGGTGGTACCGCCGACCATCTCCAGCACAATGTCGACGGGCTTGCCGTCGTTCGCCTCGATGATCCGGTCTTTCAAGCCTTCGGGCTCGCCGTCGATCGCGGCGTCCGCGCCGAGTTCGAGGATCTGCTTGCGCTTCTCCTCGGTGGAGGCGGTCGCGATGACGCGTCCGGCGCCCCACAGCTTCGCGAGCTGGGTGGCCAGCGATCCCACGCCACCAGCCCCGGCGTGGATCAGTACGGACTCTCCCGGCTGCATATGGGTCGAAGTCTTCAACAGGTGCCAGGCACTCGTGCCCTGCACGATCAGAGCCAGCGCGTCGGCGTCACTGACGCCTTCCGGTACGTCGAACGCGGCCTGGGCGTAGCCGACCGCCTTCTCCGCATAACCGCCGGAGCCGACCAGCGCGACGACCCGGCGGCCGTCCTCGGTGTGACCGACGACCTCGCCACCCGGGATCAGCGGCAGCTTCGCCTTCGACAGATAGCTGTTCTCGACTTGGTGGGTATCGGCATAGTTGACGCCCGCCCGATCGACGGTGATCAGGATCTGCCCCTCACCCGGCACCGGTTCCTCGATGTCGACCACCTTGAGGACCTCGGGCCCACCGAACTCGCTGATCTGTACGGCTCGCACTGTCTCGCGCTCCTTCCGATTGTTTCCTTACAACGTACTATACACTGTACGTTAAGGAGGTCGATGAGATGTCGGACACCAAACCCAGAACACCGCGGAACACACTCAACCCGGACCTGATCGTGCGGACCGCGCTCGATCTGATGGAGGCCAAGGGGCTGCACGCCTTCAGCCTGCGCGGAGTGGCCGGTGAGTTGGGTGTCGGCCCGATGGCGCTCTACACCTACTTCCGCAACAAGGACGACCTGTACGACGCGATCCGCGACCACCTGATGGCCCTGGTGCCCGATGTGCCACCGGACCTCCCCTGGCCCGACCAGGTCCGCTTCGTCTGCCGCGGGTTGCGCGCCCTGATGCTGCAGCACCCTTGCCTTGCGCAACTACTCGCGAGCCGTCCGTTGAGCGGCAAGGAGACCGCCCGGGTGGCCGAAGGCCTGCTCGGCGTACTGCGGGCCGCCGGTCTCGAGCCCGAGGCCGCCGCCCGGACGCACACCACCCTCTTCACGTACGTACTCGGCGCAACGACCTGGGAGATCCAGATGGCCGCCGAGCGTCTCGACCCGGACGCCTGGCGCCGGTTGCGAACGTCGATGGAGTCACTGTCCGCCCACGAGTTCCCCACCGTCGTCGAGCTCGCCCCGGAACTCGCCCGTACTTCGGGCGGCGACGAGCAGTTCGACTACGGGCTGGATCTGTTGCTGGCGGGGCTCGAGGCTAGAAGACCATCGTGACGATGGCGACGATGCCGATCACAACGATCAGCGCCCGCAGGCCGGTCGGCGGGAGTTTGCGGCCGTAGCGGGCGCCGACGAAACCGCCGATCGTCGAGCCGACCGCGATCAGCGCGGCGGCCAGCCAGTCGACATCCGCGACGATGATGAACAGGATCGCGGCGACGCCGTTGACGACCGTGGCGAGCACGTTCTTCAGGCCGTTCATCCGTTGCAGGTTCGCGTCCATGCCGATGCCGAGGATCGCCATCAGCAGGACGCCTTGGGCCGCGCCGAAATAGCCGCCGTACACGCCTGCGCAGAAGACAGCGGGGATGACCCACCAGGCGCCGCGATGGGTGTGCATCGGGAGGCTGATCCGCTTGGACAGCCACGGCTGCAGGGCGACCAGCACGCAGCCGAGCAGGATCAGTCCGGGGACGACGGCTTTGAACGCCGAGCCGGGGAGCTTCAGGAGCAGGACGGCTCCGACGATGCCGCCGAGCAGCGACGCGGGGATCAGCCGGAGCATCCGGCCGCGCTGGCCTTCGAGTTCGCGCCGGTAGCCGATCGCGCCGGCCGCCGTACCGGGTGAGAGGCCGATGTTGTTGCTGACGTTCGCCAGGACCGGGGGGATGCCGACAGCAAGCAACGTGGGGAAGGTCAGCAACGTGCCGGACCCCACCACCGCGTTGATCGTGCCCGCGCCCATTCCCGCCACCAGGACGAACAGCGCCTCGAACCATGTCATCGTCGCAAGACTCTACGCACCTGATAGCCGTTTCCGATCATCAGTCCGGCAACTGAACAGGTTTCTGCAGTCAACGTCACACGGCCCGGCTCAATTGCGAGCCGGGCCGTGTGACGTTACGTAGTACTAGGTGATCAGCGCTCGACCGGAGGGCCGTCCTGCACCGGGGAGGTTTGCTCGGGGGCCGAGGTGACCGCCGGGGGTGCCTGCTGGGCCGCGCGGTTGCCGACGGCCGCGTTCTGCGCGGCGGCGATGGCTTCCTGTACCGCGTTGTCGGCCTCGACCACGGCGGCGTCCGGCGTGGCCGCCGAACCGAGCCCGCTGTCGACCGACACGGCCTGCGAGTCGCCCAGGTCGGGCTCCGGGAACGGGCCCTCGGCCTTCTGGGTGATGCCGGCGATCTGGCCGACGGCGCTGCCGAGGCCTTCCATCGCCTTGCCGATCTCGCTCGGGATGATCCACAGCTTGTTCGAGTCGCCCTGGGCGATCGACGGCAGCATCTGCAGGTACTGGTAGGCGAGCAGGCCCTGGTCGGGCTTGCCGGCGTGGATCGCGTTGAAGACGGTGGTGATGGCCTGCGCCTCACCCTGCGCCTTCAGGATCCGCGCCTCCCGCTCGGCCTGGGCGCGCAGGATCCGGGACTCCCGGTCGCCCTGAGCGGTCAGGATCGCGGACTGCTTCTGGCCCTCGGCCGACAGGACGGCCGACTGGCGCATACCTTCGGCGGTCAGGATCGCGGCGCGCTTGTCGCGGTCCGCGCGCATCTGCTTCTCCATCGAGTCCTGGATCGACGGCGGCGGGTCGATCGAGCGGAGCTCGACCCGGTTGACCCGGATACCCCATTTGCCGGTCGCCTCGTCCAGTACGTACCGGAGCTTCTCGTTGATCTCCTCACGCGACGTCAGCGTCTGCTCGAGGTCCATGCCACCGATGATGTTGCGCAGCGTGGTCATCGTCAGCTGCTCGATGGCCTGGATGTAGTTGGAGATCTCGTAGGTCGCCCGGACCGGGTCGTTGACCTGGAAGTAGATGACGGAGTCGATCGACACCATCAGGTTGTCCTCGGTGATGACGCCCTGCGGCGGGAACGCGACCACCTGCTCACGCATGTCGATCGTGTAGCGGACCTTGTCGACGAACGGGGTCAGCAGGTTCAGGCCCGGCTGCAAGCCGACCTTGAACTTCCCGAACCGTTCCACGATGCCCACGGTCTGCTGCTGCACGACCCGGACAGATTTGATCAGTGTGACGACCACCAGCAAGGCGACCAATGCCAGCACTATGAGGAACGCGGTCACGTGACCCTCCCACTCGAAGAACCCTCAGAAACGCACAGTCTTTCCTATCGACGGGCCACCGTGTGCAACGGTTCCCTCACGATCGCCCGTACTTCCGACAGTACTTCGGCGCCCGCCCCGCATCCCCGCGCCACACCAGCTTCTTCGGCGACTCTCAGGTCAGTCCTTGGCGTCCGGGGGCTCGGGGTTGGAGCGGAGTTCGGGCAGCGTGTGGTCGATGGGCTGGCCGATCGGGTAGACGACGGCGGTGGCGCCGTCGATGGACATCACCTCGACCCGGGTGCCGGGCTGGATGGTGGAGACGTCGTCGTACGGGCGGGCGGTCCAGAGCTCGCCGTTGAGTTTGATCGAGCCGCCGCCGTCGGGGTGGATCTCCTTGACCACGACGCCGCTGCGGCCGATCACGTGGGCGGAGCCGGTCTTCAGCTCGCCGGTGTGGTGCATCTTGCGGACCAGCAGCGGGCGGATGGCGCCCAGCATCGCGGCCGCGGTGACCAGGCCGACGACGATCTGCAACCAGAGCAGGTGCGGGAACAAGGCGCCTACGCCGGCCGCGGTGATCGCCCCCGCGGCGAGCATCAGCAAGGTGAAGTCGAGCGAAGCCAGCTCCGCCAGACCCAGCACGACGGCGATCCCGAGCCACGCCGTCCAGACGTTCTCCCGCAGCCAATCCATCATCTGCCAACTCTATCCGCGTTCGGGACCTCAGGCAGGTCCATCACCAGTGTGACGCGGAGAATCAGCCCCAGGATTCAGGACCGGCGGATTCGGCGTGAGCGGATTCGGGGTGAGCGGATTCGGGGTGAGCGGGTTCGGGGTGAGCGGGTTCAGAGGGCGCGGGCGAAGTACCGGCCGTCGCGGTGGTCGAGGCTGAGGGCCAGGTCGAAGGTGTCGCTCAGGGTCTCGGCCGTCAAGGCCTGGTCGATCGGGCCGGCCGAGATCACCCGGCCCTGCTTCAGCAGCAGCGCATGCGTGAAGCCCGGCGGGATCTCCTCGACGTGATGCGTGACGAGCACCATCGCCGGCGCGCCCTCAGCGGTCGCGATCGAGCTGAGCGACCGGACCAGCTGTTCGCGACCGGTAAGGTCCAGCCCCGCCGCCGGCTCGTCCAGCAGCATCAGTTCGGGATCCGTCATCAGCGCGCGGGCGATCTGGACCCGCTTCCGCTCCCCCTCGGACAGCGTCCCGAAGGTACGGTCGCTGAGGTGGCCGATGCCGAGCTCGGTCAGCAGCTCCTTGGCCCGCTGGTGGTCCAGCTCGTCGTACTCCTCACGCCACCGCCCGAGTACGGCGTACGACGCGGAGACCACCACGTCGGACACCCGCTCCGACTTCGGCAGCCGGTCGGCGAGCGCGGCGCTGGTCAGCCCGATCCGCGGCCGCAGCTCGAACACGTCGACCGCGCCGAGCACCTCGCCGAGCAGCCCGACCACACCGGTCGTCGGGTGCATCTGGGCCGCGAGGATCTGCAGCATCGTCGTCTTGCCGGCCCCGTTCGGGCCGATCACGACCCAGCGGTCGGTCTCCTCGATGGACCAGTCGACGGAGTCGAGTAGGAGCGCGCCACCGCGCACGATCGAGACACCGGCCAGCTCCGCCACTGCAGTCATAGGACCAAAACCTACGGGGTGGCTTCCCGCGACTCGCGAGGACCCTGCCCGCGTCAGCGCATCACCGCCCGGATGGGACAATGGGAAGTGTGCTGACCACTGCCGCCTCGGTGCGTTTCACCGTCTGGACCAACGCCATGCTGACCGGCGCCTGCGATCCGGACACCGCCGCGCACAAGATCCTCGGCGAGGACGTCGGGCACCACGTGTCCGGCCTCGCCGCGCACCCCACCCCGGCCACGTTGCCGGTGGCCCTCAACCTGTTGCGCGCGGCCGGCGCGACCCAGGCACACCTCGCGCTGCCCATCCCGGGTGACCCGATCGGACTGGCCGGGCCGCCGACCTTCAACGAGGCAGCGTTGGAGACGGGCGAGGCCGTAGTACTGACTGGAGCCGAGATCGGGCTCGTACCTTCGTACGTCGGCCCAGCGGTGCAGTGGACCGTCTTGCCGGCGACCAGTCCGCTGCCGGCCGACTTCGGTGAGGCCGACCGTGGGCTGCGGGCCGCGCTGATCGAGGCGGCCGAGTCGCTCGCCAAGCTCGACGTCGCCAAGTGGAAGCCCGAGGTCGCCGACGCGCTGATCGACATCCGCCGGATCGGTTCGGGCAAGGGCGACGACCTTGCCCCCGGCTACGAAGCCCGCGCGGTGAAGACGGCCGCGACCGCCCGCCGTTGTCTGGCCATCGCCGACGCCGCCCTGGAGGACGACGGCGCGGCCATCACCGGCGCGGAGGCCGACGCCCGTCGGCGCGCGCTGACCGACCTGGCGGCTGCTGCGAGGCGCGCACTTGTCGCGGCATGTGGACCGCCCACCTTCCGTTAACAATTCATCGGTAGCCTGAGGCCTTGAGATGACAGGACAGGCTGAGCACGAGACGTCGATAGCGGACCGCCCCACGCTGCTGGTCACTTTGACCGGTACCGACCGGCCGGGCCTGACTTCCGCAGTACTGTCGATGCTCGCGTTGCGCGGGCTCGACGTGATCGATGCCGAGCAGGTGGTGCTCCGGGGCCGGCTGGTGCTCGGGGTGCTGCTGTCGGCGCCGCGCGATCACAAGGAGCTGAAGAAGGAGCTCAAGGCGCTGGCCGAGAACCTTGACGTCGACATCGACGTCAAGAAGGGCTTCGGCGACAACGAGCCGCGGCGCAAGGGCCGGACCCAGGTGACGGTGATCGGCAGCCCGCTGACCGCGCAGGGCTTCGCCGCGATCGCCGGCCGGATCGCGGACACCGGCGCCAACATCGACCGGATCAGCCGGATGGCGCGCTACCCGGTGACCGCGATGGAGATCGCCGTCTCGGGTGCCGACCCGGACTCACTGCGGACGGTGCTCGCGCTCGAAGGGGTGAGGCAGGGGCTGGACGTCGCAGTACAGCCTGGTGGTCTGTACCGCCGGGCCAAGCGGCTGATCGTGATGGACGTCGACTCGACCCTGATCCAGGGCGAGGTGATCGAGATGCTCGCCGCCCACGCCGGCCGGCTGGAGGAAGTCGCGGCGGTCACCGAGCAGGCGATGCGCGGTGAGCTGGACTTCGCCGAGTCGCTGCGCAGCCGGGTGGCGACGCTCAAGGGGCTGCCGGAGTCGGCGATCGACGAGGTGTACGAGGCGATCGAGCTGGCGCCGGGCGCGCGCACGCTGGTCCGGACGCTGAAGCGGCTCGGGTACCAGTTCGCGATCGTCAGCGGCGGCTTCAGCCAGATCACCGACAAGCTCGCCGCCGACCTCGGCATCGACTTCGCCAGCGCCAACGAACTGGAGATCGTCGACGGCAAACTCACCGGCAGGGTCCTCGGCGACATCGTCGACCGGGCCGGCAAGGCGACCGCCCTGCGCCGCTTCGCCGAGACCTCGGGTACGCCGCTGTCCCAGACGGTCGCGATCGGCGACGGCGCCAACGACCTCGACATGCTCGCCGCAGCCGGCCTCGGCATCGCCTTCAACGCCAAGCCGGTGGTCCGCGCCGCCGCCGACACCCACGTCAGCGTCCCCTACCTCGACACCATCCTCTACCTCCTCGGCATCAGCCGAGAAGAAGTAGAGGCCGCCGACGCGGACACCGACGCCTGAAACCCCGTTGCGGCTGGGGCAGGGATGGCTGAGGATCATTCGTCGTGCCTACTCCGCCGGTGATGCCTGCTGGATTCGACTGCCGACCTGCCACGACAGATGATGCTGAAGCGATCGCCAGGCTGACCGGCATCGCGGTGGACGAGGTCGAGGCGTCGCTCGAGCGGCCCGGGCTCGATGCCTCCGTCGACAGCCTGGTGGTTCTCGATCCAGCCCGGAGCGTCGCCGCTTGGGCGTGGGTTCGGGGGCGCCGGTCTCAGGTCGACGTCGGGGACAAGTACCGCGGACTCGGTCTGGGGAGCGGCCTGGTCGAATGGGTCGAGCGCCGGGCGATCGAGTCGGGCACTGACCGGGTCGCCCAGACGGTCGACGACGAGGACCACGCCGGTACTGCGCTCTTGCGAGCGCGCGGGTACGAGGTGATCGCGACCAACTGGAAGCTCACCAAGCCCGTCGACGAGGAGCCGGCGCCGCCGGAGCTACCCGCCGGGATCACCATCCGTCCCTTCTCCGGCGAGGCCGCGCAGGCGGCGTACCAGGTGATCCAGGACGCCTTCGACGACTGGCAACCGCGTCGCTGGGGCTTCGACGAGTGGGCCCGGATGACCATCGAGCGAACCACCTTCGCGGCTGAGCTCTCTTCCGTCGCCTTCGCCGGCGACGAACTCGTCGGTGCCGCCATCTGCCTGGCGTTACCTGATTCCGCGGCCGGATATGTCGAACACGTCGCCGTCCGCGCGGACCAGCGTGGCAAGGGGATCGCCAGAGCACTGATCGCGCAGGCCTCCCTCGACTTCTATCGCCAGGGCCGGCCGGACCTCGTGCTGTGGACCCACTCGGGCACCGGCGCGCTGGCCATGTACGAGCGACTTGGGATGGCCGTCCAGCACAGCACGACGGTGTTCAGCCGCAAGCTCTGAGCGCGGGGAACGGTCCCTGGCGGCAATGCGGTGACAAGGCGTTGACACTGCGGAGTGAGAGCGCTCTCATGAGCGTACGCACCCGCCCTGGCGCTGCCCTGGTGACGGCGCCTGACCGTGGAGGTCAATCATGCGTTTCCGCCCCAGCAAACCGTCGACTCGTCGCCGGACCATCCTCAGTGCTCTGCTAGCTCCCGTTCTGGTTGTGACCGCGTTGACCGTGGTCGCACAGGCCAGTGTTCCGCCGCCGCCCGCGGGGTGGACGACGGTGTGGAGTGACGACTTCAATGGCAACAGCGGCACGTTGCCGTCGAGTGCCAATTGGATCATCGACACCGGGCACGCCTATCCGGGCGGCCCGGGCAACTGGGGTACCGGGGAGATCCAGAACTACACGAACAGTACGAACAATCTCTCCCTCGACGGCGCCGGCAACCTCCGGATCACGCCGCGCCGCGACGGCGCAGGCAACTGGACGTCGGCCCGGATCGAGACGCAGCGCAGCAACTTCAAGCCGCCGTCGGGTGGCGTGGTCGCGATGGAGGCGCGGATCCAGATGCCCAACGTCACCGGCAATGCGGCGCTCGGGTACTGGCCCGCGTTCTGGGCGCTCGGTTCGCCGTACCGGGGCAACTACTGGAACTGGCCGGGCATCGGCGAGTTCGACATCATGGAGAACGTCAACGGGCTCAACTCGGTCTGGGGCGTGCTGCACTGCGGCGTGAACCCCGGCGGGCCCTGCAACGAGACGACCGGCATCGCGAGCAACCGCGCCTGCCCGGGCAGCACCTGCCAGGCCGGCTTCCACACGTACCGGTTCGAGTGGGACACCAGCATCTCGCCGAACCAGTTCCGCTGGTACGTCGACGGGCAGCAGTTCCACTCCGTCAGCCAAGGACAACTGCCGGCCGACACCTGGGCCAGCATGACCTCGCATGCCGGGTACTTCATCCTGCTCAATGTCGCGATCGGCGGCGCCTTCCCGGATGCGCTCGCCGCGCCGACGCCTCGCGCCGAGACCGTCCCCGATCGGCCGATGGTGATCGACTACGTCGCCGTGTCCACCCGTGGTGGCGGTGGCGATCCGACGACTCCCCCGACCACGCCGCCGACCACGCCGCCGACCACGCCGCCTGGCGGTGGCGGTAGCGCGTACAGCAACATCCAGGCCGAATCGTTCAGCCAGCAAGGCGGTGTCGGTGTCGAGACGACGACCGACTCCGGTGGCGGGCAGAACCTGATGCAGATCGGGAACGGCGACTGGGCGCTCTACCCCAACGTCGACTTCGGCAGCTCCGCGGCTCATCAGTTCGTCGGCCGGGTCGCATCGGGCGCTGCCGGCGGAGTGAGCGGTCTGGTCGAGGTCCGGCTCGACAACAGGAGCAACGCGCCGATCGGAAGCTTCGCGGTGGCCAACACGGGTGGCTGGCAGAGTTGGCGGAGTGTTCCGGCCAACATCAGCGCGGTCACCGGCGTACACAACGTCTATCTGACCTTCACAAGCGGCCAGCCGGCCGACTTCGTCAACGTCAACTGGTTCACCTTCGGGCACTGAGATGCGGGCGACGAAGGTTCTCACCGGTGGGGGGTTGTGCTGATCGCGGCAGCCGCCGCAGTACTGGTTCATCAGCAGGCGCAGGCGACGCCGCAGCCGGTCGATCACTCGAAGATGCATCATGGCGAAGCACCCAGCGCTGCCGAGGCGGCCGCGATGCGGAAGCTGCAGCTGGCTCCGGTGCCGGGGTCGGAGTTCCGGGCCGAGTGCGGGAGCAGTCATCGGGCCGGGAATGACCCGATCGTGTTCCCCGGCCAGACCGGCGCCTCGCACATCCACGAATTCTTCGGCAACACGTCGACGAACGCGAACTCAACGCTGCAGTCGCTGCGGCTCGGCGGTACGAACTGCGATCCGGTCGCCGACAAGTCGGCGTACTGGACACCCACCCTCTACCAGAACGGAGTGCCGGTCGCGCCTGAGCGGGTGACCATCTACTACCAGGGAATCACCGACCGGACGCACGCGACCGCTTATCCACAGAGGCTCCGGTACGTGATCGGCAACGCCGCCGCGATCACCCCCGACCAGAACCCGGCCGCCCGCTGGTCCTGCGTCGGCCAGAGCCAGTCCAGCCGCGACTTCCTCGTCTGCCCACCGGGCTCGAAGCTCGAGAACTACCTCGACTTCCCCACCTGCTGGGACGGCGTCCGCCTCGACTCCCCCAACCACAAAGACCACATGGCCTTCCCGACCGGCCCCACCTGCCCGGCAACCCACCCGGTCGTGGTCCCCCGCCTGGAGTTCCTGATCACCTACCCCGTCAACGGCGGAGACCTCACGCTAGCCGCAACCCGCAACGGCCAACTCGTCACAACAGCCCCCGGCTACACCTTCCACGGCGACTTCATGAACGCCTGGGACCCCGCCGAACTCCAACGCCGCATCACCGACTGCATCAAAGCCGGCTACATCTGCGGCACCGACGGCAACCCCATCCAACAGTAAAAGCCAGATGGTGCCGGACCTGTCCCACCCCGGCACCATCTCCTTACTACCCGTCGATCTGAGCCGCGGGTGGGGCGGTGATGGTGACCTGCTTGCCGAACTCGGTGTAGACGGTCGACATCTTCGACCCACCGAAGGTGAAGTCCAGCTTGCGGGGCAAGGAGTCCTGGTCAACCAGGAGGACGGCGGTGATCTCCTTGAGCTGCTCGTCGGCGACCGTCTCGGGATCCAGGTACTCACCGAAGGCCTTCGCCGCCGCAGCCTTGGCCGGGTCGATGATGATCGTGTACTGCGTTGTCGGCGCGCCGTCGACGGTCTCCCCCGGCGCCGAACTGAACTTCGTCGCGTAGGCCGCCGCCCCCAGGAATTCGTGCGTCAGCACCTGTGCCGAGAGCAGTTCCAACTGCATTCCGACCACCGGGTCGGACGACTCGTCGGACGCAGCCTTCGGATCCCACTTCCGCCACGGCTTCGCAGGATCGTCGGTGAGATCCGTCCCCTTGGCGTAGAGGACTCCGTCGACCCGAAGTACGGAGTTGCCGTCACTACCGTTAGCTGACACATCCCCTCCGCCCGGGGCAACCTTCAGATCGGCTGTGTAGGTCGCTGGGTCGTCCTCGTCGTCCGTCGTCTTGGTAACCGAGTGGAAGGTCCCGCTCTTCAGCAAGGCAGCCTGCGCGCTCGGTGCGAGATCCACCCGGGTCAAAGGCGTCTTGGGCTGGTCGACGACCGGCGTCTTCGCGCTGTCATCAGAACCACCGCAGGCCGCCATCGACAGCATCGCGACGGCGGCTATCGGTATCAGCAGCTTCTTCATCGGACCGCTACCCGTCGATCTGAGCCGCGGGTGGGGCGGTGATGGTTACCGGGGTGCCGAACTTGCTGTACTGGACCGACTCCTTGGTGGTGCCGACGGTGAAGTCGAGTTTGTGGGGGAGGTTGCTCTGGTCGATGAGGACTACTGCTGTTACCTCGTTGATCTTCTGGGCAGTCACTACGGCTGTGGTGAGGTAGTCGCCCAGGGCTTTGGCGGCGGCTGCTTTGGGGGCGTCGATGGTGATCGTGTACTCGGTCATCGAGGCGCCATCGATGGCTGGAGCCTCGGTGGAGGTGAACTTTGTTGCGTACGCGGCGCCGGCCAGCAATTGGTGAGTCAGGGCCGCGGCGGACTGGATTTGGAGTTGTACGCCGGTGAGGCTGGCCAGCGGGTCCTTGGCGCCGGCGGCCGGGTCCCAGAGCTTCCAGGGCTTGGCGTTGTTCTCGGAGAGGCCGTCGCCCTTGCCGTAGAACTTGCCGCCGATTCGGAGGACGGTCAGGCCCTGGTCGGTAGTGGCGGCGAGGTCCGTGCCGGCGGGAGTCACCTTCAGGTCTGACGTCGTGACGACCGGACCGTCCTCGTCGGTCGTTGTCGCGACCGCGTGAAAGGTGCTCTTCTCCTGCAGGGCCGCCGGGACCTTCGTGGCGAAGTCCGCCTGGCTCAGGGCCGCAGCGGGCTTGTCGGCCGGCTTCGGGTCATCGGAACCACCGCATGCGGCGGCCGACATCATTGCCGCGGCAACAACCAGCGGCAGCAGAATTCTCTTCACCGGCGAAGGATGCCACAGATGACTACCCTCCGTACCCGACCTGCAGCTAGTTGCAATCTTCGGCTCGCAGGCGGGGCTGTGGACGACCGAAGCGGGCTGACGGGGGTCCAGCGCTTATTCTTCGGCTATGTCTGAACAGCAGGGTGGGGTGACGACGAGCGGGCCGGGGGCCCTGTTCGCCATCGGTGGGGCCGAGGACAAGCTGAAGAAGCGGCTGGTTCTGCAGGAGTTCGTCGAGGCGGCTGGTGGGCCGAAGGCGCGGATCGTGATCGTTCCGACCGCCTCCGCGCTCGGTCCGGACGTGATCGACGTGTACTCCGCTCTGTTCGCCGCGCTCGGCGCGGCCAGCGTGGTCGGGGTCCGGCCGGAGAACCGCGAGGACGCCGACGACCCCGCCTTCATCGAGCCGCTCGAGCAGGCCACCGGCATCTTCATGACCGGCGGCAACCAGCTCAAGCTGAGCGGGGTCGTCACCGGTACTGCGTTCGGCCGGGCCGTCACCGCTGCCCACGCACGAGGGGCCGCCGTCGGCGGTACGTCGGCCGGCGCCAGCATCCTCGCCGAGCACATGATCGCCTTCGGCCGCTCGGGCGCCACCCCGAGGCAGCGGATGAGCCAGTTGGCCGGCGGGCTCGGTCTTGTCCAGGGCGCCATCGTCGACCAGCACTTCGCCCAGCGGAACCGGTACGGCCGGCTCCTCTCGCTCGTCGCGCAGTCCCCCGGACTGCTCGGCATCGGCGTCGACGAGGACACAGCGGCCGTAGTGCGGGGAACTCACCTGGAGGTCGTCGGGCGGGGTGCCGTGACGATCTTCGACGGCAGCCGGATCACCTCCAACGCGCACTACGCGAGCCGGTCCGAGGCGATCCTCGCGTCAGGCGTCGTACTGCATGTGCTGCCCGCGTCGTCGACCTTCGACCTCAAGGCGCGGGTGCTGCTCTCGTTCGGCCCGCAGCCGCCGGCCGAGGAGATCGCGTCGATCGAGGCCGCTGAGGCGGATCTGCGCAAGCTGGCCAAGGAGATCGCCGCCGAGGGCGTGTCCCCCGCGTACTACGCCGAGCGCAAGCGCCGGGCGGGCCGGCGTACCGCGAAATCAGCCCCTGCGGCCGAGAAGACGGAGTCCGCCAAGAAGACGACCGTCTCCCAGAAGGCGGCGGCGTCGAAGAAGTCCAGATCGGCGGCGGCGGCCCAGTCCAGACCGGAGGCGACCGAGCCTCTGAGCGCGGGCGCCGAACTCAGCCGACCAGATACCGACCCGCGAGCAGACAGTGGGACAGCATGACCGACACCGCCCCCGACCAGACCCACGGGACGCCGAGCCCGGACCTGAAGATCATCGAGACGAGGGTCTACCGCGGCCCCAACATCTGGAGCTACGACCCGGCGATCCACCTCGTCGTCGACCTGGGATCGCTCGAGGACTTCCCGTCGAACACGATCGACGGCTTCACCGAGCGCCTTCTCGAGTACCTCCCCCGGCTGGACCAGCACCACTGCTCGCGCGGCCGCCGCGGCGGTTTCATCGAGCGGCTGCAAGAGGGCACCTGGCTCGGGCACATCGCCGAGCACGTGTCGCTGCAACTCCAGCAAGAGGCCGGCCACGACATGCGGCGCGGCAAGACCCGCCAGGTCAAGGGCGTGCCCGGCCGGTACAACATCATCTACTCGTACGCCGACGAGGGCGTCGGCCTGGCCGCGGGCGAGCTCGCCGTCCGGTTCGTCAACTACCTGGTCCAGCCGACCGAGGACTTCGACTTCACCACCGAGCTGGAGAAGTTCATCAGGATCGCCGAACGGAGCGCGTTCGGCCCGTCGACGCAGGCGATCGTGGACGAGGCGGTGTCCCGCGACATCCCGTGGATCCGGCTGAACAAGTTCAGCCTGGTGCAGCTCGGGCAGGGCGTGCACGCGAAGCGCATCCGGGCCACCATGACGTCCGAGACCGGCTCGATCGCGGTGGACGTGGCCAGCGACAAGGACCTCACCACCAAGCTGCTCGCCTCGGCCGGTCTGCCGGTACCGCGCTCCGTCTCGGTCCGTGAGGTGGACGAGGCCGTGTCGGCAGCGAACAAGATCGGCTACCCGGTCGTGTGCAAGCCGCTCGACGGCAACCACGGCCGTGGCGTCTGCCTGAACCTGCAGGACGCCGACGCGGTCCGGGAGGCCTTCCCGATCGCGGCCGAGCAGTCCCGGCGTGGCTCGGTGATCGTCGAGAGCTTCGTCACCGGCAAGGACTACCGCTGCCTGATCATCAACGGGCGGATGGAGGCCATCGCCGAGCGGGTGCCCGCACATGTCGTCGGCGACGGCGTGCACACGGTCGCCGAGCTGGTCGACATCACCAACGCCGACCCCCGTCGCGGTGTCGGCCACGAGAAGATCCTGACCCGGATCACGGTGAACAACGCCGCGCGTGAGCTGGTGAAGTCGCAGGGCTTCGAGATGGACGACGTACCGCCCGAAGAGACGATGGTGAAGCTGACGCTGACCGGCAACATGTCGACCGGCGGGATCTCGATCGACCGGACCTTCGAGGCGCACCCGGAGAACGTCGAGATCGCCGAGGAGGCGGCCCGGATGATCGGGCTAGACATCGCCGGCATCGACTTCATCTGCCCCGACATCACCCAGCCGGTCCGCGAGACCGGCGGCGCGATCTGCGAGGTCAACGCGGCGCCCGGGTTCCGGATGCACACCAACCCGACGATCGGCGATCCGCAGTACATCGCGAAGCCGGTCGTCGACATGCTCTTCCCGCCCGGCGCGACCAGCCGGATCCCGATCATCGCGGTGACCGGTACGAACGGCAAGACCACCACCTCGCGGATGATCAGCCACGTCTTCAAGGGGATGGGCCGCAAGGTCGGGATGACCTCGACCGACGGCATCGTGATCGACGAGCGGCTGGTGATCCGGTCCGACGCGTCCGGGCCGAAGTCCGCCCGGATGGTGCTGCAGAACCCGCGCGTCGACTTCGCCGTCTTCGAGGTGGCTCGCGGCGGGATCCTGCGTGAGGGGCTCGGGTACCAGCGCAACGATGTCGCCGTCGTGCTGAACATCCAGCCGGACCATCTCGGGATGCGTGGGGTGGACACGCTGGAGCAGTTGGCCGACGTGAAGGCGGTGCTGGTCGAGGCTGTGCCGCGCAACGGGTTCGCAGTACTGAACGCCGATGACCCCTTGGTCCGGAAAATGCGGCGCAAGTGCTCCGGCGAGGTGGTCTGGTTCAGCGTCGCCGAGCCAGGCAGCGAGGTGCGCGAGTACATCGAGGGCCACTGCCGCCGCGGCGGCCGCGCGGTCGTGCTCGAGCGGTCCGACCTGGGCGACATGATCATCATGAAGCACGGCCGGCGTTCGATGCAGCTGGCCTGGACGCACTTGCTGCCGGCAACGTTCGGCGGCCGGGCGATGATGAACGTGCAGAACGCGATGGCCGCCGCGGCCGCCGCCTTCGCCGCGGGAGCGCCGCTGCACGACATCCGGCAGGGCCTGCGCACGTTCAACACGTCGTACTACCTGTCCCCCGGCCGGTTGAACGAGATCGACGTCGACGGGCGGACCGTGATCGTCGACTACTGCCACAACGCGCCCGCGATGCGGATGCTCGGCGACTTCGTCGACAAGCTCGGCGAGAGCCTGAACGCCTCGTCCGAGCTCGGCCGGCCGTCGCGGATCGGCGTGATCGCGACCGCGGGCGACCGGCGCGACGACGACATGCGCGAGCTCGGCGAGGTCGCCGCGCAGCACTTCGACGTGGTGATCGTCCGCGAGGACGTCCGGCTGCGTGGTCGTGAGGCCGGCAGCACGGCCGAGCTGGTCACCGAGGGCGTACGCCGGGCGATGGAGAACGGCGCCCGGTGCCGTCAGGTCGAGACGGTACTCGAGGAGCTGACCGCGGTACAGCACGCGTTGTCCCGGTCGAACCGTGGCGACCTGGTCGTGCTCTGCGTCGACCAGCACCAGCAAGTGCTGTCCCACCTCGAGTCGGTATCCCACCTCGCACAGGCCGGCGCCCGCTCCGGTGACGAAGGCGGCGATCCCGACTTCGTCAAGCCGGACGAATCGGAAGCTGACGAGTCAGAGGAGTGACCAGAGCGTGAGCGGGGACACACGGTGTGTCCCCGCTGCCGCGGGAACTTGGTTGCCGTAAGCATCGTTGGCCTGTCCGTGAAGACGAAGCTACTGATCGCCGGGCTGGCAATCGCCGTCCCCTTCCTGTTGTCCTCTTGTGGATCGGATGCGCCGCCGGTGACCAAGGCGGCGGTGACGACGCCCGGCGTACTGGTCGAGGACGCGTGGGTGCGGGCGACGGTCGGGTCGAAGGACACCACGATGACGGCGGCCTTCATGTCGCTGACCAACCCGGGCAGCACCGACATCTCGTTGACCTCGGCCACGTCTCCGGTCGCCGGGATGGTGCAGCTCCACGAGATGGCGATGAAGGACGGCAAGATGGTGATGCAGGAGAAGGCCGGTGGCATCAAGGTGCCCGCGGGGTCGCACGCTCATCTCGCGCCGAGTGGTGACCATGTGATGCTGATGGGGCTCAAGCGGGCGCTGAAGCCGGGTGACGAAGTACCGATCACCTTGAAGTTCTCCGACGGCAGCACGCACGACCTGACCGTGCCGGTGAAGGCGTTCACCGAGGGAGAAGAGCACTACCACCCGTCCACGACGCCCAGCCCGACACGTTGACCGGACGCCCGTCCCGGCGGCAACTCTTCGGGTACGCCGGTGCTGCCGCCGCAGGCGCCGCCGTCACCGGCGGAGCCGTTGCCCTAGGCAAGGAATCTGAACCAGTAGTCGTCGCCAGGGAGATCAGCCCGTACGGCGACCATCAGCCGGCCGTCGTGGCCGCCTCCCCGAAGCATGCCGAGCTGGTCGCGTTCAAGCTGCTCCGCGGCACCGACAAGGCCGGACTCGGCCGGTTGATGCGACTCTGGACGAGCGACATCGTCGCGCTGACCGCCGGGCGGCCGGCTCCCGGGGACACCGCACCCGAGCTGGCCATCCCCGGTGTGGCCCTCACCGCGACGGTCGGCTTCGGCCCCAGGGTCTTCACCTTGTCCGGGCTCACCGATCGCGCGCCGCGCGGGTTCATCGACGTACCGGCGATGTCCCACGATCGCCTGCAACCCGTGTGGACAAGCGGCGATCTGCTCGTGCTGGTCGGCGCGGACGACGCGGTGTCAGTCGTACACGCCATCGGCCGGCTGGTCGCGGACGCAGCACCCTTCGCGAAGCCGCTCTGGCGCCAGACCGGGTTCTGGAACAGCACCGGCCCCGACGGCCAGCCGATCACCGGCCGCAATCTCTTCAACCAGGTCGACGGCACCGGCAACCCCACGCCCGGTACGCCGGACTTCAACAGCACCGTGTGGAACGAGGACGGCGGTACGACGCTGGTCGTTCGCCGCATCAAACTCAACCTCAAAACCTGGGACGAACTCACCCGCTCCGAACAGGAACGAGCCGTCGGCCGCAAACTGTCGAACGGCGCACCACTGACCGGCGCGACCGAGCACGACGAGCTCGACCTCGAAGCACGCGACGCGGACAACCGCCTGGTGATCGCCAAGAACGCCCACGCCCGGCTCTCCCACCACTCCGAGAACGACGGCCGCCGGATCTTCCGCAAAGGCCTCAACTACGTCCATGACACCGGCGCCACTCGCGAGTCCGGCCTCATCTTCCTCAGCTACCAAGCCGACCTCGTCAGCCAGTTCATCCCGCTGCTGACCCGCCTCGACGCCGCGGACGCCCTCAACGAGTGGACCACCACGATCGGCTCAGCCGCCTTCGCGATTCCCCCTGGCTTTCGCGAAGACGGCTGGCTGGGGCAAGGTCTGCTCGGCTAGGCCGTGGGCAGCACCCGGCGGAGGCCGTCGAAGACCAGGACGGGCTTCATGCCGACCGACAGATAGAGCCCCAGGGCCGGGGTCGGGTTGTTGGTGTCCACGTTGAGGATGCTGCCGGACCGCCCGGCGGCGGCGTCGAGGGCGAAGCTGTCGCGCAGCAGAAACTTCGCCAGTCCGCGTCCACGGAAGTCCTCGGCAACACAGAGCATGCCGATGTAGCCGGAGTTCTCATCCTTGACAAACTCGTCGCCACAGGACCGCACCGCGACCACCTGCCCCTCCGCCTCGAGCACGGTCAGCTGGGACCAGTCGAAGGTCGAGCTGGCGCCGAGAGCCTCGACCCACTCGTCGTGCGGCCGGATGACGTAGCCGAACTGGCCGCTGAAGCTCTCGATCATCGCCTCGTGCGCCGCCAACCGGGAGGCGTCGTCGAAGGCGCCGCGGCGGATCACGATGCCGGCCGGAAGCTCAGGAGCGGCGACGGCGCCGGCGTGGTCGATCCGCATCCGGTAGTACGTCGTACCGAGACTGAAGTCGTCGCCCAGCAGCAGTGCATGGAGCGGTTCGTCGGCCTGGTAGATGCAGGAGTCGACGGTGATCTCGGGATGGCCCCGCTCGCGGCCCATCTCGCGGGCGCGACCCATCGCCTCCGCGAACAACCACTGCGCGACCGCCGGGTCTGCCGAGGTGACCTCCACCTGGACCGTCTGCCGGTCCTCCCCCAGCCCGAACGCCGTGGCGTAACCAGCAGGCTCACCGTCGCCCGCGAGCACGAGCCACCCATCGGTGGCGCGATCGAAGCCCGGCTCCACGATGCAGTCGGCGATCTCGTCCAGCGTGCAGTCGGCGGCCCCGATCACCGCTGTGTTGTAGGCCGAGACCAGGCCGAAGATCGCCTCGGCGTCACCGGGCTCGGGCGAGCGGACAGTGAAGTCGCCCGGCAGTACGTTGCTGTGAATGGATTTCACGTTGCCCCCTTGGACACTTCTTAGATGCGCCGGGGGCGAGCAAAGTTACCTTCCGGCATGCACCACCTGAAGGGTGGTGCATGCCGGTCGGGTCAGACGGCGCGGAAGCTGAGGAACTTGGTGCTTGGGTAGCTGTGGAAGTTGTTGGCCGGCTCTAGGGAGGCGGGGCCGGTGCAGTCGGCGGTGCGGTACAGGTAGATGTCCTTGGTGCTCCAGTTGAAGAGCGCGCCGGGGACGAATGGCAGCACGGTGCACGACGTGCTCGGGTTGGCGTAGTGCACGCTGTTGCCGGTGAAGCTGGTGGTTTCGTAGAAGCAGGCGACACCTGGCGTGCAGGCCGTCGACGCCGACTGGTCCTGGTACGCCGAAGCCGGCACGACACCGACCGCGACAACGGCGGCGGCAGCGGTGGCTCCGAGAGCGAGGCGAAGTTTCACGAGGGGTCCTCCATGGTTTGGGAAGGCGGTTTCCCTGACCCCGGAAAGCCTATAGTTGAGGATTCACCAAAGCGGTTTCTACCGGCGTGCCGGGAGCAAGCGGCGCTTCGGTTCCTCGCGGTCGATCCAGTCCAGGTCGTCGGACAGCACGGCGTCGTTGGTGCGGCCGTCGTCCACGACGGGCGGAGGCGGCGGGGGTGGCAGCGCCCGGACCTTGAGGGCGACCATCGGGATCGCGAGCAGCACGGCCAGCGTCAGCCACGGCCAGTACTCCCGCAGTACCGGCTCGAAGGCGTCGAAGAACGCGTCGGTACCGGCGTTGGCGATCTCGTCCGTCGACTTCCCCTTGGCCGCGGTCACCGCCTGGAGGCCCTCGACGATCGCGAACGACGCCAGGTAGAACGCGCCGAGCGGCAGCCAGTAGTACGCCGATCGCCAGCCGCGCCGCCAGCATGCGACGTACAAGACGATCGTCAGGCCGATCGCGACCAACAGCCCGTTGAGCTGCCACAGCCAGCGCCAGTCCTGCAGCTCACCGGCCGGGCGCAACGCATACCAGGCAACCGGCACCGACAACGCAAACGCCGCGAGCACTGTACTTCGGATGCCCAGGGCACCCAAGAAAGCGCCGACGACACTTGCCACCAGCAACAGCGCCAGCAAACCCTTGTCGGACAGGCCATACCCGCTCAGCCACCAGGCGCCCCCGGCAACGACCAGGACCAACGGCATCGCGAACCGCACCCGCCCGACGATCAGCCCGGCCAGCACTCCCCCGGTGAATCCGCCCAGGACGAGCAGATCCACCCGGGTACCGACGAACGTGGTCGAGCCGGCCGGCAGCCCCTTCAAATACGTCGGCGCGAAGCCGGCCACGAACCAGGCGACCACCGCCGCCGGTATCGACCACAAGTAGCGCATGGAGAACCCCGATCCGCCCCGGGCGGTGGAGTCCCGGGGATCAGTGCTGTGCTCGTTCGACCTTCGCCTTCAAGGTCTCCGGGTTATCGACGGTAGCTCCCTCGGACCGCAACCAGGCGTCAAGACTCGCCCGATCCTGCAGAGACATAACAGCGACCACGTCACCTGCCTGCGCTTCTCCGACCAGCGCCTGGGCCGCTTCGAGCTCGGTGGGAAAGGCCGGTACGTCGTCGACGCCGACAGAACTGGTGCCTTCGCGGAAGACCGCCTCCAACTCCTCCGGCGGCCGGCCACGCAGGTACTCGCCCTTGTGCCCGATCACCACCCGGTCCGCGCCGCGGGCGCCGATCGCCCCCATCGCGCTGACCATGTCGTCGGCCCGGTCCCCCGGCGAGCCGAGCGCGAGCAGCAGTCGCCCGCCCGGCTGACGGACGCCGTTCATGATCTCCAGCAGCGCTTCGAGACCGGCCTCGTTGTGGGCGAGGTCGATCACGACGGTGAAGCCGCGGACGGAGTACATGTTCATCCGGCCCGGGTTGTTCTCGGCCGGCGAGAAGGTGCTCAGGCCCTCGATCACCGCAGCACGCGGCAGTCCGAGACCCAGTGCCGCCGAGGCGGCGGCGAGCGCGTTCTCGACGTTGTAGTGCGACAGCCCGGACAAGGTCATCGGGACGTCGACGACCTTCAGCAAGGGCTCGGCGTCACTGGACTGGTCCAGCACGGTGATGAACCCGTCGAGCACCGTCGTCGCCCGGCCGCCCTCGTCGAGCACGCTGCGGATGGACGGCGAGTCGGGGTCGCGGGAGAACACCCAGCACTTGGCCGGCGAGTCGAGCCGCATCGCGAACGTCCGCGGGTCGTCGCCGTTGACGACGCACCAGCCACGTGGCCGGGTGATCTTGGTGATCACGGCCTTCACCTCGGCGAGCTGGTCGACGGTGTCGATCCCGCCCAGGCCGAGGTGGTCGGCGGTGACGTTGGTGACCACGGAGACGTCGTTGTACGCGACGCCGACGCCGCGTCGCAGGATGCCGCCGCGGGCGGTCTCGGTGACGGCCAGCTGGACGCCCGGTTGCGAGAGCACCTGACCGGCGCCGCTCGGGCCGGAGAAGTCGCCGTACTTGACCAGCTCGCCGTCGAAGTACACGCCGTCGGTACTGGACCAGCCGACGTGCAGCCCGGCCGCGCGGCCGATGTGCGCGATCATCCGCGAGGTGGTCGTCTTGCCGTTCGTGCCGGTGACCGCGACGACGGGGATCTTCGGCCGCAGCGTCGGCGGCGCGTCGCCGGCCGGTTCGTTCCGGACCCGATCGCCGACAGACGCGACCAGCTCCGGCAGCTCGTCCGAGCCGAAGGCATCGACGACCTCGACGATCGCCTGGCCGAGCGCCCGGGCCCGGCCCTCATGCGCCCACGGGAACGCCACCACGAGCCGGTGTACGTCGGTCTCGGACCTGACCCGGACGCCGATCCGCCCGATTCCCGCCTCGCGCGCGATCCGCCGGACGATGTGCCCGACGACCCGCACCGCGAATCGCTGCCGGAACCCCGACCCGATCCGCCCGGGCCTGGTCGCGCCGAGCCCGAGCGCCTGCGCGTACGCCTTCGCGGCCGGAGCCGGCGCGTCGATCAGGGTGGTCAGGTCGAGCGTGAGCTTGATCGCGGCACGGCTGAAGTACAGGTTGGCGCCGTCCAGGACGCGGAGCTCTACCAAGGAGGTGGACACAGCTAGGCACCCATCGCGTGAAAGCCGCCGTCGACGTGGATGATCTCGCCGGTGGTGGAGGGGAAGAAGTCACTGAGCAGCGCGACGATCGTCTTGCCGGTCGGCTCGAAGTCGGACGGGTCCCAGCCCAGCGGGGCCTGGTCCAGCCACGGTCCCTCGAACTTCTCGAAGCCCGGGATCGCCTTCGCGGCCAGCGTCTTCAACGGGCCGGCGGAGACCAGGTTGCAACGAATCCCCTGCGCGCCGAGGTCCCGCGCGAGGTAACGCGAGGTCGACTCCAGCGCCGCCTTCGCCACCCCCATCCAGTCGTACCCGGGCCAGGCGACCGACGCGTCGAAGGTCAGCCCGACGATGCTGCTGCCCCGGCTCATCAGCGGCGCGCACGTCACCGCGAGCGACTTCAGGCTGTACGCCGAGACGTGCACCGCGCGCGACACGTCGTCCCACGGGCCCTCGAGGAACTTGCCGCCGAGGATCGTCTCCGGGTTGCCGTAGGCAATCGAGTGCACGACGCCGTCGAGGCCGTCGACGTGCTCGCGGATCGCGTCCGGCAGCGCGGCGAGGTGCTCTTCGTCGGTGACGTCCAGCTCGATCACCGGCGGCGTGACCGGCAGCCGGCCGGCGATCCGTCTGGTGATGTTCAGCGCCCGGCCGAAGTTCGAGATCAGCACCGTGGCGCCTTGTTCCTGCGCCACCTTGGCGGTCGCGAAGCCGATCGAGGAGTCGAGCGTGACGCCCGCGACCAGGATCCGCTTGCCGTCGAGGATGCCCACCGGCATTGCCTTTCTTCTAACAGATAAAGGGGTGGTCAGTTGCCCATGCCGATGCCGCCGTCGACCGGGATCACCGCGCCGGTGATGTAGCCGGCCTCCTCGGACGCGATCCAGCGGACGGCCTTGGCGATCTCCTCGGTGGCGCCGAAACGGCCGAGCGGGATCTGGCTCAGGTACAGCTTCTGGGTCTCTTCGGGCAGTACCGCCGTCATGTCGGTCTCGACGAAACCGGGCGCGACCACGTTCGTGGTGATGCCGCGGCTGCCGAGCTCGCGCGCCATCGAGCGCGCCATCCCGATCAGGCCGGACTTGCTGGCGGCGTAGTTGACCTGGCCGGCCGAGCCGAGCATGCCGACCACCGAGGAGATGAAGACGATCCGGCCCCGGCGCAGCCGCAGCATGCCCTTGGCCGCGCGCTTGGCGACCCGGAACGAGCCGGTCAGGTTGGTCGCGATGACCGCGTCCCAGTCGTCCTCGGACATCCGCAGCAGCAGCGTGTCGCGGGTGATGCCGGCGTTCGCGATCAGCACCTCGACCGGGCCGTGCTCGGCCGCGATCGTGTCGAACGCGGCCTCGACCTGCGCCGCGTCGGTGATGTCGCACTTGATGGCGAGGAAGCCCTCCGGCGGCTCGGTGCTGTTGTACGTGATCGCGACCTGATCGCCGGCCTCCTTGAAGGCGGTCGCGATCGCCAGACCGATACCTCTGCTACCACCGGTGACCAGTACCGATCTCGCCACGTCCATCTCCTCACCCAGGTGCTTCCAGCCGCTGTACGGCGCTGCCGGACGAACGGTATCGCCCGCCCCCACCGGTACTGCGAACCGGGCGGCCCCGGCGGTTCGCAGTACCATCAGCCGTCCGCCCGGATCGTCAGGAGTCCTCGAGCCGGAAGCCGACCTTCAGCCCGACCTGGTAGTGGTCGATCGCGTTGTCGACGATGTGCCCGCGGATCTGGGTCACCTCGAACCAGTCCAGGTGCCGCAGCGTCTCGCCGGCCCGGGTGATCGCGTTCGTGATCGCCGCGTCGACGCCCTCCTTGGAGGTGCCGACGAGCTCGGTGACGCGGTAGGTCCGATCGGTCATGACTGTTCCCCTTCGCCTGGGTGCGCCGGAACTTCCGCACCGGCGTACCGTTGGGTGTTGGTGAGGAGAATAGATGTCACAGCGCAGTAAGCGGGGTCGTGAGCGGGCCGACGCGGAGGTCATTTCGGTCACCAGCGCGCAGCCCGGCCGGTCGGAGGAGCTGGAGAGCCGGATCTTCCGGTACGCCTGGATGATGTCGTTGCGGGTGGTGTGTTTCGTCGGCGCCGTGCTCACCCCGTCGCCTTGGCGCTGGATCCTGCTGGTCGGTGCCGTCTTCCTGCCGTCGGTGGCCGTTGTGCTGGCCAATGCGCGGCGGACGAAAGCGGTGTCCGGAGCCAAGGCCTATGTGCCGCCGGCCCGGCCCGAACTGGGTCCGGATCACGACACCAAAAAGTGATCTGCGTCGGGACTGGATTCTCATGACGGATCCGTGTCAGAATCTGCGTGCTCTGAAGTTCACGGTTGGAATTCAGGGTGTTGATGCGGCGTCGGACGGCTCCCCCCGTGGCTGTCCGACGTCGCTTCATTTTGCCCAGGCTATTGATTATTGAGTGGTCAGGAACAATTGCCTGTACTGACCTGAATGACCCCTGGGAGACCTCGCCGTGACCGAAGAAGCTCTGCCGTCCACCTGCTCTGCAAGGGGATGCGGCCGGCCCGCGACCTGGGCGTTGTTGTGGAACAACCCGAAGATCCACACCCCCGACCGGCGCAAGACCTGGCTGGCCTGTGACGAGCACAAGCAGAGCCTGTCCGACTTCCTCGGCGCGCGTTCTTTCCTGCGCGAGGTGGAGGCTTTCCCGGCGCCGTAACCAACGCGCCGGAGTGCGTTACACCGGAAAAAGTAAATTTCCGGTTCAGAAAGGTCAGCCGCCGATCGCGGACATCGGCCGGACCGGCTGCAGAAAGCTCGGATCGTTGATGCCATGGCCGGGCAGTTTTCCACGCATCGCGCGCCGCCAGCGGTCGGCCAGCTCCTCGTCGTCGGCGCCGCCGCGCAGCGCCGTGCGCAGATCCGATTCGGTCCGGGCGAAGAGGCAGTCGCGGACCTGGCCGTCGGCGGTCAGCCGGACCCGGTCGCAGTCACCGCAGAACGGGCGCGTCACGCTGGCGATGATGCCGACCGTCGCCGGACCACCGTCGACCGTGAACGACTCGGCCGGCGCGCTCCCCCGGGCGGCCGCATCGGTCGGCGTGAGCTCGAACCGCCGGCCGAGCAGCTCGAGGATCTCGTCGGCCGTGATCATCTGGTCGCGACTCCAGCCGTGCTGGGCGTCCAGCGGCATCTGCTCGATGAAGCGCAGCTCGTAGTCGTGGTCGAGGCAGAACTGGAGCAGCTCGGGGGCCTGATCGTCGTTCACGCCGCGCATGAGCACCGCGTTGACCTTCACCGGCGTCAGGCCGGCCTCATGTGCCGCCGCGAGACCTGCCAGTACGTCCTTCAGCCGATCGCGCCGGGTCATCTGCTGGAAGGTGTCCGGATTGACCGTGTCGAGGCTCACATTCACCCGATCCAGGCCGGCCTCCCGCAACGCCGTCGCCTGCCGGGCCAGGCCGATCCCGTTCGTGGTGATCGAGATCTGCGGGCGCGGCTGGAGCTTCGCGGTCCGGGTGACGATGTCGACCACGCCGCGGCGGAGCAGCGGTTCACCGCCGGTGAACCGGATCTCGTTGACCCCGAGGTGGGTGACGGCCACGCCGACCAGCCTGACGATCTCGTCATCGGTCAGCAGCTCCGGCTTGGCGAGCCAGTCCAGACCCTCCTCGGGCATGCAATAGGTACAGCGCAGGTTGCAGCGGTCCGTGAGGGACACGCGCAGGTCGGTAGCGACCCGGCCGTAGCTGTCGGCCAAGCCTGTCTGGGTCGTACTGGGCGCTGTCATCCCGCCCAGCTTACGTCGCAGTCAGCAGCCGACGCCCGGGCGTTTCGGTGGATGGCTTAAGTTCGAAGCGTGCGTCGTCTGATGAATGTCCGGTGGATCGCCACTGCGCTGGTGATCCTGCTCCTGTCCGGGGTGTGTGTGGAGCTCGGCCGATGGCAGCTGCACCGGCTGGATGCCCGGAAAGCGCGCAACGAGGTCACCCGGACGAATCTGGCCGCTCCGGCAGCGCCGCTGTCCGAGATCGTCGGGCCACAGCGGGTGATCGGTGAGCAGCACGACTGGCGGACAGCGGTTGTCACAGGCCGGTACGACGCCGCCAAACAGGTCGTGATGCGCTACCGGAACATCAATGACCGGCCCGGGTTCGAGATCGTCACGCCGTTGCTGCTGAGCGACGGGAGCGCCGTACTGGTCGACCGCGGCTTCCTGCCGAAACAGGGCGGCGAGCTGGCACCCAGCAGCATCCCGGCCGCGCCCTCCGGAGAGGTCACGGTCACCGGCCGACTCCGGCGCAGCGAGCGTGGTGGGCACACCAACGGCGGTACGCCGGACAACGGGACCGCCCGGCTCATCAACGGGCCCGACTTCGCGCCCGTCCTCGGTCTGACCTTGTACGACGGGTATCTCACGGTGGAGCAGCAGGTTCCGGCGGCCGATCCGGCCTTCGGTGGACTGCCGGGGCCGGAGATCGACGACGGGCCACACTTCTTTTACGCGTTGCAGTGGTTCTTCTTCGCGCTGCTGGCGATCGGCGGACTGATCTACTTCTCCCGACGTGACGTGACCGGCGACAACGCCGGCCCGGACGGTGAGTCCAGCGGTCCAGCGGCGAGTCCTGACGAGTCGTTGCCTGCCGCAACGACAGGAGCCGCGGGGCGACTGGGTTCGGGCGGTTCGTAGTACCCCTCTTCCCGTCGTTTTTTCTTAATCGCTTGCTGTTGCCTTTGGCTACCACCGGCGTGTCGGGCCCTGATTTCGTGAGGTCAGGCAGGATGGAGCCGTGGACCTTGGACTCGAAGATCGCATCTACGTCGTCACCGGCGCCAGCGGTGGACTGGGCTTCGCCACCGCGAAAGCCCTCGCCGCGGAAGGCGCCCGGCTGGTCATCTCCAGCCGCAACGAGGAGTCGATCTCCCGTGCGGCGGCCGAGCTCGGCGAGAACGTGGTCGGCATCCCGGTCGACAACGCCGACCCGGAGAGCGCCGAGCGGCTGGCCGCGACCGCGATCGCCAAATGGGGTGCCCTGCACGGCGCCTTGATCAGCGTCGGCGGCCCCCGGCCAGGGACCGCGATGGACACCGAAGAGGACGACTGGCGAGCAGCCTTCGACAGCGTCTTCCTGGGCGGCCTGCGGATCGCGCGGTCGGTGGCCCGGGCAGGCACCGACGGTACTTCGATCGCCTTCGTGCTCTCCTCATCGGTGAAGTCGCCGATCGCGGGACTGGCGATCTCCAACGGACTGCGCCCAGGACTCGCGATGGTCGCCAAGACGCTCGCCGATGAGCTCGGGCCGAACGGGGTCCGGGTCAACGGGCTGATGCCCGGCCGGATCGCGACCGCCCGGCTGAAGGAGCTGGACGGCAAAACGGGTGACCCGGACGCTGCCCGGCGGGCCGCGGAGAAGACCATCCCGCTGCGCCGCTACGGCGACCCGGACGAGTTCGGCCGGGTCGCCGCGTTCGTCCTCTCCCCCGCCGCCTCCTACCTGACCGGCGCCATCATCCCCATCGACGGCGGCGCCCTCCGCACGTTCTGAGGCGCGCAGGCTCTACTCTTCCGGGTCTTTGGGCCGGTCGCGGTCCTTGGACGGCTGCACGCGCTTTGGCTCGCCCGGCATCTTCGGATACTCGGGCGGGTAGGGCATGTCGCCCTCGCCGAAGTCGCGTTCGTGCTTGGCGGACAGCTCCAGCAGCGACTCCAGCGAGAACGCCTTCTCGCCGACCGCCGCGTGCAGGTCGCCGACCTCGGCGAAGCGGGCCGGCATCGTCAGTACGTCGAAGTCGTCCGGCACCACCTCGGACACCTCCTCCCAGCGCAGCGGAGCCGAGACGCGGGCCCGGGCGTTGGGGCGGACGGAGTACGCCGAGGCGATCGTGCGGTCGCGGGCCATCTGGTTGTAGTCGATGAAGACGCGTTCGCCACGCTCCTCCTTCCACCAGTTCACCGTGACCTGGTCGGGCATCCGGCGGGACAGCTCGCGGCCGACCGCGATGACGGCCCGGCGGGCCTGGATGAAGTCCCAGCGCGGCTCGATCGGCACGTACACGTGCAGGCCGCGACCGCCCGAGGTCTTCGGGTACCCCTCCAGGCCGTGCTCGGCCAGCAGCTCACGTAGTACCGGAGCGACGACGGCGGCGCTCTTGAAGTCCGTACCCGGCTGAGGATCGAGGTCGATCCGGAGCTGGTCCGGCGAGTCGAGCTCAGGGCGGCGGACCGGCCACGGGTGGAAGGTCAGGGTGCCGAGGTTGACCGCCCAGGCGACCACGGCCAGCTCGGTCGGGCAGACCTCGTCGGCGGGCCGGCCGCTGGGGAACTTGATCGTCGCCGTCTCGACCCAGTCGGGCGCGCCCTTGGCGACCCGCTTCTGGTAGAACGCGTCGCCCTTGTTGTCCATCCGGGTGGACAGCTTCGCGCCCTCGAACCAGCCGCCGGGCCAGCGCTCCAGGGTGGTCGGCCGGTCCCGGAGCGCTCCCAGGATGCCGTCGCCGACCGCGACGAAGTAGTTCACGATGTCCAGTTTGGTGAGTCCCCGGTCCGCGAAGTACGGCTTGTCCGGATTGCTCACCCGGACGGTCCGCCCTGCGATCTCCAGCTCGATTGCCTTGGTCGCCGCCATGCTCGCGACGCTACCGGTCAGCGGGGACTAAATGCCGTCACCCCCACGGAAAAGGGAAGTTTTCTCAACCTCTGGCCACCCTAGGTGACTGAGCGGTAACGTACCCGCACCTCGTTCCTGGGGCGTGAGGCCCCCGGGACACTCTTGAAGGAGCACGAGGATGAAGAAATCCGCCCTGCTCGCCGCTGCCACCGCAGTGGCGACCGCAACCGCCCTGGGTCTCGGCGCCACCACGGCCACCGGTGCACCGAAGGCAGACCCGGGCACCACCCCCGCCGCAGCGGTCGCCCGGGCCAAGGCTGCGATCTCAGAGAATCTCGGCACGCTCAAAGCCACCGGCGCCGACGCCTTCCTCGTGAAGGACGTCATCCTGGACGCCGACGGCAGCAGCCACGTCCGGATGGACCGGACGATCGGTGGTCTGCCGGTCCTGGGTGGCGACGTCGTCCTGCACCAGGCCAAGGACGGCGCCCTCAAGGGCGTCAGCCAGACGCTCGCGCAGTCGGCGAACGTCGGCCGGACCCCCAAGGTCAGCACCGCCACCGCCCTCGCCAAGGGAGTCACCGGCGGCCTCAAGGCCCAGGGCAAGCCCGCACTGGTCATCGAGGCCCGCAAGGGTGCTCCACGGCTCGCCTACCTGGTCACCAGCGGCGGCACCCAGGCCGACGGCACCCCGAGCAACGTCACCACGACGATCGACGCCCTGACCGGCGCCAAGCTCGTCAGCGAGCAGCACATCGAGACGGTCACCGGCGACGGCAAGAGCCTGTACTCCGGAACCGTGCCGATCGACACCACGGCCGTCAGCGGCGGGTTCAACCTGACCGACCCGGCGCGCGGTGGCGGCACCACCCTGGACGCGCAGAACAAGACCGACTCGATCCTGTGCCAGCTGTTCGGCTTCGGCTGTCCGGTCGCGGTGAAGTTCCTCGACGCGGACAACCACTGGGGTACCGGCCTGAACAGCGATCGGGCCTCGGCCGCGGTGGACGCGCACTACGGCGCGGCGACCACGTTCGACTACTACAAGAACATCCATGGCCGGAACGGCATCTTCAACGACGGCAAGGGCGTCCCGAGCCGGGTGCACTACGGCACGAACTACGTGAACGCCTTCTGGGACGGCAAGAAGATGACGTACGGCGACGGCGACAACGTCGTCGCGGGTCCGCTCGTCTCGATCGACGTGGCCGGCCACGAGATGTCCCACGGCGTCACCTCGGCGACCGCGAACCTGACCTACTCCGGTGAGTCCGGCGGCCTGAACGAGGCGACCAGCGACATCTTCGGGACCTCGGTGGAGTTCTACTCCAACAACCTGAACGACCCCGGCGACTACTACATCGGCGAAGAGATCATGAAGGACCGGCCGGCCCTGCGGTTCATGGACAAGCCGAGCAAGGACGGCAACTCGGCCGACTGCTGGTCGTCAGGGGTCGGCAACCTCGACGTGCACTACTCGTCGGGCGTCGCCAACCACTTCTTCTACCTGCTGTCCGAGGGCACCGGCCCGAAGACCATCGGCGGTCTGCCGCACAACGGCAGCAGCTGCAACGGGTCGACCTTCAACGGGATCACGGAGGCCAAGGCCGCCAAGATCTGGTACCGGGCGCTGACGACGTACTTCACCACCGGTACGACGTACGCGCAGGCGCGGGTCGCGACACTCAACGCGGCCACCGACCTGTACGGCGCCTCCAGCCCCGAACGGGCGGCTGTGGCGACGGCCTGGACGGCAGTAAGCGTCAACTGAGCCAGCCTGACCTGATTCGGCACAGTTGCTGGGTCCTGTCCCACTGGGGCGGACAGGACCCAGCGATTGCGGGACGCTTACGTGGCCGGTCCGGCCGGGGTTTTGGTTGACCGGCCGCCGATAATGGGGACATGACAGAGAGCACCAGGCAGTACGCAGTACAGAAGTCCGACGAGGAGTGGCGCGCGAAGCTGTCCCCGGCGGAGTTCCAGGTCCTCCGCAAGGCCGGTACCGAGCGCCCGTTCACCGGCGAGTACACCGACACCAAGACCATCGGCGTCTACAAGTGCCGCGCCTGTGACGCCGAACTGTTCCGCAGCGAGACCAAGTTCGACTCGCACTGCGGCTGGCCGTCCTTCTTCGCCCCGCTCGCCGAGGACCGGGTCGAGTACATCGAGGACCACGACCTCGGCATGAAGCGCGTCGAGGTCCGCTGCGCCAACTGCGGCTCCCACCTCGGCCACGTCTTCGAGGGCGAGGGCTACGGCACCCCCACCGACCTCCGCTACTGCATCAACTCCGTCAGCCTCTCCCTGACCCCGGCGGAGTAGCTCAGACCGGGGTGGCCAGGGCGACCGGGTTGTTGTCCGGGTCGGAGACGTAGGCCTGGCGTTCGCCCCAGGGCATGGTGGCCGGCTCCTGGAGGATCGGGTAGCCGGCCGCGCGGAAGGTTTCGACGGTGGCCTGGACGTCGTCCACGTAGACGAAGAGTTCGAAGCGGGGGGCCGTGCCGACGGTGATGCCCAGCGTGGCTTCGGGCCAGCCGGAGTCGGCGATGCCCAGGGAGGACTCGCCGCGTTCCAGGCCGACGTAGTGCGGATCGCCTTCCAGCGGGAACTGGTACCGGGACTCGTAGCCGAGCAGCGCGTAGAACTCGAGCGACCGGCGGACATCGGTGACGTACAGGACCGGGAAGGCTTTGCGTTCCATCGTCAGGCCAGGTTCGCGATCAGATCACTCAGCTCGGTCCGCTTGCCGGTGTAGAAGGGGACCTCCTCGCGCACGTGCCGGCGGGCCGTCGACGCGCGCAGGTCGCGCATCAGGTCGACCATCCGGTGCAGCTCGTCGGCCTCGAAGGCGAGCATCCACTCGTAGTCGCCGAGCGCGAACGACGCCACCGTGTTCGCCCGTACGTCGGGGTAGGTGCGGGCCATCTTGCCGTGCTCGGCGAGCATGAACCGGCGCTCCTCGTCCGGCAGCAGGTACCACTCGTAGGACCGCACGAACGGGTAGACGCAGATGTAGGCCCGGGCCTCCTCGTCGGCCAGGAACGCCGGGATGTGGCTCTTGTTGAACTCCGCCGGCCGGTGCAGCGCGAACTGCGACCAGATCGGCGCCAGATGCCGTCCGAGCCGCGAGCGGCGCAGCGCGTGGTACGCGTCCTGCAGCGCGTCGGAGGTCGGCGCGTGCCACCAGACCATGAAGTCGGCGTCGGCGCGGAAGCCCTCCACGTCGTACCAGCCGCGGATCACCACGTCCTGGTCGGCGCCGAGCTTGCCGAGCAGCTCGGTCAGCTCCGCGGCGAGCTCCTCGCGGTCCGCCTCGCCGAGCGGCGTCTCCACCTTGAACACCGACCACATGGTGTAGCGGATGACATTGTTCAGCTCGCGCGCCTTCGGCTTCGTCTCGGTCACCCAGCCATTGTCGCCAATACATCCGCCTGTGTGTGCACCCGGGTTGGCTCTACTCTTCGTGACAACAGTCACCACCGGGGGGAATCACCATGCGCGCGCTGCCCAGAGCCACCTCGATCCTGGTCTGGATCGCCGCCCTCGCCTACGTACTGGTCGCCGTCGAGGGCTGGCGCGACTACGCGGTGTTCAAGGACGACCTCGCCGGCTGGGACTCGGACACGATCCGCCCGGTGGACGTGATCCTCTACGGCCTGATCTTCGCGGCGGCCGTCGTCTTCGTCGTCTGGCTGTGGCGGGCCCGGACCCGGTCGGAGGAACTCAGCCCGTGGCTTCCGCACCGCCATGAGCGGGGCTGGGTGATCGCCGGCTGGATCGTCCCCATCATCAGCTTCTGGTACCCGCTGCATGTCGTCGAGGATGTCGTCGCCGCCAGCACGCCCCAGGTCACTCCGGGTCCGCCCGAGCGGCCGCAGCCAGATCTCCGCATCGTCCACATCTGGTGGGGCACCTGGCTCGCCAGCAACCTCATCGAGCTGCTCCCGGTCGAGCCGGGCGAAGATCCGGTCGCCAACGACTTCCTCTGGACCGCAGTGACCTCCACCGCGACCGCCGTGCTGACGGTCGTCTGCGCGGTTTACGCAGTCCGGGTGATCCGGCTGATCACCGAGCTGCAGGTGTCGAGGCCTGCAGATGAGCTTGCACCTGGCTTGCCGCCTTTCCAGCACTAGCGACGCAGGCGGCGATCCCAACACCCCGGTACGCCGCTCCGCACACAGCCAACCCAGGTTGACCGGCAATGGCCGCCTCAACCCGGTCGATACGGTCCAGGTGGCCCACGGCGTACTGCGGAAGCCCGCCGCCCCACCTGGTGACCAGCGACCCGACCACTGGCGTCTGCAGCCCCACAGCGGCTCGTAGATCCCCGGCCGCAAGGGCAGTGAGCTCCTCATCCGAGCGCTGGAGCACGTACTCCTCACCGAGCCGTCCGACCGAGCAACGGAGTACTGCGAGGTCTCCCCCGGCGTCGGCGGACCACTGCCACTTGGCGTGCGAGTAGGTCGACGCCTTGATCGTCCGGCCTTCCACGGACGGCACCAGGAAGCCGGAGCCAGTTGCCCCTGCTGGCCAGTCCGCCTTGCGTACAACGAGCGTGACGATCGCCATGCTCGCGTACTGGATGGCGGCGAGCTCGGTCGACGCCTGCGGGACCACATCGGCGAGCATCCGGGCCGCTGGGGCTGCAGGGACGGCTATGACGATCGCGTCGGCCTGGAGGAAGGTGGGGGCGGGCACTGGGCCGGATTCGAGCTCGTAGCCGTCAGGGGTCTGGCGGATCCGGCGTACGGTCGCGTTGCGCTGGATCCGGACGCCACGGGCCAGCAGGTCAGCCTCTAGCGCGGTGATCAGCCGGTTGATGCCGCCCTTGATGCCGGCGAAGACGGGCGCGCCCGAGGTGTTGCGGCGCTGACCGATCTCCCGCAGTTCGGCGGTTGCCGCCAGCAAGCTGGGGGCTGTCTTCAGCTTGGCGTAGAGCTCCGGTACTGCGGCCGCCAGCGAGATCTCCTCGGCACGGCCGGCGTACACCCCACCCAGCAGCGGGTCGACGAGCCGGTCGGAGACGGCCGTACCCATGCGCTCGGCGACGAACCGTCCGATCGCCACGTCCTCGGTCAAGGCGGGCGCCGCCAGCTCGGGCTCGTGAGCGACAACCTCAGCTGCCGCCTCGCCCAGGGCGTCGATCGTCGACTTCGGGTCCGTCGGAACCCCCATCACCGTCGGCGGGATGGCGCGGATGCGGTCGCCGATCCAGAGGCCGGCCGAGGTCGTTGCCGGATGCACCAGGTCGTCGCCGAGCCCGACGGCCTGGATCAGGTCGACAGCCTCGGGGCGGCGCGCGAGTACGGATTCGGCACCGAGGTCCACCGGGATGCCTTCCAGCGAAGCCCCCGCCAGCTTGCCGCCCAGCCGTGGCGAGGACTCCAGCACGGTGATCCTCGGCGGATTCGGCCCGCTGGCCAAAGCATGAGCCGCAGCCAGCCCGCTGATCCCGCCACCGACGACTACTACCGAGCGCTCCACGGACCCATCAGATCAGACGCCCAGAGCCAGCACGTACTCGATCCCCGGCCGGCCGCCGTACTCCCGCTCCCCGACCGGCACGAACCCGGTGCGCTCCAGCACCTTCAGCGATGCCACGTTGGTCAGATTGGTCCCCGCGCGAAGTTCCTTCAGGCCGTACTCCCCCGCCGCCAGCGCACACACCTCGCGCACAGCCGCTGTCGCCAGCCCCTGCCCGGCCGCCTTCTCCGCGATCCGGTACCCGAGCTCGGCGGACCCGTCCGTCACGTCAACCAGGTTGACCCGGCCGACCACTTCACCCGACTCCGTCACCAGCACGTGCGGATGATCGGTCCCCTCAGCCTGATACCCGAGCAACACCGCCAGCCGCTCGCCGAACTCCGCGAAGAACGCGTCCCCCCGATCGGAGATGAAGCCGGCGAAGTACGCCCGATTCTCCACCTCGAACGCAAGCAACGCGTCAGCATGCTCAGCCCGCAGCCGCTCAAGCCGAATGCCCACCGGCAACCGCCCGGAGGCTACCGGGCCCGTGCCTTCAGGCACGAGTCGACTTTTCGTGGACCGCCTTGACTACTCGGTGGAGGACGTCGGGGTCGGTGGTCGGGGGGACGCCGTGGCCGAGGTTGAAGATGTGGCCGGGGGCTGACTTGCCTTCGGCCAGGATGCGGTCGATCTCGGGCTCGATGGCGTCCCAGCCGGCGATCAGCAGGGCCGGGTCGAGGTTGCCCTGGACCGGTTTCGGCGAACCACCGGCCGCGGTGATCCGGCGTACGGCCTCGTCCAGCGGCACCCGCCAGTCGACACCGACGACGTCCGCGCCGGCCTCGCTCATCAGACCGAGCAGCTCGCCCGTGTTCACCCCGAAGTGCAGCCGCGGTACGCCGTACTGCTCCATCGCCGCGAACACCTTGGCCGAATGCGGCTGCACGAACTGCGCATAGTCGCGCGCCGACAACCCACCGGCCCACGAGTCGAACAGCTGGATCGCGGACGCGCCCGCCTCGACCTGCACCGACAGATACGCGATCGCCACGTCGGCCAGCCGGTCCGCCAACGCGTGCCAGAGCTTCGGGTCGCCGTACATCATCGCCTTCGTCTTCGCGTGGTCCTTGCTCGGCCCACCCTCGACCAGGTATGACGCGACCGTGAACGGCGCTCCGGCGAACCCGATCAGCGGAGTGCCGCCCAGCTCGGTCACCAACTGCTGGACCGACTCGGTGATGTACGGGACGTCCTCCGCCGTGACCGGGCGGACCGCGGCCAGACCGGCGAGGTCGCGGATCGGGTCGGCGACCACCGGGCCGACGCCGGGCTTGATCTCGACGCCGAAACCTGTCGACTTCAGCGGCGTCACGATGTCGGAGTAGAAGATCGCCGCGTCGACGCCGTAACGGCGTACCGGCTGCAGCGTTATCTCCACGACGAGGTCGGCCCGCATACAGGACTCGAGCATCGTGATGCCTTCACGGATCGCCCTGTACTCCGGTAGCGAGCGACCCGCCTGGCGCATGAACCAGACAGGTGTGTGTGGGACCGGCTCACCCCGGGCCGCGCGCAGGAAGGCGGACTCCGGTAGGGCATCGGTAGCAGTGGGTGATTGGGCTGGTTGCGTCACGGGCACAGGTCCGATGATCCCATGCCCGGAACCTGTCACCGGCGCGTCGTCACCGGCGTCGGTGAGTAATCAGTCGTAGGCTGCGAAGCATGGGTGCCCGCAAGCAGGTCGACGCGCCACCCGCGGAGTTCGCCGAGGCCCTCACTCAGTTGCGTGAGGCCCGGTTCCGGCCCGAGGTGTTCGTCGAGGAAATGCCCGCACCGCAGCGGATCGCTCCGCATGCGGCGGCGGTCAGTGCCGACGTGACGGTCGACGGTGACGATGTCGCCACCGGCCGGCTGGTCGTCCTCTACGATCCCGCGGGGAACGACGCCTGGCAGTCGACCTTCCGCTGTGTCGCGTATGTGCGTGCCGCCGTCGAACCGGAGATGGTGACGGACGCACTGCTCGGTGGCGTGGGCTGGACCTGGCTGATGGAGGCACTGGCCGACCGGGGCGCGGAGTACCTGGCCCCGAGCGGTACCGTCACCAGAGTGGTATCCGAGAGTTTCGGCGGGATGGCCGACGACGACGCGACGGCGGAGATCGAGATCCGCGCGTCCTGGAGTCCTGTCGCCGGACCGGACGGGATGGTCGACGTGAGTCATCATGCCGAGGCCTGGGGCGAGGTGCTCTGTACAGCGGCGGGACTCCCGCCGGTACCGCCGGGGGTGGTCGCGATGCCGACCCGGCGCGGTCAGCGGGGCCGATGAGCCCGGCCGAGACCCAGCAGCAGCCGCCCGTGCCGGATGACCCGGCCGAAGACCAGCCACTGCTCGAACTGCGCGACGGACTGTCCGAGGTCATCGACACCGACCCGGCCCTGGCCGAGGTCGTCGAGGCCTTCCGCTCCGGCACCGGCCCGGTGGCCGTCGACGCCGAGCGCGCCTCGGGCTACCGCTACTCGCACCGGGCGTACCTGGTCCAGCTCCGCCGGGAGGGTTCCGGCTCGGCGCTGGTCGACCCGATCCCGTTCGGTGACCTGTCGTCACTCGGAGACGCGATCATCGACGCCGAGTGGATCATCCACGCGGCGAACCAGGATCTGGCCTGCCTGGCCGAGGTCGGGATGGTTCCGCAGACGGTCTTCGACACCGAGCTGGCCGGCCGGCTGCTCGGCTACCCCAAGGTCGGGTTGGCCTCGCTCGTCAGCGAAGTACTCGGGTACAAGATGCGCAAGGAGCACTCGGCGGCCGACTGGTCGACGCGTCCGTTGCCCGGGCCGTGGCTGATCTACGCCCAGCTCGACGTCGAGATGCTGATCGAGCTGCGCGACGCGATCGAGGCCGAGCTGCGTCGCGAGGGCAAGTGGGAGTGGGCGCAGCAGGAGTTCACCGCGATCCTGAGTGCGCCGCCGCGTGAGCCGAAGCCGGATCCGTGGCGACGGACGTCCGGGATGCATCGCGTGCGCAACCGGCGGAGCCTGGCGGTGGTACGGGCGTTGTGGGAGGCGCGCGACCAGATCGCGGCGTCTGCCGACATCTCGCCCGGGCGCATCCTTCCGGACGCGGCCATCGTCGAGGCCGCGGCCGCGATGCCGGTCGATCGGGACACGTTGCAGCGACTGACCGCCTTCAAGGGGCGCGGCGCACATCGCCACATGCGCACCTGGTGGGAGGCGATCGACCACGCCCGCCGCCTGCCCGACAGCGAGCTTCCCAAGCAAGGCCCTCGGTACGACGGACCGCCACCGGCTCGCGCCTGGGCGGATCGCGACCCGGACGCGGCTGCTCGGCTGTCGGCGGCGCGCTCGGCCGTCAGCGAGATCGCCGAGGCACACCGGCTCCCGACCGAGAACCTGCTCTCCCCCGACACGATCCGGCGCCTGGCGTGGACCCCACCGGCCGACGCGGACCTGGCCGCGGTGACGACGTTCCTGCGCGAGCACAACGCCCGCGAGTGGCAGATCGGCCTCACCGCCGAGGTCCTCACCGACGCCCTGGCCACCGAGGCGGCGCCGAACGAGCCGCTCGAACCGGTCGAGCCGAGCGAGCCCGCCTAGTCCGTAGTTTTCGCGCGGACGTGCATGCGTTCGCCTTGCCGGCCGAACAGGCTGAGCACCTCCACGGGTCTCCCGTCGGCACTGCCGAACCAGTGCGGAACCTTCGTGTCGAACTCAGCCACCTCGCCGGAGCCGAGCACGACGTCATGATCGCCTAGCACCAACCGCAGCCGTCCCTGCAACACGTAGAGCCACTCATAGCCCTCGTGACTGCGTAACTGCGGCTCAGTCCCTCTGTCCGGCACGATCAGTTTGTACGCCTGCAGCGGCCCCGGCGCCCGTGACAGCGGCACGAACGTCTCGCCGTTCGCCGACTTGTGCGGCTTCAACTGCACTCGCGGATCTCCCACTTCCGGAGCACCGACCAGTTCGTCCAACGGCACCCGGTACGCCGTTGCGAGCGGCAACAGCAACTCCAGGCTCGGCCGACGTTGCCCGGACTCCAGCCGCGACAACGTGCTCTTCGAAATGCCGGTCGTCTCGGCCAGTACCGCCAGAGTGATCCCGCGCTGCGCCCGCAATCGCCGCAGCCGATCCCCCACCTCGTCGAGCACCGCTTGGTACGCCGGTTGTCCGTCCATCCGCCGAGTGTCCCAGAAACAGCAACAAGAGTTGCCGCCTTTGCCGACTGAATCGCACTGTGCGGACATGAACCCGAAAACTGCCGAGCCGGCAGCCCGTACTCCGATCCGATGGGCGCTGACCGGCCTGTCCCTCGCGATGCTGCTGTCGTCCCTCGGCACGAGCATCGCCAACGTCGCACTGCCGACCTTGGCCGACTCGTTCGCCGCGTCCTTCCAACAGGTCCAGTGGATCGTCCTGGCCTACCTGCTCGCCAGCACCACCTTGATCGTCAGCGTCGGCCGCCTCGGCGACCTGACCGGCCGGCGACGGCTCCTGCTGACCGGTATCGCCGTCTTCACCGCGGCCTCGGTCGTCGCCGGTCTCGCTCCCACCCTCTGGCTGCTGATCGCGGCCCGCTCCGCACAGGGCCTCGGCGCCGCCATCATCATGGCGCTCGCCATGGCCTTCATCGGCCAAACAGTCCCCAAAACAAGAACCGCCAGCGCGATGGGCCTACTCGGCACCACGTCCGCAATCGGTACAGCACTCGGCCCGTCCCTCGGCGGCGTACTGATCTCCACCCTCGGCTGGCGCGCCATCTTCCTCATCAACCTGCCCCTCGGCCTGCTCACCTTCGCCCTGGCCCGTCGATACCTACCAGCCGACCGCGGGCCGACCGGCCGGGGGTCGGCCGGGCGGGCGCGCTTCGATCATCTGGGTACGGTGCTGCTGACTGGGGCGCTTGCGGCGTACGCGCTCGCGATGACGGTGGGGCGCGACCTCGGGGTCGCCGTCGACGGGTTCGGAGCTGCCGGGCGTGCCTTCGGCAGTGGGGTCGGGGTTGTTGGGTTGCTGGTGGTCGCGGCTGTCGGGCTCGCGGTTTTCGTCCGGGTTGAGTCGCGGGCGGGCTCGCCGTTGATCCGGCTGGCTGCCTTGCGCGATCGGGTTCTCAGCGCAAGCCTCGGGATGAGTGCGCTCGTCTCGACGGTGATGATGGCGACGCTGGTCGTGGGGCCGTTCTACCTGGCCGGAGAGCTCGGGCTGAAGGCTGCGGCGGTAGGGCTTGTACTGTCCGTGGGTCCACTCGTTGCGGCGCTCACCGGCGTACCGGCTGGACGGGTCGCCGACCGGTTCGGCGTACGGCGGATGACGATCGGCGGATTGAGCGCCATCGCGATCGGCGCCGGTGCGTTGGCCGCCTTGCCGGCGAGTCTGGGGATCGCCGGTTATCTGGTGCCGATCGTTGTCATGACCAGCGGCTATGCGACGTTCCAGACGGCCAACAACACCGCAGTACTGACCGACCTTCCGCCCGACCAGCGCGGCGTCGTCTCCGGCCTGCTCAACCTGTCCCGCAACCTCGGCCTGATCACCGGCACCGCGCTGATGGGCGCCGTCTTCGCCGCCACCAACCTGCACGTCACCTTCGCCGTCGCTGCGGTTCTCATAGCCGCAGCCCTCACCCTCGCGATCATCCGGCCACAAGCCGCCCAGCCGGCCGAATCAGCTGCCGACGTGGGGGTGGCGAAGTGGGGTGCCGGTGGCTACCGGTGAGTGGCGGGACTTGCTCAGGACCCGAAGCACCACCGCCGGGTGCAGCAGGGCCGTTGGTGGGTCGGCTAACTGGAGTACGCGGTTGAAGGCGCGCGCCACCGGCACCGATACGTGGGCCGCGCGGACCACCTGCGCGATGTAGCCATTCAACTGGGCAGTGCCAGCCGGCCTGTCCCCCACCGTCTCCGGATGGCCAAAGTCGCCACCGACAGCGATGCGCCAGGGCGATTCGATCACCCGAGCCGCCTTGCGGTGGAATCGTCGCGGCAGCTCCGGCGACAGCACACCGACAGCCTGGACGACCTTCTCGAGCGCAGCAGCTTGGAGCGCAGCCGACGACATCCCCTGCCCGTAGATCGGATCGAAGCTGCTCGCCGCATCCCCTAGCACGACAAGCCCTTGCGGCATCTGCGTCTTCTCGAAGTGCCGCCGCTGACTCGATGGGAACCGGTACGTCGCAACCTCCGACAACCACTCGCACCGCCCGATGAGCTGCCCAACCACAGGACTCGGCAACGAGTCCGCAAACGCGCGCACCCCTTCCTCGTCACCGGGCGGCGCATCACCGTGCACCCCCGCCAACGTCACCTGCCACCGCTCCCCCTCGACCGGCAACACCGATCCACCCCGAAACGACCCCGGATTGTCGACGCACGCGATGAAGTCCCCCTCGAAGTCCCCCGGCGACCGACGCATCAGGAACGACGCATACCCGATATCGATCCCAACCCGAGTGACCGGCGGCTCGAGCAGCCCCGACTTCGCCAACTCATGAGCAATCCGCGAACTCCGCCCCGAGCAGTCAACGACAAGGTCAGCCGCACGCTCCTCGCCCCCAACCACCACTCCAGTCACCCGCCACCCCGCGACCCCTCGGCGCCCCGTACGAACGGCCGCCCCGCGATCCACGACGGTGACGCGCTCGACCAGCACTCCGTCCTCGACTGTGACTCCAGGCAGGGCAGCGACCCGAGAACGGATCACGTGCTCGAGCAGCGGTCGAGTCATGCACAGCACCGGCGGGCCCCAGTCGCCCTGTGCCCGGTAGGCGCCACCCTGGTGGACCCAGGCGCCGTACCCATCGACGGGCACAGCTCCCTGGGCTACGAGTTCGTCTTCGATTCCGGGGAACCATTCGCCAAGCAGGTGCAGGCCGGCCGCCAGGAGCAGATGCAGATGCCGGCCCTGCGGGACGTGGCCGCGTGGTGCAACAGCATCCGTGAGGTGCTCGCGCTCCAGCACGACCACCGAAGCAGCGTGCTCAGACAGCGCTCGAGCAGCAAGCAGCCCCGCAATGCTGCCTCCGACGACAATCACGCGCCCGTCACGCACTCTCGCCACGGCCCACCTCCCTCTCACCCTCAGGTTAGATCTCCGTAACCGCTCGCTCTCTTGACTGCCACGACCGTCAGGTCAATCGTCAGAAGGAGGGGATTCCGATGAACACAAGACCCAGACCAGAGCCCGACGACCGGGTGCTGCCGTACACCCGCGTCCTGTCGCTCGCCATCGTGCCGTTCCTGATCGCGGGATTCGTGATCCTGTACCTCTTCCCGCTCCACACCGCCCGCCTCTGGGCCTGGCCGCTGCGCCCGACAATGACCGCGATGGTGCTCGCATCGGCGTACCTGGGCGGCGCCTACTTCTTCGTCCGAGCAGCCTACGAACGCCGCTGGCACGTCCTCGCCCCAGGCATGCTCTCGGTCACGGCCTTCGCGACGCTCCTCGGAGTCGCGACCCTGCTCCACTGGAACAAGTTCACCCACGACAACCCGGCCTTCTGGATCTGGACCGCCCTGTACTTCGCCGCCCCACTCCTCGTCCTCGCCGCCTGGCTCCTCAACCGCCCGTACGCCGCCCCCGCCCGCGACCCCGATGACTTGTTACCGCCGTCATTGCGTGCAGCCGTAGCCGCGATCGGCGCGCTGGCACTCGTCCAGGGCGCCGCGATGTTCATCACGCCGTCGACGTTCATCGACCTCTGGCCGTGGCCCCTCACCCCGCTGTCCGCCCGAACCCTCGCAGCCGTCCTCTGCCTCGGCGGCGCAGGCGTAGCCATCTGGCACGACCCCCGCTGGTCAACCCTCCACCGCATGCTGGAAGTCGAACTGGTCATGGTCACCCCGATGCTGCTCGCCGCCCTCCGCGCCCGCGACCAACTCGATTCCGGCAAACCGCTCGCATGGCCCCTACTGGCCGGCTTCACCCTGCTGTTCATCGGCTCGCTGGCCCTCTGGTCCCGCCACGAACTCCACGCGCGCAACGCCCTGGCCCCGAGCGGCTGGTCGACGCCGCCTCGAAGCTGAGCAGCAGTTGGAGAAGGCCGCGTCGCAACGGGGTAATCGCAGTACCTGACTCGTCGCGAACGCATTTGGCAGACTCAGTACGCGACCTGATGTCCACCCTGGTCTACGGACTCATCGAAGGCGGCCATCGGGGGTTCACTCACCCCACCGTCGTCGCCGCGCTCGCGATCGCCGTGATCACCCTCGCCGCCAGCGCGGTGTTCAACACCTTCCGTCAGGTCGGTGGAGCAGTCGCCATCGCCGTTTTCGGCGCCCTGATCGCCAATCCGGACACCTTCCTCACCGGGCTGCGGGTCAGCCTCGGATCGGCCGCGGCCCTGCTCCTGCTCGCGGCAGTCAACAGCACCCGAATCCAGCCACGAGGCTGACGCACGCGGCAGAACTCCTACTTCGGTGGCGGAAGCAGGACGCCGAAGCCGGCCACGGCCAGGCGTAGGAGGACCTGGCCGGGGGCGAGCAGGTCGGCGATCTTGGCCGCGCTCAGCAGTTCCAGCTCCGCGAGCCGGATCGCGTAGGCGTCCGGCGAGATGAGCCGGGCTTGATGAAGCTCCACGGTGTTGTGCCAGACCTTGCGGCGGGACTCGCGGAGGAATCGTTTCGAGGCTCGCTGGTTGAGCGGGCGCAGGGCGCGGTCGAGGAGGGTGCGCGCCGAGCGGGTGGCCAGTTCGGCGTCCTCGGCGGCGACCCGGTCGGCGAGGACGCCGTCGATCCGTTCGTGGTCGCGGCGTCTGCGGTCGATCAAGGCAGCATCGTCGAACTCGTCGACGGAGATGACGGCGAGCAACGACTGCGGCAGGTCGTAGTTGATGTGGGCGTTGACCCCGAGCAGTACATGCGCCAACGGCGGCAGAGTCGCCCGTGCGTCAAACGCCAACCGCCAGGGTCGCGGAACACTCTCACCGGCCCGGTCAGCGTCGAACGCCTTCAGATAAAGGTCCGCGAAGACGACATCCCACACCTCGACCCAGTCCGGATCCTCGAACACCCCACGCTCGAGAGCCCGCCCCACCGCGCCCGTGGTCCGCTGATAGGTGGCAAGGAACTCACGCCGCGACTCCTCCCCCGGCGTCAGACTGTCCAGCCGCTCCTGCAGAGCCGCGACGACCGCCGCAATATCCCCCGGCTGCTCCATGACGCTCAGTATGTCCCCCGCTGCGCACCCCGGGCGAGGCTCAACGCGGTGGCCCTCGCGGGACAGGCGAGGCCCGGCGCCGAGACGCCGGGCCTCTCGATCCTCAGGCGGGGAGCTGGGATTCGATGGCGGCGACGAGCTCGTCGGATTCGGGCAGGGTCTGGGGCCGGAAGCGCGCGGCGACGGTGCCTTCGGGGGTGATGAGGAACTTCTCGAAGTTCCACTGGACGTCGCCGGCGGTGCCGTCGGCGTCGGGGGTCAGGGTCAGTTCGGAGTACAGGGCGTGCCGGTCGTCGCCGTTGACCTCGAGCTTGTCGAGCATCGGAAACGTCACGCCGTACGTGGTCGAGCAGAACGTCTCGATCTCCTCGGCCGTGCCGGGCTCCTGGCCGCCGAACTGGTTGCAGGGCGCGCCGAGCACGGTGAAGCCACGGCTCGCGTAACGCTTCTGCAGGTTCTCCAGGCCTTCGTACTGCGGGGTGAGGCCGCACTTGGAGGCGACGTTCACGACGAGCACCGCCTTGCCCTTGTACTCGGCCAGCGAGGTGTCCGCGCCGTTGAGGGTGTGCAGCGGAATGTCGTACAGGCTCATGTAAGTCCTTAGCTGATGGGGAGATGGCGGGCAAGGAAGGCTTCGGTACGGCTCCACGCGAGCGCTGAGGCCTCGGCGTGGTGGAAGGCGGGCATCGGGTTGTCGAAGGCGTGCCCGGCGCCGGGATAGCGGTAGATCTCGTTCCCGGGGCCGTCGACAGCCTCGATGATCTTGTCGACGTCGTCGCTCTTCAGGTAGTCGTCGGCGTCCCCGAAGTGATGCAGGCTGACCGCATCGACATCGGGCGCCAACTCGAGCAGGTTGGGCAGGGCGGAGCCGTAGTAGCTCACCAGTACGTCCGGCGACGACACAGCGGCCACATTGAAGGCCAGTCCCCCGCCGAAGCAGAACCCGACGATCCCCACACCCTGCTCACGACTACGCAGGTAGTCCAGCGCAGCGACCGAGTCCGACACGGCAGTCGGCCAGTCCACGCGCTGCACCAGGCCGATCGCCTGGTCCAGTACGTCAGAGCCGACTCGTCCAGCTCCGCGCCGTCCAGGCGCCAGTAGATCTCCGGTGCGATCACGTAGTACCCGAGGGCGGACAGGTCGAAGGCCCGCTGCTTGATGTAGTCGGAGACCCCGAAGACCTCCTGGAGCAGCAGGATGCCGGGCCCGGATCCGTCGGCAGGTTCCCAGACGTGTGCCGGCATCAACCCCGTGCCGGTATCAATCTCCAAGGTCACACCTCGGAGCCTACTTCGCGTCCACCGACTCCCGTGGCGAGACCTGTGTCACCTCCGCAGGCATCCAGCGCTTGGCCTCGGCTATCGCTGCACTGAGGAGCTCGTAGAGCCGCTCGTCCGGGTTGGACACGCAGGCCTGCGAGATGCCCTCCACAGCACATGACACAGCCCGTGGAGCCGTCCGGCGCTCGAAGTCCGGCGTACCGCGGTGTGGTCGGGCAGTGAAGGTCTTGGCCCACTTGGTAGCCGCCGGTACTGCGTCCAGCGCCTCCTGAGCCTCAGGCCGAAGACTGTCCAGCGGCCGACCGTCCAGCGCGGCCAGATGGCGCTCTCCGACCAGCAGGGCAACCGCCAGGATGTACTGCCGCTCCTGCGACACCACGGGCAACGCGTGCTGGATGCAGATCGCCGTCACCAGCGGTACGACGTGCGGGTCCTCCGGGACCAGCCCGATCACCGAGGGGATCATCGGGGCCAGCCGGGCGCGCCCTGCGTCCGTCGTGCAGTCGTTGACGTCGCGGGCCACTCCGGCCAGCAGTGGATGGGTACAGGCCGGATGGTCCGACCAGGGCTCGCCCGCGAGGTACGAGGCGAACTCCATGAAGCAGGCGCCCTTGCGGGGGTTGCGGTGTTTGCCCCGCGACAGGACCGGGACAGAAAGCTCGAGATTGTTCATTGCGGCTCCAGTGACGCTCCTGATCCCAGAATGCGCCCGAAAAGCCGTGGATGCCACGGGTAACCGCGATCAGCTTGTGAGCAGCGGCACAGGCGTGGCGGGTTGGGGTGAAGTGTTACCGACGGGTAGCCTTGCTGTTGCTCCCACTCCTGGAACCCAGAGGAGGGCCTCGTGCCCCGTGAGATCCGCGATGTCGTCTTCGTCGACGGCGTTCGCACCCCGTTCGGAAACGGCAAGGCCACCGGCCTGTACGCCGAGACGCGCGCCGACGATCTGGTGATCAAGTGCATCCGGGAAATTCTCCGGCGCAACCCGTCGCTGCCGCCTGAGCGGGTGGAAGAGGTCGCCATCGCGGCCACCACCCAGATCGGCGACCAGGGCCTGACCATCGGCCGGACCGCGGCCCTGCTGGCCGGCCTGCCGAACACCACCCCGGGCTACGCCATCGACCGGATGTGCGCGGGCGCCATGACGGCGGTGACCACGCTCGCCTCCGGGATCGCCTTCGGCGCCCAGGACGTGGTGATCGCCGGCGGTGTCGAGCACATGGGCCGGCACCCGATGGGCGAGGGCGTCGACCCGAACCCGCGGATCATCTCCGAGAAGCTCGTCGACACCAGCGCGCTGGTGATGGGTTCCACCGCGGAGAACCTGCACGACCGGTACCCGAGCATCACGAAGGCCCGGACCGACGCCTTCGCCGTACTGTCCCAGGAGCGCGCCGCCAAGGCGTACGCGAACGACCTGATCCAGCCCGACCTGGTGCCGATCGCGGTCCGCTCGGCCGAGCACGGCTGGGGTCTGGCGACGGCCGACGAGCCGATGCGCCCGGGCACCACGCTGGAGGACCTGGCCAAGCTGAAGACCCCGTTCCGCCCGCACGGCCGGGTCACCGCGGGCAACGCGGCCGGTATCAACGACGGCGCAACGGCTGCCCTCCTCACGTCGGCCGAGGCGGCCGCGGAGCTGGGTCTGACCCCGAAGATGAAGCTGGTCTCGTACGGCTTCGTCGGCGTCGAGCCCGAGGTGATGGGCTTCGGCCCGGTACCGGCCACCGAGAAGGCGCTGAAGCAGGCCGGCCTGACCATCGACGACATCCAGGCCTTCGAGGTGAACGAGGCGTTCGCCGTCCAGGTGCTGGCGTTCCTCGAGCACTACGGCATCGCCGACGACGACCCGCGGGTCAACCCGTACGGCGGCGCGATCGCGTACGGCCACCCGCTGGCGTCGTCCGGCATCCGGCTGATGACCCAGCTGGCCAAGCAGTTCGAGCTGCGGCCCGAGGTCCGGTACGGCCTGACCACGATGTGCGTCGGCCTCGGCATGGGCGGAACCGTCATCTGGGAGAACCCGAACTTCGAGGGGAACAAGGCATGAGTGACTTGCAGACGTTGATCGACGAGGCGCTCGCGATCGAGAACGACGAGCTGGTCACGCTCGCACCGAGCCGCGACGTCGTACTGCCGAACAAGGCCGGCACGCTGGCCCTGATCACCCTCGACAACGGCCACGACCACACCAAGCCGAACACCCTCGGCCCCAAGGGTCTCGCCGAGCTGAACAAGGCGATCGACGCGGCGCTGGCCCGTGAGGACATCGTCGCGATCGGTGTCACCGGCAAGCCGTTCATTCTGGCAGCCGGCGCCGACCTCAGCGGTGTGCCGAAACTGGCCGCGCGGGAGCAGGCCTTCAACCTCGGCAAGATCGGCCACGGCGTCCTGCGCAAGCTGGTCGACGGTGGCAAGCCGTCGTTCGCGTTCGTCAACGGAGTCGCTCTGGGTGGCGGCCTCGAGGTGGCGCTGCACGCGCAGTACCGGACTGTCTCGGTCGCGGCCGGGATGATCTCGACGCCCGAGGTCTTCCTCGGACTGCTGCCGGGCTGGGGTGGCAACTTCCTGCTGCCGAACCTGATCGGTGCGGACAAGGCCGTCAAGGTCGTCGTCGAGAACGCGCTGAACCAGAACAAGATGCTCAGCGGTCCCGAGGCGGTCAAGTTCGGCATCGGCGACGTGCTGCTGGACTCGGCCGACTTCCTCGAGCAGTCGCTGATCTGGGCGAGCAAGGTGCTGACCGGCGAGATCGTCGTCGAGCGGCCCGAGATCGACCGCGGTGAGGCCTGGGACGCGGCGGTTGCCCGCGGCAAGGTGTTCGCCGACCTCAAGGTGAGCGGCGCGGCGCCGGCGCCGTACCGGGCACTGGACCTGATCGCGGCGGCCAAGGACAACGACCGCGATCGTGGCTTCGCGGCCGAGGACGAGGCACTCGCCGACCTGATCATGAGCGAGGAGCTGCGCAGCGGCCTGTACGCCTTCGACCTGGTCAACAAGCGGGCCAAGCGGCCCGCAGGCGCTCCGGACAAGTCACTGGCCCGCAAGGTCAGCAAGGTGGGCGTCGTCGGCGCCGGTCTGATGGCCGGTCAGTTGGCACTGCTGTTCGTCCGCCGGCTCGAGGTGCCCGTAGTGCTCACGGATCTCGACCAGGAGCGCGTCGACCGCGGTGTCGGCTACGTGCACGGTGAGATCGACAAGCTGCTCGGCAAGGGCCGGATCCGGCCGGACAAGGCCAACCAGCTGAAGGCGCTCGTCACCGGCTCGGTGGACCGCTCGGTCTTCGCCGACGCCGACTTCGTGATCGAGGCAGTCTTCGAGGAACTGCAGCTGAAGAAGACGATCTTCGCCGACCTGGAGAAGATCGTCCGGCCGGACGCGATCCTGGCGACCAACACCAGCTCGCTGTCCATCACCGAGATGGCCGCCGACCTGGAGCACCCGGAGCGGGTCGTCGGCTTCCACTTCTTCAACCCGGTCGCGGTGCTGCCGCTGCTGGAGATCATCCGCGCGGATCAGACCGACGACGCGTCGCTGGCGACCGCCTTCGCGGTCGGCAAGACCCTGAAGAAGTCCTGCGTGCTGGTCAAGGACGCGCCGGCCTTCGTGGTGAACCGGCTGCTGACCCGCTTCCTCGGTGAGGTCAGCGCGGCGGTCGACGAGGGCACCCCGATTCCTGAAGCGGACAAGGCGTTGTCGGCGCTCGGCCTGCCGATGCCGCCGTTCGTGCTGCTGCAGCTGGTCGGGCTGCCGGTCGCGCTGCATGTCGCGGAGACGATGAACCGGGCGTATCCGGAGCGCTTCGCGGTGTCGCCGAACCTCGCCAAGGTGGTTGCCGCAGGCAAGAGTTCGTTCTACGTCTGGAGCGCCGAGGGCAAGCCTTCGGTCGACCCGGAGGTCGAGGCGCTGGTGACCGTCGGCGACAAGCCGTCGACGGCCGAGGAACTGCGCAGCCGGGTGCTGTCCGCGCTGGCCGAGGAGATCCAGATCATGCTCGACGAGGGCGTGGTCGCCGAGGCGCAGGACATCGACCTGTGTCTGCTGCTGGGTGCGGGCTGGCCCTTCCACCTCGGCGGCATCACGCCGTACCTGGACCGCAGCGGCATCGCCGAGAAGACCAACGGCAAGCGTTTCCTCCCCAAGGGACTTGCCAGTCTCGCGTAACACCTTCGATCTGCTGGGGGTCGGTCCGGCGCCGGAAGCCCGGTCCGGCCCCCAGCAATCTTCTTCTCGGGTTTGCAACATGTCGCGCGGAACTTCTGTGGTTTGTCGGCAGTTGTCCCTGGTGGATCAAACCAGAGCTGGGGAGAACATGAGCAAGCGCGTGGAACAGAAGTCTCAGGCTCGCGAGAAGGCGGCTTCGTTGGCCGCCGAGCAGGCGCGGGCCGAGCGGCGGCGGAAGCTGCTGATCGCGATCAGCGCCGTCGTGGTGGTCATCGTGGTGATCGGTGGCCTGGTCGCCGTCCGGCTCGCCGGTGGCGGCAAGAAGGACGAGGCAGCCGGGCCCTCCGGTACGGCGGATTCGAGCCTCATCTCGACGCTGGCCAACATCCCGCCCGCGACCTTCGCCGCGGTCGGCAGCGACGCCGTGAACGCTTCCCCCGCAGCCATCACCGCGCCACCGCTGACCGCCAACGGCAAGCCGAAGGTGCTCTACATCGGCGCCGAGTTCTGCCCGTACTGCGCTGCCGAGCGCTGGCCGGTCACGGTCGCGCTCTCCCGCTTCGGCACCTTCAGCAACCTCGGCACGACCCACTCGGCGTCGGCCGACGTCTTCCCGAACACGGCGACGCTGTCCTTCCACGGCTCGACCTACACCAGCCAGTACCTGTCCTTCACCGGCGTCGAGACGACGACCAACGAGCAGGTCAACGGCCAGTACGCGCCGCTGGACACGCCGACCGCCGAGGACGAGAAGACGTTCGCGACGTTCAACCAGCCGCCGTACGTGAAGAGCGGCGGCTCGATCCCGTTCGTCGACCTCGGCGGCAAGTTCGTCGGCTCCGGCGCGACGTACTCGCCGGAGATCCTGGCCGGCAAGACCCAGACCGAGATCGCCGCCGCGCTGAAGGACGCGAACAGCCCGATCGCCAAGGCGATCGACGGCTCGGCCAACGTCTACACCGCGGCCATCTGCGCTCTCACCAACAACCAGCCCGCCGCGGTCTGCTCGATGGACGCGGTCAAGACAGCGGCCGGCAAGCTCGGGAAGAGCTGACCCCGTGAGCGCCGGTGTCACGACGCAGCGCAAGTCGCTCGGCTGGCTCCCCTGGATCACCTTGGTGCTGTCCGTCGCAGGGGTCGCGGTCGCGGCGTACCTGACCTATGAGCACTACACCGCCGGTACGACGCTTGCCTGTCCTGACACCGGCGTCGTGAACTGCCTGAAGGTCACCAGCAGCCAGTACTCGAAGCTGTTCGGCATCCCGGTCGCGCTGCTCGGCCTGCTGTTCTTCGTCGGGATGACGGCGCTGTCGTTGCCACCACTCTGGCGTACGGCGTCCCCCTGGCCGAGCCGGCTACGGCTGGCCGCGGTCGTCGTCGGAGTGGTGTTCGTCTGCTACCTGATCTGGGCCGAGCTGTTCCAGATCGACGCCATCTGCCTGTGGTGCACGGTCGTCCACGGACTGACGATCATCCTGTTCGGGTTGGTCGTCATCCGGCAGGCCTTGCCACCGCTGGAGGACTAGTGTCCCGCCTCCGGGACACTAACCCCGGAACTTCTTCACCGCGGTGACCAGCTCGGCCGGCGTCTTGCCCGTGTGCTTCTTGATGATCGCGGCGTCGGCGGCCGGGCTGACGCCGTGCTGGGCGAGCTCGGTGTAGAGCGCGGCCATCCCCTTCACGCCCTCGGTGGAGACCACGTACTCCGTCGCCCACCAAGACTGCCCGTACGAGCGGTCGCCGCTCGCGTCGAACTGCGCCTCCCCCGGCAGCACCTTCATCGACGGCAGGTACTTGGTCTTCACCATCTTGCGGTAGGGATCGACGGTCCAGCGCGGGTCGTCCTCGATCGACCGGCAACGGACGTACTCCGCGACGCCCTCAACCAGCCACGTCGGCGTACCGAGGCCGAGCGGCACCGTGGCGACGTGCGTCATCTCGTGCACCAGCAGATCCTCTTCGAGGTTCTTGCGGACGGCTGGGTTGATCACGATCCTGCTGCCCACCGGCGCGACCGCCTTCACGCTCAGCGGCTCGCCGTCGTACAGGGTGACGGCCTTGGCCGCGATCGTCCAGCCGTTGCCGGTGCCGGTCCGCCAGTGCATCGACATCACCCGCGGCTCCGGCATCGCGATCACCATCACCTTGCCGTTCCAGGGCCGCGGCCAGTGCCGGCGGACGGCGGCGACGGCGTCCTGCGAGATGCCGGCGATCTTCTTGCCCATCGGGATTTCCTTCTTGTCCACCACGACGGTGACCGTGCCGCGGTGGACCACCTTGACCGGCTGGAAGTCCCAGGGCTGGCGATGGCCGTCCTCGCTCAGCGAGTCCTCGATCGCGTCGTCCGCGACCAGGATCCACCGGCCGGACCGGAGTACGAAGGTGTAACCGAGGTCGGTCTGCACCGGCTTCGGGTCGAGCCCGGTGAGCTCGTAGCGCATCATCACCCGGGTGGTGAAGGCGGTCTTGCCGTACTTCGCGACCATCTTCGGCGCGGCCCGCTCGTCGGCGGCGAAGTACCGCAGATTGGTGAAGTCGAACTGCCGCAGGTTGCCGAACAGCACCCGCTGCTCGGCGACGAGCTTCGGCTGCTTGGGATCGACCGAGGCGATGAACCCCGACTCGTCGTCCTTGAGAACGGCTCTCGCTCGCTGAGCCAGGAGCGCGTCCACCGCGGCCTTCCTGGACTTCGACAAGCCGGGCGGGGTGGTCGCCTCAGCAGCGGCCGCAGTACCACCCGGAGACCTGCCGCTGTCCGGTTTGGTCACCACGACGACGCCGACGGCACTCGCCAGGACCAGCGCGGTGGCGCCCGCGAAGAGGCGTCCCCGCTGCATCGTCATCTGGTGCTCCTCGCCCGGCCCGATCCGGCCGGACGGATATTACCCCCCAATTCGCTCCCCTGGGGTCGCGAAGAGGCCGCGCCCTTGCGGACGCGGCCTCTTCGAGCGTTGGACGACTACGCCCTGGTGCTCTCGCCAGTGCGCTCCGTCTCGCCGACGCGGCTCTTGCGGTAGCCGTAGAGCGCGTAGACGGCGAAGCCCAGCACCATCCAGACCAGGAACCGGATCCAGGTCTCCAGCGACAGGTTCAGCATCAGGTAGACGCAGATGAGGGCTGCCAGGATCGGTACCACCGGGTTGCCCGGCACCTTGAACGAGCGCTCGATGTCGGGCCGGCTCCGGCGCAGCAGCGGCACCGCGATGGAGACCAGGGTGAACGCGGCCAGCGTGCCGATGTTCACCATCTCCTCCAGCTTGCCGATCGGCGTCACGCCGGCCACGATCGCGACCACCACGCCGATGCCGATGGTGAGGCGGTACGGCGTACCGAACTTCGGGTGCGTCTTGCCGAGCCGGGCCGGCACCAGGTGGTCGCGGCTCATCGCGAAGACGACGCGCGCGGCGCCGATCATCAAGGTCAGTACGACGGTGGTCAGACCGGCGACCGCGCCGGCCGAGATCAGCGTCGCGAAGCCTGGCTTGCCGACCGACCGGAAGGCCTCGGCCAAGGCCGCCTCACCACTGATGTCGGTGTACTTGACCATGCCGGTGATGACGATGCAGACCAGCACGTAGAGCACCGTGCAGATCGCCAGCGAGCCGAGGATGCCGCGGGGCAGGTCGCGCTGCGGGTTCTTCGCCTCTTCCGCGGTCGTCGCGACCACGTCGAAGCCGATGAACGCGAAGAACACCAGCGAGGCGCCCGAGACCAGGCCCATCACGCCGTACGTCGACGGCACCCCGAAGATCCACTGGATCAGCGGGGTGGTGATCGAGGCATCGTGGTCGGGGGCCGGGACGCTCGGCGGGATGAACGGGGTCAGGTTCGAGCCCTTGATGTAGAACAGCCCGGCGATGATCACGAACAGCACGACGAACAGCTTGACCGCGACCAGCGCGAGGTTGACCCGCAGCGACTCCTTGATGCCGATCGTCGCCAGCGTGGCCAGCACGATCACCAGCAGCATCGCCAGCACGTTGACGTCGGAGTCCGGCCCGATCGAGGCGGGCCAGCCCAGTCCTATCTCGTCGAGGAAGAGCTTCGCGTACGTCGACCAGCCCTGGGCGACCACGCTTGCCCCGAGCATCAACTCCAGCAGCAGGTCCCAGCCGATGATCCAGGCGAAGATCTCGCCCAGCGAGAAGTACGAGAACGTGTACGCCGAACCCGACACCGGCACGGTCGACGAGAACTCCGCGTAGCACAGCGCCGCCAGCGCGCAGCAGATCGCCGCGAACACGAACGACAACGCGATCCCCGGACCCGCGTAGGCCTTGGCGGCCCGGCCGGTCAGGGTGAAGATGCCGGCGCCGATGATGACGCCGATGCCGAAGACGGTCAGGTCGAGGGCGGTGAGGCGTTTCTTGAGCTGGTACTCCGGCTCGTCGGTGTCCGCGATCGACTGCTCGATCGTCTTGGTTCGCAACAGGCTCATTACGCCTCCTTGACTCGGACGGAACGCTGCCGAGCCTGCCAAGCTGACGGGTTGAGGTCAAACCGCCACTCAGCGTTGAGGCTCGTAGTCCTTAAGGTAGATCCAGAGCGTCGCCTCGGTGAACCCGGTGCGGGTCAGCAGGATCCGGTCCCGGGCCGCCTGATCGGTTCCGTGCATGGCCAGATCCTCGTACAACTCCTCGACGGCCGCCAGACCCAGGCGCTTCACCAGGAACCGGACCGCCAGCCAGCTCACGCCGTACACGTCGGCGTTGTTGTTGTAGAAGCCCTGGTCCGACGGCAGCGCGCTGAGCAGCGGCAGCGCGTCGTCGATGACCTCCTGCTCCCACTTGCCGACCTCGCCGGGTCCGCTGATCGCCTCGATCCCCCGCCAGGACACGTACTCCGCCGCGCCTTCGGCCAGCCACAACGGCTCGTACCCACCGAGGTCGGCGGTGGCGACGTGAGTGATCTCGTGGGACAGCAGGATCTCGTCGACCCGGTCGCGTTCCTTGGGGTTGACCACGATGTACGCGCCGGCGACCGTACCGTCGGCGGTGTCCTGACCGGGCAGCGACGAGAAGGTCGAGCCGGCGCTCGCGGCGGACTCCACGTCCTCGTCGTTGAACCGCGCGTCGCGGACGTCGGAGTCGTCCAGCGCGGCGATCAGCACGGTGCCACGCCACTTGCGCGGCCAGTACGCGGTCACCTCGGCAAGCGCCTCGGTGGCTTCGGTGACGATCGACCGGCCGCGCTGGGTGTCGCCTTTGTCGACCAGGACGAGGACGCGCGGGGCGCGATGCACCTCGAACCGGCCGAGGTCCCAGGCTTCCTGGTGCGCGCCCGGGCCGAGCTCGTCGTCGAGGTCGTTGTCGTCGGCCATGATCCAGCGGCCGCCGTGGTGCACGAAGGTGTAGCCGAGCTCGGTCGTCACCGGCACCAGGTCGACCTCGTGGATCTGGTACCTCATCAGCACCCGGACCAGGTACGTCGAGGCGCCGTGCGCGCGGACCGCCTTCTGGTCGAACCGTTCCTCGGCCTGGCTGTAGCCGATCTCGTCCAGGCCGAGCTCGACCAGGTTCGCGAACAGCACCTTCTGCTCTTGCCGCAGCTTCTTGTTCGCCGGGTCGACGTCCTGCAGGAACATCTTCTCGTTGACGGTCCGGACGGCCTTCGCGCGGCGCAGCAGGATCGTGTCGACGGCCAACCGGCGGGCAGCGACCGCCGCAGCCGTCTTGGACGGCGGCTTGGTGCCGTTGTTCGGCTGGGTCGCAGGCGGCGTGGTGAGGGGCGCGCTGGGCCTGGCCCGGGCATCCTGCTCCCGGTCCTCGACCGCGTAGACGACGCCCGCGGAGACCACGGCCACGGCAATCAGCAGGCCCAGCCAGCGGCGGGGCCCGTGGGGCGGAACCTCGGCGCCGGACGGTACGGCGCCAGGTGTTGTCGAACTCACGTCGGGTCGATTCCTCCGGTCCGCCCGTCTGCCACAGCCCGGCTACCCTACTCGCTCCTACAGTTTCCACCACCGACACGCCGGGTATACAACTTGCCCGCTGCTGCCCTTAGCCGGCCGCTTCCTTCTTCAGCGCGAGGAAGAGGCGGCCTTCGGTCAGGTTGAGGTGCTCCAGCATGATCCGGTTGCGCTCGGCCTGGGTCTCGCCGAGCGAGGCCATCTCCTGGTAGAGCGTGCCCACCTCGATGCCGCCGAAGTGGCGGAACAGGTAGTCGACCGCGAGCCACGACATCGGGTACGAGCTGTTCGAGTCCTTGAAGAACACGTCGTCCGCGGGCAGCCCCTTCGCCTTGGCCAGGTACTTGGTCTGGACCTCTTTGCGGTACTTGTCCAGCGCGAGGTTCTCCTCGCCGGCCATCGGCAGGAACTCGACGTACGTCGCCGCGCCCTCCACCAGCCAGCGCGGCGCAAACGCCCCGTACGGCGCGGTCGCCACGTGGGTGAACTCGTGGGCCAGCGTCCGGGCGTCGACCTTGTCGCGGTTGCGCGGGTTGATGACGACGTACGAGTCGGCCCGCTCCCCCATCGCCGTCACCTCGCCGGGCAGCGTCCGGTACACCCAGGTCGCCATCGCGAGCGCGTCCTCGGCGTTCTTCGGCACGGTGTAGTCGGCGCCGCGGACGATCTTGTCGTCCAGCGCGATCACCACGCCCGAGCCCGTCCAGCCGCCCGGCCAGGCCTTGCTGACGGCCTCTACCGCGCTGACCGCCTTAGCCGCGAGGTTTTGGGCGAGCTTGGTCTGGTTGCGCTCGACCACGATCAGCACCCGCGGCGCGCGCTTCACCAGGATCTGGCCGAGATCCCAGGCCTCCTGATGCGATCCCCGCGGCAACAGATGGTCCATGTCGCTGTCGGACACCAGCAGCCAGCTGCCATCGGGCTTCTGGACGAAGGTGTAACCGAGCATCGTCCGCACCGGCTGCGGATCGATGCCCTTGATCTGGTACCTCATCACCACGCCGACCAGGTACGTCGACGGGCCGTACTTGTCCACCAGCCGCTGGTCGAACTGTTCCCTGAGCTGCTCGTACTGCAGGCTGGCGAACCCGAACTGCCGCAGGTTCTCGAAGAGCAGCTTCTGCGCTTGCCGCAGCGTCTTGTTGGCCGGGTCGACGTCTTGCAGGAACTCCTGCTCGTTGTCGCGCTGGACCGCCTGGGCACGGCGGAGCAGCACCTTGTTCACCCCGGCCGCGCGGGCCGTCTCGTCGATCTCCGGCGGGCCGGACGTCTTCGGCGAGGCGATGGCCTGATCGGAGTCGGCGCTGGACCGGTGCAGGGCGAGCCCACCGGCGACGGCTCCGGCGACGAGAACCAGCGAGAGCAGCAACGGCCAGAGCCGACGCTGCCGGGGTGCCGCGGAGTGCCGCCCCCTCGCCGGTCCCCCGTCAGGCCCCGCCCGGCCTGCCGCTCGCGGTGTCTGACTCACTGGTGATCGCGTCCCCTTGCCTGGCGATCAGCTCTATCACGTCCCGGGCCAGCCCCTGGCCGGTCAAACCGATCTCCTGCAGGATCTTGTCCCGCTTGGCGTGCTCGAGGAACTCCTGCGGGATGCCGAAGTCGCGCACCGGGGTCGTCACGCCCGCGTCGCGCAGGGCCTGCGCGATGGCCGCGCCACAGCCGCCGGCCCGGCCGTTGTCCTCGATCACGACGACGAACTTGTGCTTGCCGGCCAGCTCGACCAGCACCGGGTCGACGGGCTTGACCCAGCGCGGGTCGACCACGGTGACGCCGAAGCCCTGCTGCTGCAGTCTGGTCGACACGTCCACGGCGGTCGCGGCCATCGAGCCGATGCCGATGATGAGGACGTCGGTGCCGGTTCGGACCAGGACGTCGCAGCCGCCGATCCGGTCGATGGCTTCGATGTCGGGGAACACCTCGCCCTTGGCGTAGCGAAGTACCGTCGGGGCGTCGTCGACCTCGATCGCCTCGTTGAGCAGCTCACGCAGCCGGGTGCCGTCGCGGGGCGCGGCCAGCCGCAGGCCGGGGACGACCTGGAGGATCGACATGTCCCACATGCCGTTGTGGCTCGCGCCGTCGTCACCGGTCACGCCGGCCCGGTCGAGCACGAAGGTGACACCGCACTTGTGCAGCGCGACGTCGAGCAGCAGCTGGTCGAAGGCGCGGTTGAGGAAGGTCGCGTAGAGGCCGACCACCGGGTGCAGGCCGCCCATCGCGAGGCCGGCGGCACTCGTCACCGCGTGCTGCTCGGCGATGCCGACGTCGAAGATGCGGTCGGGGAACTGCTCGGCGAAGGCCGCCAGGCCGGTCGGGTGCAGCATCGCGGCGGTGATCGCGACGACGTCGGGCCGGCGGTGGCCGATCTCGATGATCTCGTCGGCGAACACGTCGGTCCAGCCGCGCGGCTTGCTCTTCGGGCGGACCTGGTGGAAGTTGTCTTCCTCGTCCTGCTCGGCAGCGGCGTACCCGAAGCCCTTCTGGGTGACCGCGTGCACGATCACCGGGCCGCCGAACGCCTTCGCCTTGGTGAGCGCGTCCTCCATCGCCTGCCGGTCATGGCCGTCGACCGGGCCGACGTACTTGAGGCCGAGGTCCTCGAACATGCCCTGCGGGGCGAGCATGTCCTTCAGCCCCTTCTTGACGCCGTGCAGCACCTCGTACATCGGCGGGCCGACATACGGCGTACGGCCGAGGTTCTTCTTCACCAGGTCGAGGATCTTCTCGTACCGCGGGTTGGTGCGCAGGCTGGTCAGGTGCGTGGCCAGGCCGCCGACGGTCGGGCTGTAGGAGCGGCCGTTGTCGTTGACGATGATGACGAGCTTGAGGTCCTTGGCCGCGGCGATGTTGTTGAGCGCCTCCCAGGCCATCCCGCCGGTCAGGCCGCCGTCGCCGATCAGCGCGACGACGTGCCGGTCCTCCTTGCGCAACCGGTACGCCTTGGCGAGGCCGTCGGCGTACGACAGGCTGGTCGAGGCGTGGCTGTTCTCGACGACGTCGTGCTCGGACTCGGCCTGGCTCGGGTAACCCGACAGGCCGCCCTCCTGACGGAGCGTGTCGAACTTGGCGGCCCGGCCGGTGAGCAGCTTGTGGACGTACGTCTGGTGCCCGGTGTCGTAGATCAACCGGTCCCGCGGCGACTCGAACACCCGGTGCATCGCCAGGGTGATCTCGACCATGCCCAGGTTGGGCCCGAGGTGCCCGCCCGTCCGCGACACCGTCTCGACCAGGACGTCACGGATCTCCGAGGCCAGCTCACGCAGTTGCGAGTCGGTCATCCGTTTGAGGTCCGCCGGGCCATCGACGGTCTCCAGAACGCGCATCGAGCTCCTCCGCAGGTTGTCCTCGAACGCTTGAGTCTATGCACGGACAGCGACGATTCCGAACTCAGCAGCCCCGCAGATGCGTTTCTCACACTCCCCCAGGCTCACCGCGACTCGGCCGGGGCGCGCTTGCTCGCTTGTGATGCGCCCCTCACCTAAAGTCACCCCTATGGAGCCAGACCGGGGCGGTGGGGTGGGGCAGAGATGGACATGGTGAGGACACTCTTCTGCAAGTACGACGGCACGCCCCACCGCCTCCTCGAGTCCATCAACCTGGGCGAGGACGAACACGGCCTCTGGGTAGGCTCCCTCCCCGGCTCCCGCGGCCAGCGCGCCGACGGCACCTGGGTGACGATCGACCACCACCGAGTCCGCCTCTACCCCAGAGGCCAATGGTGGAGCGCCCTCTTCAACGACACCCCCCACCCCACCCAGATCTACTGCGACATCACCACCCCACCCGTCTTCGGCGTCGACTCAGTCACCACCATCGACCTGGACCTGGACATCCGCCTCCTCCGAGACGGCACCATCAAGGTGATGGACGAAGACGAATTCCTCCTCCACCAAAAGCTCTACAACTACCCACCCCAAATAATCGCCACCGCCCAAGCCACCTGCACCTGGATAACAGCCAACATAGCCACGTCCGAACCCTTCACCACGGTCTACAAGACCTACCTCGAAAAGCTACGCACCCTCCAGCCCTGACGCTCCAGAACCTCACCCCTACTCCGGCTGTCGCACGACCTTCGCCTCGAACTCCCCACACCCATCGTGCTCGAACCGCACCCGCCCGTCCGAGCCCGACGCCGCGTTCGCACAGACACCCCAGTCTTCCCCCATCACCCCGGCCAGCGGCCGCCAAAACAAGCAATCCGCACACTGCTCCCAGTACCACGCGTCCAGGTACCCAACCTCACCGGTAACCCGGTTCCGAAGCCCCAACCACCGCGCATGCGCATCTTCAGCACTCATCCGCCGTTACGCTCCTGAGCGCTTCGTCTGGCTGCGCCACCACGACTCATCCCGGCCGGCGTCCTCGAACGCCTCGCTCATCTCGATCACATGCTCCACAAAGCTCCGCGGCGGCCGGAGCCCATGATCACTGACGTAGTGCTTCAACCCTTCCGGCCAGACATACACCCCATCACTCAACTCCAGCGAGCCGTTGGTAGTCGAGTCACAGAGCCGGCACGGCGAGTACCCCATGTAGGCGCGCGTAACAAACCCGCGCCCAAGGTAGTCAACAACCCGATACCGCTCACTCTCATCCCAATCCAGATCTACGAAGTCACCAGGCTCCGGCCAGCCTTCCTCCCTCGGCCCGCGCCAGTAACCGATCAAGATCAACTCGGATCGAACCACTGCCACTCACCTCCGCCATGAACCTTGAGCATCTCCCGCAGCACACCGAGCCGCTTCATACGTTGAGCAATCCCTCGTCGAACCAGACGTCCTCGCATCCCGGCGCGATCAGAAGCCGCCACCGCCCAGAAATACCAGCCGCACGCATCTCCGTCGACCGGATGCCTCAACCCGTTGAGAGGCCAGGCCTGGGCGTCCCGCACCTCCCGCGCAACGCCGGCCATCTGCATTCCCTCAACCTCAACCCCTACCACCCCGAACCGCTCGCACACCTCCCTCATGCGCCACTCCCTCGTCGACAACCTTCAGTCGGTACTCCGGTCCGTTGGCCAGGCTTACTCATTTGGCAGTAGTCGGCGGCGAGCTGGATCCGTGGGTGGGCGAACACGGTGTCCGGGAACAGCGCGTCCTCAACCCCAAGGCCCCCGGCCGCCAACGCCGGTTCGACCGCGATTCCCACCGGCGTACTCACGCAGACGCTCGCGTAGTCGAGCCACTGCGACGAATCCATCCCGGTCGTCGACTCTGCTGCCCAACCCCAACGTCCGCAGCCTGTCTGTCCACCTGCCCGGTCATCACAAACCGGTACCCGATCTCCCGTGCACTCGCGAGCCACAGGCTGGCGAGAAGGTCGCTGTCTCGCGGTAGACAAGCATCGGCAGGTCTACCTCGACAGGCGCCCAGAGCTTCGAACTCCTCCGGTGTCTGCGGAGTTGGACGGGGTAGCGGTGGCACGGAGGGATTGTTGGAACGCCGTCGCCATTGCATTGACTATGCCGGTTCGGCCGCGCGCCGGGGATCCCAGAACGGCGTTGCGGCCCCCTCCCATCGCTTCAGCAGCGTGTCGGCGCCATGCTCGGCAACAAACATGCGTTCTGATTCGAAGACGGGCACGACCTGAAGGAACTCGACGCGGACTCCATCCTCCAGTCTGAGTTCGGGCAAAATCTCAACGGCCTGGCGTAGCACCAGGAGCGTATGCATCTCACTTCCCGGCCAAAGAGCCTCATCGGCCGGCACTGTGTGCCCATGATCGACGCGTACGCCCTCTCGCCGTGCGAACAGCCCGAGCGCGGCCAAAGGAGACGCAATGGCATCGCGACCAGGCTGGAGCCCGACGAAGTACTCGACCCGATGTCCGTCTCCCGCGCCCGGCATGTCCTCCACGCTGGCACCAAGGGTGGCGTACAGGTCGACCCCTTCGCCGTTAGCCGCCGCGTCCCATTTGAAGATCTCGATCTCAAACGCCCCACTCCGGAACGCGGCCTTACGCGACGGCTCACCCCAGCGACCTCGATAAAGATCGCGAACAGCACTCACTACAGTCATTTACGGACCTCCATATGGCCACCAGACGCCTGCCGGCTGGAAGAAGTCGACATCCTGCGAAGCTCCTCCCCGTCCAGACAGACCACCCGCCGGTCCCCCTTCGACCGGATGCCTCAACCCGTTGAGAGGCCAGGCCGACCCGTCCCGGACTTCGGGCGTGACGCCAGCCATCTGCATTCCGCCAACCTCCACCGGCCCCACCCCGAAAGGCTCGCATACCTCCCTCTCCTCGACGAGAACCTTCAGGCGGTACTCCGGTCCTGGCGGAGCTCACTCGTTCGAAGGCGTTCCGAGTACATCGGCACCCTTCAGGAACGTGTCGAGCGTCGGTCCATCCGGTGCTGGGAGTAACTCCAGGCCCACTACGATCCGCTGACAGTAGTCGGCGGCGAGCTGGGCTCGGGCGTGAGCGAACACGGTGTCGAGGTCGTCGTCATCGTCAGGGAAAGCGACGTCATCGAAGAGTTCCAGAGACACAACCTGAACCACCGGAAACAGCGCGTGCTCAACCCAACTCCCGACCATCAACCCCGGATCGACCGCGATTCTGACCGGCGTACTCAGACAGACGATCGTTGAGCTGAGCCACCGCGACGAATCCACCCCGGTCGATCCTGCGGCCCGACCCCAGACGTTCGCCGCCTCGTCATCCACCCACCCGGTCGTCACGAACCGATATCCGATTCCCCGCACCCAGACGGTTCATTCCATCGCGGTCATGATCGGGGTAGTCAGGAACGATCGACCAGAGGTCCAGCCATCACGTGACTGAAAGAAATGACTGCAGCGATTACCGCACGAGTCTCCTCAGCCGACATAGAATCCAAGCGGAACAAGTCAATGTTAGGATTCGCGACGGTTATACCCCGCCTACTCTCAACCGTAAAAGATGCGTAGACAACTTCTCCACTATTTAAGCGGATGACTGCGAGGACAGCATCATCATCGGCCGCCGAAAGACTTACCAACTTCCTCGGAACACACACCTCCGCTCACATACCGATCCATTTCGAATCGACAGTGTAGTTCTCGCGCCAGTGCCTGCGGGTTCGACCATTCGCCGAGCTTTTCCAACAACTCCGCCTGAGACCGAGCCCATGGCCAGGTTGCCTGCTTTGAGGGTGAGGATCGGGTCGGTGAGTCCGGGTACCACCGCCTGCCACAGGGGTTGGGGGGTACGAGCGATCGCCACGAAGCCTCGGACGTTGGCCGAAGAAGATGGTCCCGGTGAAGTTATTGACGCATTCGTAGGTCGCCTGAGTCATATCGACGCTGCCCTTGACGGAGCCCAGCTTCCCGGTGGCAATACCGTGGGCGATCTGAACCTGGGCGTCTTCGGGAGGCGCAGCCCATACTTCAGTACATAGTACGCCAGCTGGCCTCCGTTGAACGGCGCGGGAGCTCAGTCGACCAGCAAGCTCTCGTCGTACCACACGTCTTCATGGCCGGGCGCGATGAGGAATCTCCATCCCGGCGGGAGTGCCAGATAGGGCAATGCGACTGGACACCAATCAGCGAGATGACTGACGTGCAGAGGAACGAAGAAGTCCGCATCGTTGGAGAACTCTTCCCCCGCCCAGATGTACCAGCCGCTACCTTCTCCTTCCAGCGGATGGCGGAGCCCATTCAGCGGAAGCACCGACTTACTACGCACATTCTCCGAGATTCCGACCTTCAGGTGAATAGGCGCGACAACCGGCGCGACATCGAAACGCCGACAGACATCCAGCTGTTCTGCGAAAACGACCTCGTGACTCAAACCCACACCCCTCGCCTCGCCGCAGGTCTCATAGCAACGGCAGTTGAGTCCGCGTCGTGTCCGATTTGAACCGAACCGCGCGGGTGGTATAGCTGCCACGAATTCTCCATCCCGCCAACTGCCATCAACTCCGCCGGCCCGGCACCCGATGTAGGCCAGCGGCTACCCATCCAGGTCCCACCGACGCTCTGCCCGAAGCTGCTCGAGTTGCTGCGCGGCTTCGCCCTTCGGGTCGAGCACTTTGCTCTCGGCCACTGATCCGTCAGCGCTGAACCGAAGCGCTAGAACGCAGACCCCGTACTCATAGCGTTTCTCCACCACCAGGCGTCCTTGCTCGTCGAACTCTCTGCTTGTCCCATGAAGAACATTCTGGACATAGCGCGACTCGCCTTTCGGGACGCCAGATGGATACCAGTCCCGGGCCAACCCTTCCTGCAGGCCGTCACGGTAAGTAATCTCCGACCTGCCCAGTTCTGCCGACTCCTCGTAGGCGATGCCAGTGAAGGCCTCGCCGTCGAGCGTGAACACCAGATCCGAGTCGAATTCCAACTCGGAGTCCCGAACGAACTGCGGCTTGCTCATCGCACCAGATCCTCGGCTCCCTTGAGAACATTCGCGCAGTTGCCACACATCGGGATCTGGGCCCCCTGTGCACCACCCCGCAGGCGAACACTGTAGAACACAAAGTCAGAAATGGATGACCCCGGGCGTGCGTAGAGTCCTTGGCTGATGGCATTGAACTCCGAGTGAGTCCCAGGTATGCCCTTGCCTGCTGCTGACGACCCCTTGAACGCATCAAGCGCCGCACCAAGCTGCGGATGCATCGGCACCGGGAAGCCTGTGTTTTGGCCGAAGAACACTTCGCCTGTTTGACGGTCCATCGCACCGGTGAGCACTGGTCCGCGCTTGCGAATCGATTGCGATTTGATCACCTGCGCTGCCCGAGTCTCTACTCCCGCAATCAGGCGAGCATCATTTGTCGCAGAGATTGCCGCCGCTGCCGCCGCCGCATCTGCGGCGGCGGCAGTCCTCGCAGCTGCGGATGCCAAGGCGCCGGCACCCTTCGAGCCCAGGAGGATTTCGCCGCCGATCCAGGTGGCCTGGCCGATGGCGTCCCCCACGTTGCCGGCTTTGAGGTTGATGAGGATTGGGTCGGTGAGTCCGGATACCACAGCCTGCCCCAGCGCCTGGGGGGTTCGGGTCACCGCTACCAAGCCTTGGACGTTGGCTGAGCAGACGGTGCCGGTGAAGTTGTTGACGCATTCGTAGGCGGCCTGAACCATATCGAAGCTGCCCTTGGCCGAGCTCAGCATCCCGGAGGCAATGCCGTGGTAGACCTGGCCCTGAAGGTCGTCTCCGTAGCTATTGTCGAGGTGCTTCTGGATCTTCTTGAATATGCCCTGTCCGCCGCCACCACCATCGTTGTTGTTGTCGGATCCGCTACCACCCGGGCTGCCGCCCTGGTCGCCTCCGGTGCCGCCTTGGTTCGTTCCATGCTCGCTGCCACTGCTTCCAGTGCCGCTGCCAGTGTCTGGTCCGTCGCTAGGAGGCGGCGTGGGTAAGGCGTTGCCACATTCGCATTGGCTGATCAGGCCGCTGGGGTCTGACATGGAGGTCGGGTTGTCGTTGCCGTAGGTGTAGCCGAGCACTTGCTGCGGGTCACCTGTCGACATCAACGGGTCGACGCTGAGGAAACGGCCGATCGTCGGGTCGTACTCGCGAGCGCCCAAGTGGGTCAGGCCTGTGGTCTTGTCGACTGGCTTGCCCAGGAAGCCGTGGTCGTCGGGCCAGTTGGCCGGGTCCACGCCGCGGGACTCGCCGAAGGGTGTGCTGTAGCGCGTGACGGTCGCCAGCGTGGCTGAGTCGACGGAGACCTGTGTGGTGCCGTGGTGGTCGGGGATCAGCCACTTGCGGTCGGTGACGGAAGACTTCACGGCGACTGCTTGCCCGCCGATTGAGTACTCGCGCTTGGAGGTCAACGCCAGGGTCGCGGTGTCGAGCGTCAGTTCCAGCGAACCGACGTACAGGGTGGTCTTTCCAGGACTTTTGCGAAGGAGCAGACCGCCTTCGGCGTCATAGACATATGACGTGTCGCCTGCGGTGGTGCTCAGCTTTTCGAGCTTGCTGTCCGCGTTCCACGTCAAGGTCTGCGCAGGCGTCCCCACCGGCCCCGGCCTGGCGGTCGTGTTCCCGCTGACGTCGTAGGCGTAGGACGCCGCCGGCTTCGGCGCGGCACCCGTAGTCGCGATCGACTTCACCGTGTGGGGCTGGGTCGTGTCGTAGGTGTAGGTCTCCAGCGTGTCGCCCAGCGCGGTGTGATCGGTCTGCGTCTTCCGCAGGCCGTTCGCCGTATAGGTCCATGACTGCCAGTACTCCGCTGGTCCGCCCAGCGCTGCCGCCGATTTTGCGGTGCCGCAGTCAGCGTCCGCCGGGGTCCACGCCTCGGTCAGGCGGCGGTGACCGTCATAGTCGAAGCACTGGGTGTCCCCACCGACCAGGTTCTTGTCCTTCAGCAGGTTCCCGGCCGGGTCGTACTCATAGTTGTGATTGGCAACGATGTTCACGTCGCCGGCCAGCGTCTGCTTCAGCCGGCGGGAGCCCATCTCGAACGTGTTGACCACGTACATGTCCTCGTTCGACCCCAGCTCGTACCGCTCGGGATCGCCCAGCGCCGTGTACTTGAGGTCCTTCACATAGACCCCGTCGCCGCTCTTCATCGAGACCGGCTGACCCACCTGGTTGTAGGTGTAGTTGAGGATCTCGCTACCGAGGGTGCCGCCGCCCGGGACGTCGGAGAAGGCGACCGTCTCCTCATCCGGCGCGTAGCCGATCCTCGTTTCGTAGATACCGTCGAGCTCGCGGCCTTCGACGGCCGGAATCACCACGCTCGTCACCGTCGGCTTGTAGAGCACGTTGCGCTGCGAGATCTTCGACTTGTACACCGGCCCGGTCTTGCCGGTGGGATAGCGGGCGGACTGATACAGCTGTCCGAGGGCGCCGTCCGCGTCGTAGATCCAGTCCGACCTCAGGTTGGCGTCGGATTTCGATCCTTCGTACAACGCGACCTTGCGGTCGAGGTTGTCGTAGGCGGTGATCTGCTTCTTCTGGTTCGCGTTCGTCATCGTGGTGACGCGGTCCACTGCGTCGAACTCGTAGGTCGTGGTCCCCGAATCGGGATCGTTCACCCTCGTCTGACGGCCCAAGATGTCGTGCCCGTAGGTCCAGGTCGCGCCGGCGCTGGTCAGCGCGGTGAGCCTGCCCGCGACGTCATAGGCGTAGCTGCTCTTGACGAAGCCGGGCGTCTGGACGTTGCTGTCGTACTCGCGCCGCTCGACCACATGGCCAACCGCGTCCTTGATCTCCGAGGTGGCCGCCGCACCACTTGGCGGCAAGGTGGTGATCGCGTCACCGCTGTAAAGGGTCCTGGTCGACCACTGCGGCTGCGCCGCGACGGCGAACGTGGACTGGATCACGCGGCCGGCGCCGTCGTACGTCGTCTGGGTCTCGTTCGGGACCTCGTTGTCGAGGACGCTGACCATCGTCCCGGCAGGAGCCGCCGAGTTCCACAAATCCTTGTTGTTGATGATGGCCAGTCCGCGCGAGTTGTACTTCGTCTCGCTGATCAGGCGGCCGCCGTTCGCCGCGACTTCCTGACTCTGCCGGGGCCGCAGCAATGAGTCGTAGATCGCGTAACCGGACAGGTAGCCGTTGGCCAGGATATTGAGGGAGTCGGTCCGCACGTATGACGGGGCGGTACTCGACAGGTTGTAGGTGTACTTGGTGTTCGGCAGCTCGCTGGCCGACTTCGACTGATTCGGCAACCAGACACTCGTAAGACGTCCGAGGACGTCGTAGTCCAGACTGGTCAACTTGCCGTTCGGGTCGGTGACCTGCGACGTACTCCCCCACTCGGGCAGGTAGGTCGTTTTGGTTTCGAGGCCCTTGGTCACGCCGTCAGGCGTGACGATGGATGGCGTCTTACTGATGATCTGTGTCAGCGCCCCGGCACCGGCAGGGGTATAGGCAACGCTCGAAACGCGTCCCAGCGCGTCGGTCGTGCCCGTGCTCCGCCCCAAAGAGTCGTACGTCGACGTCGCGACCGTCTGGTATCTCGGCATGCCCTGGACGTATCCGTCCAAGCGCTGCGTCGAGGTCACCTCGCCTTTGGTCGGTGCCGAGCCGAAGGAGCCGCCGTCGTAGAAGGTCCGGTTGTCGGTCAGCGCCCGGCTCTCGGGCGGGTTGGCCGAGGCCGAGTCGCAGCGGCCCTCCGACGTGACGATCCGCGACGGCACGACCATCCCGGTGGCGGCGTTCTTCGCATACGAGGTGATCGTGCACTTCTCGTCCACCTTCGCCGAGTCTCCCTGGTCCTCGACCTGTACCTCCAACCCTGTCGCAGGGTCGTACTCGGTCAGTGCCGCGTGGACGAGGTCGGTTCTGCCACCATCTCGTGTGATTCGCGCTGCCACCGCCGACGGCTTGACGATCGAGGCACGGCGTACCAGCCCGGTCTCGATCGACTGTGCGGCGGTCTCCTGAATCCAGTAGTCGGTCAGGTTGCCGGAGATTTCGGTGTTGCTGGTGTCCGACGCGTAGGTAATGGCCTCGCGGACGAGTCCATTCAGTGCGGGCGCATCGGCACGGGAGCCGCCCAAGGTGTCAGCCACGGTGACTGACTTCGTACCGCCGGCCTTGAGCTTGTCGCCGTTCATGCCGCGGAAGTACGACGTGACGACCCTAGACCGAGGGCCCGGTTGGAACGGGTCACCGGAAGACGTGGTCACCGTACGGAAGCCGCGCCAGTCGGACCAGTTGCGGTCCTTGGCTGGGACGAGCGGATTCTCCTCGTAGTGCCACGCGGCGCCGCCGCCATAGGTGTAGTTCGTGACCGCTGCGTCCGCGCCGCCGGTGATGTCGTTGACCCGGACCTGGGCGACCACATGCCGGTGGAACCAGTCCTCGCGCTCGGCCGCCAGCGGGGGCGCCCACTTGACCGGGTAGCAGCGCATCGTGTTCGTGTCAGCAGATGCCGGCATGTGCCGAGCCGCGGTTGGCCCCGCCACACACTCAGGGTCGGCATAGTTCACCGTGATCTGGGCGCCGGTCTCGGTCCAGATGTTGCCGACCCGGTTCTTGATCATCGGCCCGACGCCGTCGCTGTCGGTATCCACCCGGTTCGGCAATGGCATCTTCCCGAAGCTCACCACCAGCGGGGCCGCGGCAGTCGGTGCGACCGCCTTACCCGTGTGGGTGATGGACTGCAACCACAGTGCCCGGCCGGACATCGGGTCGCCTACCGACGGAAAGTCCTGGGACAGGGTCCAGCCATCAACACTCTGGTAGGTCGTGCTCTTCAGCACCTGCGTCGTCACCTGCGTCAGCCGGCGCCGGGAGAAGAAGGTGGGAGCGACCTTCGTGCAGGTCGCACCGGACGCGCAGATCTGGTCGAACGGAACGTCGGGCCAGTTTCCCTTGGTCGCGCTCGTCAGTGACGTGCAGTTGCTCAGGCATCGTTCCTGGGTGTCGAACAAAACCTGCATCGGAGCCAGCGCGGTCATCGCGTCCGAACGCTGACCGTACAGGATCTTCATCAGGTAGCCGCCGCGGTCGTAGACCTTGGTCGCGGTGGTCGCGCCGTTCTTGGCGTAGTAGTTGCTCTCCTTGGCGTACCACAGCGACATCGCGTTGCCGTGCGGGTCGACGACGTAGTCCAAGTTCCAGCGCCAGGCCTGGTTGTCGCAGAACGAGGTGGCGAAGGTCGCCTTGTTACAGGGTTCGCCGGCATCATCGCCGGCCACCGGGACGGTCCACACCGAGTTCTGTCCGGTCAGCAACTCCCGGCCGAAGTAGTACTGCGTGCCATCGAGTGTCGTGACCTTCCAGGCTTCCTTGTCGTCGTCGCCGTTGGCGGTCGGGTTGGTGACCTTCTCGACCTTTGACCCGTCGTCATTCTTCAGCCGCCAGCCGTTCGCGCCCTTGACCAGCTCGCTGGCCTGACCGTTCAGCACCACGGTCGCGTTCTCGTACTTCCAGCACAGGTCGTACTTCCCCACCTGCCCGTCGTCCTTGCACGTGCCGTACCTGCGTTCGACGTACGACTCCGTCAAACCGAATCCCTCGCCGATCCACGACGACTGGTTGTTGGACGCGGCAGTCTTTCCGTCGACCGATTGTGCGGAGTAGTCGATGGAAAGCTTCGGGGCCGGACCTGCCGGCACCGGAGGCACTCGCAGCGGGTAGTTCCAAGTGAAGTCACCGCTGGCCCGTCCGGCGGACCATGAGGCGGCCGGCGACAGCGAAGTCGCGGAGTAGTCGCCGGTGCTCCCGCCTGAATCGGCGGTCACCGCCATCACCCGTTCGGTGTTTCCCACCCATACGGGGGCGGTCAGGGTCTGCTTCTCCACGTTGTTGATCGAGCCCACCGATGCTGGGGTCAGGCAGCCCTCCACCCGTGGCGTGGTCAGCGCGCATGCCGGAAGCGAGACGAGCTTCAGTCGCGAAGCCCAGTCGCCGCCGGATGCCTCGGCAAAGCCCGAGTAGTCGATGGTGAGCTGAGCCGGCGCCTCACCTTTGCCTTGGTCTGCCCGAGTCAGACCGAGCAAGAAGCCGGACACGTCCGCAGCTGTCGCCGTTTTCTGATCAAGTACCCGCACCCGCGTCTTCGTCGGTGCAACCGGTTCGCCTTTGGCCCGGGACAGCGGGGCGGCCATCTTGATCGCCTCGCCGGAGGCGACGCCCAAGGTGACGATCTGGTCGGCGGCGCCTGGCCAGATCGCCGGCTTTGGCTGCGGACCCCGAAGCATTTCGCGGGCCCGTTCCGCCACCGACTTCTTGGCTTCCGCAACCTGGAGCGGGCTCACCTTCGTGTCCCGGGCCTTCGGCAGTGGCGGGATCTTCGAGGTCGTCGCGGCGGAGCTAGTCTGCGCACCGATGACGGGCAGGCCACCGGCCAGCAAGGCGCAGGCGGAAACCGTCACGAGGACCGCGCTACGAACGGCAACTGCTCTTCTCATCGCTCGGTTCCCCTTGTCAGCGCCTTGACCTGATTGGTCCACGTCATCGTTGTGCTCCGTGCCCGTCGTGAATCGGAGGTCATCAGTCAGCCCGCCGGAACAGGACAGTTGCCCTCGAGCTCGGGGAACTCGTCGCAGATCGCGTTGTCGAGCAATGGTCCGGAGTACATCCGGAAGTCGTGGAGCTGTCCCGCGAACTCAGCGCCGGCGGTCCGGCCCTTGCCGATGACGGTGCTGCCCAGCCGGTACGGAGCGATGTAGCTGTCGCGGCCTTCGGCATCTGCCCGCTTGTTCACGGTGATTCCGATTTCCCCCAGTGCAGAACCGATCGCGTCTTCCGCCGAAGCGTCGTAGGTCCCGACGATGAGCTGCCAGTAGTTGGTGACGGCGTCGATGTCGGCCTCGAAGACGGCGGTCTTCGGTTCGGTCGAATTCGCCGGCGTTCGCGAGAAGATCCACTGTCCGCTCAGCGCGTTGACCGGCTTCCATTCCAGTCGCCAGGCATCGCGATCCGGCCCTGCCTGACGAGCGATCACCGCCGGTTTGGTCGCATCCTCGAGCTTCACCCAGACCGCCGCGGAGAAGCTTGTCCCGCCGTCGACCACCGCCCGCGGCAGGGTGAGCGACTCGCTTGCCGCCCCGGAGAACTGCAGAACCCGGCCCATGTCGTCGTCCTCGACGAATGCCGTCGACTGGTCTGCACCGCCACCGAAGCCGGAGATCGCCAGGTTCGCACCGTAGATCGTGTCTTCGGTGCGCCACACCTGATCAGCGTCCAGCGTCGCGCTGTTCAGCGGCCACACCGCCGCGCGGCCGGCAACCACCCGGTCGGCCTTGCGGATCTCGACTTCGGCCATCACCGCCTTGTCATTCAGCGGTCGCTGCCAGATCTTGACCGCGTCCACGGAGCCGGCGAACCGGTTGCCGAAGACGTCGTTGTACTGTCCGTGGCCGATGCTGAGCGGGCCGGTGGCCTTCCATGCGCTGTCCAGGTACGGGACGTCGCCGGCCGACTGCAGTCGCCCGTTGATGTACAACCTGAGTCGGCCCTTGTTCGGGGCCGCGTCGTACACCCCGGTCACCAGCGTCCAGGCGCCGAGTACGGCCGGTTCGTCCGACAGCGCCTTCACGTTCGACGGCGCCATGGTGTCGCTCTTGACTCGCATGAACACCCACCGGTTCAGCGATCCCGAGTAGTACAGCTCGAAGGCACTCGAGATGTTGCCTGCGGCACCGACCACGACCGCCTCCTTGACCGAGGTCAACCGCGCCCAGGCCGATACGGTGAAACTCTGCGAGGTGTCTACTACCGGTGTCGCCGTCTGCGCGTAGTCGTCGGCGCCGTCCAGTTGGAGCGACCCGCCGTCGCGCCCCGCGTCATCGAAGGCCGCTCCCCCGGTCAGCGTCAGTGGATGGGACGGCGCTGCGGTGTCCGCCGCTGTTGTCCCCGAACCATCGTCGAATGACCATGCGGCAACCGGTGGCGCCGCGCTCTTGAGATTGACCAGGAAGTCGGTCGGTTTGCTGGAGCTGCCGGCGGCGTCGAAGCTCACCACGTGTAACAGGTTGTAGCCGGTATCGCTGGGCACCAGATTGACGGTGACGGTGTTGCCGCTCACCTGCGAGCGGACCCGGGCTCCCTGGTAGAAGTACTCATGGCGTACGACGTCTGCTGCGGCGCCCTTGATGGTGTACGAAATGGCAGCGCCATGCGGAACTATCTCCTGGCAGGTGGTGGTCGCAGCGGCACAGTTCGGAACATTCGTGGTTCCGTACTTCGCAGTGACGATCGGCGGCGGCGGAGCGAGTCTGTCGACCTTGAAGTAGCACCAGATCGTGTAGGCGGAGTAGAGGGTTCCCGAGCCGTAGGCCGAGCTGTAGGGATAGAGCGTTCGGGCACGGAAGTGATAAGTAACCTGGTCTGGCAGGTCCTTGCTGGGAATTGTCACCGTCAAAGCGGTATTGGGCAGGTCCAAGCCGGTCGCGTACGTCCTGAAGAGATTGCCGGACGAGCTGAAGATCTCGATCTCTGCCTTGACTCGCGCTCCAGAATCAATCGGTGTCAATCTGGGAGTGACGCCGAACTGGATGTTGACCGATCCCACGTTCTCCATGTCCGCAGGTTGCTGGCAGCCGATCTGCGGGTCCGTCAGGCCGAGTCGGCCAGGCACTCCGGGCGGCGTGACGTAGGTGATCTGCAGTTCGCCTGTCGAGTTGAACTGCTTCCAGGCGATCTCGTCAGTCTCGTCCGTCGCCGCGAGCCGGAAGGTGGACGTGGTGTAGCCCTTGGCGGCCGTGTCGACGACAGAGTTGGTGACCGGGAACTCGACATAGTTGTCCGGGCAAGAGGAGTCGTGGCCGTTGGCGAAGCTCTTGCTGCCGGCTGCGAGCTGGACGGCCGGCTGGTTGTTCCACGTTGTCGCGGCTGAGATTGGACCGGTACGGGTCACCGACACCGAGCGTGCCGCACAACTCGCCGAATGCGTCTCGAACGTTCGTAACGTCGCCCCGAGGATCTTCTTGCCGGCGAACGCGCTCGTGCTGAACTGGAAGGAGGATCTTCTTGCCGGCGAACGCGCTCGTGCTGAACTGGAAGAATGACCGGACGATCTTGTGCTGCTCCCAGTCCTCGTTCCCCACCCCGAGGCTGTGGGTCGTCTTGTAGAACGAAGTCGTCGGGGAGGTCTGCCAGGCCGCTGCCCAGGCGGTCCTCGTCGGGGTGGACACCGATGGGTCAAGCACGACCGGATAGACGGTCGACAGGCCGTTGAGAACAGCTGGGTCCGGCGTCACCGTCAGACCGCTCGCGTCGCCCCTGAGGTCCATCGCCGCGACATGAGCACCGCTCGGTCCGTCGTCCACCAGTTGAGCCGACGCCTTGGCGGCCTTGCCTTGCGGTCCGGGACCTGCCGAGTCCCACATGATGGCGCCGCCTGCCATCATCGCCAACCGGCCGTCCTGGGCGACGTACGCCGGTCCGCCGGGGCGGTCCGCGCGGAGCGACAGGCCGGATGCAGCGACCGGAAAGTGAATCGACTTCAGAGCTGGATTGCCGGCGGCCTCCCTGCTCTTCACTACGAGGTTGTAGGTGAAGCCGTCCGTCGTTGCTTCGGTGACCAGGTCCACACCCGCGACTACGTCAGCGTAGGTGGCCTTCGATCCGGACAGCGTGGGGCGTGGGAGCTGCCAAGGAGATCGCAACTCCAGGCTGCCGTCCTTGACTCCAGCCTTGACCAGCAGCCCAGACCCACCGCCCGACAAGGTGACGTCCGACGTTACCGCTTTTGGTCCGACGCTCCCATCAGGCCGGAACTCCAGCGTCGTGTCTATCGCACGCCAGTTGTCGCCCTGCCGAACCCGAACCGGACTGTTCGCCAGTTTCGCAGTCTGTGACCCGTCCGGGTTGGCGAACGTCTGCGAGGTTTCCGTGGTGCGATCCGGGATCTCGACCGGCTCACCGGTCTGCGCAGCCCGCGCGACTGCATCGGCCTCGGTCCGGACAGCTGTGACCGGCGCCGCCACCGCCTCGGTGGCAGGCAGCGCCCGTGCTCCTGCAAAGGCGACCACACCAAGCGCCGCTACTAGGCCTAAAGCCCGCCAACCAGTCCCGTTCCCCGCGATCCAACCGCTCACGATGCCCTCCCCGGCGATGCCAGCCGGGCCTCACGCCGGGCGGCCACTCATTGTCGAGGTGGGCACTACTCTGCGTCTACGTGACATATACGACCTGCAACAAGCTGCAATTTCTGTAACGCCGGAATTACAGACCGGTGATGTGGCAGGTGGGGATGGTGTGTCGGGGCTCTCGGTTATTCGGGGACGATTGTGTAGTTGGGTGGGTTGAGGGTTCCCCAGGGGGTTGTGGTGGCTTGGGGTGGGAGGGGGGCGGGGGTGGGCATGGGGCCGGTTAGGCAGGTGTTGCACCAGAAGTAGGCGGTGCCGTAGGTGGCGCAGGGGTCTTTGACCTCGAATTCGAGGCGGAGGTTGTGGGCGCCGCAGTTGGGGCAGGAGAGGGTGGGTAGGGAGGTTGGGCGGTGGTGGGCGAGGTTGTAGGCGTCCATCCAGCGTTGGTACGGGGTGTTGTTGGAGCAGAGGCGGATGAAGACCTGCCAGACGGCCCAGAGGTCGTCGGCGCGGCCGCGGGCCTGGGCGTAGGTGTCCGCGGCGTCGACGGCGTCCTGCAGGTAGGTCAGGAGCTGCTTCTCGCGGTCGCGGACGATGCCGGGTGGCAACGTGACCTCAACGCAGAGCGAGCGGCTCTCGAACGCGAGGACCCGGGTGCGGGGCAGGTTGCCCGGGCCGCGGAACAGCACTCTGAGGCTGAGACTGGAATCGAGCCCAGTCTCAGCCTCTTCCGCGCGGGTCTGCAGGTCGGCGATCTCCCGCTGCCACCCCTCGGCCGCGTCCACCAGCGAGAGCACGCGCTCACACGCTGCCATCGCGCCCGGCAATCAATCGAACTCTCATCGGACCATAAGAGGGTCTAGACCGCCCAGTTGTCGAGATCTGAGCGCATTCCGGAATCGATTCCCGGTGGTACCGGCGCTACAACAGGTCTTCGGGTCTCAGCGGCCGAGGAGTTTGTAGCGGGCCTCGGTGGTCGACTTCTGTGGTTTCCACCAGGTGGGGTTCTCGCGGTACCAGGCGATGGTGGCGGTGAGGCCGGTGGTGAAGTCGTAGGTGGGGAGCCAGCTCAGCTCGGTGCGGAGTTTGGTGGTGTTGTTGGAGTAGCGCAGGTCGTGGCCGGGGCGGTCGGGGACGTGGTCGTAGGCGTCGGCCGGCTGGTCCATCAGGAGCAGGATCTGCTCGATGATCTGTTTGTTGCTGCGTTCGTCGCCGGAGCCGATCAGGTAGGTCTCGCCGATCCGGCCGTTGGCGATGATCCGGTGGACGGCGTCGTTGTGATCGTCGACGTGGGTCCATTCGCGGACGTTGTCGCCGGCGCCGTAGAGCTTCGGCCTGTCGCCGAGCAGGACGTTGGTGATCTGGCGCGGGATCAGCTTCTCGACGTGCTGGTACGGGCCGTAGTTGTTCGCGCAGTTGGAGAGGGTGGCGGCGACGCCGTACGAGCGGACCCAGGCGCGGACGAGCATGTCGGAGCTCGCCTTGCTGGCGGAGTACGGGCTGGACGGGTCGTACGCCGTCTGCTCGGTGAACTGCTCGACCGAGTCCAGTGGGAGGTCGCCGAAGACCTCGTCGGTGGAGATGTGATGCATCCGCTTGTCGTGGCGGCGGACCGCCTCGAGCAGGGTGAAGGTGCCGAGGATGTTCGTCCGGATGAACGGCGACGGGTCGTTCAGCGAGTTGTCGACGTGCGACTCGGCGGCGAAATGCACCAGTACGTCGGTGTCGCGGACCAACCCGTCGACCAGCGCGGCGTCGCAGATGTCCCCGTGCACGAAGGTGATCCGGTCGGACACCTGGTCGAGGTTGCGCTGGCTGCCGGCGTACGTCAGCAGGTCGAGCACGGTGATCGCGAGGTCCGGGAAGCGCCGCAGCGAGTCGAGGACGAAGTTCGAGCCGATGAATCCGGCTCCACCCGTGACGAGCATCCGCTGCATGCGGCTCAGGATATCCGGAGTGACCGCCTGCCGCCGGTACGGTGACGCCATGCGTAACGTTCGGGTCGTCTACCGCAAGTACGACGAGAAGCTGCACTGGCACCAGTGGATGCAGTACCTCGGCGAGGACCAGTACGGCGTCTGGCTCGGCGCCCCGCCGAACTCGGTCTCTCAGCGCGGCGACGAACCCGAGGTGACCCAGGAACAAGCGCACGTCCAGCTGTTCCCCCGGGACCGGGGTTTCACCGCGCTGTTCAACGACGAGCCGCGCTCGACCGAGATCTACTGCGACGTGAGCACGCCGGTCGAGTTCAACGGCGACGTGTTCACGATGATCGACCTCGACCTGGACGTGATCCGCAAGCGCGACGGCTCGATCTATGTCGACGACGAGGACGAGTTCGCCGAGCACCAGGTCAAGTACGGCTACCCCGCCGACGTGATCGAGCAGGCCCAGGCGACCGCCGACTGGCTCGTCACGGCGGTCGCCTCCGAGGAGCCGTTTCTCACCGTCTTCAAGACCTGGCTCGACAAGGTCCGTTAGCGGACGCGGTGCAACCGCAGCGTCACCTTGTCGAGCAGCAGTGAGCTAGGCACTTGACCGTTCTGCCCGGCGAACATGTCCGCCACCGGTGACACGGTCAGGAAGAGGGTCTTGCCGGCCGGTACGTCGACTGCGATCCCCGGTAGGTCGAGCGTCCGCCGAGCCCCGTGGACCGGACGCTTCTCGCGCAGCGGCATCGTGTTGTTCTGCACGATCTTCGCGTCGAGTGGAGTCGTGCCGACGCTCAGCGCGAAGAAGGCGGCCGCGTTGGGCAGCAGGCTGCTCACCCGAGCCCTCACCTGAGGCACTCCCGCCACCGTGATCGGTCCACGAGCCACAGCGGTCGTGACAGCACGGACCGATCCCAACCGGTACTGCGTATTGGCCGTCAGCTCTCGTTGCGTCAGGCAACGACCATCCGCGGTCGCCAGGTGATAGCTGCCAAAACCGGTCAGCCCGCTCGACTCGTGCTTCAACTGCAGCGCCATGAACCGTTGCTCCAACGCCGCGAAGCTCGGACTGCCGAGCGCGATCGAGCACGGATCCCCTGGCGTCACGAACCCCGGCGGCACGACGCTGGGCAGCGTGTGGCCGGCGTTGTACCCGACAAACAGCGACCTCGACCGCGCCCTCGAGGTGAGCGCCCGATCGAAATTCTTCAACCCCTGGTTGAGGTTGAACAGGTTGTCCGGCAGCCCTTGCCCGATGATCACCGGGATGTCGAGCTTGCGCCCGTGCGCGACCTGCCAGGACGGCCCGTTCTTGCGGAAGAACGCATCCAGGTCACGGCCGGCTTGACCAACCGGCCACTGCCCCGTCGTGATCAGCGCGACGAACCCGGCCTGCACCGCCGGCGGCAGATGCGTGCCACTGCCCGCGTAGAGCAAGGTCAGCCACATCGTCCGGGCAGCCTCCGACGGCGCCAGGCTCTCCTTGAGATCCCACCAGGTGATCTCAGGCGCCAGCGCGTCGAAACGCGTCCGCCCCTTCTCGCGCAGCTCCGTGAAGGCCCCCGCAAACTGATAGCCGCCTCCATACGATCCACCGATCGCGCCGATCAACGGGTCACCAGGCCGTTGCTTGGTCACCCAGTCCAGGCCGGCGACGAGGTCGACCAATCGCACCACGTCACGCCCCTCGAGCTCCGGGTTCATCACGTGCGCGACCCCGGTCGACTCCCCGAAACTGCGCTGGTCGAAGCTCAGTACGCCGTACCCCGCGTCGAGCCATGACTTGAAAGCGGCCGCGTCCTTGGTCCGGCTCCCACCCCACCCATGACTGTGGAAGATGAGCGGCACGGTGTGCGCGGCCGACGCACCGGCAGGTTGGAACAACGAGTAGCAGATCCGCACCGGCGTCGTCGTTCCCGGCTCAGGCACGCTCGCGACGCATCCGTTGGTCGTCACCGGTCCAGCAGCGTGGGCCGGTACGGCGACGACCACCGACCCGAGAAGCATGAGGCTGACGGCGGTACGGAGCAGGCGGCGGGACATATGACCCCCAGTGATCGGAGTGTGCCGGTGCGCACACGGTAGATGAAAGCAGGCCCCTCGGACAGTTCCTGATCTCCGCTGTGGGCGAACCGTGCAACACCGGTCCGCGTGGCCTGCGACACTGTGCGCGTGGATATCGCGATCGAGATCGTTGCTCTCGTCGCCGTGGTCGCGGCCGGTGCCGCTCTCGCCCGGCGGATCGGGATCTCGGCTCCCCTCTTGCTCGTCGTCGTCGGGATCGCGGCTTCGTACCTGCCGTTCGTCCCGCGGGTCGAGTTGTCCCATGAGGTCGTCCTGGTCGGCTTCCTGCCGCCGCTGCTGTACTCCGCGGCGATCAAGACCAGCCTCGTCGACTTCTCCCAGCACCGCCGCTCGATCGGGCTGCTGTCCGTCGGACTGGTCGCGTTCACGACCGCCGGAGTCGGCCTGGTCGCGTACTGGCTGCTCGGCCCGTCGATGGTCAGCGACAACCCGCTGCCGCTGTGGGCTGCCTTCGCCATCGGCGCCGTCGTCGCGCCGCCCGACGCCGTCGCGGCCACCGCGATCGCGAAGAAGGTCGGCCTCCCCCGCCGGGTCGTCACGATCCTCGAGGGCGAGAGCCTGCTCAACGACGCGACCGCCCTGGTCTGTCTGCGGACCGCGATCGCCGCCGCCCTGATCACGCCGACCTTCCTGCACGTCGGCCTCGACTTCCTCCGCGCGGCCGGTGGCGGCGTGGCGATCGGCATCGCCGTCGCGATCGTGCTCGCCAAGGTCCGCAAGCGATTCACCGATCCGGTGCTCGACACCACACTCAGCCTGACCGCGCCGTTCATCGCGTACGTCGCCGCCGAGAACCACTACGTGCACGCGTCCGGCGTCCTCGCCGTCGTCGTGACCGGCCTACTGCTCGGCCACAAGGCGCCGATCATCCAGTCGGCGGCCTCGCGGATCTCCGAGCGGACCAACTGGCGCACCTTCCAGTTCCTGCTCGAGAACACGGTGTTCCTGCTGATCGGTCTGCAGACCCGGTGGATCCTCGACGATCTGTCCCGCAGCCCGCTCTCGGCGTGGACGATCGCGACGGCCACCATCGGCGTCTTCGCGGCGACCGTCCTGCTCCGCCCGATCTGGCTCTTCCCGGTCACGTACCTGTCCCGGCGCATCCTCGGCCGCTCCCGTCCCGGCCCGGTCTCGGTCCAGGCTCTGGTGGTCGTGTCCTGGGCCGGCATGCGCGGTGTGGTCACGCTGGCGGCCGTCTTCGTGCTGCCCGAGGACACCCCGCATCGCGAAGTACTGGTCTTCATGGCCCTCGTCGTCACCGCCGGAACGTTGCTGCTGCAAGGGTCGACTCTCCCCTGGCTCGTACGCCGGCTGCGTCTGCCCGGCCCTGACCCGGCCGAGGATGCACTGCAGGAGGCCGCGGTACTGCAGGGTGCCCACCGCGCCGCCGAGCAGACACTCGACGAGCTGATCACTCCGAACGACCCACCCGAGGTCGTCAACCTGCTGCGGCAACGCGGCGAGTCCCGCGCGCTGGCCGCCTGGGAACGGCTCGGCCGCCCGGAGACCGATCTCGAGACGCCGAGTGAGACCTACCGCCGGCTGCGGATGGCGATGCTGGAGACCGAGCGGGCGCACATCCTCAAGGTGCGCGACGACGGCCTGGTCGCCGACGAGGTGCTGCAACGCGCCCAGATGGCCCTCGACATCGAGGAGTCGATCCTGGACCGCTCCGCGACCGACGACGTCGGCGGTACGTCGGAGAACCTCACCGCTCCCCCGTCATCGGTCGCCGAATGCGAGCACCTCGCCTCGGCGCCCTGTGTGCTCACGCCGCACACGCCGGACGGTTGCGAGGAGTGTCTCCGCGACGGCGGTACCTGGGTCCACCTGCGGTTGTGCCTGGGCTGCGGTCACGTCGGCTGCTGCGACTCGTCGCCCGCCCGGCACGCCAGCAAGCACTTCGACGAGACCTCGCACCCGGTGATGCGCAGCTTCGAACCGGGTGAGACTTGGCGCTGGTGCTTCGTAGACGAGAAGCTGGGCTGATGGCGGACTGTCTCTTCTGCTCGATCATCGCCGGTTCGACCCCGGCCCACATCGTCTACGACACCCCTGAGGTGCTCGGCTTCCTCGACATCAGGCCGGTGTTCAAAGGGCACACCCTGCTCGTCCCCCGCGAACACATTCCGACGCTGGTCGAGCTGCCCGACGAGCTGATGGTGCCGCTCTTCAGCGCCGCCCGATCGGTCGCGGCGGCGGTCCGTACGGCGTACGACGCCCAAGGCTCCTTCGTTGCCGCCAACAACGTGGTCTCCCAGTCGGTACCCCACCTGCACGTCCACGTCGTCCCCCGCACCAAGGGCGACGGCCTCCGCGGCTTCTTCTGGCCCCGCACCAAGTACGCCGACGACGCCGAGGCAGCGCAGTACGCCGAGAAGCTGCGCAGCGCGCTCTAGCAACTGGCGTCAGGCCAGCGGCCGGTCAAGGCGTTGGGAGAGGTTTTCGAGCGCTCGGACGACGGCGGCTCGGACAGTGATGTCCGGGTCATCCTGCAGGGCTTCGACTGCGGCAGCGTGTTCGTATTCGCCGGCCGCGCCGATCGCCCGTACTGCGGCCGCGCGGACGCGCGGCAGCTCGTGGTCGAGCATTGGCAGCAGCGCGTCGACCAGTTGACCCAGCTCGCGTTGAGCCGTGATCCGGGCGACGTGTTCGCGGACTCGCCAGGCTGGGTCGGCGGCGACCGTGGCCAGCGCTTCGACGGCGTCGTCGCGCCAGACGTAGAGGAAGGCTCGGGCCGCCCAGACCCGGATCCAGTAGAAGTTGACCGGGTCGACCGGCTGGGACCAGCCGCCCGGGTTCGGCGAGCCGGTGATCGCCACCAGCTTCGGCAGGTCCGGGCCGTAGGCGTCCTCGCCGGAGATCTCGCCGGTCAGGAACGCGACGCACCAGTCGATCACCACGTCCTCGCCGTACCGCGCGCACGCGGCCCGGATCACCTCACGCGGATGTTCCCGTTCCATGCCGCCCAGTAAATCGGACCGGACCGACAGTTTTGCGGCAACGCGGTCAGCCGCGCGCCAGGATCTCGATCATGAACGCCTTGATCGTACCGACGCTCGACTTGCTGCCGGCGCCGGAGATCTGCACCCCGGTCAGCACGCCGGCGTGTTCGACCGCGGCGTACCAGATCGGTATCCCGCTGACCGACGCGCCGATCGCGAAGCCCTGGTCGCCGACGCCCTCGAGCAGCTTCTTGCCGCGCGCCTTCTTCGCCTTCGCGTCGCCGATCATCTTCTGCGTGAACGCACCGTACAGCGAACCGTCACCGCGGGTGATCGTGACGACGCCGGGACCGTCCACCGGCTTCACCGTGTTCCAGGTGCAGGTGACGTACGGCCCGTTCTTGCTGGTGACGGCCTTGCGGACGGCCAGTCCGAGGGTCTTGCTGATCTCCGCCGTGCTGAAGATCTCGCACAGCGGCTTCGGCGCCGCGGTCGACTCCTCCACGATCGGAGGCAGCGTCGATTGGTCCACCGGCGCGGTGGTCTTCGGCCGGATGGTCGGCCCGGCGGTGGTCGGTCCGTAGGTGGTCGGCTCCTCGGCCGCGCACCCCGCGACCAAGAGCACCGCCGCGAGCAGTATCGCTGGGTAACGCACGCATCCCCCCGGAACTGAGACCCCGACCCGCCCGGCCGAGGCACCGACAGCTAACCAGGACTTTGTTACCAAGAGCAACCTGCACCGTGAACAGACCGGTACGGCGCACCACGGACGACAGCCCGCGGTACGCCGTACCGGTCAAGCACTCAGTTCGCGATCAGCGAGCGCAGTACGTACTGCAGGATGCCGCCGTTGCGGTAGTAGTCGGCCTCGCCGGGGGTGTCGATCCGGACCACGGCGTCGAACTCCTTGACCGAACCGTCGGTGCCGGTGACCTTGACGTGCACGGTCGGCGGTATCGGACCGTCGTTGAGCGCGGTGACCCCGGTGATGTCGAAGGTCTCCTCGCCGGTCAGGCCGAGGGACTCCGCGTTCTCACCCTCCGGGTACTGCAGCGGCAGTACGCCCATGCCGATCAGGTTCGACCGGTGGATGCGCTCGAAGGACTCGGTGATGACGGCCTTCGCGCCGAGCAGCGCCGTGCCCTTCGCGGCCCAGTCACGCGACGAGCCCGAGCCGTACTCCTTGCCGGCCAGGATGACCAGCGGAGTACCGGCGGCCAGGTACGACTCCGACGCCTCGTAGATCGAGGTGACGGGCGCGTCCGGCTTGGTGAAGTCGCGGGTGAAGCCGCCCTCGGTGCCGGGCGCGATCTGGTTGCGCAGCCGGATGTTGGCGAACGTGCCCCGGATCATCACCTCGTGGTTGCCGCGGCGGGAACCGTACGAGTTGTAGTCCTTGCGGTCCACACCGTGCTCGGCCAGGTACTTGCCCGCCGGGCCGTCGGCCTTGATCGAGCCGGCCGGGGAGATGTGGTCGGTGGTGACCGAGTCGCCGAGCTTGGCCAGCACCCGGGCGCCGGTGATGTCGGTGACCGGCGACGGCTCCTTGGCCATGCCGTCGAAGTACGGAGGCTTGCGCACGTAGGTCGACTCGGGGTCCCAGGCGAAGGTCTTGCCCTCGGGCGTCGGCAGCGACTGCCAGCGCTCGTCACCGGCGAACACGTCGGCGTAGTCCTTGGTGAACATCTCCTTGTTGATCGAGGTGGCGATCACCTTCTCGACCTCGTCGGCCGACGGCCAGATGTCCTTCAGGAACACGTCGTTGCCGTCCGTGTCCTGGCCGAGCGGGTCGGTCTCGAAGTCGAAGTCCATCGTGCCGGCCAGCGCGTACGCGATCACCAGCGGCGGCGACGCCAGGTAGTTCATCTTCACGTCCGGGTTGATCCGGCCCTCGAAGTTGCGGTTGCCGGACAGTACCGACACGACCGCGAGGTCGGCTTCCTGGACACCGGCCGAGACCTCCTCGGGCAGCGGGCCCGAGTTGCCGATGCAGGTGGTGCAGCCGTAGCCGACCAGGTGGAAGCCGAGCTTCTCCAGGTACGGCGTGACGCCGGCCTTGTCGTAGTAGTCGGTGACGACCTTCGAGCCCGGTGCGAGCGACGTCTTCACCCACGGCTTGCTGGTCAGGCCCTTGTCGACCGCGTTCTTGGCCAGCAGCGCGGCGGCCAGCATCACCGACGGGTTGGAGGTGTTCGTACAGGAGGTGATGCTGGCGATCACGACGTGGCCGTGGTCGAGCTCGACCTCCTGCCCGTTGAGGCTGATCTTGGTCTTCTTCGACGGGCGGCCGCCGTTGCCGGAGCCGTGCGGGACATGCGGCTCGTCGTCGGTGTTGCCGTGGCCGTTGGGGGCGTCACTGGCCGGGAAGCTGCCGAGCTCGGACGGGTCCACCTCGAGCTCTTCGGTCGCGTAGTCGACCAGCGCGCCGCGGAAGCCTTCCTTGGCCTCGCTGAGCGCGACCCGGTCCTGCGGCCGCTTCGGGCCGGCGATCGAGGGAACGACCGTCGACAGATCAAGCTCCAGGTACTCCGAGAAGCGCGGCTCGATCTCGGCGTTGTGCCACAGGCCCTGCTCCTTGGCGTACGCCTCGACGAGGGCGACCTCGTCGTCGCCGCGGCCGGTCAGGCGCAGGTACTCCAGGGTCACGTCGTCGATCGGGAAGATCGCGCAGGTGGAGCCGAACTCCGGGCTCATGTTGCCGATCGTGGCGCGGTTGGCCAGCGGCACGGCCGCGACCCCGTCGCCGTAGAACTCGACGAACTTGCCGACCACACCGTGCTTGCGCAGCATCTGGGTGATCGTCAGCACGACGTCAGTCGCGGTCGCGCCGGCCGGGACGGACCCGGTCAGCTTGAAGCCGACGACCTTCGGGATCAGCATGCTGACCGGCTGGCCGAGCATCGCGGCCTCGGCCTCGATGCCGCCGACGCCCCAGCCCAGCACGCCCAGGCCGTTGACCATGGTGGTGTGGCTGTCGGTGCCGACGCAGGTGTCCGGGTAGGCCTGGCCGTTGCGGACCATCACGGTCCGGGCCAGGTGCTCGATGTTCACCTGGTGCACGATGCCGGTGCCCGGCGGTACCACCTTGAACTCGTCGAACGCGGTCTGGCCCCAGCGCAGGAACTGGTACCGCTCCTTGTTGCGGCCGTACTCCAGCTCGACGTTGCGCTCGAAGGCGTCCTGACGGCCGAAGACGTCGATGATGACCGAGTGGTCGATGACGAGCTCGGCCGGCGCCAGCGGGTTGATCTTGGTCGGGTCGCCACCCAGCTCGGCGACCGCCTCGCGCATGGTGGCCAGGTCGACGACACACGGCACGCCGGTGAAGTCCTGCATGATCACCCGGGCCGGGGTGAACTGGATCTCGGTGTCGGGCGCCGCTGCCGCGTCCCAGTTGCCGAGCTTCGTGATGTGCTCGGCGGTGATGTTCGCGCCGTCCTCGGTGCGCAGCAGGTTCTCGAGCAGCACCTTGAGCGAGTACGGCAGCGTCTCAGCGCCCTCGATACCCGCCAACCTGAAGATCTCGTACGACGTTCCGTTGACCTCGAGTGCACCCTTGGCACCGAAGCTGTCGACGCTGGCCATCAACCTGCTCCTCTATCCGGTCCTGTATCCGCTGAACCCATCCTGCCGAGCCACCGGCCCGGGCGCGAGATCAGGCTGCCCTAACCTCGCCATGCAAACTCTCTCGACATCAAGATACACGACATCGAGCCACTTCCGCTGCTACATCTGCGGCAGGATGTCCGACGCGATCAGCTCGAGGTGGTCCAGGTCGGCGAGGTCGAGCACCTGCAGATAGTGGGTCTGTGAACCGATCGCCGCGAGCTGTCCGAGGCGATCGACGATCTGGGCCGGAGTACCGACGATCGAGCCGTCGCCGGGGTTCTCCGGGTCGCGGTCGACGACGGCCGCGCGCCGGCGTACCTCGGCGTCGTCCTTGCCGACGACCACGGTGTGCGCGGTCGAGAGGTTGAGCGTCTTTGGATCGCGGCCGGCCTGCTCGCAGGCCGCCTGGACGCGGCCGAAGATCGTCTTGATCTCGTCGACGGAGCGGAAGCCGGCGTTGAACTCCGAGGCGTACTTCGCGGCGAGCGCGGGCGTCCGCTTCTTGCCCGCGCCGCCGACGATGATCGGCGGGTGCGGCTGCTGGATCGGCTTCGGGAGGGCCGGGGAGTTCTTCAGCTGGTAGTGCTTGCCGTCGAAGTTGTACTTCTCTCCCACCGGCGTGTCCCACAGACCCGTGATCAGCTCGAGCTGCTCTTCCAGCAGGTCGAAGCGGCCGGGAGTATCCGGGAAGTCGAGTCCGTACGCCTGGTGCTCGTCCTCGAACCAGCCGGCGCCGAGACCGAGCTCCACCCGGCCGCCGCTCATCTGGTCGACCTGGGCGACGGAGATCGCCAGCGGGCCGGGATGGCGGAAGGTGACCGGGCTGACCAAGGTACCGAGCTTGATCCGGCTGGTCTCTCTCGCCAGGCCGGCCAGCGTGATCCATGCGTCGGTCGAGCCGGGCAGGCCGTCGACGTCGCCGAATGCGACATAGTGGTCCGAACGGAAGAACGCGTCGAAACCGCACTCCTCCGTCTTGCGGGCGACCGCCAGCAGGTCGTCGTAGGAGGCACCTTGCTGAGGTTCGGTGAAGATCCGGAGCTTCATGCGGCAACGCTATCTCGCGCTGGTGTACAGCTTCTCCAGGTATGACGGTTGCCAGTCGGCGCCGCGTCCGTTGAGCCGCCGGACCAGGCCGTCGACGTCGAGCCTCGGCTCGACCGGGTTGTCCCACCAGTCGGGCACGCTGTCGTACCAGCGGTCGATCCGCAGCGTCCGGCCGGCCGCGTCCATCCGCGCGAACAGCCAGCCACCTTGCTCGCCTTGCGACTCCGCGATCCAGAGGTCGCCGAGCAGCTCGGTCAGCTTCTCAGCCCCGTACTCCGGGTCGTCGACCTCCGGCGGCTCGAGGTCGAACCGATAGCTGGGCGCCGCGGGATCGAGTACCTGCACCTGAATGGTGAAGCCGGACGGTACGACCTTGGTCCGCGCGCGACACCACTCCCGCAGCGCCCGGAACGCCGCGGACTCCTTCGGCCGTGGGCGGGGGCGCTCGACCTCGGCACGCATGGCCTCCTCGATCGAACCAGGCGGCGTCTCAACCGGCGGCGCTTCCCCACCGACAACCCCAAGCCCCGGAATGGCGACAGCCCGGCCTTCGTCAGGCACCACAAGCTTCTCCGGACGAGCCACCGGCGCCGGCCCCTCACCCACACCAACCGCGGCCACTCCCACAGCCGCTTCCGCAGCCGAATCTTCCGGCTGCGCGTCCTGCGGCTGCGGGTCATACGGCTGCGGGTCGTACTCGCTCGGCTCCGGCTGCTCATCCCGAATCGCCTCGAACTGAGCCGTCACCTCACTCGCCGTCAGCTCATCCAGCTCCGGCCCGTCCGGCTCCCGCCCGTCGTGCTCCCGCCGGTCCAGCTCCAGCTCGTCTTGCTCGCGCGCATCCAGCTCCCGCCCGTCGTACTCCCGCGCGTCCAGCTCCAGTTCGTCTTGCTCCCGCGCGTCCGGCTCTTCCTCCAGCTGCCCCTCGGCCGACTCACCAAACTCAACCGCGCCACCCTGCCCCCGCACCTCGCCCAGCCCTTGCGGACCGCCGTGCCCCTGCGCCTCGGCCAGCCCTTGCGAACCGCCCTGCCCCTGGGCCGCGCCCAGCCCTTGCGGAGCGCCCTGCCCCTGGGCCTCGCCCAGTCCTTGCGGCCCGCCCAGCTCTTGTACCTCGGTCGGCTCGTGCGCCTCCTCCGGGCCCTGCTGTTCGTGCATCGCTTGCGGCAGCGGCTCTTGAGGTCCGCTCGCGGACTGCTGCGGCTCGCCCAGTTGGTCAGCGGTCCAGTCTGCGTCGCCGAGGATCTCGTCGTGGAAGTTCTCGCCCAGCCGGTAGTCGAAGTCCCCGAGCGGCTCGAGACTGCTGAACCCGTTCGGCGGAACATCCCGCGCCTCCGGCGCGAACGGCGAACGCCCGGCCGCGTAGTACTCATCCTCAGGATCCTGCTCAACCACAGCCGCAATCTCAGCCGTAGGAGCATCCCCCTCAACCTCACCCTGAGCCTCCCCACCCGGCTCCCCACCCAGGTAATCCCCGCCCGTCACCCCATCTCCGCGCTGCTCAGCCCCGCTCCGGCTGCCGAGCTGCTCAACCCCAGCCAGGTGCCCAGGCTGCTCAGCCCCAGCCTGGTTGCCGAGCTGCTCAACCTCAGCCTGGTTGCCGAGCTGCTCAGCCGCAGCCTGGTTGCCGAACTGCTCAACCTCAGCCTGTACTCCGGCCGACTGCTCATCAGCCGCCACGTCGTCAGCCGCCGGAGCCGCCATCCCGAAGACCCGCTCGGCCGCCTGCTCGAACGGATTGACCCCTCGAAGGCGCCCCTCCGTCGCCGGCTCCTCGCCATCCTGGACGTCGCCCGCCCGCTGCGAGAGCTCGTCCCCGTCATCAGCGGCCGGCTCAACCAGCTCGTCGCCCGACAGCCCGACCGAATCGGCATCCTGCAGCCGTTCCTCAGCCAGCGTCTCCCCACCCGACCGCTCGAACGGATTGACGCCGTGCAGCCGTTCCCCGGCTGACCTCTCTCCGGACGACCGCTTGAACGGATTGACGCCGTAGAGCTGATCCTGCGCCGCCGCATCCTCGTCTGACCCGAACCGCGCGGCGTCCGTGAACCGCTCCTCGGCCGAACCCTCCTCCGGTACGAACTCCCCCGGCTCCTGCTCGAGACCGGCGAGCCCAAGCACCAGTTCCTCAGTAGGCGGCTCCTCCGAGGCTTGACCGTGGACCTCAAGAACGTGTTCCTCGGTCGGCGGCTCATCCGGAGCTTGGTCATGGGCTGCAAGTCCAAGAACGCGTTCCTCGGTCGGCCGCTCATCCAAGGCTTCGCCGTGGGCTGCAAGCCCAAGAACGCGTTCCTCGGTCGGCGGCTCATCCGAGGCTTCGTCGGGGCCTGTGACCCCAAGTACGCGTTCCTCAGTCGGTGAGTCCTCCGGAGCTTGGTCGCGGGATGTACGGCCGAGGACGTGTTCCTCGGTCGGAGAGTCGTCAAGAGGCGGAAGCTGGCTGAAGTCCTCCGTCGGCAGTTCCTCTACCGAAGCAGGCTTCGCCGGACCAGCGGCGTTCTGAGCTGCTAGGTAGGCGGCGACATCCTCCACCCACACACCATTGATCCAAGCCCCACCAATCCACTCCGGCCTAGCCGGCGCACCCCGCCCCTCCGCCACATACGCCTGCTCCTGCTCCTGCTCCAATACTGCGGAGCGCATGCCCTCGGACACCGCCTCAGCCTCAGCCCCGGCTCCGGCCCCGGTCCCGACCTCGGCTCCAACCTCAGCTCCGGCTCCTGCCTCGCTCCAAGGCTCGGGCTCGGCTTCGACTTCGGTCTCGCTCCACGGCTCGGGCTCGGATTCGGCTTCGGCTTCGGCGCCGCCTTCGCTCCAAGGCTCGGCTCCGGACTCGGGCCCCACACTGGTACCGGCGTTGGAATCAAGCGGGCCGCCGGAGACTTCATCCGTCGTCCTGGCATCATCGCGGTCCCCGAAGCCCTCACCTGAACGCAGAAGCGCGCCCTGGTCTGGCCCCACACTGAGGTGCGCACCGGAGGCACCCGCGCTGGCAGCTTGCCGCCCATCCTCGTGCACACCCAGGGCGTCGGCGGCACCGATACCCGCGCTTGCACCTAGCCCGGCGCCCGCTCCCAGCTCTGTGTCCTGCCGGGGGCCGGTACCCACGACGTGCCCAGCACCTGGGCCCTGCCCGCTACCTGGGCCCTGCCCGTTACCTGCGCTCTGCCCGGTGCCCGTGGCCTGCGCTCTGTGCATGGTCGGCTGGGCGTACGGCGTTGGCTCACCGTTGGGGGTTGGTTCGGCGTCCAGTGCCAGTTCGGTGTCTGGCGTCGGGTCGCCGTCTGTGGCTGACCAGGCGTCGGTGGGTCGGGCGGCGGAAGGATCTGGGTGGGTGGCGGACGGGTGTGGGGCGAGGGGGTTTTGGGGTGGGGCTTCGGTGGTGGGGGTTGGGGGGATTACGCCGGTGTCGTCGGAGGCGGAGAGGTCGGGGGTTGGGGCGACATCGGCTGGGTCGGCCGATGCGTCCGGGGTGGGGGGGACATCGGCTGGGTTGTCCCCGGAGTCGGGGGTTAGGGGGACTTCGCCGGTGGCGTCGTCGGTGATTGCGGGGATCTCGTTTGTTGCGTCGTCGGCTGACCAGGTGTTTGCGTTGGCGGGGGTGTTTCGGGTTACGTCCGGTACGTATGTTGCGGCGGCTGGGGCGTCGGCGAAGAGGCTTGCGTAGAAGTCCTCGCCGTCGTTGACCGGGCCGCCGACTCGGGGCTCGGATGACGGGAGCTTGGGCATCGCAGGAGTACCTGCGTCTGTCTGCTCGGGCTGGTCGCCTGTGGAGTGCGCGTAGGGGGTGCCTGTGGCGGGCGTGCGTGGGCCGTCGGTTGGTGAGGTGTACGGCACGGATGACCGGTATGGGTCGCCGGGGGGCTGCGCGTACGGCGTACCGGGGGCTTGGGCGTGCGGCGTACCGGGCGCTGCTGTGGGTGGCGTGGGTGCAGGCTGCGGGAGGCCAGGGGGTGTGCCGGTGGGTTGGGGGTCGGGGGCTTCGTGTTTGCGGCGGCGGAAGAGGCGGGGCTTTTTGGCGACGATGCCGTAGTCGCCGTGGTGGGGGGCTGCGTCTTCCGGCTGGTATGGCGGGTCTGGGTCGGGCTCGGGGGTGAACGGGGGCTCGGGTGTGTATGGCGAGGGGTCGGGCGCGAAGGGCGAGTCCGGTCGGAACGGGGGCTCGGGGTTGAGCGGGGGTTCCGGGGTGAAAGGGGGCTCGGAGGCGACCGGAGGTCCGGGAGTGAAAGCCGGTCCCGGAGTGGAGGACGGGCCGGAGGTGTAGGGCGGTTCCGGGGTGTAGGGCGGTTGTGAGTTGTAGGGGTCGTTGGCGCCGATGATGAGGTTGGCGTCGTCGCCGATCGGCTGGCCGGTGAACGGGCTGATGCCCGGTGGCACTGCCACCGACTCCTCGTCGTCCGCTTCGTCGAGCAGTTCGGCGGGCAGAGAGGCTGGCTCCGCGGCCGGCGCGGCGAGCGTTGGTGGAGCAGGGGGCGCCACACTCGACGGCTGCGAGGACGGCGCTGGAATGCCGGAGCCGGGACCGCCGAGCGCTGGAACGCCGGGCCCGGGAACACCAGACCCGGGAGCACCGGACCCGGGAAAGCGGGCTTCGGGGACGCCGGGTGTGGGTGAAGGCGGTTGGGTGGCGGGCGCCGGGGAGCTGATGGCGGTGCCGCTGAAGGCTGCTGCTGCGGCGACGGCGGCGCGCAGGTCGGGGTGTTGCGGGGACTGCGGACCGATGCCGAGGCGGTCGAAGAGGTCTAGGAGGGACTCCGGGGTGATGCCGGTGGTCGACGCGGTGCGGATCAGCTGTACGCCGACCGGCAGCAGCTCGTCGAGTCCGCCGAGGTAGTCGGCCCACTCCGCCGCCCACTCGATCATCTCCCGGGCGGCCTCCTCGTCTGAGGTGATCCACTCGCCTATCGGCAGGAACCCGTCGTCCAGCGGCTGCCACGGGTCGCCGGGGTACGACGCCCGCGCCCACGTCCCATTGAAGCTGCCGTAGACGAAGCCGAGCTCGCCTGCCGCCATCCGGCGCTTGACCTCCGGCTGCCCGATCCAGGGCGGCGCACCGGCGAGCAGGTCGGCCCCACCCGTCTGTGTGTGCTGCGTGTGAAATCCGAACAGCACTGCCCGCCCACCGTCGAGCCGGACCATCCGCAGGTCGCTACCGGTCTCGTCCTGGTGGTACCAGCCGTGCTCGTCGGCGTACCAGCGCCGGTCGTAGCCGGTGGCATGGGCGACCGCGGCGAGCGCGCTCCAGCGAGCGCGCAACTCCTCCGGGTCGTCCAGGTCGACGAGCGGCATCAGGTCTCCTGCTCAAGTGCCAGATCCAGCGATTCAAGCCAGAACGGTACCCGAGAAAGCGACCCTAGGCAGGTCGCGGTTCGAGCACAGCCACGCACTCTATGTGATGCGTCATCCCGAACAAATCGAACGCCCGCAGCGAACTCACCCCGTACCCGAGTCCCCCGAACGTCTTGAGGTCCCGCGCCAGCGCCGCCGGGTCACACGCCACGTAGGCGATCCGCCGGGGCGACAGCGCCGCGATCCGCCGTACGACGTCCTTGCCGGCGCCTGTCCGCGGTGGGTCGAGCACGACCAGGTCGACCGCCTCCAGCCCCTGCCCAGCTGCGTTGTTCAGCACCTTGGCCACATCCCCGGCCTCGAGCGTCACCGCCGGCAGGTCGTGCAGGTTCCGCCGCGCGTTCTTCACAGCGTCCTTACTGCCCTCCACAGCCAGTACTGCGCACCCCGCCTCCGCCAGGAACGCAGCAAACAGCCCCACCCCGGAGTACAGATCCAGTGCCGTCTCACCAGCACGCGGCTCCAGCCCAGCCAGTACTGCGTCCACCAGCGTCTCGGGAGCGGCCGGGTGCGCCTGCCAGAACCCATTGGCCTCCACCCGGAAGCGCCGGTTCCGTACGACCTCCACTACCCGCCCACCGGAGTTGTCGTCGGTCAGTACCGCCGTCTTGCCCTCAGACGACACCACTGCCTTCACCGACGAGGCATCCGGCCACTGCTCATGCAGTACGTCCGGGGTGCCCGGATGCGCGATCAGGCACTTGTCGATCAGCACCAGGTCGTGCGACCGGTGCGCACGCATCCCGGGGCGACCATCGACGACCGCATACCGCATGCGGGTCCGCCACCCGAGCCCGTCGTCGCCCGGCGACTCCATCACGATCGCGCGCTCGATCCCGCCGATCCGCCGCAGCGTGTCCGACACCACGGTCGCCTTCAGCCGCCGCTGCTCGACGATGTTGGCGTGCTGGAAGTCGCAGCCCCCGCACCGCCCCGGCCCGGCGAACGGGCAGGGTGGTTCGATCCGCTGCGGCGAGGGCGTCAGCACCTGTACTGCGTCCGCGCGGAGGTACTTGCTCGTCTGCTCGGTCACGCGGGCATGCACCAGCTCACCTGGTAGTGCATGCCGCACGAAGACCACCTGGCCCTCGTAGCGCGCGACACAGTGCCCGCCGTGAGCTACTGGCCCCACTTCCAGCTCCAGCAGCGTCCCGACGATCTGGTCTTCCGTCACCGGTCTCCTGAACTCTTGCGCGCGCCGCGCCGTACTTGGCCGGCTACGCGTTCCTCACGGTCCTGCCGCTCCTCAGCCGCCTGGGACGAGATCAGCTGGTAAGGAACGGACGTAACCATCACACCAGGTGTGAACAAGAGCCGTCCCTTGAGCCGCAGTGCGCTCTGGTTGTGCAAGATGTGCTCCCACCAGTGCCCGACCACGTACTCGGGGATGTAGACCATGACCACGTCCCGCGGCGACTGCCGCCGGATATCCCGAACGTACTGCACGATGGGGCGAGTGATCTCCCGGTACGGCGACGCGAGCCGCTTGAGAGGTACTGGGATGTCCCGCGCGTCCCACTCGGCCTGCAGTTGCTCCGACTCGTCCCGGTCGACATCGACCGTCACCGCCTCGAGCATGTACGGCCGGGCCGCCTTGGCGAAGGCCAGTGCCCGCAGAGTCGGCTTGTGGAGCTTGGAGACGAGCACGATCGAGTGCACCCGGGCCGGCAGCATCAGCTGGTCATCGGCGTCCACTGCCATCTCCCGGCCGACAGTGTCGTAGTGCCGGCGGATGCCCTTCATCATCAGGAAGAGCACCGACATGGCGATGATCGCGATGTAGGCGCCATGGGTGAACTTGGTGATCAGCACGATGATCAGCACGGTCCCGGTCAGCGTCAGGCCGATCGCGTTGATCACCCGCGAGCGCATCATCTGGGCCCGCCGGCCGCCGTCGGTCTCGGTCTTCAGGTGCCGGGTCCAGTGCCGGATCATGCCGAACTGGCTGAGCGTGAAGGAGACGAACACCCCGACGATGTAGAGCTGGATCAGCTTGGTGACCTCGGCGTCGAAGGCGATGATCAGGCCCACCGCGCACAGGGCCAGCAAGACGATGCCGTTGCTGTAGGCAAGGCGGTCGCCGCGGGTGTGCAACTGCTTGGGCAGGAAGCCGTCCTTGGCCAGGATGGAGGCCAGCACCGGGAAGCCGTTGAAGGCCGTGTTCGCCGCCAGCACCAGGATCAGCATGGTCGCGCCGATCACCAGGTAGAAACCGGGCGAGAAGTTGGAGAAGACCGAGTCGCTGATCTGGGCGATCACCGTCTTCTGCTTGTATCCCTCGCCGACCGGCTCGCCGTCGCGGTAGAGCTGGGTCGCCGGGTCCTCGGCGAACCGCAGGTGGATCTTCGAGGCCAGGAACAGGATGCTCATCAGCATCGTGATCGCGATCGTGCCGAGCAGCAGCAGCGTGGTCGCGGCGTTCTTGCTCTTCGGCTTGCGGAACGCCGGTACGCCGTTGCTGATCGCCTCGACGCCGGTGAGCGCCGCGCAGCCCGAGGAGAACGCGCGGGCCAGCAGGAAGGCCGCCGCGACGCCGCTGAACACCTCGTGCCCGGGCTCGGGCCGGACCTCGAAGCCGGCGCTTTCGGCCACCGGCAGGTTGCCGAGGCCGAGCCGGATGGTCCCCCAGATCGCCATCCCGATGATCGCGGCCATGAAGATGTAGGTGGGGATCGCGAACAGCGCGCCGGACTCTCGTACGCCGCGCAGGTTCAGCGCGGTCAGTACCAGCACCAGCCCGACCCCGAGCGGTACCTCGTGGCCGGCCAGGAACGGCAGCGCGGACTTCGCGTTCTGTACTCCCGACGAGATCGACACCGCGACGGTCAGCACGTAGTCGACCATCAGCGCGCTCGCCACGGTCAGGCCCGCGGTGGGGCCCACGTTCACCGTGGCGACCTCGTAGTCGCCACCGCCCGAGGGGTAGGCATGCACGTTCTGCCGGTACGACGCGACCACGATCAGCATCACGAAGGCGACCAGCAGGCCGATCTTCCAAGAGAACGAGTAAGCCGCCAGACCGGCCACGGACAGGGTCAGGAAGATCTCGTCCGGTGCGTACGCGACCGACGACAGAGCGTCACTGGCGAACACGGGGAGCGCGATCTTCTTCGGGAGCAGCGTCTCGCCGAGCTGCGCGCTGCGCAGCTTGCGTCCGATGAGGATGCGTTTGCCGATGTCGCCTAGAGCGGGAGTCACACCGGTGATGTTAGAGGCAGCACCGGTCCGGTGTAGCGTCTATCCCTGCCGAGACCGATGCCAGCGGCCCCAGGTGGGGCAAGGAGTGATCACGGAGTGCACGTCGTCATCATGGGCTGCGGCCGCGTCGGGTCGACACTGGCCCGGACGCTGGAGAAGCGCGGTCATACCGTCGCGATCATCGACCAGTCCGCCGACGCCTTCCGCCGGCTGAGCCCCAACTTCTCCGGCCGGACCGTCACCGGGATGGGTTTCGACCGCGAGGTGCTGACCGAGGCCGGGATCGAGGGCGCCGAGGCGTTCGCGGCGGTCTCCAACGGCGACAACTCCAACATCTTGGCCGCGCGGGTCGCTCGGGAGAACTTCGGCGTCGGCAACGTCGTCGCCCGGATCTACGACCCGGGCCGCGCCGAGGTCTACCAGCGGCTGGGCATCCCCACCGTCGGCACGGTGAAGTGGACCGTCGATCAGATGATCCGGCGGTTGCTGCCGAGCGGTTCGGAGCCCGAGTGGCGCGACCCGTCCGGCACCGTCCGGCTGGCCGAGGTGTACGTGAGCCCCGGCTGGGTCGGGCGGCTCGCGGTGGACATCGAGAAAGCCACCGGCGCGAAGGTCGCGTTCCTGACCCGGCTCGGCGAGGGCTTCATGCCCAAGCCCGACACGGTGATCCAGGAAGGCGACCTGGTGCACGTGGTCATGCTGGAGAAGGACGCCGCCGCCATCGAGTCCCAACTAGGTACCAAGCCTGAGGAGCTGTGATGCGGGTAGCCATCGCCGGCGCGGGCAACGTCGGACGGTCGATCGCGGCAGAACTGCTGGAGAACGGCCACGAGGTGCTGCTGATCGACAAGGACCCCCGGGCGATCAAGGCCGAGTCCGTACCGCGGGCCGAGTGGCTGCTCGCGGACGCCTGCGAGCTGTCCTCGCTGGAGGAGGCCGCGCTGCAGCGGTGCCAGGTGGCGATCGCGAGCACCGGCGACGACAAGACCAACCTGGTCGTGTCGCTGCTGGCCAAGACCGAGTTCGGCGTACCGCGGACCGTTGCCCGGGTCAACCACCCGCGCAACGAGTGGATGTTCAACGAGGCCTGGGGTGTGGACGTCTCGGTGTCGACGCCGCGGATCATGTCGGCGCTGGTCGAGGAAGCCGTCTCGGTCGGTGACCTGGTACGCCTGTTCACCTTCCGCCAGGGCGACGCGAACCTGGTCGAGCTGACCCTGCCCGAGGACTCCCCGATGATTGGCCTCCGGGTCGGCGACATCGACTGGCCGGTCGACACCGCCCTGGTGACGATCATCCGCGAAGGACGCGTCCTGCGCCCCGACCCGGAAGGCACCCTCGAGCTCAACGACGAACTCCTCTTCGTCGCCGCCGACGAGACCGAGGAACAACTCGAGGACATGCTCTCCCCGCACCACCGCAAGTAGCTGTCAGGCGGCGCCGAAGCGTTCGGTGTGGATTCGGCGCAGGGGGATGCCCCGGGCGGCGAGGTCGTGGCTGACGGTGTGGACCATCGGTGCCGGCCCGCAGAGGAAGTAGTTGAGGTGGGCGGGGTTGCGGGGCAGGTGGCGGGTGAGCAGCTCGCTGCTGATCCGGCCGACCTCGCCGGTCCACTCCGGGTCCGGCTTGCTGAGTACCTCGATGACCTTGAGGTTGAGCCGGCACCGGACCTCCTCGATCTCGGGGCGCAGCATCATCTCGTCCGCTGTCCGGGCTGCGACGATCAGCCAGTGCCTGCGAGTGTCGCGGCGGTCGGCCAGGGTGCGCAGCATGCTCAGCATCGGGGTAATGCCGACGCCGGCCGCGATCATCATGAAGCCGGCCGAGCCGTTGTACCCCTCGATCGTGAACCCGCCGTACGGGCCGTCCAGGAACACTCGCCGGCCCGGCCGCAGCCCGCTCAGCAACTCGGTGAAGTCGCCGAGCGCCTTGATCGTGAACTGCTTGCGGTACGGCCGGACCGCGGTCGAGGAGATGCTGAACGGATGCTCCTCGAAGACGAAGGCGGTCGAGCCGAACTTCAGCCAGGCGAACTGCCCGGCGTTGAACGGTACGCCGTGATGCCGGTCTGCCCGGATCGTCAGGGTGACGCCGTCGCCGGGCTCACGCCGTACTTCCTCCACCAGGTATGACCGCCGCCTTGCCCGCAAGGGCAACCACAGCCAGCGGCGTACCGTCAGGCCCAGCACCAGCAGCCCGGTCCCGACGAACCAGGTCGCCAGCAACGGCATCGACATCAGGTGCCGCAACCACCAGACATGCAGCCAAGCGGTCACCAGCACGATCCAGGCCAGCGCGTTGTGCACGAGTCGCCAGCCTTCGTACCGCGGCTGGCGACGCGACCTGGTGAGCGCGAGAACGACCATCAGCAGCAGAGCCGCCGTCGAGCAGGTGGCAGCCCGAGCGGCCCAGGTCGTGTGCGCCAGATCGAAGATGGACAACCCGCGTGGATCCTCGATCAGCACCGCGACCAGGTGCAGCAGCACCAGGATCGTCGCGGCCTTGGCGATGGACCGATGGATCCTGAGGATCGTCTCGATCCCGAAGGCGGCGATCAGCGGCGACACCCTGGCAGGCAGGATCACCGCGACCACGAGGGCCGAGAAGGCCACCAGTCCAAGGCTCAGCGCGACGGCCTCGCCGGCGGTCGGTTCGTCGGGACCGAGGGACAGCCAGGTGAGCACGAGCGGCACCAGCAATGCCTCGAGATAGAGCAGGAACCAGCCGGCTCGAGCGGCCGGTCCGTGGACGTGCGTGGTGACAGCTCTTCGATGGATCATTCCTGATTCCCATCGCTTCCGTGGGGGCGGTGACAGGGAACCTACGCCCGGCGGCAACGCTTCGAGATCCGTTGCAGGGCAGTCTTGCGACGGTTTTACAATCCGATTCCTGATCGCCGCTTCGTCCGGACAATCGCCGCTGGCCGGATCCGGTCATCGACACGCGAGCGATTTCACATCGGGGCCGCGGCGGTCTACCGTCTTCCCACCATGAATCGTTTCATTCGGCTGGGGCGGGAGAACCATGAAGGTTCGGCGATGGATCGCAGTGGCGCTGGCGGCAGGACTGGTCGTGGTGAGCCCGGTGCCGGCATCTGAGGCGGTCGCGGACTGGAAGGGCGCTCAATGGATCAGCCCGGACACGGCCGACAGCAAGACGTGGCAGGACTTCGTTCTCGACGTCGATTTCACCATCGAGGCGGCGGCCGCGAGTGTGGTCTTCCGGGCGAAGGACACCGGCAGCTTCTACCTGTGGCAGATCAACGCGGCCCTTACCCCAGGCAAAGTACTGCTCCGGCCGCACGCGAAGGTCGACGGGCGGTTCAGCACGCTCGCGGAGATCGACCTCGGTCCGTTCGACCTCACTGCTCAACATCACTTGAAGGTTCGCGCCGAGGGCGCGACCATCACCACCTGGATCGACGGCACGCAGGTCAGCCAGCTCACCAACACCGCGCTCAGCAAAGGCACGGTGGGCTTCCGGTCCTCGACGAGTGGTGGGGTCCAGGAGCGAGCGGCGTACGACAACCTCGTGATCCACAGCCTGGCCGGTGACGAGCTCTATCGGGACAGCTACGACTCGGAGCCCGGTGGTCAGCTGGAGCCGACCGGTGATCCGACGCTGATCCAGCGCGAGCCGGATGCGCCGATGCTGCGCCGTGAGTTCGCCCTCGACAAACCGATCGCGAGCGCTCGCGCTGATGTTTACGGGCTCGGCTTCTACGAGCTCCACCTGAACGGCGACAAGGTCGGCGACCATGTGCTGACGCCCGCCAGTTCGCAGTACGGGGAGAGAAATCTCTACGACTCGTACGACGTGACCGCGGAGCTGCGGCGAGGAGCCAATGCGGTCGGCGTCTGGCTTGGCAACGGCTATGGCGCGAACTACAACCCGTACGGTTTCCGCTGGCTCGGGCCGAAGCAGGCGATCGTCCTGATCGACGTCACCTACACCGACGGCACCCATCAGGCGATCACGTCGGACCCGAGCTGGAAGTGGTCGACCGGCGCGATCGTGGGCAACGACATCTACGGCGGCGAGAAGTACGACGCCCGCCTGAACCAACCAGGCTGGGACAAACCAGGCTTCGACGACTCGCACTGGCAGCCGACTAAGACCGTCGCCGCTCCGAGCGCGAACCTCTCCCCCAACACCATGCCGGCCATCCGCGTGGTGCAGACACTGCGGCCGGCAAAGCTCACCCAGCCGAAGCCTGGCGTCTACATCTACGACCTCGGCCAGAACATCGCCGGCTGGCCGCGGTTGGCATCCGTGCGAGGTTCAAGAGGCACCACGATCAAGCTGCGCACGGCCGAGGAGCTCGGCAAGGACGGCCTGCTCGACACCGCGACCAACCGGAATGCGGCCGCGACCGACACCTACATCCTCAGCGGGCAAAGCCCTGAGACCTATGAGCCCCGCTTCACCTACCACGGTTTCCGGTACGTCGAACTGACCGGCTACCCGGGCCAACCTACGCTGGACACTGTCCAGGGCCGGGTCGTCCATGCCGACGTCGAGTCAACCGGTTCGTTCGACTCGGACAACGAGCTGCTCAACCAGATCTGGCGCAACAACCGCTGGAGCATCCTCAACAACTCGATGAGTCTGCCCACCGACACCCCGGTACGCGACGAGCGAACCCCGCCGACGATGGACGTGCAGGCGTATCGCGACGCGGCGGTGCGCGAGTTCGGGATGAACAGCTTCTATGCCAAGTACCTGCGCGACCTACCGCCCGGCACGGCATTGCCGAGTGACGCCGCCAAAGCGCAGTACCCGGACATGGCCGGCGGTCAGATCAGCCTGGCGTGGACGCTCTACGAGCAATACGGCGATCGCGCGACGCTCGCCGAGACCTACCCGAAGATGAAGGCGTTCGTGGACAAGAACGCCACCGACGTTCCCAGCCATATCTGGCCGGCGGATCAGGGCTTCGGCGACTGGTGTCCGCCCGACCACGGGCCTGAAGCCAACGACGGGATGGGCAGTCCGTCAGCCGGCGACTGCTTCAGCGAGGTGTCATTGGTCAACACAGCCCTGTCGTATCAGCAAGCCGTCGATGTGGCGAAGGCCGCGCAGGTGGTCGGCACCGCAACGGAGGTCAGCCACTACACCGACCTCGCCCACAGCATCCGGCGGGCGTTCAACGAGCACTTCCTCAGCGCGGACGGTACGACGTACGGAAGCGGTCGCCAGACGACGAGCGTGCTCCCGCTGGCGTTCGGGATGGTGCCGGCCGAGAACGTGAAGGCTGTCGGGGACCAACTTGTCGCGACGATCCTCACCAAGGACAACGGTCATCTCGACACGGGCATCTTCGGCACCCGGTACCTGGTCGACGCGCTGGCGAAGATCGGCCGCATCGATGTGGCGATGACGATCCTGAACCAGCGGACCTATCCGAGCTTCGGCTTCGAGATCGCCCACGGCGCGACGACCTCGTGGGAGCAATGGCTGTACAGCTCTGGGATGGAGACGCACGACCACGCGATGTTCGCCGGGATCAACGCGTCGCTCTACACCGAGTTCGGCGGCATCAAGCCCACCTCTCCCGGCTACCAGACCGTCACCATCGCTCCGCAGATCCCGCCGCAGCTCGGGTCGGTCTCCGCCTCGATCGAGACAGTCCGGGGCAAGGTCGCCTCCCGCTGGACGCAGACCGCCGACACCATCCGGTTGGCCGTGACGATCCCGGCCGGCGTCACCGCGACCGTCGTCCTCGGCGGCATCACGCACACCGTCGGCTCCGGCCACTGGACGTTCAGCACCAAGAAGTAGGCCGCTGGATCTTCAGGCAAGAAGTAATGCTGCCGGGCGGAGCTGCTACTCCGCCCGGCAGCGGCTTGGTTACTTCAGGCCGAAGGCGCGGGTGATGGTCTGATCGACCACGGCGCCCTTGCCGTCGTCCGCGTGGACGCGCAGGCTGACGAAGCCGTCCCGCGGGCCGTCGAGCCGCGTGGTCCAGCCCGCGCCGGTACTACGAAGCGCAGCCGGGTGCCACGTCTTGCCGTCGTCGTAGGAGATGTCGAGCGAAGGCTGACGCAGTCCCTCGGCCGTCGAGTTGACCGACCACTTCGGCGAGACGGTGAGGTCGTCATGCCGGCCGGCCTTGCCGGTGACATCGGTGTCGATCGCGTAGTCGAGCTGGATCAACGACACCGGCGAGGCATCAGCGGTCGAGGTGGAGTTGAACGTCCACTCGGTCCGCGTGGCCGTCGAGTACGGGCTCGGGTAGGTGCCACGGGTGTTGTCGACGACCATCCGGTAGGGCAGGGACTCGGGCTTGAGGCCGCTCACCGTGAGCTGGTCGCGGTCCGCCTCGGCGACCAGGGTCGACCCCTGGTACAGGCTCAGCTTCTGGGTCAGGTCGAAGTTGCCGAATGCCGTACCGGTGTGATCTCCCCCGCCGTCGCTCCAGCCGGGTGCGACCATCGCGAGCCCGTCACCGAGCCGCACCGGTGACAGTCCCTTGCTCAACCGCGGCCGCTGGATCGGACCGAACCACTGCACATCGGTCCTGCTGCCGGCGGCGTACGTCGTCCAATCCGGCTCAGCCTGCTGGACCTCGCGGATGATCTCCGCCTTCGCCTGGTACGGCGTGCCGGCCATCACGTAGTCGGCGCGCTCGGCGACGAGCGGCATCCCGGTCGTGTTCATCGCCGACTCCCAGTCGACGTTCCAGATGTCGAACCGGTTCTCGATCCCGGTGCCCTGCCGGAAGTTCCGGTACGAGACGTTGAGCCGGGCAAGATCGCCCGTCCGCGCCCGGTACGACGGATCGGCGGGCAGGTGATCCCAGTACTTCGACAAGTCGTACGTGTACTCCAGCGTCGGGTTGGAGTTCACGGTCAGACTCCCCCGCCCCTGCTCCACCTGAGCGATGAGTGCCTCGCCCTCGTCCTGCGTGAGGGTGACGACCGTCAGCGGCACCGGCTGCACCCAGTAGATCGAGTCAGTCCAAGGCGCCGGCCTGCCCACCCCGTCGCCGACTACGACGAGCAGTTTCGCGCCGGCCGCCGCGGCAGCCGCGGCATGGTCCTCCAGCGAGTCGTCGTCCCGGACGACGACCGCCTTGCCACGCTGGTCCTTCGCGTCGGCGAGCACCGCCTCCAACTGCTGCTTTCCCTTCGGCAAAGGCGTATCGCCCCGGCGCACCCGGAGGTCGTCGAACGTCTGCTTCGACGAGCTCATCGTCAGCGCCGGCTGCTGCAACAGCCACCGCGCGCCGGTCGTGAAGGCCCCACTCTTCGCCTTGCCCGTCGGCAGTTCCCAGACGCTGTCGTAGCTGCCGTCCGGCCACCGCGACGATCCCACCGAGAAGACGTCGCGCCCGAAGTCGCGGTAGTTGTTCACCCGTACTTCGCCAAGAGTCGTCGCCTGCGGAGCCGCCACCGTGAGCTGCTTCGCCTTGCGGGCGTCGTACGTCACCGTACGGTCCTTGTCGAGGTGGATGTCGAGCAGAGTCAGTACTGCGAGTCCGCGCGACGACGGCCCATGCGTGCCCTCCACATCGGTGGTCAGCCAGGTCGTGTAGTCGCCAGGCGGCAGGCTGATCGTCGTACCGCCCTCCTCGACGATGAACTGCCCATAGCTCGTGCCACCGATCAGGATGGCGTCGCCGGTCAACGGGCGACCGCTGCGGTCCTTGGCGTCGAGTGTGAGGTTGTACCGCTCGCCTTCACGGCCGATACCGATCATGGTGCTCAGCTGCGTGCCGTCAGCCTTCTTGGCGATCAACTGGCCGGACAGCTGGCGATCGACCGGTGCGGCGTCGACCGTGGCGGTCAGCGTGACCGTGGCGGTCCCATGCGCAGGCACAGTCACTGTCGGGCTCGACAGCGTGAACAGGCCGGCAGGTGCGTCCGCGACCTTGGTGGTGAGGTCCAGCGTGACGGCTGCGTCGCCAGTGTTGGTGTAGGTCACCACGCTCTCGGCAACCTTGCCGGGCTCCACCGGCCAGGCGAAGTGGCCGGAGTAAGCGCTGGACGTCGCGAAGACGGTCGCCTTGCTCGTGGCGGCGATGTCCAGCCGCCCGTTGCCACCCTGGTACGGGTTGTAGGCGGGGGTCGGCTTCGCAGTACTGACGATGGCGCTCTTCAGTTGCTGGCCGGTCCAGTCCGGGTGCTCCGCAGCGAGCAGCGCAACCGCGCCCGCGACGTGCGGCGTCGCCATCGAGGTACCGCTCATGAGCTGGTACGAGCCACTGCCTTCCGGCGCGTACTGCGACCGTGCGGCGAGGATGTCGACGCCCGGCGCGGTGATGTCGGGTTTGAGTCCGCCGTCACCGACGCGCGGACCCCAGCTCGAGAAGTCGGCGAGCTGGTCGGCGCCGTCGACAGCACCGACGGTCAGCGCCGACTCCGCGATGCCCGGCGCGCTGGCCGTGTAGTAGCCCGGGCCGGCGTTGCCTGCAGCAACAGTGAAGAGCGCGCCGGTCTCGGCCGACAACTCGTTCAGCGACTGGCTGATCGGGTCGGTACCGTCGGTCGGCCCGCCGCCGAGGCTCATGCTGACGACCTTGGCGTGCTGGTCGCGCGCGGCCCACTCCATCCCGGCGATGATCCAGGACTCCTGGCCGCTGCCCTCGTTGTCGAGCACCTTGCCGATGTGCAGCTTGGCCCCCGGTGCGACACCGCGCTCGACTCCGCCCGACGCTTCACCGGTACCGGCGATCGTGGACGCGACATGGGTGCCATGGCCGTGCCGGTCGGTGACGTCGAGACCAGGCACGAAGCTGGTCGACGCGGTCACCCGGTCGTCGAGGTCAGGGTGTTGCAGGTCGACGCCGGTGTCGAGTACCGCGACGTCGACGCCCTCGCCGGTGTTGCCGCCTCGCCAGACCTCGGGCGCGCCGATCTGCGCCGTACTGTCGGCCAGGTCGGCCTTCAGCTTGCCGTCCAGCCACACCTTCTTGATGCCGGCCGCGAACGCAGCCCTCGAACCAGCAGTGCCCGAGCCGGCAGTCAATGAGCGCCAGAAGTCGCCGGTGCGGTCGACCGTGAGCGCGGCGCCCTGGATGCTGCTGAGCGTGCTCTGCTTGCGCGCACCGGCCGGTACGGCTTGGGTGCGCGCCTTCGCCGCGGCGTCGGTGTAGGTGACGATCAACGGCAGGCCGTCGTCGTACCCGTCGGCCAGCAGTTTGGTGACGTTGAACAGATCCTGGTCGAGCAACTTCGCCGCCAGGAAGCGCGCGGCGGATCGCGGGTAGACGTAGGTGTCCTTCCCGTCGACCCGCACGTCGTTGTCGACGAGCCGGCCGTCCGGACCGGTGACGAGATAGCTCTTCTTGCCGTCGGCGCCGACGCTGACCTTGACCAGATCCCCAGTGATCAAGGTGACGGACTGTTCAGCGTGGCCGGCCTCGGCGGCGTACGAACCGGAGGGAGCGATGGGTGGTGCAGCAGCGGCGTACCCGCCGGTCACAGCAGCGGCGGCAGCCAACAGCGCCACCGCCAGGACCGAGAGTCTTCGGCCGCGGCCAGGACGTGGAGTCACGAATGCCTCACAGGGGGTCTACGAATGAGTTGCCAGATCGTAGGCCGGGAATTCCGCCCCGATTAACCGATTCAGCTGGCCACAATCAGCCGTGTCACGTTTGCGACACCCCGGAAAGTAACTCCGCGCCGACCGGCCCACTCTCGAGTCGTGTCCTGACCGACGTCAGGTAGCGGGCAGCATCGGCACCGTCGACCAGCCGGTGGTCGTAGGTGAGGGACAGATACGCCATCGAGCGGATCGCGATCACTTCGTCGCCGTTCCCACCGGGGAGGACGACGGGCCGGCGCACGACCGCGCCGAGGCCGAGGATTGCCGACTGGGGCGAGTTGAGGATCGGGGTGTCGAACAGCGCGCCGCGGCTGCCGGTGTTGGTGATCGTGAACGACCCGCCGGCGAAGTCGTCGGCGGTTGCCGAACCGTTCCGGGCCCGGGTGGCGAGCTCGGCGATCCGGCGGGCGAGCCCACCGACGGTGAGGCTGCCGGCGTCCCGGATCACCGGGACGACCAGCCCCTCGTCGGTGTCCACCGCGATACCGAGACCGACCGACAACGGATAGCTGATCGTTCCAGCGGCCAGATCAAGCTCTGCATTGATCACCGGATGCCCGCCGAGAGCCTGCACGGCAGCCTCGGCAACAAACGCCAACACAGACAAGGATGCGCCGTACCGGAGCCGAAACGCATCCTTCGCCGCTTCGCGGATGGCCACCTCCCGGCTGAGATCAACCTCGATGACAGTGGTGAGTTGCGCCGTCTCCTGCAGAGACCGATGCATCCGCTCGGCAATCACCCGGCGCCTCCGCGAAAGCCGCTCGATCCTCGGTTGGACCGGGGCGGCTGAGGTGGTGTTGCGCTCACGGGCCAGGCGGCGGGCGCGGGGGGTGTCGTGGTGCCGGTAGGGAGTGGTGGTCACGTCTGCATCGCCTTTTCGATGGTGGTGACGATCAGGTCCACCGAGGGGATGACGAGGTCTTCGAGGGAGTCCGCAGAGGGTAGGGGGACGTGCGGCGTGGTGATGCGGATGACTGGTCCGTCGAGGTTCCAGAAGCCTTCGTCGCTGACGATCGACGCGATCTCGGCGCCCCAGCCCAGAGCGCGCGGGTTCTCCTCGACGGTGAACAGCCGGCCGGTCCGGCCGACCGATTCCAGGATGGTGCGGGCGTCGAGCGGAATCAGCGACCGTACGTCGATGACCTCGCAACTGATCCCGCGCTCGGCCAACTGCTCGGCCGCGGCGAGTGCCCTCGGCACCATCAGGCCGAGCGCGGCGATGGTCGCGTCGCCACCGGAGCGGCGGATTCTCGCCTCGCCGAGAACGTCCTCGATGATCCCGTCCGGCACCTCACCCTTGCTGGCATACAGGCCCTTGTGCTCGAAGAACAGCACCGGATCGTCGCTGCGGACCGCGGCGGCCATCAGGCCGACGACGTCCTGCGGGCACGACGGCGTGACGACCTTGAGCCCGGGCACCGCCATCGCCCAGTTCTCGATCGACTGCGAGTGCTGCGCGCCGAACCGCAGTGCTCCCCCGTTGCCGCTCTTCACCACCAGCGGGATGGTGACCTGCCCGTTGGTCATGTACCTGGTCTTCGCCATCTGATTTACCACCAGGTCCCAGCAGACCGCGAAGAAGTCGGAGAACATGATCTCCGCGATCGGCCGCAGCCCGGTCATCGCGGCTCCCATCGCCGCGCCGAGGATGGCCTGCTCGGAGATCGGGGTGTCGATCACCCGGCGTGGCCCGAACTGTTCGAGCAGTCCGGCGGTCGTCTTGAAGACCCCGCCGGAGCCGGCCACGTCCTCGCCGACCAGGACCACACGTTCGTCCCGCCGCATCTCCTGGGCGATGCCGCGAGCAACCGCCTCGCGATAGGTCAGTTGCGCCACGAGTGTCCTCCGTCTGCCCATACGTCGGTGTACGCCGCTGCCGGATCCGGCACCGGTCCGTTCTTGGCCGCCTCGGTCGCCGCATTGACGGCCTCGGCGACCTGTCGCTCGATCTCGTCCAGCTCCGCGGCAGCGAAGCCGAGCCGCTCGAGCCGGCCGCGGTACAGCGGCAGCGGGTCGTGCGCGAGCCACGCCTCGAGCTCTCCCGATGGTTTGTACTTGCCGGGATCAGCTCGTGAATGGCCGCCGTGCCGATAGGTCAGCGCCTCGATCAGCACCGGCCCCTGGCCGGATCGTGCGTGGACCAGGGCATCCCGAGCAGCCAGATGACAGGCATCGGCATCGTTGCCGTCGACAACGATCGCCTCGAGGCCGTAGGCGCTCGCCCGGTCCGCCGCCGGACGCCGTACGGCGGTGATGTCGGCGATCGCGGTGTACTCCATGTACTGGTTGTTCTCGCAGACGAAAACCACCGGCAGGCTGAAGACCGCCGCGTAGTTCAGCGCCTCGTGGAAGGCGCCGATGTTGGTGGTGCCGTCACCGAAGAAACAGACCGCGACCTGACCGCTGTCGCGGTACTGCGCGGACCATGCGGCGCCGTTCGCGATCGTCAGATGCGCGCCGATGATCGCGTACGAACCCATCACCCCGTGCTCCACGCTGGTGAGGTGCATGGACCCGCCCTTGCCGCCGAGCAACCCGTTCGAGCGCCCGAGGAGCTCGGCGAGGATGCCCTCCATCGGGACACCCCGGGCCAGCGTGTGCGCGTGGCCTCGGTACGTCGCGAAGGTGTAGTCGTCCGAGCGCATCGCCGCACCGAACCCCGCCGCCACCGCCTCCATCCCCAGCGACAGGTGGGTGGTGCCCTTGACCAGGCTCTGCATGAACAGGTCGTAGGCACGCTTCTCGAACTGGCGCATCTCTTGCAGCCGTCGATACATCAGCAGCCGGGTGTCCCGGTCGATGTCGGCATCGTCGTACCCGGTCTGGCTCCGCGGCGGCAGCACGATCTCGTGCTCACCGTACGCATGGCGCTCGAGTGGCAGCGTCATACCAGTTCTCCGTTGAAGACGGCCGTGTTGAGGTGCGACTGCGACTCACGCCGGGTCGGCAGCTGCCCGCCGGTCGTGTAGTAACGCTTGCCGGCCACGAGCAGATCCTCGGCGGGGAACTTCGTGATCACCTCGCAGCCGTCGGCGGTGACGACCAGCTCCTCCTCGATCCGGGCCGCGGACCAGCCGTCCTTCGCCGGCCAGTAAGTCTCGAGGGCGAAGACCATGCCCTCCTCGAGGACCTCCGGATGGTCGAGCGAGACCAGCCGGCTGAAGATCGGCTTCTCCCAGATCGACAACCCGACCCCATGACCGTACTGAAGGGCGAACGCCGCTTCCTCGTCGGCGAAGCCGAACTCCTGCGCGGTCGGCCATACCGAGACGATGTCAGCGGTGGTCGACCCAGGCTTCACCAGCGAGATCGCCTGATCCATGTACTCCCGGCAGATCTTGTACGCGTCGTGCTGAGCCGCGGAGGCGCTGCCGACGGCGAAGGTGCGGTAGTAGCAGGTCCGGTACCCCAGATAGCTGTGCAGGATGTCGAAGAAGGCCGGGTCGCCCGGGCGGATGATCCGGTCGGAGTACACGTGCGGGTGGGGGGCACACCGCTCCCCGCTGATCGCGTTCACGCCCTCGACGAACTCCGAACCCATGTCGTAGAGCGCCTTGCTGACCAGCCCGACCGTCTCGTTCTCGCGGACTCCCGGCCGCAGGAACTCATAGAGCTGGTCGTAGGCGGCGTCGACCATCGAGGCCGCCTGAGTGAGCAGTCCGATCTCGTCCGGAGTCTTGATCCTCCTGGCCTCCAGGAAGACCTGCTGGCCGTCGACCACCTGGATGCCGGTCTGCTGGAGGGCGGCAAGGATCGGCAGCTCGATCACATCGACACCGAGCGGTTCACCGAGCAACCCGTGCAGTTCCAGCTCGGTCTTGATCTTCCGCGCGACCTCTTCGGCGATACCCGCACCTGGGTGGAAGGCGCCGCGCAGGGTCGAGATCCCGGCCCTGGCACCTCCTTGCGGCCTGGTCGCGCCGTGGTGCGGCCCGTGGACGGCGTCGGCCGACTCGGGCCCGGCGTGGTCGAGCCAGGGGTTGTAGAGCTGGTGATGGCGGGCCGCCGATCCGAAGTCCCAGATGATCGGCTCGGCGCCCCGGACCAGGAGGGCGAAGCGGATCAGCTTGTCGTTCGCCCAGGTACCGATGTGAGTGGCGGTCATGTAGCGGATGTTCGGGAAGTCGAACGCCAGGATCGCGCCGAGCGACGAGCGTTCCAGCTCGGCCCGGAGCTTGGCCAGCCGCTCGACGCGCAGCCGATCCAGGTCCAGCCGCTGCTCCCAGTCGACGGCGTTCGTTCCATAGGTGTGGATACCCACGTCAATACCTTTCTGTAAGGCCGGGCGGATCGGCCCTGGCCGCGAACCAGGCCGTCATCGCGGCCATGTCCCGGTCGCCGAGTCCGTCGTCCAGCGCATGTCGGTGAAGTTCCAGAGCCCGCCGTACGACGGAGTCGCGCAGTCCGGCGTCATCAGCGGCGCCGGCCGCGAGCCCGAGGTCCTTGGTGGCGGTGTGCAGATCGAAGGCGACCGCCGTCCCCTCGGGGTCGGTGAAGGCGGGCCGCTTGTAGTCGAGGAAGCGGTTCCACAGGACCCCGACCGAGAGGACGTCGAAGAGGGCGGTGGTCGAGACACCGGCCGCGCGAGCAGTCACCAGGCACTCGGCCAGGGCGGTGCTGAAGGTGTGCAGCAGTGCGTTGCTCGAGACCTTGGCGGCAGCGCCGGCACCGGTCGGACCGACGTGCACCACCGTGCCGAGGGCGTCGAGCACCGGGCGGATCCGCTCGATCGTGGCGACGTCTCCGCCTGCCATCAGGCCCAGTTTGCCTTGGCGGGCGACAACGGTGCTGCCGCTCACCGGGCAGTCGACGAACCCGACGCCCGCGGCAGCACACCGGTCCGCGGCCTCTCGAGCCGCCTGCGCCCCGGTGGTCGAGCAGTCCACCACGACCAGTCCCTTCCGGGCGCCGGGGAGGATGTCGTCGAGCGTGCGGAGTACCGCGTTGCCGTCGGTGAGCATGGTGATCACGACGTCCGCATTCCTGGCTGCCAGCCCGGGGGTGCCGGCCACCTCGGCGCCGGTGTGCTCGGCGACTGCCAGGGCGCGCGCCAGGGTCCGGTTCCAGACGGTCACCGTGAATCCCTGCCGCGTCAGAGCGGACACCATCTCGGTGCCCATCCGGCCGATGCCACAGAAGCCGACCCGAAGTGTCATGAGGACTCCTGGGGATCCACGAGGAACTTGCCGCGGGCGGTACCGGCTGCCATCGCGGCAAAGGCGTCCTCGACCACTCGGTCGAGTGGTACGACGCGCTCGACGAGCAGCGACGCCAGGTCGCGCTCAGCCAGCAGTGCCAGCGCGGCCGGCAGGTTCCGATCGCACGCGTGGGCCACGGTGGTCATCACGTCAATCTCGCGGAGAATGAGATCGGAGGCAGTGAACGACACCTCGCCCTTGGGCAGGCCGACCAGCAGAACGGTGCCGCCGCGCCGGGTGAGCCGCTGCGCCCGGGCCAGTCCGTCCGGTACGCCGCTCGCCTCGATCGTGACGTCGGCCAGTGCGCGGCCGGTCAGCTCACTCACCAGGTCGAGCGGATCTGTCGCGGAGGCGTCGACCGTCACGTCGGCGCCCAGCTTCGCAGCCGTCTCGAGCCTGCCGTGATCGATGTCCACGGCAACGATCAGCCTGGCGCCCGCGGCCTTGAGGCCGGCGATCACGAAGGACCCGATCGCGCCGGCGCCGTGCACGACCACGACGTCGCCCGGCCGCACCCTACTGCGCTCGACAGCATGCAGGCCGACCGCCAGCGGCTGCGCGAGCGCGGCGTTGTCATCGGCGACCTGCGGCGCGATCGCGTGCAGCATTCCTTCCGGCACCGTGACGTGCTGGGTGAGCCCGCCGTCCGCGGACAGTCCGTACGTCCAATAGGACTGGCACAGGTTGGTCTGGCCACGCCGGCACCAAGGACAGTTCCCGCACCAGACCCCGGCTCCGGCCGCGACCCGGTCGCCCGCGACGAAGCGCTGACCTGTCGTCTCCACGACACCGACGAACTCGTGCCCGAGCACCACCGGCCCGAGCACACCAGAGTTGGGATGCCGGGTCTTCAACGGAGTCATCATCGGTCCGGCCGTGTACTCGCTGACATCGGTACCGCACAGGCCGACCCGGGTGACCCGGAGCCGCACCTCACCGCAACGGGGAGCGGGCGGTTCGGGTCGCTCCTCGATCCGGAGGTCTCCGGCGGCATGCAACACGACGGCTCTCATGCGGCGGCCCCGTTCTCGATGTGCACCTTGACGTTCTCGCCGGTACGACGGGCGGCGGCGTACGCGTCGACCGCCCGGTCCAGCGGGTACCTGCTGCTGATCATCGGGGTCAGGTCGAGCCCGGTCCGGGCCAGGAACCGCAGGGTCTCCGGCCAGACGCCGGGCGACCCGATGGTGCCCCGGATCTGAAGCTGCTTGGACTGGATCAAGCCCAGCTTGGCGGTGGCGCTGCGCCCGACGTCGATGCCGATGTTGACCAGGCGTCCGTTGAACCCGGCCACTTCCAGGGTCGCCGCCATCGCGGCCGGCTGACCCGATGCCTCCATGACGACGTCGGCGCCTCGTCCTGCGGTCAGCTCGAGCACCTCGTCGGCGAAGTGGTCCGTGGTCGGGTCGAGCACGTCCTCGGCGCCGAGCTGACGAGCCAGGTCACCTCGGATCTTGTCGGGCTCGGCCGCGACGACCCGGGCGCCCATCGTCGCTGCGACCGCAACGCAGCTCAGCCCGATGGGACCCGCGCCGAAGACGATGACCGTGTCGCTCGCGTTCATGCTGCCTGCACGCGACGCGGCGAAGTACGCGCAGCTAAAGGGCTCCACCAGTGCCGCCTGGCTGTCGGTGAGTTCGTCCGGCACCTTGTGCAACCAGTCGGGACGGGCGACGAAGTACTCGGCGGCCGCACCGGAGATCGAGAAGCCGAAGTGCTCCGTACCGATGACGCACTCCCCCAGCACGCGGTCGCCGGGCTTGAAGCCGGTCACCTCGCGGCCGACCTCGGCGATCTGCCCGGACCACTCGTGGCCGGGGATGATCGGGTAGCCGAACGGGATGATGTAGCGCCCCTCGAGCAGTTCGAAGTCGGAGTGGCAGATCCCGACCGACCGAAGCGAGATCAGCACCTCGCCGGGGCCGATGCGCGGTACGTCGATGTCGGTGAGCACCAGCTTGCCGACGTCCTGGAACTGGACCGCCTTCATGTCTCGTTCACCCCCGCGGGAATGACCCGCTGAGCCCGCAGGTGGTCGAAGAGATCGAGGAAGGACCGGCTGCTGTCCTGGGACCGGCTGAATCCGGCGTCCCGGCTCTTGGTCATCGCGGCGTGCGTCTCGACGGTCCGGCCGAGATCGCTGTCGGTGTGCCACCAGGACACCAGCCGGTCGATGTCGGGCTCGATGAGCGCCTCTCGATCGGCGATCCGCCGCCAGACGGCCGCGGCGTCCCCCATCCGGTGCTCCAGTGGAGTCGGCTGTCCCGGGTACGGCGCCGGCTCGACACCGAGGCCGGCCGCCACCACCTCCCACATCTGCCTCCAGTGGAAGGTGTCGCCGTTGGTGACGTTGAAGGCCTCGTTGGCCGCCGCCGGGGTGGTCGCTGCCCACGCGAGATGCTCGGCCAACAGCCGGGCGTCGGTGATGTCAGTCGTACCGTCGTACTGCTCGGGTGAGCCGGGGAAGACGAACGGGCTGCCGGTCTCGCGGGCGAGCGTGCCGTAGACGGCCAGCGTCACGCCCATGTTCATGGCGTTGCCGAGCGTGTAGCCGATCACCGTGTGCGGCCGGTGCACGCTCCAGGTGAAGCCGAACCGCTCCGCGGCTTCCCAGAGGATGTCCTCCTGGGTGTAGTAGAAGTTCTCGTGCGCGAGCCGCGGCTGGCTCTCATGGAACGGCGGCTGGGCAGGGTTCTGCGCATAGGCCTCGAACGGGCCGAGGTAGTGCTTGAGCCCGGTCACCAGGCAGACGTGCTCAAGGGTGCCGGTCCGGCCGGTGGTCTCGAGGACGTTGCGCAGCATCGCCCCGTTCACCTCGATGTTGCGGGCCTCGGTCTCCTGCCGCGACCACGTGCAGTAGAAGACGTGAGTGGCCCCAACCTCCTGGGCGACCGCGGCGATCGACACCGGATCGGAGATGTCGGCGCTGACGTTGCGCACCCCGTCGGTGTCCATGCCCTGCTTGCGGGACACCCCCGTGACCTGCCAGCCGGTCCTGGCCAGATGGTCGGCGGTGTTGCGCCCGGTGAGACCGGTGGCACCGACGACCAGCGCTCTGCGCTCACTCATCGGCGTTGCTCTGGAAGAGTTCGAGGGTCACGCCGTTGGGGTCCTTGAAGTAGACGAACCAGCAGCCTTCGAGCGGACCGTCCTCGATGTGCAGCGGCGGCGCCAGGAACTCGGCGCCCTTGGCCCGCAGATCTTCGTACGACTGATGGATGTCGGGAACGTCGATACAAACGTGCATGCTGCCGACGTCGGCGCTGCTGCGGTCGGTGGCGTCTTCGCGGTCGTTGTCGTAGTGCAGCAGCTCGACCACGCAGCTGCCGAACCGGAGGAACGCGAACCGCAGCTTGGCGTCCGGTACGCCGACTGCCGCGGACAACTCCGGACCGGAGCCCTCGGCAACGAACTCGGGCCGGAGCCCGAACATCCGCTCGTACCAGGCCAGTGAGGCCTCGAGATCGCGGACCGTGATGCCGACGTGGTGCATGTCGCCGAACGAACTCATCGGAAATCTCCTTCGAAGGATCAGGAAGTGGGACTGACCAGGACCTTGAGCTGGTCGCCCTGCGGGTCGATCAACGGGTCGAAACCCCTGGCCACGACGTCGTCCAGCCCGATCCGGGCGGTGACCACGCGGCCGACGGGATAGCTGCCGGAGGCAACCATGCGGATGATCCGGGGCCAGTCGGTCAGCCCCCAGCACCAGCTGCCGTACAGGGTGAGGTCCTTCGCCGACAGCGCCATCGCGTCGAACGTGGCCGGTTTGGTGTGCAACCCGGTCTGCACGATCGCCGCGCGCTTGCGGGTCTGCTCCACACAGGACGTCAGGCCGGGAGTACTGCCGGAGCACTCGATGGCGAGGTCGACGCCGTCGCCGTCGGTGAGCCGGCCGACCACCTCGTCGAGCTCGCCGGTGGCCGGATCCACCACCGGGCCGATGTCGAGCGCGGCCGCCAGCGCGGAGCGGTTCTTGTTCGGCTCGGAGATGATCACCGTCGATGCTCCGGCCGCGGCGGCGTACAGGGCGGACAGGATGCCGATCGGGCCGGCGCCGGTGACCAGGACGATGTCGCCGCCGGTGACTCCGGCGCGCTCCACTCCGTAGGCCGCGACCGCTGCCGGTTCGATGATCGCGCCGTCGAGGTCGGACACCTCGTCGGGGAGCTTGGCGACCTGGTACTCCTTCACCAGCGCGAATTCGGCCAGTCCCCCGGTCTCGGCGCTGAGGCCGGTACAGGCGAACTGCACGCACAGATGTCCCTGGCCGCGACGGCAGTAACGGCATCGTCCGCACACGATGGCCGGCATGATCGCGACGCGGTCTCCGACGCCGACGTCACGAACGGCGGCGCCGACCGCGACCACCCGGGCGGAGAACTCGTGCCCGAGGATCTGCGGCAGGGTCACGCCGGTGAGCGGATGCGGAGTCGTCGGGGTGACGATCGGCCCGACGGCGTACTCGTGCAGATCCGTCCCGCAGATACCGCAGTACAAGACCTCGACCAGTACGTCGTCGGCCTCCCTCACCTGGGGCTCGGCGACTTCCTCCACCCGGATGTCGTGTTTCCCGTGGTAACGCGCTGCTTTCACAGTGAGCTCCTTTCGTTGCCGCCTCGCACCTGGCTATAGACGACGGCCGCAATCACGATGAGACCGCCCTGGAAGAGGTACTGCCAGGTCTGGGTGAGGCCGAGGAACGTGGTCGCGTTGAGAAGCTGCACGATGAGGCCGGCGCCCAGCAGGGTGCCGACGAAGGTGCCGCGACCGCCGAGCAGGCTGGTCCCACCGAGTACCACGGCGGTGATGCTGGTGAGGGTGTATCCGATGCCTTGGGCGGGGTCGCCGATGCCTAGCTGGGCAAGCAGGACAAGAGCGCCCAGGAAGGTGAACAGCGACACGACGACGTACCCGGTGACAACCGTCCGGGTGGTCGGGATGCCGAGCCGCCTGGCCGATTCCTCGTCCGAGCCCACCGCCCGGATGTTCAGGCCCCAGCGGCCGGTACGGAGGACGAACTCCATCGCGAAGGTGATCAGGACCAGGGCGACGAAGGCCACCGGGACCGGACCGAGTTGCGTCGTGATGAGGTCGGTCGCCGTTCGGCTGATCAGACCTCCGGGCTTGTTCCGCAAGAGGAAGCTGAAACCCTGCAAGGCGATGTAGGTCGCCAGGGTGGCCGCCACCGGGGTGAACTTGCCGAATCTGATCAGCGAACCGTTGACCAGCCCCGCGACGCCTGCCAGCGCGGCCATCAGGGCCAGCCCGAGGATCACCGCCGTACCGGAGTGTCCTTCGCTGAGGAAGAAGGACCCGACCACGACCAGGAAGCCCGCCAGTGGTCCGACGGACAGGTCGATTCCCGCCGTCATCAGGGCCACCGTCTGACCGAGGGCGATGAAGCCGAGGGCGCTCACCAGCAGCATCACCGAGGTGACGTTGAAGGGCAGCAGGTAGCGCTCGTTGCGGGAGTAGATGTAGGCACCGAGGCAGAACATCACGGCGGCCAGGATCAGGACGGGCGCATAGTCGCCCTCCAGCTTGCGGCGCCACCGCGGAGCGAGCCTGCGACCAACGGCTGGTTCGGCCTCCGTCCTGGTATGCGTGGTCGACTCCACGGCGGCCCGGACCATCCGCTCCTCGGTGACCTCGGGACCGGTCAGAGACGCCACCAGATGACCGCGGGACAACACGATGACCCGGTCGCAGAGTCCCTCCAGTTCCTTGGCGTCGGAGGATGCGACGATGACCGGTACCCCGCTGGCGGAGACCTCGCGCAGGATGCGGTAGATCTCGGCACGAGCGCCGACGTCGACCCCCTGGGTGGGTTCGTCGGCCAGCAGGATCGCCGGCTTGGACAGCAGCGACCGGGCCAGCACGACCTTCTGCTGGTTGCCCCCGGACAGGCTGGTGACCGGAGCCTCGAGGCTGGCCGTCTTCACCGCAAGCCCGGCCACCTCGGCGCCGACCAGCTCGACCTCGCGCCGGCGGCTGACGAATCGGGACGGGCCGAGCCGGTCGAGTGAACTGAGCGCGGCGTTCTCCCGGACCGACAGCGACATCATCAGACCTTCGTGGTGCCGATCGGCCGGCAGGTACGCCGAAGAGCGCAGCAGCCGGCGGTGATTGACCCGCACGCCGTCGATGACGACGGCACCGCTGTGACCGTCAAGACCCGCGAGGGCACGGAGCAGCTCGCTCTGGCCGTTGCCCACCACCCCGGCGACGCCGATGATCTCGCCGCGCCGCGCGGTGAACGAAACCTCGGAGAACCGGCCGCCCGACAGGCCCTCGACCGACAGGACAGGCTGCTCGTCCTCGGCGCCCAACTGCTTGGCGGGAAAGGTGTACTCCAGCTGCCTGCCGACGATCATCGCCAGCAACTCGTCGTCGGTGACCTCGCTGACCACGGCGGTCCCGCGGTGGTGCCCGTCCCGCAGCACGGTGACCCGATGGGCCAGTTCGCGGACCTCGGCGAGCCGATGCGTGATGTAGACGACGGCGGTTCCCTCGGCGACCGCCGAGCGGACCAGGTCGAACAACAGTCCGACGGACTCCTTGCCCAGCGGGGCTGTCGGTTCGTCGAGGATGAGCAAACGAGGCTTCATGGCCATCGCCTTGGCCAGCTCGAGCAGATGCTTCTGCGCGATGCTGAGGTGACCGACCCGGTCGTCCAGGTGTGCGGTGCACCCGACACGTTCCAGCACCGCCCGCATCGCGGCGCGCCGGTCGGGTGCACCGTCGAGCAGCCGCGCCGGCACCGCGACCGCGAGGTTCTCCGCGACGGTCAGGTCGGGAAGTACCGCGGGGTGCTGGTGCACGATGGCGATTCCCAGCTCGATCGCCCGACCGGGTGTCAGTTCGACGACTGTCTCGCCGAGGACCGCGATGCCGCCACGATCGGGGGTGATGGTGCCGGCCGCCACTCCCATCAGAGTGGACTTGCCGGCACCGTTCTCGCCGAGCAGCGCGTGGACCTCGCCGGGCAGGACCTCGAGCGACACGTCGGTCAGCGCGGCGACCGCGGCGTACGACTTGCAGATGCCGTGCAGCGCCAGCGTGGGCGGTGTCGCTGGTCGCGGCCGCCCAGTGCCGGCTGGCTGGGTGGCTCTCGTCTCCTGCGTCTGGTTGATCACCACAGCGTCCTCCGGATCGGGAGTCGGATCAGGTCTCACTTGAGGAGCTTCGCCTGGTCTTCACCGGACATCTCCGCGGACAGGTAGACGTCGTCGGGCAGGTTGGGCTTGCACTGCACCGGCTTGTCCTTGGAGGTGGAGTCCTCGAAGACCACCGACGGGAAGGTCGCCGACGCGGGAATCTCACCACCGGTGGCCCGCGCGACCGCGTGCTGGACGGCCAGCCGCGAATGGTCGTTCTGGGTCGAGACCGTGAACAGCTTGAAGTCGGGGTTCTTGGCCTTGTGGTCCTGCCAGAAGCAGGACAAGACGTTGCCGTCGGACGCGGCGATGGCAGGGATCGAGCGTCCACTCTGCTCGAACACCGGCAGCGCGCCCACCAGGGACGGGCCGAAGTCGGAGACGATGACGTCGATGTCCGGGTTCTGCGAGATCGCCGCGGTCAGCACCTTCTGGGTCTGAGCCGGATCCCAGTTGGTCACCTCGAACGGCTGCTCGCCGATGAACTTGTACTTGCCGCCGGCATCGAGCACCGTGTGCAGGCCCTCGGCCTCCTTGCGGCCCTGGCTGTTTCCGGGCGGGCCGCTGAGGAACAGCACGTTGCCACCGGCCGGCAGGATCTTCTTGATCCACTCGCCCCAGTTCTTGCCGGCGTCCGCGAAGTCGGTGTCGACGAACACGTCGTAGTCCTGGCCCGCCTTGCCGCCCGGATCGACCCGGTAGGGCACGGTCACCACGCCGGCCTTGTAGGCACTGCGGATGGCCGGCAGGACCGCTTCTCCCGCGTCCGGGAAGACGACGAGGGCATTCACGCCCTTGGCAACCATCCCCTGGATGTCGGCGATGGCCTTCTGCGTGTCACCCTGCCCGTCGGCGTACTCGAACTTCGTGATGCTCGGGCATTTGGCGGCCTCCGCCTTGGCGGCAGCGGTGGTGACGAGTCGCCAGCTGTTGCCACCGAAACCGTCGGTCAGGCCGAGAACGGCCTTCTTGCCCCCACACCAGGAGGGGACATCGCCGGCGTTGGCCGCGTTGTCGGAGGTCTGTGCTGCGGAACCGGAGCCGCCGCAGCCCGCTAGGGCGACTGCACCGGCACCGAGCAGCGCGACGAAGCGCGCGCGGCGAGTGGATCGGATCATGACGAGGTTCCCTTCCTGGGACTTGCCGTGCTGAGGGCTGGCTGAGGGGCCGACGTGAACCGGCGGCGTACGGCCGCCCAGTCGACGCTGTAGAGGGCGACACCCACCGTGAGGGCGGCCGCCTCGACCAGAGTTCGGATGGCGAACGAGACCCCGAGCGCGAGCACGAACTGCTCGAGCTGGGAGAGGAAGAGCGCTGCGACGGCCGTGGCGGCCAGATAGCCGCGACCACCGAGGAGCGACGTACCGCCGAGCACCACCGCGGCGACCGACGGCAGGAGGTACGAGTCGCCCTGGAACGCCGTCGGCTGGGCGATGATCCCGGCCAGCAGGACGCCTGCGAGCCAGTAGAGGATCTGCGCCCACACGTAGGCACCGGCCCGGTACCAGGTGACCGGAAGTCCGGTCGCGGCCGCAGCGACCGGGTTCGCGCCGATCGCCTCGAAGCGACGGCCTCCGACCGTGGTCTTCATGACCACTGCCGCGACTGCCACCACGAGGAGGGCGAAGTAGACGGAGTTCGGGATCCCGAAGGTCACACCGCCGCCGACCTTGCGCAACAAGGCGGTCGTACGCCGGGGCGATCCACCCGAGATGCCGAGCACTGCGGCGTACATCAAGGCGTTGACGCCGAGGGTTGCCACGATCGGATTGAGCCGGCGCCGGCCGACCAGCACCCCGTTGGCGATGCCGAACCCGATGGCGACGACCAGTCCGAAGAGCAGGGCGCCGGGCAGTTTGCCGTCGTCCCCGGCCGGCCGATGGGTGGTGATGACGACGGCCAGTGAGACCGCGCCGGGGACGGACAGGTCGATGCCGCCCTGCTGCACCACCAGCGTCTGCCCGATCCCGACGATGGCCAGCACCGCCGCGAACGGCAGCATCCCGAGCAGAGCGCTGTGATCCACGCTCGTGGGGGCCAGGACGGCGCTGGCCACGGCGAGCAGGACCAGCGCCGCGCTGACAGTCAGCAGTCCCCGGGAGACGCGCATGCTTCCACCTCACAGTCATCAGCCGGATGTTTGGCAGGACTGTACATATCGCCCTTGGTGTTCACAAGACCTCGCCTATAGCTCACCGAAAGCGCCCGAATTGCTAACCATGGGTTAACTTCTCCTGCATCTTGACGCAGCTGACTCCTGGATGTTCAGTAGGAGTGATCACTCTCTTTGTCGAAGGCGGACACCCACATGCAGCTCAGCGACGGACTCGGCCACCTCACCTACTCGACGCTCGTCCACCCCGGCGACACCTGGGCCGAGATGCGCGACAGCGTCGAACGGCACGTCCCGGCGGTGAAGCGGCGGGTGTCGCCGGATGCTCCGATGGGTCTGTCGCTGCGGCTGTCCGGTTCTTCCGTGGCGGCGCTGCAGGCGGACCCGGCCGAGCGCGCCGATTTCCTCGGCTTCCTTCGCGAGCAGGACCTGTACCTCTACACGGTGAACGCGTTCCCGCACGGCCCGTTCAAGGGCCGGTCGGTGATGGAGCAGGTGTACGAGCCGGACTGGGCGACCGAGGACCGGACCCGGTACACGATGGGCGTCGCCGACGTCCTGGTCGACCTCACCGAGCCCGAAGTCGAGCCGTCCATCCAGACCGCGCCGCTGGCCTTCCGCCCGAACGTCGACGGACCGGCCTTCGTCGAGCGATTCACCACGAACCTGCTCCGGGTCGTCGCGCACCTGATCGACCTGGAACGCCGTACCGGCCGCCGGGTGAAGTTGTCGCTCGAACCGGAGCCGTTCTGCTTCCTCGAGACCACCGACGAGACGGTGCGCTACTTCCAGGAGCGGATCTTCTCTCGGGCCGGCACCGGCGAACTCGCGAAGCTGGCCTCGGTACCGGTGTCGGACGCCATCGGGCTGGTCCGCCGGCATCTCGGAGTGGTGTTCGACATCGGGCACCAGTCGGTGGAGTTCGAGGACATTCCGGCGGCGCTGGAGTCGCTGGTCGCGGCCGGGATCCCGATCTTCAAACTGCAGGAGGCCGCGGCACTGTGGGTGCCCGAGGTCACCGAGGACGCGGTGCGCGCACTGCGGCAGTTCACCGACACCATCTATCTGAGCCAGACCACCGAGCGCCGCGACGGGCAGCTCACCCGATTCCTCACCCTGGGCGACGCGATCGAGGCCTGGAACGCATCGCCCGGTGGAGAACGGGAGTGGCGGACCCATTTCCACGTACCGGTGTTCCTCGACGAGATCGGCGGGTTCCGGACCACCCGATCGACCATCGAGGCAGCCCTGGACCTGCATCGCCGGACGCCGCTGTCGGACCATCTGGAGATCGAGACCTACACCTGGGACGTGCTTCCGGAGCACCTCAAGACCGGCGACATCGACGAGTACGTCAGCCGCGAGATCGACTGGGTCCGGAAAACACTCGGCGTGCCCGCTCGGGTCGGTACGGTATGAGCGCCTCCGCGAAAGACCCGACTGCCCGTTCTCACCCCGCCCTGACCCAAGGAGTCCCCGTGACATCACCGCTCGCACCGCAGAGCCCGGACGATGCGACCGCGGTCAACCTCGGGCTCCAGCTGCGGACCGCGCGGCAGAAGTCGGGGATGACGCTGCGCGAACTCGCCCGCAAGCTCGGTGTCTCGCCGTCCTTCCTGTCCCAGATCGAGAACGGCAAGTCGCAACCGTCGGTGGCGACGCTGTACTCGATGGCGCAGACCCTCGATGTGTCCATCGACCACCTCTTCGAGAGCGAAGATGCCGGTCAGGAGGCTCGAGCAGGCGGGACCGACGCGTCGACCGCACCGGAGCCTGCGGGCGAGGCCGCGCCGGCGGACGTCCGACGACGCCGCCCGGGCGGCGAGGACCCCAGTACGGTCCGGCGCTCGGATCTGGGTTCGCTCGAGCGGGTCTGGGACGACAGCGGGAGCACCGGCCGGTTGTCGGTGACGACGCCTGGCCAGCGCACCCGTCTGGTGATGGACACCGGGGTGATCTGGGAGCAGCTGGCGACGAACACCGCGCACAAGCTGGACTTCATCGAGATCGTCTACCCGCCCGGGTCGAGTTCGACCAACGACGAGCGCATGCTGCGCCACGACGGGTTCGAGTACGGCTATCTGATCGAGGGCGAGCTGGAGGTGACCTTCGGCTTCGAGACGTTCACCCTGCACGCCGGCGACGCGTTGGGCCTCAACTCAACGGTCCCCCACCTGTTCCGCAACCTCGGGACCGAGCCCGCCCGCGGCGTCTGGTTCGTCCACCACGACCACAACTGACGGGCTGGATTAGCGGCTGGTGGGCACCGGGGTCGTGTCGAGCGGAGGGTACGGGGAGTCGGGGAGGCCGAGGTTGCGCCAGACGAAGCGCGGAATGCGGGCCAGGAAGCCGTAGAGGAACGCCGACGAGTGCTCGATCAGCTCGTGGCTGTGCTCGCTCGGGCTGAACCAGACCCAGTCGCCGTCGAACTCGAAGGCGGCCGGCGGGTTGGCCATCAGGTACTCCATCTGGCGCGGGTGGATCACGTCGTAGGCGAACTTGGTGTCGTCCGCGGTGACCTTGAACTTCTCGTTGAAGGCGCCGCTCTCGAAGGTGATGCCGTGACCGAACCCCCGGTACCCGACCTTGAGGGACGGCATCCGGGCCGGCAGCTGGAACCCGAGCACCGCCTCACTGTGGTACTCGGTGACCGTCCGCGTCTGACTGCGGCCCTCGCTGTCGGTGTAGGACTCGGTCCGGGTCGTCTCCCACTTGTGGGTGAACGCGACGAACGGCGGCCCGTTGCCGTCCCGGCCCCGGATCACGTCCGACGTGCTGTGGGCCCGGCCCGACCTCGTCACCCGGGCCGTCTCCAGCAGGCTGTCGTCCTCGCCGACCCAGTACCACTCCGGGTGCTGGTAGAAGGTCAGCCGCGACGGCCGTACCGGCTGGATCCATTGGTCCAAAGGCGTTGCGTCGATCGCCGCGGCGACGGTGGCGAGCTGCTCAAGCCACGCAGCGAGCACGGCAGGGTCCTTGCGCGGCGGATCCAGTACGACGAGTTGGTCCCCATCGATACTGAGGTTCAACCCGGGCTGCCCCGCGGCCATCACGGTCAGCCGCTCGCACAGTTGCGGCGTCATCACCTCCGCGCCGAACGCCGGGTCGAGGGCACCGACCTTCCACCCCGGCCCGAGTTGCTGAGGCGCCGGCACGCTCGTCGCGGCGACGCCGTACCGGAGTTGCGTCTGACCGCCGATGATCCACAGCTCGGGCAGCCGGCGGGACAGGGTGACCATCCCGACCCAGCCCCTCCAGTGCTCGGCGCCGTACTCGATCACCTGGAACGGCCGGCCCGTGCTCGTCGAGCCGATGATCTGGTCATCGGGCTTTCGCACGAACCCCAACCCGAACGGCGGGTTGGCGAGTGTGGCCACCGCATCCCAGGTCGGGCTGCCGTTGAAGGTCCAGCCGCGCTCTCGCAGCGACCGCACGTACCGCTGGCGGCGGATGATCGCGTAGAGACCGATGGCGACGCCGATACCGGCTACCACCAGGACGATCGCAATGGTCGGGCTCACGCACTCCCCCTTGGTTCGCGGCTGGTCCGCGGGGCTCGAATTGTTCCCTATGACGCGGGTTACCCCCGGGTCAGTTCCCTGAGCATGGCCTGAATCGCCGGGCTCGCGTCGGCACTCCGCCGCCAAGCAGCCTGTACTTCGCGCGTCGGCCGGCGCTGGAGTGGCCGCGAGACGAGTCCCTCGGCCAGCGGCGGACGGGCCAGCCGCGGGATCAGGGCGATCACGTCGCCGGACTCGACCAACGCGAGTTGGGTGGCGAAGTCGTCGACCAGATGCCGTACGTCGGGCTCCACCGGCGCATCAGCGAACAGCCGCCGAAACCACTGGTGACAAACCGTCCCAGGCGGACTCGTCACCCACGCATGCCCCGCAAGATCGGCAGCCGTCAACGGCTCCGGGTTGGCCAGGGGGTGGGTGCTGCTCATGACGACGTCGCCGGTGTCGGTGTGGATGTGGCGTTGGGTCAGTGACGGCGGGAGCGGAGCGGGGAGGCCGTCGGCGTCGTGGACGAGCGCCAGGTCCGCAGTACCGGCTTCGACGCTGCGCAGCGCCTGATCCGGGTCCTGCTCGGTGAGGTGTACCCGGAGCTCGGGTGCCGTCTTGGCAAGTTGCCGCAAGGTCGGCGCGAGCAGCCCGCGGATCGCAGTCGAGAACGCGACCACTCGCAGTACGCCGCGCGGCGTCCCCTCCGACACCGACTGAGCAGCCTCGACACACCGCTCCAGCGCCTGGAACACCTCAGGCGCAGAGTTCACGATCGCCTGCCCAGCCGGCGTGAGGACAACTCCACGTCCAGCCGGCGCGATCACCGGTACTCCCACCTGCCGCTCCAACCGCTTGAGCTGCTGCGACACCGCCGAAGCCGTGAACCCCAACTCCTCCGCCGCCCGAGCCAACGTCCCCAGCCCGGCCACAGCCCCCAACGCCCGCAAAGCACCCACTTCGATCATGCAGCCACACTAAGCAATACCGATGAAAAACCATCGCTAGACCACATCGATCACCCTCGACGACGATCAACCTCATGACCGCAGCAGACCTCTTCGGCGCGAACCTCGTCGCCATGGTGACCCCGATGAACCCCGACGGCTCGATCAGCACCGAGGGCGTCACCAGCCTCGTCGACCACCTCATCACCACCGGCGCCGACGGCCTCGTGGTCGCCGGCACGACCGGCGAATCCCCCACCCTCACCGACGCCGAAACCACCCAACTCATCAAAGCCGTGGCAACCCAAGCAACCGGCCGCGCCAAAGTCGTCGCCGGCATCGGTACCTACGACACCGCCAGCTCCATCCGCCGCGCCCAAGAAGCCGAAGCAGCCGGCGCCGACGCCCTCCTACTGGTCACCCCGTACTACTCCAAGCCCACCCAAGCAGGCGTGATCGCCCACTGCCGAGCAGTAGCCCACGCCACCACCCTCCCCGTCATGCTCTACGACGTCCCCCACCGCACCGGCCTGGCCCTCGACCCGGCCACCATCACCGAACTGGCCACGCATCCCCGCATCCAGGCGATCAAAGACGCCAAGGGCGACCTGGCCGAAGCAATGACCGTGATGGCCACGACCGACCTCGCCTACTACTGCGGCATCGACGACCTCAACCTCCCCTACCTGGCCGCCGGCGCCACCGGCCTGGTCAGCGTCACCGGCAACCTCACCGCCACCCCCAACGCCGACCTCATCCAGGCCATCCGCACCGGCGACCTGGACACCGCCCGGGCAATCCACGTCTCCCAGATCCCCGTAACTGCCGCCCTGACGACAGCCTCCCAAGGAGCCGCCAACTCCAAGGCAGCCCTGGCGGAGCTCGGCATCATCCCGCACCCGTCAGTCCGCCTGCCCCTGGTCGAAGGTCAGCCAGGTTCGATCCTCGCGCTCGCCGTCTAGCCGGGGACGACTACTTCTTGCCGGCACCGCCGCGGAGGAGGCCGGTGACGTGGTCGCGGGTCTCGTCCCACTTGTCGGCTGGGAGGGAGCCGCGCAGGACCGAGTAGGCGAGCCAGAGGGCCAGGGCGTAGCACGGCAGGCCGAGGCCGATCTTGGCGATTCCCAGGGCGTTGAGCTGGTGGGTCAGGTACAGGGGAATCTGGATGGCCAGGCGACCGGCGAAGAGGCCTGCGAAGACGAGCGTGGCGCGGTTGAAACCCCGGTACATGTCGGGATCCTTGCGCCAGTCGCCGCCGGTCTGGGTGATCACGCCGTACAGGGCGCCGAAGAGTGGCCAGCGGACGACGATCGAGAGGCCGTAGATCAGCAGGTAGCCGCCGCTCAGAATCATGCCGGGCAGGTAGACGTTCTCGGCCTTGCCGCTGCGGTTCGCCACCCAGGCGGAGAACGCGACGCCGATGAAGCCGCCGATGACGTTTCGCAGCGGCTGCTTGCGGAGGAGCCGCAGCAGCGCGACCGCACCACCGCAGGCGACGGCGACGATCAGTGCGAGCTTGAGATCGTGGTCGGAGGCCGCGTACACGATCATGAACGCGATCCACGGCAGCCCGACGTCGAGCAGCGCTCCCCAGCCACCGAGGGCCTGGAAGAAGTCCTTGTCGGTGGTCGCCTCCGGCTTGGCCGGCGCCTCGGCCGCGTCGTCATCAGCCGGCGGCACCGTACCGGCCGCCTCGAACTCCGGTTTCAGAATCTCGACGAGCTTCTCGTTCAGGTCCTCGTCGAGCTGGTCACGCTGCGTTCCGGGCGGCTCAGCCATGCGCGGCCGCGGGACGGAGCTCGTACTTCGGGTTGAACATCACCCGGTCCCCGTCCACGACACCGATCCGCCCGGACGCGGTCAGCTCCGATCCCGGGTGGATGCCGGCGATCTTGCGCCGGCCCAGCCAGACCAGCTTGACCGTGCCGGTGCCGTCGTACAGCTCACCCTCCAGCGCCGGTACGCCGCCGCGCGGGCTGAAGGTGATCGTGCGCAGCGTGCCGTACAGCGTCACCATCTCCCGGTCATGACATCCGGTGATGGAACGCGCGCCACAGCCGTGCGCGTAGTCCTTCAGCACTTCGGCGTCTTGCTCGTCCCGGTCGCCGGCCAGTCCCTTGAAGGCGCGCTTCCACAGCCCCTCGGGTTTATCGCTACCCATGAGCCCAGTGTAAGCCGTTCGCGAGCGTGCTCGGCCGGTATCCGGACATGACTGTCAGGCCTCTTCCTCGGTCGCGGCCTGGGCGCCCGCGGGCAGCCGCAGGGCCAGCGATTCGCGCGGTGCCATCGGCTCCGCGCCACGGACGACGACCACGTTGCGCAGCGACTGCTCCATCGGCGGCGCAGCGTCCGGCTCGACAGCCGCGCGGCCCAGCACGGTGGCCCGCAGCAGCCAGCGCGGCCCGTCGATCCCGATGACGCGCGAGGTCTGGCTGAAGATCTGCCCCTCGGGGTCCTCGACCGGTACGACCAGCACGAGCTCGGTCCCGAACGGCCCCTCGGTCTCGGACGCCGTGCCACCCATCCGGGTCGCCTCGGCGGCGATCTCGCGCCGTACTTCGTTCCAGATGCCACTCGTCTTGGGCGCCGCGAACGCACGCAGCTCCAGCGCGGAGTCCTCCAGCACCAGCAGCACCGCCTGGACGTCGCCGCTGGCCTCGTCGACCTGCAGCCGCAGCTCCATCCCGGGCAGCCCGGTGACCACCAGCGCACCGAGGTCGATCCGGTCCTCGGCCTCCAGCGTCTCGGGCTCCACCTCGCTGGAGTCGAACGGGCCGGCGCTGCGACCGACCGGCGCGGCCTCCTCGGCGCCGTCGCCTTCGACCGCTTCCTCTTCGTCGCCGAAGAAACCGCCAGTCGTCTCGGCGTCGTCGTTCTTGCCCTTGCGACGGAAGATCACTGCTCTTGCCCTACTTCCATAGTCATCATCAAATCCGCTGGCGGCCGTGACGGCCCGCCGTAGTCTCGCTCATCCGGCAGGTCAATTGCCTGCACCTGATCAGCGTGTCACACCGCCGAAGCCGCCGGTCGAGCCGTGGCCACCTTCGCCTCGATCCGACCCCGGCAGCTTGGTCACCTCGACGAACCGGGCCCGCTCGACCCGCTGGATGATCAGCTGCGCGATCCGGTCGCCCCGCTTCAGGGTGATCTCGGCAGCCGGGTCCAGATTGATCAAGCACACCTTGATCTCGCCACGGTAGCCCGCATCCACAGTGCCCGGCGCGTTGACGATCGACACCCCGTGTTTCGCGGCCAGCCCGGACCGCGGGTGCACGAACGCGGCGTACCCGTCCTGCAGCGCGATCGCGATCCCGGTACCGACCAGTCCCCGCTCCCCCGGCTTCAGGGTGATGTCGCTGGCCGCGACCAGGTCGGCGCCCGCGTCTCCCGGGTGCGCGTACGCCGGTACCGGCAGGTCCTCGTCTAGCCGCTGGATCAGTACCTCAGTCATGGGAGAGGACCCTACCGACGGCGCCGGACACCCGCCGTGCCAGGCTGGTGTCGTGGAGCAATACCGGGAACGGCTGAGCGTGCCAGTGAGCTGGTGGATCATCGCCACCGCGGCAGTGATCACCCTGTACGTCATCACTGCTGTCCCCGCCGGCGTCATAGCGGGCGCAGCGGTCGGCGGGATCGCAGCAGTCCTCCTGGTCACTCTGTTCGTCCGGTACGGCGGTGCTGTGGTCTCCGTCGACTCCCAGAAGCTCCAGGCCGGTCGCGCCCGCATCGAGCGGGAGCACCTCGGCAAGGTCGAGCCCCTGTCCGGTGAGGCTGCCCGCAACGCGTTCGGCCGCGACTGCGACCCCGCTGCCTACCTGGTCCTGCGCAGCTACCTCCCCGGCGCCGTACGGGTGGAGATCACCGACCCGCAGGACCCTGCGCCCTACTGGCTCATCGCCACGCGGCACCCAGACAAGCTCGCAGCCGCCCTGACGGCTGACAGCGTGGCAAGATCCTGAGCAACGGGACTTAGGAGGCAGTTGTGATCGGTGCCAAGATCGGCTGGAAGCTCGTGCTGATGGCGTTCACCATCGTGGTGGGCCTGCTCGCCAACAAGGCGGTGACGACGGCCTGGAAGATCGGGTCGGGTGGTAAGCCGCCCAAGGGCAACCAGGCCGGCTACCTCGAGATCGTCACCTGGGCCGTCGCCAGTGGAGCCTCTGCCGCGGCCGCCAAGCGGTTCGCCGAGGACCGCGCGGCGAAGTACTGGCTGAAGTCCACCGGCAGCCTGCCGCCCGGTTACGAGGACAAGCCGAACTCCTGACGCACGGCTTCGGCCACAGCACCACGTGGACGGTCACGAAGCTTGCCGTCGAGATACACGTCCAGTGCGTCGTCGAAGAACGACACGAGCCCGGCGAGCCCCCTGACCTCCTTCAGCGGCTCCAGATAGCTCCACAGCAGGTCAGGAGCGCCTGCGACGGAGTAGTACGTCGCATGGCCCTTGTAGGCGCACGCGGTACGCCGCTCGCTCGGGAGCAACTCCGCAACGAAGTCCTCCCGCGGTAGGTAGAAGCGGGTGGGCAGACTGGTCTCGAACACGAGAGTCGGCCGGCTGCTCTCTGCCAGCACCACCCCGTTGCGCTCGACCCGGACCGTCCGCGAGCTCGGCCGGACCGCGACCGCGTGGTACGGCTCCCGAGCATGCGACACCAGCCGCTCGTCCTCCTCGTACCACTCGTCGAATGCGTTGAAGTCCAGTACGACGTACTCCATCAGCTCCGGGTCTTCGGGGCGGAAGCCGGCGCCTGCCAGCCCGTCGACGTCCATCACCTCCCCGGGGCACGAGTGCGCCGCGAACGGGATGCCGGGATGGAGGATGCCGTCCGGTACCGGCCTCACCGGCTCGTCCGACGGGCTCACGGTCGCGTGCAGCTCGGTCGCCGGTACGGCGTACGAGGGGACCACCCGGCGCGGTTCCCAGACCAGGATCGCCCTGACCGTGTCCACCAGCTCGTGACCGTCGTGCCGGATCCGCACCCGCATCTCGGTCGGTTCGTGGCGCAGCAGCCCCAGTCCCTCCGCCCACAGATCTCGCATCTGCCTGCTCATCTCCTCAGCTTCAGGTATCGCCGAAGACATGACAACGGGACCGTCCCCCTTGCGAGGGGACGGTCCCGTGAGTCGGTACGGACTCAGCCGAGCAGGGCGACGATGCTGTGGTTCAGGCAGCGCAGTCGCGGCAGATCAGCTGTCCGTTCTTGCTGTTCGCGAGCTGGCTGCGGTGGTGAACCAGGAAGCAGCTCGAACAGGTGAACTCGTCGGCCTGGCGCGGGAGCACCCGCACCGCCAGCTCTTCGTGGCTCAGGTCCGCGCCGGGCAGCTCGAAGCTTTCCGCAGCTTCCGCCTCGTCCTCGTCGACCTTGCCGGAGTTCTTGTCGTGACGGCGAGTCTTCAGTTCCTCGATCGACTCTTCGCTGGAGTCCTCGTCCGTCTTGCGCGGGGCGTCGTAATCAGTCGCCATGGTGTTCCCTGCCCTCTTCGTACCCGTGGTGTTGCCTGCTGAGCCCTTGAACGGGTAAAGCGGCCGAGAAATTCCGCGATGGAAGCTCTCGTCCCCCGAAACCCTTGACAGACAGGCTGGCAGCGGTGTCAGTACCGCCCCCGAGGCAGGGATTGTGCCCTATCAACGGCCCTTCGCGCGCGCCGGGGTCCATCTTCTGGCCCGCGTGTCGCAGATTGAGACAGGACCGAACAGCGGAATGCTCATTAGTGCGTACTAGCGCGCACTAACGAGCAGTTTTACAATCTGAGCGGGTTGGCGGCAGCGAGCGCATCGTGCAGCGCGCTGAACACGGCCGGTGTCGCCGCGATCGACATCTCCGGCGACACCGGGGCTCCGTCGATCCCGCCGACCGTCGCGCCGGCCTCGGCGGCGATCAGCGCGCCAGCGCCGTAGTCCCACGGGTTCAGCCCGCGCTCATAGACCGCGTCCAGCCGGCCGCAGGCGACGTAGCACAGGTCGATCGCCCCGACACCGATCCGGCGGATGTCCCGCACCTTGGTGATCAGCGATTGCACAACTTCGGCCTGTACTGCGCGCCGCTCCGCGTCGTACCCGAAGCCGGTGCCGACCAGCGCCTTACTCAGGTCCGGGCAGTCCGAGACCTTGATCGGCTTGCCGTCGAGGAACGCCCCGCCACCCAGTGTCGCGGTGAACATCTCGCCCTTCGGCGCATCGACGACCACACCGGCCACCGTCTGCCCGTCCACCTCGACCGCGATCGACACCGCGTAGGTCGGGATGTCGTACAGGTAGTTGACCGTGCCGTCGATCGGGTCGACGACCCACCGCACGCCGCTCGAGCCGTTGACGTCGTCGCCCTCCTCGCCCAGGAACGAGTCGTCCGGCCGGGCCGCCAGCACCCGGGCCCGGATCAGCTCCTCCGACTCACGGTCGACGGCGGTGACGATGTCCGTCGCGGTGCTCTTGGTGTCGGCCACGGTGACCGTGCCCCGGCGGCGCTCGACGATCAGCTGGGCTGCCTCGGCGGCGACCTCGACAGCCAGCTTCAGCAGGTCCTGGGGGTTCTCGGAGCTCATACGGATTCCTTAGCTGCCGGTGCGGCGGATTCGGGGCCTGTTGATTCGCGGGAGGTAGGCGCTCCGGGGCGGCGGAGGGCAGGACAGCAGTCGGGGCGGCAGTCGTCCCACCCAGGGCCGAGCTTGCCGAGGCAGGGGCGGGCAGGCTGCTCGCCACGCTCGGCGGCGGCCCGCTCGAGGACCAGGTCGCGCAGCATCGTCACGAACCGCGGGTCGGTACCAGGGGTCGCGGCACGAGCCATCGGCAGCCGCAGCTTCTCGGCAGTCGCCAGTGCCTCGGTGTCGAGGTCGTAGATGACCTCCATGTGGTCACTGACGAACCCGATCGGTACCACGGCGACACCCGGCACCCCGTCGGCCGCAAGGGCCTCCAGGTGGTCGTTGACGTCCGGCTCCAGCCACGGCACCTGCGGCGGCCCGGAGCGCGAGCAGTAGACCAGGTCGGTCCGGCGCTCGACCCCTGTACGCCGCTGCAGCTCCGCGGTGATCTCGGCGGCCACGTCCAGATGCCAGCTGACATACCCGTTGCCGTCGGGGCCACTGGTCTCGTTCATCTTGGTGGGGATGGAGTGCGTCACATAGGCGATCGCGGAGCCCTCGGGCAGCTTGCTCAGCGTCTCGGCGGTGGACTCGACGAAGGAGCCGACGAAGCCGGGGTGATTCGCGTAGTGCCGCAGCTTGTCGATCCGCGGCGCCCCCTCGACCGCTGCGGTCGCATCGGCCAGGTTCTCCCGGTACTGCCGGCAGCCGGAGTACGACGGGTAAGCGCTCGTGACAATCACCACAGCCCGCCGTACCCCGTCGGCCGTCATCTGGCGCAGCGTGTCGGTCAGGTACGGCTCCCAGTTGCGGTTGCCCCAGTACAGCGGCAGGTCCAGGCCCACCTCGTCGAAGGACTCACGGAGGGCCTTCAGCAGCGCACGGTTCTGGTCGTTGATCGGGCTGCGACCGCCGAACGAGTAGTAGTGCTCACCGACCTCGACCAGCCGCTCATCCGGGATACCGCGGCCACGGGTGACGTTCTGCAGGAAGGGCAGCACGTCCGCGGGCTTCTCGGGTCCACCGAAGGAGAGCAGCAGGACGGCGTCGTAGGGAGTCGGATCAGGCGTCAGCTCGACGGGCATACCTCGATGATCCCAGGCGCACCGGTAACTGATGCGTGCGGTCCCTCCGCGGGCAGCTAGGGTGAAGTCGATTTCCCATGCTGAAGCCCTATGTACACCTCATGCGCCGGCCCGGCGCCCGTGCCTTCTTCGTCGCCGGGATCGTCGGGCGTATGCCGATCTCGATGCTCGGTCTCGGCACGGTGATCCTGATCGCCCGGGAGAGCGGTTCGTACGGTCTGGCCGGCGCGGTCTCCGCCGCCGGGGTGATCGCGGGAGCGCTCACCGGACCCATTCAGGGCCGGCTGGTCGACCGCTGGGGCCAGCGCATGCTGCTGCTGGTCGGCACGATGCTGTGCACGGTCGCCCTGGGCGGCCTGCTCGTCGCCGTCCGTGCCGACGCGCCGTCCTGGGTGCTGTACGTCATCTCGTTCGTTGCCGGAGGCACCCGTCCGCAGGTCGGCTCGTTCGTCCGGGCGCGCTGGACCCATCTGCTCGGCCGGGGTCGCGCTCTCCAGACCGCCTTCGCGCTCGAGGCCGTCGGCGACGAGGTGGTCTTCATCGTCGGTCCGGTCCTCGTCACGGCCCTCGCCACCCAGCTCAGCCCGTACGCCGGCCCGGCGGCAGCCGGAGTACTCGGCCTGGGCGGCGGTGTCTGGCTGGCCTCGCTCCGCGCCTCCGACCCACCTGGCCGTGGCAGCTCGAACGGTACGGAGAAGGCACCGCTCCCCTGGCTCTCCTTGCTCCTGCTCAGCATCATCGGGCTCGGCCTGGGCGCCACCCTGGGAAGCGCTGAGGTCGTCACCGTGGCCTTCGCCGCCTCCGAGGGCAAGCCGGGCATGTCCGGCGTCGTACTGGCCGTGTGGGCGCTCGGGTCGCTGCTGGCGGGGCTCTGGTACGGATCGGTTCATTGGAAGGCACCGGTGGAGCGACGGCTGCTGCTCGGCACCATCGCGTTGGCCATCACGCTCGCGCCGCTGCCCTGGGTCGGCAACATCCTCGTGCTCGGGGTGGTGCTGTTCGGCGCCGGCCTGACGATCGCACCCACGATGGTCGCGGTCACCGCGTGCGTCGAGGAATGGGTGCCGCCGCAGCGGCTCACCGAGGCGATCACCTGGACCGTCACCGGGCTGCTTCTCGGTGTTGCCCCGGGCAACGCGGCCGCCGGACATGCGGTCGACGTCTGGGGTGCCTCGGACGCGTACTGGGTGCCAGTCAGCGTCGGCATCGCGTGTGCCCTGATAGCGAGCGTCTCAGTCACCTTCGCCCGCCCGAAAACCCGCTTCGCCCACAATTGAGCTTGAGTCTCCCCCGGTGGGAGACACCAGGGTGGTCTGCATGGACGAACTCTTCTCGATCGGCGAACTGGCCCGGCGGACCGGACTGACGGTCAAGGCGGTCCGGTACTACTCCGATCGTGGGCTCGTACCACCGACCGACCGCAGCCCGGCCGGTTACCGCCGCTACGACCACGCCGCCGTCGCTCGCCTCGATCTGGTCCGCTCGTTGCGTGAACTCGGCCTCGATCTCGGCACGATCCGCCGGGTCCTGGATCAGGAGATCGCGCTCTCCGAGGTCGCCGCCGCCCATGCGGAGGCGCTCGCGGTCCAGATCCGGACCCTGCGGTTGCGGCGCGCGATCCTCACGGCGGTGGCCGAGCGTGGCTCGTCCCCCGAGGAGCTGAAGCTCATGCACCGACTCGCCCGACTCTCCGACCTCGAACGACGTCAACTGATCGAGGACTTCCTCGCGAGCGTCTTCGGATCCGATCCGGTGTTCGCGGGCATCCGCCAGACGCTCACCGCCGAACTGCCGGACCATCCGTCTGCCGAGCAACTGGAAGCCTGGGTCGAGCTCGCCGAGCTCGCCCAGCAGCCGTCCTTCCGCGATGCCGTCCGGCTGATGGCGGCCGACTATGCGGTGGCCGTCGAGCAGCCTGGGTCACTTCGTGAGCGGTTCGCCCACCTCCGACGGGCGACCGTCGACCCGCGCTGGCCCCGGTACCTGGAACTGCTTGCCGTGGTCAACGGATGGGTCCCGCCCGCTCTAAGTCACGCGGGGTAGTGGGGCGTTCCAGCCTCGGCGGATGGCGATGAAGCGGATCAGGAAGCAGACGACGGCTGCCGCGAGGGTGGTCCAGGGGGCGTCGTAGTGGAGGGCGTTGACGACCACCACGATCCCGGCGCCGAGGAACGCCGGGGTGGCGTAGATCTCGCTGCGTAGTACGACGGGGACGCGGCCGGACAGCAGGTCGCGGATGACGCCGCCGCCGATGCCGGAGATCGTGCCGACCAGCGCGGCGGACAGTGGTGGCAGGCCGTACTCCAGGGCCTTGCGGGCGCCGGTGACGCAGAACAGGGCGAGGCCGGCCGCGTCGAAGATGTTGACCAGGCGCTCGACCCGGCCGATCCCGGGATGCAGGAAGAACGTGATCAGCCCGGCCGCCACCGGCACCACGAGGTACCGCCAGTCGACGAGGGCGGCCGGCGGGGTCGCGCCGATCAGTACGTCGCGGATGAACCCACCACCCAGTCCGGTCACCAGCGCCAGCACCTGGATCCCGAACACGTCCAGCTTCTTCCGTACTCCGACCAGCGCTCCGGTGATCCCGAACACGAAGATCCCCACCAGATCGAGCACATGCAAAGCCCATCCACTCACCACCGCACCGTAGCCGCGCCACGAAAACCAGCGGCATCCGCCACGCCGACCCCCTACCCTGCCTGCATGAGCGGACCACCCGAAGTCGACTACACAGCCACCTCGGCCCGACCACCGTGGAGCGCTCTCCCGCCGTCCCTCCGCTCCGCGCTGACAGTTGCCCTAGGCACCGAAGTTGCAGCAGCAGGCCCTTCGGTCGGCTCCGGCTTCACCGGCGGCTTCGCAGCCCCACTCAAACTCGCCGACGGCCGAGAAGTCTTCGTCAAAGCCGCAGACGACACCCAACACCCCTACCAGGCCTACCAACGCGAAGCCGAGTTGGTCCCACGCCTCCCCCAGACCATCCACGTCCCCCGCATCCTCGCAACAGCCCACGCCACCGCACCCCGCACAACCGCCGCGACCCCGGGCATCACCACCGGGCCGGCCGCCGCCACCAACAGCGCGGCCGCTCTCTCCCCCACCGCCGCGACCGAGGGCGAAGCCCGATGGTTTGCGGTTGCTTCCGAGCGAGTTGAGGCTCGGATGCCGGGGATGCCTTGGACTCCCCAAGACTTCGCGACGGTGACCTCGACGCTCGAGCAGATGGCCGTTGCTCTTTCACCCAGTCCGTTCGACGATCTGGAGCCGTTCACCGCCGAGATCGAGAAGCCCGGCTTTCCCCGGTACCGGCCGGCCGAGATCCTGGCCGGCAAGGAGCCGATGCCCGAGGGATTCCAGCCGTGGCTGCCTGACCGGCTGCAGGAACTCCAGGACCTGGTCGAGCTCTACCCGACCGTGCTGGCACCCACCTCGGCGATCCACACCGACATCCGCCCCGACAACCTCCTCATCGACGCCCACAACACCTGCTGGACCGTCGACTGGAACTGGCTCTCCCTCGGACCCGCCTGGTTCGACTGGGTCGGTCTCCTCCCGCTCGCCCACCGCGACGGCATCGACACCCTCGCCGCCCTCAAGGCCAGCCCACTCACCAAGGCGGTACCGGCCGAACACCTCGACTGCTTCGCCGCCGTCCTCGCCGTCTACTTCATCAACCGGCTCGACGCCCCGCCCCCACCCGGCTGCACCCCGGAGATCCGCCGCCACCAGCGCCGCTACGCCTGGTCCTACTTCGATTGGCTCGCCATCAGGCGCGACTGGAAATAAGCGCCTAGATTGTATACATGAGCAAAGGACCCACGACCCGGTACAAGGTCGAGGTGCAGGACGGCAGCAAGACGTCCCGTCGCGAGGACGTGGTGGTCACCGAGGAACCGCTCGAGCTCCGCCTCGAGTGGCCCGGTCGCCCGCCCGAGCCGCTCGTCATCACCATGCGCACCCCCGGCTCCGACTTCGAGCTGGCCGCCGGCTTCTGCCTCGGCGAGGGCTTCGCCGTCCGCCCGGACGCGATCAGCACGGTCGCCTACTGCACCGACGTGAAGCTCACCCGCGACCAGCAGTTCAACACAGTCACCGTCACCCTCGACGGCCCGCCCGACCGCGAACCACCCCAGCGGTACGGCGTCACCTCGGCCGCATGCGGCGTCTGCGGCCAGCAGAGCCTCGACGAGCTCGCCGAGCGCCAGTACGACCCAGTCGACCCGGTGGAGGTACCACTGGACGTCGTACTGCGCCTGCCGGACCTCCTCCGCGACGCACAACCCACCTTCGGCCGTACCGGCGGACTGCACGCCGCAGGCCTCTTCACCCCGGACGGCCAAAAGGTAGCGGTCCGGGAGGACGTCGGCCGCCACAACGCCGTCGACAAGGTGGTCGGCTGGACTGTGCTCAACCAGCGCAGCCGCAAAGGCCTCGTACTCGTCGTCAGCGGCCGGATGGGGTACGAACTGATCCAGAAGGCGGTAGCGGCCGGCATCGGCATGATGGTCGCCGTGGGCGCGCCGTCCAGCCTCGCCGTCGACCTCGCCCGGCGGTTCGGCGTCACCCTCGTCGGCTTCACCCGGGGCGAGCGCTGTGTGATCTACAGCTCACCCGACCGGGTGCTGCGCTGACCCATCCGATGACCACCGCGCTCCGAAGTACCTCCGACCAGCTGGATCGAGTCGGAGGAAACGCCTTGTGAGCGAGGAGACCGCTTTACCGTGGCCGCGGGTGGTCAACCCGGCGACCGGTAGTCCGGCCGACCTGATGGCCCGGGTGGCACGTGGCGACACCGACGCGTTCGCCGAGCTGTACGACCTGATGGCGCCCCGCGTCTACGGCCTGATCCGGCGCGTCCTGCGCAACCCGGCCCAGTCCGAGGAGGTGACCCAGGAGGTGATGGTCGAGATCTGGCGCACCGCCACCCGGTACGACGCCGACCGCGGCTCGCTCACCTCGTGGGTGCTGACGATGGCGCACCGCCGGGCGATCGACCGGGTCCGCTCCGAACAGTCGTCGACCGATCGGGAACAGGCGGTCGCGGCGGCGAGTTCGATCACGGAGTACGACGAGGTCGCGGAGGCCGTGACAACGAACCTCGAGGTCGAACAGGTCCGGCACTGTCTGTCCTCGCTGACCGAGCTGCAGCGGGAATCGGTGACGCTGGCCTACTACGGCGGATACTCGTACCGGGAAGTGGCGGAGTTGCTCGACGCCAAGCTCGCGACGATCAAAGCACGCATGCGCGACGGCCTGATCCGGCTGCGCGACTGCCTGGGTGTGACGGGGAGGTGAGGACCATGACGACACCGGAAGTGCACGCGCTGACCGGTCCCTACGTATTGAACGCACTGCCCGAGGACGAGCGGATCAACTTCGAGGAACACCTCGCCGACTGCCAGTCCTGCAGCGCGGAGGTCGCCGAGCTCCGCGAAGCGGCCAACAAGCTCGGTACCGCGGTCGCCACCCAGCCACCGCCAGCGCTGAAGACCCGGGTCCTCGCCGAGATCGCCAGTACCAGGCAACTGCCGCCGCTGGTGCGTCCCGAAGTACAGGTCGAGCTGCCCGCGCCGGTACGCCGGAAGTCCTTCAACCGTCGCTCGCTGTTCAGCCTGGCCGCGGCCGGGATCCTGGTCGCCGGCGCCGGTGGCATCGCCGTCGACCAGTACCGCGACAGCTCCCGCGAGCACCAGCAGAACCAGCAACTCGCCGCCCTGCTGGCCGAGCCGGATGCCAAGACCGTCCGCGGCAACCTGAAGGACGGCGGTCAGGCGGCCGTCGTGATGTCGGCCAGCAAGGACACCGCGATCGTCCTGCTCAACAACCTGCCGAAGCTGCCCAGCGGCAAGACCTACCAACTCTGGCTGAGCGACAAGTCCGAGGTGATGCACTCGGTCGGCGTGACCACCAGCGACGGCCCACAGGTCATCCGCGGCGGGGTGGCCGACAAGATCGCCTTCGGCCTGACCGTCGAGAACAAGCCCGGCGCTACCGAGCCGACTCTGAGCACGGCCAGCGTCATCCCGATGGTCTGAACTCAGCGGCGTTCCGGGGAATCGGCGAGCAACTCGTCGATCTCCTGGCGCGCCGACTCGGGCAGCGGGCCGAAGCTGATGGCCGCCGCGTGTTCGGTGACCTGTTCCGGGGTTCGGGCCCCAGGCAACGGGATGATGATGGGGTCCAGCGCCCAGAGGTAGCAGAGGGCGCCCTGGGTCAGGGTTCGGCCGTCCGTCGTGAGGATCTCCCGGACGGATTCGAGCCGGCGCAGCCAGTCGGCCATCGCGTCGTCGTCGAAGTAGGTCCACCAGGGCGTGTCGCGCCGGACGTCGGTCTCGGCGGGCCGGTTCGAGAGGTCGTACTTGCCGGTCAGCAGGCCCATGGCGAGCGGCGTACGGGCAAGTACCGCGAGGTCGTACTCGTGGGCCGTCGCCAGCACCTCGGGATCGTGGCCGAAGACGTTGAGCTGGGACTGCGCGCTGATCGCCGACGATTTGCCGTACGCCGCGATCACCTCCGGCTTGTCGACACTCGTCCCGAACGCCTTGAGCTTGCCCTCAGCAACGAGTTCCTCGAGCGTCGCCACCACGACCTCCGCCTCGGCGGCCGTGTCGGCGCCACCGTGCATCTGCGTGAGGTCGAGCGCCTCGACCCCGAGCCGTCGCAGGCTGCCCTCGGTCGCGGCCCGGATCGCGGCGGGCGAGACGTCCTGCCCCTCGGCCACCCGGGTCGTCTCGTCGAAGACGTTCCCGAACTTGGTCGCCACGATCACCTCGTCGCGCACGCTCGCCGGCAACCGTCGCAACGCCTCACCGACCACGACCTCGCTGTGCCCGGCGCCATACACATCTGCGGTGTCGAGCAGCCGGATGCCGGCATCGATGGCCGTGTGAATCATCCGGATGCTGACCTCGTCATCCACCTCACCCCACCCCGCGGGCCGACCAGAGGCCACCCACGGCCCACCGATCGCCCAGCATCCGACTCCCAGCGCGCTCGTACTACGCCCGCCGAGCTTCCTGTTCATTGCCTCAGTCATCTGTTTCCCATCGAGAGGTTCAGTCGCGAGGCGGCGGGTCGATGCCGTCCTCGGCGGCCTGGTAGGCCGCGATCTTCCAGTCGATGACCTCGAGGTCGGCCTCCAGCTGCTGTAGATCCGCGAGCACCTTGATCCGGTGCTCCCGCAACAACGCCAGCCGCCCCGCCCGGTCCCGGTCGCCCTCGCGCACATGCCGGGTGAACTGCCGCACCTGCTCGATCGGCATCCCGGTCCGCCGCAACCGGATCAGCACGTCCAGCAGTCCGATGCTGAGCTGATCGAACCGCCGCCGTCCACCACCGTCGCGCGGCAACTCGCCGAGCAGCCCCTCGCGGTCGTAGTACCGCAACGTGTCGATGGACAACCCGGTCAACCGGGCCGCCTCGCCGATGGTCACCCCACCGTCCGGCACCTGAATCGAGGTCATGCCTCTACCCAACTACCTGGAGTGGACTCCAGGTCAACCCCCGAAGCTCTTCATTCGCGTCCACGCTCGCCGGCGCCGGACGAGCCGGCCGACCGCCACCTCGACGCCTGCGCACCGGGTTCGACCGCCCTAGCTGCCGGCGCACTTCCACCGAAAGCCTTGGCCGCCGACAGTTGCAGTTCGCTGTCCACAACGGGCTCATTCAGGTACGTCGCGAAGTCCTTCCCGAACACCGGCACCCAGACATCGGCCCGGGTACCGTCCGGGTCGGTCCGCAGGGCAGCCACCAGCCGATCGTTGTACTCCCGGATCCCGACCCGGAACCGCTGGTAGTCGTCGGCCTTCCAGCGATGGTCGAAGTTCACGTCCGGCCGGCTCGGATCGTCGATCCGCGGCTTGCGCTCCGGATCGGCGGTGGCAGCGCAGAGCCCGTCGGTCAGCCGGCGCAGGTCGTCGGTAATACCCCGTTGAGCCAGTCCCGATTGCTTGATCTGCTCACCCAGCTGGATCGTCAACGCGATCGGCGCCAGCGGCAGCTTCCCCTCCATCGCGTTGGCGTACTTCAGCAACCGCACAGCCGGCCGCAAGCTGCCGCCGGCCCGTGAGTCCTGCTGGTCGATCCACTCCGCGATCCCGACCGGATCGACCGGCTGGAACGCGTCCTCGTCGAAGTTCACGATCGCCCGCTCGCCCGACGGCAGCTTCACCATCGGTACGACGTCCACGTGCACCTCGCCCGGGAAGTCGATCCGTACGTTCCGGCTCTGCCGCTGCGCCGCCCCCGCGCAGGTCCGGCTCTCGTTCAGCGCCCGCTCGGCCTCGACCAGATAGCGCTGCGGGTTCCAGTCCGGGCGGTACGGGAGCTCGAGCAGTACGTCGACGTCGAGTCCGCGCCCGGCGACCGGCTGGATCGCCGTACCGTAGAAACAACTGCCCTGCCCGAGCAGCCGATTCTCGTTCGCAGCGAAGCCCGGATCCTCGACAAAGGCCTGACGGACGTCGGCGACCCGCTGCCCCAGCACCCGGTACGCATCGGCCGACAGACTGACCTCTGAGTCCAGGAACCGCAGCAACGCCCGATCGATCCCGCGCTGCTGGTTGTTACGCAACCGCGGATTCTCGGCCGGCACCGGCAACTCCGGCGGCGTGATCCGGAGCCTGTCCTCGTAGCTGCTCTCCACCACCGGCCCGCTCCCCATCGAGTTCATCGCAAGAGCCTGTGGACCCACGATCTTCCATCGCACCGCCTGATCGATGTCCGGCGGTTCGAGCTGCTCGTCCCGAAGCCCGAACACGGCCGGCGTTACCTCCCGCCCGAGCATCGCCTGCCACCGATCCGTCCAGTCGGCGATGCTGGGGAACGTCTCGTTGATCAACGACTTCCGGACGAACCGGTACTTCGGATGCAGGTAGTCGTCAGGCCCGCGGGTCGGATCCGCCTCGAACCTCTCCCGCGCCCGCCGGACCATCTCGTCCGAGCTGATCACCAGGTCGACATCACTCGGCGGCTCCAACCCGAGCCGGTGCATCGCATCGAACAACCGCGACCGCGGCCGATCGGCATCATCACCGAGCCACTGCTCCAGCCGCGCCCTGGCCACCGGCTGATCGGCCAGCTCCGCCGGCGTCGGCAACGTTTTCCGCTTGTTGGCGAAGAAACTGACGCTCGAACCCTTGAGGAACACCTCCACCGATTCGGCCGGTACGTCGTCCGAGCGCAGCGCATCGAGCAGGCTCGACCTGAACTCCCGGAACTGCCCAGGCGTCAGCCCGTTCGGAGCCGTCCGGCCGTGCCACCACTCGAGCTGCTCGCGCGAGTAGCCGAGGAACTCGAGGTCCCGCGCCCGCACCTGATACCCGTTGGCCGGATCGACGGGGTACACGGGCTCAGACCTCTTGGTCCAGTACTACGCCCGCAGCAGCAACAGCCGCCCGCACCCGGTCGCGCACCGCCGCCAACTCACCGGCTGCCGGCGGATCCCCTTGGTACGTGAGCACGAACGACCACTGCCCGTCCTCGCGATACAGCCGCAGCACCACCGGCGTACCGGGTGTGTCGCGCAGGCGCCGTACGCCGAACTCCTCCGACCGCTCGTCATCCAGCCGCCCACGAGCCTCCAACCCGCTGACCGACCGAAGCCGATCCAGCGACTCCGTAGTCAGCGCACCGGAGAACCGAGCGGTGTAAGCACGCACGACCGGCAAACTCATGCGCGGCAGGCTACAACGTCAGCGGTCCGTCAGGACTCGAGTTTGATGTACGTCGCGCGCGGGACGTACTCGTACCGGTCCGGCATGCAGGTGAGGATGATGACCTGGCCGTGGTCGCCGGCTCGGCCGAGCAGCGCGCCCATGTCGCGGAGGCGGGCCTTGTCGGACCAGCCGAGGGCGTCGTCGAAGATGATCGGCACGCTGCCTTCGCCGGTGCTGACCAGGTGGCTGATCGCCAGCCTGGTGATGATCGCGAGCTGCTCCTGGGCGCCGGTCGACAACGCCTCGACGCGCAGCCGGGCGCCGTCCAGTTCGCGCTCGGCGACGGCGAGGTCGTCGTCCAGCCAGACCCGGAACGACGGGCCGTAGACGCTGCGGCCGAGGGCCTCGATCCGGGTCTGCAACGGCTCCGAGTACTTCGTCTGCGCCTCCGCGCGATGCCGGCCGAGCGTCTCGTAGACCCGGCGGGCCGCGTCGGCGCGACGCTTCAGGCTCTCGTGTTCCGACCGGATGGCGGCCAGATCGAGGTCGGCCGTGTCGCGACGCGTCGCGAGTCCGTCACGCCCGGATTGCTCCAGCCGCCCCTCGGTGGTGCGCAGCGAGTCACGCAGTGCGTCCCGCTCACCCTGCAGCCGCGTCGCCACCGCCAGCGCATCCGCCAACTCGCCGGCGACCCGATCGGCCCCGGCAGCGTCGACCTGCTCCTGTACCGCGGTCAGCTCCTCGAGTACCGCCTCGACCTCGGCCGTCGCCTCGACCTCAGCGCCCTCGACGTCATCGTCGGCCAGCAACTCACGAGCAGCCTCAAGGGCCTCCACCGCAGCGGCCAGCCGCTCCCCCGCCAACTCGGCCCGCGCCCGCGCCTGCTGCGCCTCCGACCGATCCTCGTCGGCCGCCTTCCGCGCCTGCGCCGCCGCGTACTCCGCGTCCGCCAGCAGCGCCTCCGCCTCGGCCAGGCCGCTCCGCGCGTTCTCCAACCGCCGTTGCGCGACCGCGAGCTCGCCGACGTCCATCGGCTCGGGGATCTCCAGATCCTCGAAGTCGAAGGCGTTCTCGTCCGGCTCGAACTGCTCGAACAGAGACATCTGCCCGGGCACGCTGACGTCGGCGACCTGCTTCGGGGCCGGCTCCTCGACCGGCTCACCCTCGACGAACCCGAGCCGCGAGGTCAGCAACGCGATCCGCTCCGCCGGGTCGCCGCCCGCCGTCAACGACCGCTCGGTACGCCGCGCCTCCTGCAACTCCGCCGACGCCAGGTCCCCCTTGCGCAGCAACTCGCGCGCGGCCGGCAGGTCCTTGACCCGGGCCTTCTTCAGCAGATCCTTCTCACGTCGGACAGCCTCATCCACCGCCGCCCGCAGAGTCGCCGCCTCGCCACCCGCGCGGACACGAACCTCCACTGCACCCGGTACGCCGACCACCAACTCGCCGGACACGAGCAACTCGACAGCGCCGTCCTCACCCAACGACGACGGCACCTTCGCCGAGCCGCCCGCATCCAACCCGGTCCCCGACAACTCAACGGCTTCGCCGCCAAGCCGTCGTACCGACACTTCCGGTACTCCGGCCGCCAGCGCCGCCCGAGCCTCGACGACCTTCGCGCGCGCATCCTCCAACGCGTTGACCAACGCGTCATCGACCGAGATCGCATCGAGCACCGCTCCCGCGGCAGCGATCCGGGCCCGTACGTCGACCAGCTCCGACTGCTGACCCAGCAACCGACCCAGCTCGGCCCGGTCCATCAGCGACGAGACGAGCCGCTCCACATCCTGAACCTCGCCACGGCGCTCGTCCCTGAGCTCGACCACCTCGGCCAGCGCGGCCTCGGCGGCGTGCACCGTCTCGGCCGCCTTGCGGGCAGTCTGGTCGGCGTGCTTCCACCGCTCGGCCAACTCCGCATCGGCCTTGGTGAAGCGCTCGACATCGGCCAGCAGCCGCTCGCGTTCGAGCCGGGTGCGGGTGTGGTTCTCCAACCGCGCGCGAGCGGTCTCGGCGCGACTGCGGATCGAGTCGCGCCGGAGCAGGATCTCGTCGGTCGCCTTCTTCTTCTCGCGCAGTCCCTCGACCGATTCGAGGTGCTCGTCCAGCCGTCCGGACAGGTCGGCCAGGTCGAGCGCGAGCCGCTCGGCGCGACGGATGTCGGTGAGCACCTCGTCCATCGCCTTCAGCGCCTGCTCAGCGGCCAACTCCGCCGCCGCGACGTGCTGCGCCGACTTGGCGAAGTCGCCGGTCGGGCGGCCGCCGCGGGTCCAGTAGCGCAGGTACTCGTGCTCGACGGCGGTGACCAAGGGCATCGAGGCGCCGTCGACCGGCGTACCGGATTCAGCGGTGACCGCCGTGATCAGTGGCTCGGCATCGGCGGGCGTCGGAAGTACCAGCGACTGCCCTTGACCGACCATCAACGTCTGCCACAGCACGGGATCGACGTTCTCGGCGAACAGCCGCTCGGCCTCGTTGTGCGCCTCGCGACCGGTGAAGGTCTGGCGCCGGCCGTCGGGCTCGACGACGGACAGCTCGGTGGAGCGGTTCTTCAGCCAGCGTTTCGTGTACGTGAGTTCGCGCCCGCCCAGGGTCAGTTCGACCGTCACCTCGGGCGCCACGTCCTGGCCGACCGGCTGGATGTCGCGGATCCGGGTCGACTTGGAGTCGTCGGGGAAGTCGAAGACGAGCGCGAACGCCTCGACCAGGCTCGACTTGCCGACCTCGTTGTCGCCGACGATCACGGTGGTACCGATGCCAGGCAGGTCGACGGTACGGTCCTTGACGCCACGGAAGTTCCGCAGCGTCAGTCGATGCAGCCTCATCCCGCGTCCCGGGCCAGTCTGTGCATCAGCGTGAGGGCCGCGCCGGCACCCTCGTCGCCGGCGGCCAGGGCCTGCCGCAACTCCTCCATCGCGGCCCGCGCGGGACCGCTCAACTGCAACGCGTCCAGGTCCGCGGCATCGGGTGCCGGGCGCACGGTCCAGAACTTCGCCCACCGCTCGACGCTGGCGAAGACCTCGCCCTGCGCGTCGACCATCGCGTCCAGCCGGCTGAGCAGCGGCAACGGCAGCGACCCGTCGGCGGCGAGTCGGACGTAGGTCCGCTCCTTCTCCGGCAGCTCGGCGAAGAAGTCCTCCAGCGCCGTCAGCGACTCCTCGTCGTACAGCTCCGCGTGGTGCTCCACCATGTGCCAGGCGCCGACCCGGATCGGCTCGACCTCGATCGTCGCCGGCTTCTTTCCCGAGGCCGGTCCGAGCGTCACCTTCAAGACGTTGCCCGGATGCGTCTCCTCCGGCGCGGTGACCTCCTGCGTCCCGGAGAACCAGATCCGCTCGGTCACCTCCGTGGTCGAGTGCCGATCACCGAGACCGACATAGTGCAACCGCCCATCGGCGACAGCCGCTTCGAGCGCCGCCTGGTCGATCGTCGGTACGTCGGACATGCCACCGCTCAGGCTGGTCAGCTGCCCGTGCGCGAGCAGGATCCGCGTCGTACCGGCCGGCGCCGGCTTCAGCTCGGCGTACCCGGGAGCCGCCGGATCGGAAACCGGCCGGCGCGAACGCCACGGCGCACCGACGATCTCGACCCACGGCACGATCTCCAGCGGCTTGCTGTCCGTCACGACAACGACGTGATCCGGCGCATGCCCCAACCACTGCGCCGACGACCAGAGCGACCCAGGCTCTAGCGCGTCGTGGTTGCCCGGCAACAGCACCACCGGTACTTCGATCCGCTTCAGCGCTTCACAAGCGCGCAGGATCGTCTGCCGCTCGACCTGGTTGTGCTCGAACACGTCCCCGGTGACGACCACGAAGGCCGCGCCGGTCTCCTTGGCGACGTCCCCGATCCGCATGACGGCATCCAGCCGCGCCTGAGCCCACCGAGCCTGACCGTCCGGCCCCAGGAACCGGCGCATCATGCCCAGCTGCCAGTCCGAGCTGTGCAGAAAGGTGATCGAGTCGTTCATCGCGCGAGAACGCTAACCCGGCGTACACACCTGCACCCAATCAACACACCCACAACCCCCCGACTGCCCGCCATCCGAACACCAAATCGAGTTGAAGTGGCTGATCAGGGTCGCGAGGATCACTCCATGGACATCTATCTCGAGACCGGGCGGCTGGTGTTGCGGCGGTTCACGGTCGGGGATGTCGAGTTGCTGGTGGAGTTGGATCGCGATCCCGAGGTGATGCGGTATCTGACCGGCGTGCCGACGCCGCGGGACGAGATCGAGCGGAAGGTGCTGCCCGAGATCCTCGCGCGGTACGAGACGCATCCGGGGCTGGGGACGTTCGCGGCGCACGAGAAGTCGAGTGGGCGGTTCGTCGGGTGGTTCGGGTTGCAGCCGACCGGCGAGGCGGGGACGGTCGATGTCGGATACCGGTTGAACCGGGCGGCCTGGGGGCAGGGGTATGCGACCGAGGGCACCCGTGCGCTGATCGACCACGCGTTCGGGGCGCTGGGGATGACGCGGGTGGTGGCGGACACGATGGCGGTCAACACCAGGTCGCGACGAGTGATGGCGAAGTCGGGGCTCCGGTTCGTCCGGCTCTTCCACGTGGACTTCGACGAGCCGCTGCCGGGGACGGAGTTCGGCGAGGTCGAGTACGCGCTTGATCGCAGTACCTGGGAAGCTGGGGGACGTGCCTGACGACCAACGCCCGTACGCCGTACTGGACATCGACGCGACGCTGTCCGACACCAGTCAGCGGATCAAGTACCTGGAGAAGAAGCCGAAGGACTGGGACTCGTTCTTCGCGCACGCCAAGGACGACGCCGTACTGGACGAAGGGCTCGCGGTCGCGACCACGCTGGCGGCGGACCACGAGATCGTCTACCTGACCGGGCGGCCCGAGCGGCTCAGGCGCGACACGGTGAAGTGGTTCGAGGACAACGGCTTCCCCGAGGGCAAGCTGCTGATGCGCGGCAACAACGACCGCCGCCCGTCGGCCATGATGAAGCTGGCCCGGCTCAGGACGCTCGCGCAGGAGCGGCGGGTCGCGGTACTGGTCGACGACGACGTCAAGGTCTGCGCCGCCGCCGAAAAGGCCGGCTACCCGGTGATGAGGGCCGACTGGGGACTCGATGCCGAGACCCAGCCGACCCTCTTCGAAGCTCAGGAAAAGGAAGGCCGCACCTGAGCCGGTACCGCTACTTGCTCAGACCCAGGGTCAGGACGTTCGGGTACGGCGGGTACGACGGCAGGTAGAAGTTCTGCACCTTGGAGCCGTGCAGGAAGGCGGTCCGTGCATAGATCAGCGGCACCACCGGCGCGTCGGCCATGATCTGCTTGTCCAGCGCACCCCAGGCCGAGGCGGCCTTGCTCCGGTCCTGCTCCGCGGTGGCCGCCTGGATCGCGGTGTCCACCGCCGGGTTGGAGTAACGGGCCTGGTTGTAGCCGCCGTTACCGATCTCGGACGACGCGAACAGCGGCTGGATGTTGCCGAGCGCACTCGGGAAGTCCGGCAGCCAGGTCGACACCGTCATGTCGTAGTCACCCTTGGGACCGGTGGTGAGGTCGAACAGCGGGTCCGATTCGTAGGGCTTGATGGTGACGGTGATCCCGGCTCGTTTCAGGCCCTGCTGGATCGCCTGTGCCACGCCGAGTCCGACCGGAGTGTTGGTGGCGGCGAGCACGAGGTTGAGGTTGCTCACGCCGGCGGCGGCGAGCATCGACTTCGCCTTGTCCGGGTCACCCTGCGGCGAGGCCGGATACAGGTCGTACTTGCTGTAGCCGTCCAGGCCGGGCGTGATCAGCGTGGTGGCGAGCTCGCCACCGAACTCCGGGCCGCCCACCGCGACCTGGACCGCCTGCTTGTCGACGGCGTACTCGATCGCCTTGCGGACCTCGGGGTTCGACAGGCCCGGGCGCTTGTTGTTCAGTGCCAGGTACTGCAGCGCGCCGGAGGGAGACTTCGCGACCCGGGCCTTCACCGCCGGGTTGCCGGTGACGCTCGGAATCAGCGCGGGCGGGATCACCGTGCCGGTGGCGGCCGCGAACTTGTCGTCGCCGGCGTCGGCGATCAGTCGCTGGTTGACCACGTCGGGCTGAAGGCCCATGTCGAAGACGATCGAGTCCGGCAGCCCGGTGCGTGCCTCGTCGGTCGCCTTGTCCCAGTTCGGGTTGCGATCGAGGACCAGCTTGGAGCCGGTGTCGTTCGTCTTCACCCGGTAGGGGCCGCTGGCAACCGGCTTGTCGTCGTAGTGCGCCGGATCGCTGTCCGCCTTCTTCGGCACCGGCCCGAAGGCCGGCATGCTGACGATCCACGGCCAGTCGCCGAACGGCTTGTTCAGCTTGAAGACGATGGTGCTGTCGTCCGGCGTCTCGATCGAGGCGAGTTCCTGGCCCTTGTACGGACCGGTGTACTTGTCACCACCCACCAGCAGCGACTTGTGGTACCCCAGGCCGCCCGACAGTTCCGGCGCGAAGGACCGCTCGATCCCGTACTTGACGTCGGCGGCGACGATCGGCGATCCGTCCTCGTACTTCAGCCCGGGCTTGAGCTTGTAGGTCCAGGTCTTGCCGGCGTCGCTGGCCTGACCGATGTCGGTGGCCATGTCCGGCACCACCTCGGTGGCCTTGTCCGGCGAGGTCTTCCACGACGTCAGGCCACGCACGATCAGGTGCACGGTGCTGATCCCGAGGTTCTGGCTCTTGGCCGGATCCAGGTGGATGTCCTTGCTGGTGCTGAGCAGGTGGATGGTGCCACCCTGCTCGGCCGCGGCGCTGTTGCCACCGCTCGGAGCTGTCCTGTCATTGGCGTTGCAGGCGGTAGCAGCCAACGCCAGTGCGGCAGCGACTGCGATCGCTCGGGTAGAGCGTTTCATGGTGTCCTCTCAGACAATGGGGGGTTCGAGAGTTCAACAGGGTCAGGCGGTTCCGGGAAGTAGCAGGCGACCCGATGGGTGCCCCCGGCAACTGGTTCCAGGACCGGCCGGACCGTCGCGCAGACGTCCTCGGCCTTGTAGCACCGGGTCCGGAACGGGCACCCCGACGGCGGGTCGACGGGCGTCGGCACATCGCCCTTGAGCACGATCCGGTCGCGGACCGCGCCGGGATCGGGGACCGGCACCGCGGACAGCAACGCCCGGGTGTACGGGTGCGCGGGCGAGGAGTACACCTCGGCCGCCGGCCCCTCCTCGACGATCGTGCCGAGATACATCACCGCGAGCCGGTCCGCGACCTGCCGGACCACCGCCAGGTCGTGCGCGACCAGGACGTAGGACAGTCCGAGCTCGTCCTTCAGGTCGGCCAGCAGGTTCAGCACCTGCGCCTGGACCGACACGTCCAGAGCGGAGACCGGCTCGTCGCAGATCAGCAGGTCCGGCTTGACCGCGAGGGCTCTGGCGATCCCGATCCGCTGCCGCTGACCACCCGAGAACTCGTGCGGGTAGCGCTCGAGATGCTCCTCGGACAGACCGACCTGGCCGACCAGGTCGACCAGTTGCGCGCGGGTCGGGCGGACGCCCTGCGCCTTGAACGGGGTGGTCAGGATCGTACCGACCGACTGACGCGGATTGAGCGATGCCTGCGGGTCCTGGAAGACCATCTGGATCCGCCGGCGAACCGGGCGGAGCTTGCGACCGCGCAACCTGGTGACGTCCTGACCGGCGATCCGGACCCGGCCGGCGCTCGGGTCGAGCAGGCGGGTCGAGATCCTGGCCAGCGTGGACTTGCCCGAGCCCGACTCGCCGACCAGACCGACCGTCTCGCCGCGGCGGACGACCAGGTCGACACCGTCGACGGCCTTCACCGACATCGATCGCTGCCAGGGCGCCGTACCGAGCCCGAAGTGCTTCTTCACACCCTCGAGCCGGAGCAGCTCGTCGGCGGGGGTTGGCTGCTCGGTCACGGGGCGACCTCCGGTCGGCGGCCGAGATGGCAGGCGGCCTCGTGGTAGCCCTCGCCTGGTCTCGGGGTGAGTTCTGGGCGCTCGGTGATGCACCGCTCGCCGACCTGGCTCGTATAGGCGCACCGCGGCTGGAAGGGGCAGCCGGTCTTGATCGAGCCGGGCGACGGCGGGCTGCCGGGGATCGTCGTCAGCCGGTGCCGCGGCGGTACGTCGACCCGCGGCATCGCGCCCAGCAAGCCGAGACTGTAGGGGTGGGCCGCGCGGTAGAAGAGGTCCTTCACCGAACCACGCTCGGCGGCACGACCGGCGTACATGACCAGTACGTCGTCCGCCACCTCGGCGACTACTCCGAGGTCGTGCGAGATGAGCACCAGCGCGGTACCGAACTCCGCTTGAACATCCTCGAGCAGCCGCATGATCTGGGCCTGCACGGTGACGTCGAGCGCGGTCGTCGGCTCGTCGGCGATCAGCACCTTCGGGTCGTTGATGAGTGCCATCGCGATCACGACGCGCTGCCGCATCCCGCCGGAGAACTCGTGCGGATAGTCCTTGGCCCGTTGCGCCGCCGCCGGGATACCGACCAGATCGAGCATCCTGATCGCCCGCTGGAAGGCGTCCTTCTTGGAGACGTCGTGATGCAGCCGGTACGCCTCGGCCACCTGCCAGCCGACGGAGTAGTACGGATTCAGCGCCGAGAGCGCGTCCTGGAACACGAGCGCGATGTCGTTGCCGCGGATCCGGCGAAGATCCTCGGCGGGCAGCCCGATCAGCTCACGGCCGTCGAGCAGCACCTCGCCCCTGAGCTCGGCGTTGCCGGGCAGCAAGCCCATCACGGCAGCCGAGGAGACGCTCTTGCCGGAGCCGGACTCGCCGACGATCGCGAGCGTCTTGCCGGGCGCGACCGCGAAGTCGATGCCGGCCACGGCCGGCACCTCGCCACCTTCGGTCCGGAAGGTGACGTACAGGTCGTGGACCTCGAGTACAGGTTTGTCAGCCACGGGTCACCCTCGGATCCAGTACGCCGTGCAGAAGGTCCACCACCAGATTCGCCAGGATCACCAGGAACGCCGAGAACAAGGTCACCCCGACCACCACCGCGATGTCGAGCTGGCCGACGCCGCTGATCAGCAACTCCCCCAGCCCCTGCATGCTGAACACCTTCTCGGTCAGGATCGCGCCGCCGAGCAGACCACCGAGATCCAGCCCGAAGATCGTCACGATCGGCACCAGCACCCCGCGCAGACCGTGCACCACGACCACCCGGCGTTCGCCCGCGCCTTTGGCCCGCGCGGTCGTGATGTGGTCGAGGTTCATCTCCTCGAGCATCTGCGAGCGGGTCAGCCGGATGTACGAGGCGGCCGAGAGGGCGGCCAGCACGCACCATGGAGTGACCAGGTGCCAGGCCCAGTCGACCGGGCTCTCGGTGAACGGCACATAGCCGTTGACCGGCACCATGTTCAGCCAGAAGCCGAAGACCAGGATCGCGAGCAGACCGACCAGGAAGGACGGCGACGCGACCCCGATCAGCGCTAGGCCGACCGCGAACCGATCGAAGAACCGGCCTCGTCTGAGGGCCGCCCCGACACCGAGTGAGACGCCCACGACCAGCCAGATCAGCGCGGCGCCGATCGCGATCGATGCGGTGACCGGCAGCCGGTCCAGGATCAGCATGGTGACCGGGCGCGCCAGCGGGAACGAGTAGCCGAAGCACGGTGCGCTGCAGTGCACGGCAGCGGCGCCGTCGCCGTACGTCCGGCCGGCCACGACGCCCTTGAGAAAGGCGGCGTACTGCTGGACGACGCTCTGGTCGAGCTGCATGAAGTGCCGGGCCCGCTCCAGCAGGTCCGGCGTACAAGGCTTTCCACAGGCCAGCCTGGCCGGGTCGGCCGGGATCGCGTAGAAGATCAGGAAGACCGCGAGGCTGAGGACGAGCAGCACCAGGATCGTGCTGAACAGCCGGCGGACCAGGAACCAGACCAGGTCCGTCATCAGATCGCCCTCCGCAGCCGGACGTCGAAACCGTCCCGGACGCCGTCACCGAGCAGGGTGAAGCCGAGCACCGTGACGAACAGCATCAGGCCGGGGAAGATCAGGAACCACGGGTCGGCGCCGGTGTAGACCCAGACGATCGAGTCCGAGATCGACCGGCCCAGGCTGGCTGTCGGCGGTGGTACGCCGACCCCCAGGAACGACAGCGCCGCCTCCAGCCCGATGAAGCCGGGGACCGCCATGGTGGCGACGACCAGGATCGGGCCGAGCAGGTTCGGCAGCAGCTCTCTGGTGATGATGTGCCAGCCGCTCGAGCCGACGCTGCGAGCCGCCTCGACGAACTCGCGGGTGACCAGCGAGCGCGCCTGGCCACGGATCAGCCGGGCCAGGCCGGCCCAGCCGAAGACGCTGATCACCAGGATCAGCAGCAGCCAGCGCGGGAACCTGGCCGGCACGATGATGCCGAGGGCAATCATGAAGACGAGTTGCGGGAAACCGAAGAGGAAGTCGAGCACCCGGGAGACGACGGCGTCGTACCAGCCGCCGAAGTACGCCGTGCTGATTCCCACCAGGGTGCCGACCGTGGTGGTGATCAGTGTCACCACCACGGCGATCAGCAGGGAGGTCCGCAGGCCGAGGACGACCCGGGAGAACAGATCGCGCCCGGTCAGCGGCTCGACGCCGAACCAGTGCTCGCCACTGACCCCGCCGATCGCCCCTTTCGGAGCCCCGCCCCGCGCCGGATCGAGCAGCCCGATGTTGTAGCTGTACGGGTCCTGCCCGGTGAGTTTCACCAGCAGCGGGGCGGCGACGGCGATCACCAGCAACACGATCACCAGCCAGGCTCCCAGCCGCGCGCTGCGATCCCGGCGTACCCGGCGCAGAGCCAACCGGGTCGGCGAGGCCACCGATGCGACCGATGCACTCACGACTACTCCTGACAACGATGGACTCCGCACACCCGGAGGATGCGCCGAACGACGGTAGGCGAGAGTCTCCCACCAAACCGATCCCATCTTGAATCATGAGAACGCCAACCCATCGGAGGCGAATACTTTCCGCGACCGGCCGGATCCGGAACGCGACACGCGAACCCTGCCACGCGGACCGGCGGAGATTATGCTCTAGACCATAATCGCCGACCTCAGATTGAAGGTGCGATGCCCCGCGACGCAGCTCAGACAGAGATCTACGACGCCATCGGAGTGGGTTTCGGCCCTTCGAATCTCGCGTTGGCGATCGCCCTCTCCGAGCAACCCGCGCGGTTGCGGACCCGCTATCTGGAACGGACCGGCCAGTTCGGCTGGCATCGCGACATGCTGATCGACGGCGCCACCATGCAGGTCAGTTTTCTGAAGGACCTGGTCACCCCGCGGAACCCGGTCAGCAGGCACAGCTTCGTGGCGTACCTCCACCAGGCTCACCGGTTTCACTCGTTCGTCAACCAGAAGACGCTCTTCCCGACCCGGATCGAGTTCCACAAGTACCTCGAGTGGGCGGCGTCGGACTTCGAGCACCTGGTCGGCTACGGACAGACCGTGACCGGGATCGGCGCCTGGGAAGAAGATGGCGCGGTCACTGCCTGGGAGGTGACCGCATCCGGGCCCGACGGCGAGGTGAGCACCACCCTGACCCGCAACCTGGTCGTCGCGACCGGGCTGACGCCGTCGCTGCCGGCCGGCGTCCGGACCTCGGACCGGATCTGGCACAGCTCGTCGTTCCTGTCGAACCTGCGCGACTGGCGGCCGCCGAGCCGCCCGAGGATCGCTGTCATCGGGGCCGGCCAGAGCGCGGCGGAGATCACCGCCCACCTCTACAAGCAGTACGAGACGGCCGAGATCTACAGCGTCTACTCCCGCTACGGCTACACCCAGTCGGACGATTCGCCGTACGCGAACCAGGTCTTCGACCCGCAGGCCGTCGACGACTTCTACTACGCCGACCAGCAGACGAAACAGAGCCTGTACCGGTACCACGCGAACACCAACTACTCAGCGGTCGACCAGGACCTGATCGAGGAGTTGTACCGCCGCCAGTACTCCGACACCGTGTCGGGCCAGGAGCGCCTGCGGGTGGTCAACCTGGCCAAGATCTCCGAGGTCCGGGAGCTGGCCGGCAAGGTCCGGATCGAGCTCAGCAGCCCGCATCTCGACGGACCGCTCGACGTCGACCTGGCGATCTTCGCGACCGGCTACCGGCCGATGGACACCGACGGGATCCTCGCTCCCGTGCTGCCGCACTGCGAGCTCGGCGACGACGGCAGGCCGCTGATCGGCCGCGACTACCGGATCGCCACCGGTCAGCACGTCTCGGCCGCGATCTACCTGCAAGGCGGCACGGAGGCCAGTCACGGCATCTCGTCGTCGTTGCTGTCCAACACGGCGACCAGAGCCGGAGAGATCGCGGACTCACTGACCCGGACCGGACGAGCGGCCACCGCGCTGCCCGTCTCCGTACCCCAGGATTAGACAGGACCCGACACTTTGTACGTACCGCCCGTTTACCGTGCCGCCGATCCTGCCTGGACCCGGCAACTGGTCCGCTCCTTTCCACTCGCGCTCCTGGTTTCACCCGGCGGTACCGACCTGCAGGCGACCCATCTCCCGGTGATCCCCATGCCGGGCTCGTCATCGGCCGAGGGCGGAGGTGACACCGGCCTGGTGGGCTGCACGCTCGCCGGCCACATGAATCGGCGCAATCCGCACTGGGCGGTGCTGCAGGACGGACCGGACGGCCACCTGCTGATCATCCAGGGGCCCAGCGCCTACATCACCCCGACCATCTACCAGCAGACGCCCGCCGCCCCGACCTGGGACTACGTCGCCCTTCACCTCCGCGGCCGGGTGGTACCGGTCAGCGCCGGCGCAGAGACGCTGCGGATCGTGCAGGAGACCGTTGTCAACTACGAGCGCGATCACGGCACCGGCTGGGACCCCAGTGGTTCGGTCGACTACTTCAAATCCATCGTTGCCGGTGTCGGCGCCTTCACCTTCGAGATCACCGGCGCCGAGGCGATGGTGAAGCTCAGCCAGGACAAGCCCGCGGAGTTGCGGGACACGATCGCCGACCACCTCGGCCGGGATCGGGCCCCCGGCGCCGGTGTCGCCGCCGCGATGAGAACCCTGGGTCTGGCCGGCCCCTGCCCGGGGATGGCCCATGAGTAGCGACGTCGCATCACCGTTGCCGGTCGACCACGCCGATCTCCCCAGCCTCGTCCGGAGTGCTGCAGCGACCGCGCCCGATCATCCGGCCGTCATCAGTGGCGAGTGCGCACTGACCTATGCCGAACTCATCGTCCGGGCCGAAGCGCTGGCGGCGATGCTCCAGCAGGGCGGAATCGGGCGCAGGTCCCTGGTGGCGGTCAATCTGCCCCGATCGGCCGGACTGATCGTCGCGTTGCTGGCGGTGCAGCTGACCGGCGCCGCCTATCTGCCGCTCGATCCGGGATACCCGGCGCAACGCCTGGAATTCATGGTCACCGACGCGCGCGCCTGTCTGCTGATCTGTGGTCCGGGGCCGGACTCGTTCGAGATCCCGTCGGTGCGGATCGACGACGAAGGCCGCCCGCTCGGCACCCTGCCGTCGCTGGGCCGAACGGTCGCGCTCCGCGACGACCTGGCCGCGATCGCCTACGTGATCTACACCTCCGGCTCGACCGGGACCCCCAAGGCCGTCCTGATCTCGCACCGCTCCCTCGCCCACTTCCTGGCGTCCATGCGCGTCGCGATGCCGCTGACCCCGGCGGACAAGCTGGTCGCCGTCGCGACGATCACCTTCGACATGTCGGTTCCCGAGGTGTATCTACCGCTCGCCTGTGGCGCGACGCTGCTCCTGCCACCGCACGACGTCATCCGTGATCCCAGGCAGCTGGTCCAGCTGCTGACGCGGTCCGGCGCGACGGTTCTGCATGCCACCCCCACACTGTGGAAGGAACTCCTCGACCACGGCGGCGCGCCGTTGCCCGGCGGGCTGCGCGGTTTCATCGGGGCCGAGCCGTTCACCGGCGCGCTGGCCGATCGGGTCCTTGCCAGTACCTCGGAGCTGACGACGTTCTACGGGCCGACGGAGGCAACGGTCTGGGCCACCTCGGCACGGCTGACCGCCGGGCAGACGGTCCCGCTCGGCAGACCGCTGGGCGACACGGCGGCCTACGTCCTCGATGAGGATCTGATGCCCTGTCCCGCCGGTGAGGTCGGCGAGCTGTACCTGGCCGGGACCTCGCTGGCCCAGGGCTATCTCGGCCAGGCGGCCCTCACGGCCGCCCGTTTCGTCGCCTGCCCGTTCCTTCCCGACGGCGCCCGGATGTACCGGACGGGTGACCTCGTCCGTAGTACCGAAGAGGGGGAACTGGTCTTCGTCAGCCGTGCGGACGAGCAGGTCAAGATCCGTGGCCACCGGGTCGAACTGCGCGAGATCGAGGCCGCGCTGGAGAGCCACCCGGCGATCTCCGAGGGCGTCGCCGTCGTCGAGACCGACCCGTACGGATCTGCCCGGATCGCGGCCTACGCCTCCCCCGCCTCGATCAGCCGCGAAGACCTGCACGATCACCTGCGGCAACAGTTGCCCCCACAGGCGCTGCCGTCCCGGTACGTCCTGCTCGACCGGCTGCCACGCACGCAGAACGGAAAGATCGCGCGCTCCGCCCTCGCCCAGCCCGAAACGATGCCACCGTCCGAGCCGGCGGCGCAGCACGAGCAACTCGTCCTCGAGCTGTTCCGCGCTGTCCTGCAGGACGACACGATCGGCGCCGACGACGACTTCTTCCTGTACGGCGGCCATTCGCTGCTGGCGACCCAGCTCGTCAGTCAACTGCAGCGCGCTACCGGAGTGCTGGTTCCGGTGTCCGTCGTCTTCGCCGAACGGACGGCCGCACGACTGGCGTCGGCCGTTCCGCGGCTTGCCCCGCTCGAGGTCGAGGCCGGCCAGGAACCGGTCGGCGGCCTGCTCGAAGCGGCCGTTTCCCCTGCCCAGGAACGCCATTGGATCATGCACCAGCTCGACGCCACCGGCTGCGCCTACAACCAGCCGATCGGATGGCGTCTTGACGGCGGGATCGACCCGGCCGCGTTGCGGCAGGCAGTGCACGACGTCGTACTCCGGCATCCCAACCTGCGCAGGGCATTCGAGCAGAACGACGACGGGATGCTGCGCGGGTACGACGTGCCGGCGCCTGTCCTCGAGTACCTGACCACCGATTCGTCGCCGATCGCCGGCGAGCTGGAGCGATACGCACGACGGCCCTTCGACCTCGGCGCCGAAGCGCCGTTTCGCGCGGCTCTGTTCACGGTCTCGGCCGAACTGCACTACCTGGTCGCCGTCACGCACCACATCGCGAACGACGGCTGGTCGGACCGCATCTTCGCAGCTGATCTCGAGCACGCCTACCAAGCCCGCCGCGGGAACACCGAACCTGTCTGGTCGACAGCCGTCGCGGGCTACGAGCAGTTCAGCCGGCGCCAGGCCGCGCGCCTGGCCCAGCTCCAGCCGGACGGGCACACGCCACGCGAACGGCAACTGGCCTATTGGAGGTCTGTTCTCGATCAGCCGGTCGCCGACCTGCGGCTACCTCGCCGAACCGAGCGCCCAGCGGCCGTCACCTTCGCCGGACAGACCGTCCGCGTCCCACTCGCCGCTCCCCTGATCGAGCAGATCACCACAGCGGCACTGCAACTGAACGCCACGCCCGCGATGTTCTTCCAGGCGGCGGTCGCGGCGCACCTGTTCGCAGCCGGCGCCGGGTCCGACCTCTGTCTGGCAGCGCTCAGCGCCGGAAGGTCGGACGCCACCTTCCACCAGACGATCGGCGACTTCGGCAACACCTGGCCGCTTCGGATCGAAGCCCGGCCCGACCTGTCGTTCGCGCAACTCGTGCGCCAGGTCCGGGATCGAGCGATCAGCGCCTACGACCACACGGACATACCGTTCCAGGAGGTCATCCAGGACATGTACCGAAGGCATCCCGGCGCCGACCGCGCGCGGAACCCGCTCCAGGCCCTGGTGGCCTGGCACCCGGTCGAGGTCGCGCCGCCGGAGCTTCACCTGGCCGGTGTTTCGGCGGCCGTCGTCGCGATCACCACCCGGACTGCGAAGTTCGAGCTCTCGGTCAACGCCACGACCCGGCCGGGCGGGGCCGGCGAGCTCACCCTCGAGTACGCCGACCACGTCTTCACGCCCACCACCGCTCAATCGTTCGCCGAACGACTCGCAGGACTGCTCGTCGAGATATCGCACGCCCCTCAGACCACTCTGCTTTCCATCACACAATCGCGGAGCCAATGATGCCGATAGCAGCGAGATCCATCCCGCAGGCCTTCCGATCGGCGGTCGCCCGGTACGCCGGCGATCCGGCCGTCGCCCAGGACGGCCGTACCTGGAGCTACCAAGAGCTCGACACGATGTCCACGGCGGTGGCCCGAGGGCTGTTGCCGCAGGGTGTCGCGCCAGGTGACCTGGTTGCCGTAGCCGCCGTCCGTGACGTCCGGCTGATCGCCGGCATCCTGGGCGTCCTCAAGGCCGGTGCCGCCTACCTTCCGATCGACAGCCACTGGCCGACGGAGCGGACGGCGACCATTGCCCGGCATGCCCGGCCACGCCTCTTCCTGACCACGGCCGGCCACGCCCCTGCGCCCGAACCGTTCCCGACCGTGCAGATCGACGACCTGATGGCCGGCACCTACGGCCCCGGCGTACTGCCGGAGGTCACCGAGGATTCGCCCGCCTACGTGATGTACACGTCCGGATCCACCGGCTCTCCCAAGGGCGTCATCCAGCCACACGGGACGATCCTCAACGATGTCGCCGCGTTGGCGTCGGTGCTCGGCCAGTCCCGGCCGACCATGCTCGCCAGCACCTCGACTGCCTTCGACGTGTCGGTCTTCGAGATCCTCACCACCTTGCTGCACGGCGGTCTTCTGCTCCCGGTACCGAGCCTGCTGGACCCGCGTCCGGCATCGGCGACGCCGGGGGTGGTGGTCAGCGGCGTACCGTCGATGATTCGCGAGTTCCTCCGCGACAACGCCGAGGCAGCGTCGCCCGCCGCGGTCGTCTGCGCGGGCGAGGCCTTCGACCAGCAGCTTCACCTCGAGCTCGCAACGGCCTGGCCCGACGCCCGGATCATCAACGGTTACGGGCAGACCGAGACGTTCTACGCGACCACCTACGTAGCGCCCGGACCTCCTGCCGGCGCAAGCGCTTCGTCTGTTCCGATCGGCCGTACGTTCGCCGGGAAGACCACCTACGTGCTCGACGATCGGCTTCGCCGGCTTCCACCCGGCGAGGTCGGCGAGCTGTACGTCGGTGGCGTCATCGGCGCCGGTTACCACAACGAGCCGGGCCAGACCGCCGAGCGGTTCGTGCCCGATCCGTTCGGCGCCCCGGGCGCCCGGATGTTCCGGACCGGCGATCTCGTCCGTGCGGACGCTTCAGGCGAGCTGGTGTACATCGGCCGGGTCGATTTCCAGGGAAAGATCAACGGCGCCCGGGTAGACCCGGCAGAGGTCGAGTCCGCCCTGCTGTCCTGCGACGGAGTCGCCGACGCGGCCGCGATGATCGTGACTGCCGGGGACGAGCCGGCCACGCTGGTCGGCTATGTCGTCCCGGAGCCCGGGCGGGACGACCTGACCGCGGGCGTACTCCGGCAGCAGCTGGTGGACCGGGTGCCGAGCTACCTGATTCCGGCCGAAGTGCAGTTCCTCGGCCGGATCCCGCGCACGCCGATCGGCAAGGTGGATCGCGCCGAACTGCCGGCCGCCCACGGCCGGGTTCCCGAGACCGGGTCCGTGCCCGTGCCTGCTCCCGTGCCCGAGTCCGCGTCCGCGTCAGCGTCCGCGTCCGGGGAAGCTGCTCCGGACGAGCCCGCCGAGCTGATCCTCCAGATCTACCGCCGGGTGCTCGCGATCCCCGACCTGCGCCCGGACGAAGACGTCTTCCTGCGGGGCGCCAACTCCTTGAAGATCGCCGCGCTGGCGGTCCGGATCGGCCGCGCGTTCGGGGTGAAGTGCTCGATGCTCGACCTGCTGCACCACCCCAGCGCGGCAGCTTTCACCACGTCCATCGCTTCCGGGTGGCGCCCGGTGGCAGCAGCGGAGGCAGCTCATGGTTAACCCGTTCGACGACCCCGCGACAGATTTCCGGGCCCTGCGCAACGAGCTCGGCCAGTACAGCCTCTGGCCGGTCACGATGGATCGGCCCGCCGGGTGGGAAGCCGTCTTCGGCCCCGCCTCGCGGGCGGCCTGCCTCGACCACATCGAGCAGGCCTGGACTTCGCTGAGTCCGGTCGGGCCCGCTCCGGGAGAGTCTGCGTGACCCCGGACCGGACGCAACTCACGTGGGCATCGGCGGAGTTCGCGGCCGATCCGGTCGCCATGGCAGAACCGCACCGGCCCGATCAGGTGGTGTTCGATCCGGAGCAGGAGGGCTGGATCGTGCTGCGGCACGACGACATCGACACGGTCCTGCGCAGCGACGACTACCGCAAGGATCCGCGGACCGCCTCCGCCTGTCCGTACACGACCAAGCAGCGCGCGATGGCGGGGTCGTCCCTGATCTTCATGGACGACCCGGATCGCAAACGGCTGCGCCGGCTGATCACCAGATCCTTCGCGCACCGCAACATCATCCGGATGCGGCCCCGGATCCAGGAGATCGCCACCCAGTTGCTCTCCCGGATCGACCCGTCCGGACCGTTCGATCTCGTCTCGGCGTACTCGGTCCCCCTGTCCGTGCGGGTCATCGCGAGCCTGATCGGAGTGGAGACCACCGCTGACCAGGAGCGGTTCGTGGCCTGGTCGGAAGATCTCGAACTCGAGTACGGCCACGATCTGGCCCCCGCGGACCTGCTGCGGATCAGGGCCTCCCGGGCCGAGTTGGCCTTCTACTTCCTCGACGCCATCGAGCAGCGCCGGGCGGAGCCACGCGACGATCTCATCAGCACGTTGGTGGCGGCACACGACCGGGACGGCGCGCTGACCGAGGAAGAACTCGTGTCGACCCTGGTCACCCTGCTCGTCGCCGGGAACGTCTCGACGGCCGATCTGGTCAGCAATGCCGCGGTCGCCCTGCTCCGGCATCCCGAGCAACTCGCGATGGTCCGCGCCGATCCCGGACTGCTGCCGGCCGCGATCGAGGAAGTCCTGCGGTGGGACAGTCCCTTGACCATCGTCGACCGGATCACCGCCAGGCCGCTGACTCTCGGCGATGTCCGGATCCCGGCCGGGTCATGGATCTGGCCGGCCATCGCCAGCGCCAACCACGATCCGGCCGCGCACCGGGACCCGGGCGAGTTCGACATCGGCCGGACCGGCAACCACCACCTGTCCTTCGGCGCCGGCGCACGCCTGTGCCTGGGTGCCGAACTCGCCCGGGCCGAGGCCGAGATCGCCATCGCGACGCTGTTCGGGCGCTTTCCTGATCTGCAATTGGATCCGGATATCCCGCCGGATCGTCACAGCAAACCGTCATTTCACGGGTTCAGCCGGATCAGCTGCACCGCCTGAACCGCCCGGATCGCCGGCATCACCTGGTTTCGCGACAATTCGATGACGCCTGCCCAAAAGTCATTTAGACCACGCTGGAATTGCCACTTCCGGCAACGATCTGTCCTTGACTGGTAACCATGCGTCGCGCAGACTTGATGTCGGGTTCCCTGGGTGCACCGGCATCCGGCCGCAAACAGAAAAGGAGGAATCAAGATGGCAGATTCCGTATACGAGAAGACCCCTGCGTTCTTCCGTTGCGCTTGTGTCGAGGCTTTCTTCGAGGCGGGCAACGGTGACGACCTCGTCGGGCTGCAGAGCGCTGCGTTCAACGAGGACGAACTTGAGGCAGAACTGGACGCCTTGCTGGCGGTCTGATCGAAACACGAAATAGGCGAGGGTGCCGGGATCATCCCGGCACCCTCGTTTTTCGTTGGTTATTTCTGGTCGAACAGGTGCCGGTCCAGGAAAACCGACAGCCGGGTAAAGGAGTCGAGAATGTTCTCTTTCTTGATCACGCCGTGTCCTTCGTCCGGGTAGACGACGTACTCGACCTCCCGGCCGAGCCGTTCGAGTTCGGCGACCAGCTGATCGCTTTCCTGCCGGGAAACTCTTGGGTCAAGCGCCCCTTGAATGACATGCAAAGGTGCTCGGATATTCTCCGCGAAGGACAGCGGCGACCTGCTCGACAACATCTCCGCGTCATGTTCGGGATGTCCGACACTGCGATACATGCCGGCCCGCCAGGTCGGCGGAACTGTTTTCAGGAACGACACCAGGTTGCTCGGCCCGACGATATCGACACCGGCGCACCAATATTCCGGATAGCGACCCAGGCAGGACAGCACCGCAAATCCGCCGTAGGACGCCCCGAAAAGCGCGATCCGGTCCGCATTCGTCCAGTCGCAGGCCCGCGCCCATTCCGCGCAGGCCACGATGTCGCGGAGTTCGTCACCGCCCCAGTCGCGCTGGATCAGCCGCTGATAGGCCGAGCCGTAGCCACGGGAACCGCGGTAGTTCGGCGCGATCACCGCGACCCCGCGGCTCGCCAGGTACTGGTAGAAGCCGCCGTAGGAGTACCTCGGGCGCTCCTGCGCGTCCGGTCCGCCGTGGATCGACACCACCACCGGGCAGCGCTGCCCGGGCTCGGTCACGGGCGCGTAGAGGAGAGCGGGCACCTGCCGGTCGAAGGACTGCACGGCGATCGACTGCGGCTCCACCCAGGCGGCGTCGGCGCTCGACGTACGACTGTCGGTGACCTTCGAGACGGCGCCGGTGCCGAGGTCCGCCACGTACACGTTGGCCGGTCCGGTCGGCGTCTCCCACAAGACGGCCAGCCGCTCCCCTCCCCGCGAGCAGGTCAGGTACCGGCAGACACCGGGCGGCAGGTCCAGCACCCGCGGATCGCCCCAGCCCAGCAGCTGGAGCTGCGAGTAGCCGTTCACGTTGACCGCCACGGCCAGCTTGCCCGGCGCCACCAGCACCGCGTCCTCGACCTCCCATTCCGGCTCGAAAACCCAGGTGCCGGAATTCGTCCGCAGATCGAACCGCAGAATTCCCATCAGATCGCGGCCCAGATTGGAAACCGCATAGACGGCGGCGCCGTCGGCATCCGCCCAGGCGAACGGAAACGACACCGAGTCGGTGGCGTTCAGCGCGGCCGGAAAAGTCAGTTCGCCGGTACCGAGGTCGACGACGCCGGAATGGATCTCACTGTTGGTGTTCTGCTTGAGCAGAAGAATCTGTTTTCCGGATGGATCGACCGCGCAGGGCTCCAGCACACCGGCCGAGTCGGTAATGTGCCGGACGGTTTTGCTGCCGATGTCGAAAGCCATCACGTCGCTGTCCTCGAGCGACCGTTCGTTCGAGCTGAAATAAATCGTGCCGCCATCCGGGGACCAGCCGCCGTATTCACTGAGATGCTGTTGGACGAGGCCACTTCCGGCGCGCAGTCCGCCGACACCGGTAACACCCGAGTCGGTAATCCGGACGACATAGAGCCGGGTCGACTCGGCGCCGTCGCGGTCGGCCGTGAATGCGACCACGTCGGCCGGGCCCCAGGACAATTCACGGACGGTGAGACCGGGCTGGGTGAGCTGCTTGTGGGCACCGCTCCCGAGATCTGCCGACCACAATGCGAAGCCACCGCGGCGATCGCTGACATAGAGCAGTTTGCGGCCGTCCGGCGAGAGCGCCAAGGTCGGCTGGAAATGTTCGGTCGGCGCGTAGTCCTGATAGCTGATCGGTGGCTGAGAATTCAAGTGGGACTCCCTCGAGAAATATCCGGACCACGACGGCAAACTCGTGTAGACTATCGGCTGGCCGGCAGCTTGCACAAGGCGCTGAGAGGTGGTACGTCATTACTGCTGAAGTAGATGTGGTAATTGTCGGCGGTGGGCCATCCGGTTTGGCGGCGGCGTTGACCCTGAGCCGGGCGCGGCGGACGGTGCTGGTAATCGACGAGGGCAAACCCAGGAACAGCGCCGCGACGGCCGTCAACGGGGTGCCGGGGTTCTCCGGACTTCGCCCGCAGGAACTGCTGGCCCAGCTCCGCCGGGAAGCCGGCGGGTACGGGATGCGATATCTGCCGGGCCGGGTCGCCGGGGTGCGCCGGCCGGACGACGCGACCTTCGTCGTCACCACCGAGCCGGCCGAAGGATCCACCGCCGGGTCCTCCGAGGTCCAGGCAGCTGCTCTCGTCATCGCCACCGGTGTCCGCGACTTCCTGCCCAAGGTCCCCGGGCTCGGCGACGCGTGGGGCACTCGGGTCCTCCCCTGCGCCTACTGCGACGGCGCCGAGGTCGCCTCGACCCGGGTAGGGGTATTGGGCGTATCCCCCAAATGGGGACAGTCGGTGGAGACCGCTCAACTGCTGCGGCAGTTCAGCGACGATGTCTGCTTCCTTCAGCACGAGGCCGCGGAACTGACGCCACTGGAGCTGTCCGCCCTCCAGGCCCGCGGAATCCGGCATGTCGACACCACCGTCGAGTCGGTGGCGCAGCTGGAGTCCGGCGAGCTCGAGCTGGTACTGACCGGCCGCGAGGTGCTCCGGCTGGACTACCTGTTCGTCGACACGGTCACCCGTCCTTCGAGCGCGTTCCCGGCCGCCCTCGGCGTCGAGCAGATCTCCACCCGTCTCGGCCCCGCGCCGAGGACGGCCGCGGACGGTTCGACCGGCATCCGGAACCTCTGGATCACCGGTAGCGCCGCCGTCCCCAATGTCAACATCCCGACCGCGGTGGACCACGGCTACCGCACCGGTGTCTCGGTGAACTCCAGCCTGATCGATCAGGAGATCTCGGCCCTGGTCCCCGGCTGGGACGCCTAGCCGCGCTCCTGCCAGAACACCCGTTGCGACGAGAGGGGCATCGTTGATGTCGACGAAAAGCACTGCGCTGCCGACCGGTTCCGTTCTGATCCCGGGCCTGTCCCGCGTCACCGAGAGCCGCCCTCCGTCGGCCGTCGCGGTCGCCGCGAAGGGGCTGGAGGTGCGGTTCTCCGACGGCTCCACCTGTCTGGACGGCGCCAGCGGCCTGTGGAACGTGATGTTCGGCCACGCCAACCCCCGCGTCAACGCTGCCGTCACCGAGGCTCTGGAAACGGCCGGCTACCTGAAGTGCTTCGAGACCTCCAACTCCTACGCCGAGGACGCCGCAAGAGCCCTGATCGCCGAATGCCCGGCCTTCCGCGCCGTCATGTTCTCCACCTCGGGCGCGTCCGCGAACGACCTCGCGCTGAAGCTGGTCCGCCAGTACGCCCACCACACCGGCCGGCCGGAACGCAACGGCGTGGTCGCCCTCAACGGATCCTGGCACGGCCTGACCTTCGGTGCCTTCTCGCTGACCGGTGAGCAACTCGGCCAGACCATGTACGGCGTCGACCGCCGCTTCGTCGTGCACTGTCAGCCCAACGACGCCGGCCAGCTCTCGGCGTTGTTCGAGAAGAACGGCGACCGGATCGCCGCCGTCTTCGTCGAGCCGGTGCTCGGCAGCGGCGTGATCGAACTCCAGCAGGAGTTTCTCGACACTCTCGAACAGCTTCGCGCCCGGCACGAGTTCCTGGTGGTGGCCGACGAGGTGACGACCGGATTCTGGCGGACCGGGCCGTTCCTGGCCTCGTCGAGATGGAGCTTCGACCCGGACGTGGTGATCTTGTCGAAGGCGCTCACCAACGGCACCTGCGCCGCATCGGCCGTCCTGCTCGGCCCTCGGTTGCACGACGTGTTGCAGGACGCCGACGCTGTCGTCGCGCACGCGGAGACGCAGGCCGGCACGCCACCGTCCTGCGCGGCGATCACCGCCGTGCTCGCCGAGGGAGCGGCGCTCGACGCGGTCCAGCGCGCTGACGACCTCAGTCAGGCATTGGTGGAACACCTGACCGCACTGGCGAAGACCCATCCGGCCGTTGCCTCGTTCAACGGTCTCGGCGCGATGTACGCGATCGAGATTCACGACCTAGCCGCCACCGATTCGTCAGCACTGGCAGCGATCCGCGACTGCGGCGCCCTGGTCCACAAGTCGCCGGGCGGCATTCAGCTGATGCCGTCCCTGCTGTACACCGCCGATGACCTGCGGCGTCTCTTCGAGTCGATCTCCGCCGGGATCACCCGCTGGCAGAGCTCTGCCCTGTCCTGAGACCGCGGCTCGCTGCGGCCCATCGCCGGATACCTCGCCGGATCTCGTCGTCGATGCCCTGCGGGTCCGCCGTCGACGGGCAGCTCAGGGTGTCGCCGACCTCGACGAGAAAGGTCCCGGTCCTGGCAGCCGCGTGGCTCCGGCCGGTCTCGTAGGCATAGTTCGGAACGCCGTCCGGCGGCAGATCCAGCAACGAGACCAGCACGTCTTCCAGCGGAAGCAGCCCGGCGACCAACGGGTGCTCCTCGGCGATCCGAGCGTACTGGACCGCGGCGCTGCCCTGCCCCACCCGAAGCTCGATCAGTGACGCCACCAGCGTCGCGACTCTGCTCAGGCACATCTCGACGTACCGTCCGCCTTGGGTCCACTCGACCATGCCGGCTGAGGTCTTCGCCGCGCGGGCCAGCTCGTCGGCGACCGGCTCCGACAGCACGATCGACTCGCAGGCCATCGAGACGGCCTCCAGAACCGTCGGGTCAAGATCCTCGATCGAGTTCAGCGCGCAGAAGTCATGACTCATCGCGCCATGACTGATCACGTGCCCCACCTCATGGGCCAACGACACGAAGTGCTGAAAACTCAGGACGGCATCCGCACCGTCGGCGACCGAACTCGCCCGGCATTGGATCCACCCGCGCGCTGCCCGGCCGGTGCTGCCGCCCCGGTTCACACAGCCCAGCGTGTTGCTCGACAGCCCCTGCTGCCAGGGCACGAACTCGAGCTCCGCCTGGGCCGAGATCCGCGGCCCGGTCACCTCGATCTGCCAGCGGCCGTTGCCGCGCCGATGGCTCAACTCGATGCCCAGCTCATCGGTCAGCGCGGATCGCAGAACCGACAGGGCCTGATCGGCCCCGATGACCGGCAGCGGCCCCGGTTTCGATGCCGCCAGCAACAACCCTGGATGGACGTGGGCGGGATCGGCGCTCCCGAAGCCCAGCTCCGCCGCTGTCGTCAGGAGCTCATCAGCCGTTCGCAGCGCCGCGTCGAGCGCGTTGCTCAGGTAGCGTTCCAGCTCTTCGTCCGGCACCGCCGTACGACTTCGGCCGGTATCGGCCGCGGCAGCCGCCAGCTCGTCCCACCGGGCTGCCAGAGCCGTGGCGAACGGCGCACGGGTGGCGCGCCAGACAGCCATCAACTTGGCGCGTGCACGCGGGCTCGAGGTCGAGGCGAGCACTTGTCCGAGCCCGGCCTCCGGACGCCGGCCCGCCCCGGACACCCGCCCGCCGGTCGCCCGGGACAGCATCGCCGACGACGCGGCGTTCAGCTCGCCGATTGTCGCGTGGGCACGCCGGTGCAGTACCCGGAGCTGGTCCGGCGGCGGTCGCATCCGCCGCAGCTCCAGGACCCGCGCGGCCTCGATCCGAGGATCGTCGTAGGCCGCCTGCTCGAGACCGCGCCGATAGTTGCCGCTGGCTCGATCCATCTCGGTCAGCGTCCTGCCCTGGACCCGGACCGGGCCACTGTGTTCCCACAGCATGGCATCGCGATCGGCGCAGAATTCGGCCAGCTCGACGAACTCCTGCTCGGACAACGCAGGTCCGTCCAGTCGACGACACCAGCTGCTCAACAGCCCCGGCAACGGCCGCCCCCTCGGTGTAAACTCACTGTCAGCAAGCGATTACTCGTACCCTACAGCGCAGCGAAGGCGGATGGCTTATCTCAATCTCGGCATCGTGGCGCACATCGATGCCGGGAAGACAAGCCTCACCGAGCGCCTGCTGTACGCCACCGGGACCATCCCGCACCTGGGCACCGTCGACGACGGCTCGACCCAGACCGACAGCGACGAGATCGAACGACGGCGGGGCATCACGATCCGCGCCGCCGTTGCCAGCTTCGCTCTCGACGACCTGCACGTGAACCTGGTCGACACTCCGGGCCATACCGAGTTCGTCGCCGAGGTCGAGCGCTCCTTCGCCGTTCTCGACGGGATCATCCTGGTGATCTCCGCGGTGGAAGGGGTGCAGGCGCACACCCGGGTGCTCTATCGGGCCGCCAAGGCCGCCGGCATCCCGGTGCTGGCCTTCGTGAACAAGGTCGACCGGATGGGTGCGCGACCGGCCGAGGTGGTCGAGGAAGTCACCAACAGCCTGAGCACCACCGCTGTCCAGCTGACCCGGACCCTCGGCGCAGGCACCGCTGAACCGGTGGTCGAGAGCCTGCTCGGTCCCAGCGACCTGTCGCAGCCCTGGGAGGCACTCGCGCTTGCGTCCGAGACAGCCTTCGATCGCTACCTCAGCAGCCCGGACAACGCTCGCGACGCGTTCGAGGCAACGCTCAAGGACCACATGCGGTCCGGACTCGCGACGCCGGTGGCGACCGGCTCGGCGAGAACCGGCGCCGGGATCACCGAACTGCTCGGGTTCCTGCGGCTGCTGATCCCTGATCCGGCCCGGGACCCCGACCCCGACTCCATTACCGGCGATGCCTTCTCGGTCGACCACGACTCCAAGGGGGTGCGCCGCGTCCTGGTGCGGCTGCGATCCGGCGAGTTCCGGGCCGAGACGAAGTACCTGCACGTCCACGGCCCGGACGCCGGGGCGGAGCCGGCCCGGCAGGTGAAGATCGTCGAGGCCGTCGGTCTGCAGCCGTCGGGGGTCGCGGAGGCGGGCAACGTCGTCGCCCTGCGGACCAGGCCGCCGATCGGGGTCACCGACCGGCTCGGCAGCGCCGGAGCGCAGGCCGAGCGGCCGCGGTACGAGCTGCCGAAGCCGACCGTCGAGACGATGGTCAGCGCCCACGACGGAAACCATGTGGAGCTGTACCGCGCCCTCGAGAAGATCGCCGACCGGGACCCGACGATCGCGCTCCGGGCGGTCGAGGGAGGCCGGGTGGCGGTCTGGCTGTTCGGCAACATCCAGGCCGAGGTGCTGGCCGAAACCCTCGACCGCGACTACGGCATCGGTGTGTCTTTCAGCGAGCCCACTCCGCTGTACTTCGAACGCCTCACCGGGACCGGCAACTTTCAGGTGCCGATCGGCCGGAGCCCGTTCACCGCCGGCCTGGGCCTGCTGCTGGAGCCCGCCGATCCCGGGTCGGGCCTGATCATCGACATGACCGAGGCCAGAGGACGCATCCCGCGCGCCTTCAGCGATGCCGCGGCCGCCGCGTTCGAAACCGCCTTCCAGCAGGCCTACTACGGCTGGCCGCTGCTCGACGCGCAACTGACCTTGACCTTCGCTCAGTACGACAACGCGACCAGCACCGGATCGGACTTCCGGCTGCTCGCTCCGGTGGTGCTGCAGACCGCGATCCGGCAGGCGCGGACGGTCGTCCTGCAGCCGCTGATCGAATTCGAGTGCGACTGTCCCGAGAAGATGGTGCCACCCGTTCTGCAGGCGCTCGAACGGCTGACCGGCAAGATCAGCCAGGCCGCTCCGACGCTCTACAAGGACCGCCGGTGGTCGATCACGGGACTGCTCCCCGCCCATGCGGTCGGCCAGTTCTCGGTCGAGCTGCCGAACCTGACCGGCGGCGACGGGTCCTGGAGTTACCGCCCGTCGGGGCAGCGTCCGTTGAAGACACCGGTTCTCCGCCGGCGGACCGACGGAAACCCGGCCAAGCTCAGCGAGTACATGCACTACCTGAGCCTGCTCTAGGTCAGATAGCGCTGGCGCTGGACCTGCGCCATGTACTCCTTGCTCGACGACTCGGTCAATTTCTCCAGGACCTTGCCGGTGACCAGGGCCAGCCGCTGCTCGGCCCGCTCCCGGGCGCCGTCCTCCATCCACGACGCCACCGGCTCCAAGGGCCGGTGCAGGGCGTCGATCTGGCGCAGGGCGGCGGCCACCCCGGTCATCACGGCGGTGTACGCGGTCACCACCGGGCAGACGATCGAGATGCTCAGCGAGTCGTCCGTCTGCCCGACCCCTTCGTGGATCCACATCAGCGGGATGTACATCACGTCACCCGGTTCGAGGTCGTACTCGATCACCGCGGAGCTGTCGATCTCGGCCCCGCCGACCCCTTCGTCGCCACGGTAGCGGGCCACCATGGTGTCCTTGCTCAGGCTGTCCGGCGGCGACAACCGCCACGACTTGACGCCTTGCTGCTGGATCACCAGATTGTCGCTGTGGTCGAAGTGCGAGCCGATCCCGGACTTCACGTAGGTACGGATCACATCGCACCATGCGGTCGGTACCCCGGCGATCCGCGCAACGGCCGCGGCGCGCGCGGCGAGTTCGTCATCGCCCCGGGAAGCCTGCTCGATGAACGTCACCTCACCGGCGCGCCGGTGAATGTCGACGCCTGCCACGTCCGACGACCGGGCCAGCAACTCGTCGAACCATTCGTAGCTGCGCTGACTGCCCAGCAGGTCCTGCGCCGCTCCGCGCAGCAGAACGGGGTGCTGACGCCACGCCCCGGCCAGCTTCTCGCCCACAGTCACGTCGACGGAATCCATCGTCATAGTTCCTCCAGTCTCGTGTACCGCACCGGTCGGACCCGTTCAGATCAAGCTGCCTGCTGACCCACCGTCGACTCGCACCACGGTGCCGTTGCCGCTCCGGCCCAGCCGCAGCAGCATCTCGATCGCGTCCCCGACCGCGTCGAGCGCGATGAACCGGTCGATGACGAGGTCCGGATTGCTGCGTGCCAGGGCCAGCGCCTCGATCTCGGGCACCGACTTGTCCAGACGTCGCGCCAGGGCGGACAACTCGGCGGTCCGCGCGGGCGTCAGCAACGGCCCGAGTGAGAGGTAGGCGACCGATTGACGCCCGCCGCGGCACTTCGCGGCCAGCGACGCCGTCAGGACCCGCGAGGCGGCCTTACTTGCCGCGTAGGGCCCGGATGCGTCGTCGGCATGGAACATCGCCTCCGAACCGATGAAGACGGCTCTGCATTCGGCGTCGTCGGCGGCGGCGCGCAGCAGCAGTGCGCGGGTGAACACGTAAGGCGCGATCGCGTTCACCCGGAAGGATCGCTCGATGCTGTCGAAGTCATGTTCGTCCCTGGCGCCGTCCACGGCCGCATGGATGATGGCCGACGGTGATCCCTGCGTCTTCTCCACCGCTGCCTCGACCTCATCAGGCCTGGCCAGGTCCACGGTGAGCTGACGGAAGTCCGGGGTTTCGGGCTGCGGCCGCCTGCTCACGCCCACCACGTCCCGCCCGGCCGTGGCGAACCTGCCTGCCAGGTACGCACCGACTGCTCCGCCCACCCCGGTGATGAGCACACTGTCCGAGATATCCATCAGGTCAGCTCCTCGATCCGCACACTGATCATCAGCCCGCTGCCGACCGGTACCAGCCGGGAGAAGAACCGTGGGTCGGCCGCCAGGCCGACGTTGTACTTGTGGACTCCGGCGACGGCCGCCTGGTGGCCGCCCGGCTCTTCGTCGAAGCGACCGCTGATCGGCGCGTAGGCGTCGTCCGCGACGACCAGGTCGCCTGGCTCCAATCGGTCCGCCAAGGCCTCGAAGTAGCTGGTGTACTCCTGCTTGGCGCCGTCGAGGAAGATCAACGCGCGGTGCTCGAGTTCCAGGCCGGCCAACAGCGGCACGGCGTCTCCGCAAAGGACCGATGCCGACACCCCTGCCGGGCCGAGCAACTTCAGCCGTTCCGTGGTGAGTGCCGCGTACTCCGGTTCCCGCTCGATGCCGACCACGCGACCGCCGTAACGGCTGACGATCCGGGCCAGTCTGGCCGTGGAGTACCCGGTCAGCGTTCCCACCTCGACCACCAGCCGGGGCCGGTGAATCATGCAGAGAGCCTCCAGCAGGTCGCCGGTCGTCGACGGGATCGCGATGTCGGGTTGCTGCTGCCCGTCCGGCCGCGGCTCGGCTGTCCTGCTGTCCGGCCCATGGCCGAAGATCTGGTCGCGGTACCACTCCACCCGTGACATCGCGTCAGCCCGCCGTCCGGGCCCGCAGGCTCCCGATCGACACCAACGTACCGGCGAACGGCGCAGCGTGTCCGGGCCGTCGGGACTCGTTCCACTCCTGTGCCAACGCTTCTCCCCACAGAATCGTGAAGTCACCGCCTGGTCGACGCCCCTGCAGTGACCAGGACTGGTAACTCGTCAGGCGCAGGTAGTCGCCGGGATAACCGACGACCTCGCCGGCGGCGGCCACGCACTCGGTCCAGCTCCGCTCGGCGTCACGGAAGTACAGGTACGACGACAGCGCGGAAGTCAATCGGTCCGGTAGCTCGAGCAGCCAGCGTGTCTCGGCGATCTGCCGTCCCACCGAGCCGCCGCCGATCGGGCCCAGGTGGGGATCGCTGAGGCTGTACTCCATCGCCATGCTCAGCTCGTCGAGGCGCTCCAGCGGCTCGTAGCAGAAGCCGTCGAGCTCTTCGCGCTGCGAGACCGAACAGTGCACGATCGCGTGCCCGATCTCGTGCATCGTCCGTTCTGCCGACCGGTGCAGCATCTCCCGGCCCTGATCGGAACCGACTCGCGCGGAGATGAAGGCCACCGGCGAATCCGCCTTGCCCGCCTCGATGACCCCGGCCAGTACGTCCTTGTCCGCCGGCGCCAACTCAGGGGTGCCCGTCGGGGAGGCGATCTCGACGACGACGTACCCCGGCGTGCCGGTGGTACCGACCTGCCAGCACTCGATCCCCGGCGTGGCGAGGATTCGCGTCAGCTCCACCCCGAGCTCCCGGTCGCGGGCGATCTGACCGGCCCGCGTGAACAACTCGTCGAGGGTGGTCGTCGGATCCTGCCTGGCCTGTCCGAGCGCGACGAGACAGGCGAACGCGTCATCGTAGGTGCTGCCCGCCGGGTCGATCTCCAGCTCGCCGCAGATCGTCTCCAGCCGGCTTCGCAGTCCGTCCATCAGTCCGTCGGCGGCCTCGAAGAAGGTTGCGACGTCGGTCTCACCGAGCACGCCGAAGCCAAGGCTCCAGTCCCCCACCGTGCCGGCCGGCGCGAGCTCGCGATGAGCGTCGGCGATCCGGTCCCAGCCCTGATCGAACTCGTCTCTGCGTCCCTGCAGGACCTGTCCCCGCAGCTGAGCGAGCTTGCCCCGGACGGCAGCCGACCGGGCCCGCGCGATCGTTGCGACGTAGGCGTGCTCGACCTCATCCGCACTGGTCGCTTCGGCGGCGCCCGGGAACCCCGCCGCCAGCCATTCACCGGCCGCTTGCCGCAATTCGGCTGCCCGCCGGCGGCCGGTCGCCTGCGCCCGTTCCATCGCGCGGGCCTGGCCGGTCGCGTCAGCACGTGCGAGAACGCGGCCCACCGCAGCGTCCAGCTCGGCGCAGTCAAGATCGTTGGACTCACGGTACAGCCGCAGGTACAACAGGTTCTGCCAGCCACGACGGCGTCCGAGGTCGCTGCCAGTGGCAACCAATTCCTGTTCCCAGGCGGTGACCGCCCAGGAGGCGACCTGGTCAGGTTCCATCTCCGCCACCGCCTTCGCTCGCCGGCTGGAACAGGTATTCGTACACATCGCCGTCGTACGACGTCGCGAACATGTGCCCGTCCGAGGTCACCACCGGTGTGGTGTGGACCTCGCCGTCATGCTCGGGTTTTCCCATCACCTGCGAGGTCTGCCACAGGAAAGACCCGTCTGATGCCCGGAGGGCCACGATGTCCTGCTGATCGCGTACGCCGATGACGACGTCCGCCCCCGCTCCGGCGAACGAGGTGTAGGAGAACGGCGCATAGACACCCGGTACCTCCCACCGCACCTCGATCCCACCGGTATCCGCTGCCAGCCCGAAGACGGACCCCATCCTGGTCCCGCACACCACCAGGTCCGCACAGACGTAGGGCGTGCCGTTGATCCGGCCGCCCAGCGCGACCGAGCCGTGCACCTGCCCGGTCTTGGCATCGACGGCCCGAACCACACCGTTCGTCGCTGCGATGACGACGGTGCCGCTGCGCGGTAGTACGACCGGCGAGGCCTTGACCGCCGAGTCGAGCTCCAGACGCCACTGGATCCGGCCCTGGTCGTCCAAGGCCACCACGCTCTCGCCTGCCACGACGACGAGCAGGTCACCTACCAGTACCGGAGTGGAATAGATCTCCCGGCCTGCGATGATCCCGTCGACCGCAGCATCCCAGGGCCTGGGCACCTCGACCAGGCGGTCCACGTCTCCGGTGGACGTGTTCAGGTAGGCCAGGGTGCTCCCGAAGCAGGCGCACACCACGGTCCCGGTCTCCGCCCAGACCGTCGGCAGCGCATAGACCGGGTGGTCGAGCTTGCGGGTCCAGTTGACCTTGCCCGAGGCCCCTATCGCGGCCACCAGACCGTTCGTCGCGGCCACGATGAACTGCCGGTGGGCGGGGTCGGCCACCGGTGAGGCGTAGACACCGGCCGACAGCCGCCTGGTCCAGACCTCCCCCGCCAATCCGTACCTGTACAACGTGACGCAGCCGTCGTCCCCGGCCAGCACCACACCGAGTCCCTCGATCACGGCCGGCGTCGAGTTCAGCGGAACCGGCCTCTCGGCGCCGTCCCGCAGATCTTCACGCGTCAGCCGGCGATGCGCCACCAGGCGCGGTTCCCGGTGCGGGTCGAACCGCGGTACGTCGCCACCACGATCGTTCAGCACCAATCGGCTGCGAACATGGCGGCCGTGCTGACCCGTCACGTCTGCGGCACCCGGCTGAGCCGGTTAAGCCGCCGGGTGAACGCTGTCGCCAGACCGATCGTCGGAATGACGGCCAGCGCGTAGGCCCAGAAGCCGGAGTGCAGCAGATAGATGCCCGCGGCGGCGAGCGGGATGTTGCCCAGCCAGGTCGCGACCGTCGAGGACACCGAGAGGAACCCGCCGTCCTCGTGGGCGGACAGCAGTTCGCCATTGAGCCCCTCGAAGAAGTACGGAATCACCAGGATGAAGAACGCTCCGACCATCAGCAGCGCGGTCCGCATCGGCACCTGCCCGCCACCGAACAGCAGCACCAGCAGCGGTGAGATCAGCAGGCAGACCACGACGGCGACGATCGTCGGCACGGCCGAGTAGCGGGTCACCTTTCGCCGGAATTCCGCGGTGATCTCGGATCCCTTGTCCACCGCGTAGCCGTAGTATATGAAGGCGGCGTTGAAACACGCCTGCGGAACGCGGCAGAAGAGCGTCCAGATGCTCGACGCCACGCCGATCGCCGCGACGCTCTGCACGCCGAGGGTGCCCGCCATCACCAACGGGATCGTGCCGCCGGCATAGTCGTTCATGTGCCGGACGCCGATCCCGGCGCCGCGGCCGAGCATGGTGCCCAGCTGGGCCCGGACCTCGTCCCGGCCCGGCCGTCGAAAGTTGCGATCGGCAACTTGCCGCCGGACGACCCGGATGCCGATCACGGCCATCGCGATCTGGGCCAGCACGGTGGCCAGCGCCACCGAGTACATCGGCGAGCCGAGGGTCCCGGGTACGGCGTACAGCAGCACCGCGTTGAGAGCCGCGTTGATGCCCAGACCGATCCCGAACACCGCGATGCTGCTGCTCCTGGCGCCGATCACCTTGAGGGTCTCCCGGACGGCCGACATCCCCAGCAGGATCGCCACCCCGAAGCAGCGGATCACGACGTACTCACGGGCCGCGCCGGCCACCTCCGGGTCGGCCACCAACAGCGGCAGCACGAACCAGCAGATCGCCCCGAACACGATCGAGACCGCCTCCAGGATCAGCAGGACGATGCCGAAGGCAACGAACACGGCGCCGAACTCGTCCTCCGACCGGCCGCTGCCCTCGGCCCGGGCCAGCCGCGCCGTCATCACGTCGACGAATCCGATGAAGAACGCGTTCAGTACCTGGATGACCGATTCGCCGACCGCCAGGCCGGCCACGTAGACCAGGCCGAGCGGAGCCGTCATCGCCATGTCCACCAGGCCGAACCCGACCGACAGCACGCCGAGGCCGAACATGAGCACGCTGAAGGAGGCGAAGTTCCCAGCGGTCAGTGTGGTGTGATCCCGAGTTCCGAGTCGCATAGCCGTTCAGTTGTCCTGTTCGTTGGTCAGCGCGGCGCGGAACGCACGCTCTTCGGTTGGTCGGCCAAGATTCTTCGCGATGCCGGCGCCGCGTTCCAGCACCTCGGCGGGCGCGCCCGCCGGGTCGAAGTCGACCAGCCAGCCGAGGATCTCCAGGCAGCGCTCCGGCTCGTCCAGCCGCTCGAGGACGCGCACCAGGCGCCAGGCGTAGTGCTGCAACCACGGCGGGCCGCAGCGGCAGGCCTGCAGGTACGCCTCGCTGGCGTTGCGGTACTCGCCGAACGACTCGTAGATCTCGCCGAACTCGCCCCAGCTCGGTCCCCAGACCGGATCGAGATCCACCAGCGCCTGCGCGGCCTCCACCGCCTTGTCCCGGTCCCGGTTCACGTACAGGCATTCCTTCGCCGTCGACTCGAGGTAGGTCTTCAGCAGATGGCGGTCGTAGTACCGGCTGCGGTTCGCGCTCAACGCCGCGACGGCATGTCCGCGGGCGCGCTCCATCAACTCGCGCGTCCGGCCGACGTCCTTGCCCTTCGCCGGGATCATGGCCACGCCCCGGTACCACGAGGACAGACCGCCCTGGTCGACCTCCGCCTTGTGCTCGATCGCGCATCTGGTGCCGAACTCGACGAACCACCGGTAGTCCTCCCGGTCGAGGGCGCCGGTCTTCATCTGGCAGACGATCGCCTGCGCGCACGCGTCCAGCGCCCGCGCCGGGGCGATCTCGCCGCTGTCCAGTTGCCTGCGCAGCAAGGCGAACCAGTCCGCGTCCTGCTTGGCGCCGACCCGGTTCCCGACGATGTAGCCGAGCAGCGCGAACTCGAACGCGAGCGGCGCGTCGAGCGACCGGTCCAGCGACTCGTCGATCAGCGTGGAGGCGATCTCGAACCTGCTGACCGCGACCATCATCGAGGTGAAGTAGAGCCGCTCCGGCCCGTCCGACTCCGGCATCTGCTCGAGTTGCTGCCGCAACCCGGTCTCGCGGCTGGTCCGGCCGGTCCGCAAGGTGGCCAGGTCGAGGTCGTCCAGCCCGGCCGCGATGGCGGCCTCCCGGCGAACCGCCGGCTCGAACACCTGGGAGATCGGAAAGCTCGGGAACGTCTCGTCGCGGAGCCCGAACGCCTCCGACACGCCACCGGAGTACAGGTCCAGCGGCCGGCCGGCGTCGTCGTCGAAGGAACTCATCATCGCGACGAAAGCGTTGCTGACGGCGACTTCTTCGTGAAAGGTCACTGCTGCCTCCCCGGGCGGCGCTGATCGGCAAGGGTGGTCAAGATGAACTGCAGGAGATTGGCGGCCCGGCCGGCGTCGAAGATCGTCCGGTGGCTGATCTTGGTGGTGGCGAACTCGACGAGGTCCAGCCCGACCACCCGGTTGCGCTGGAGCACCAGCTCGACCATCCGCTGGAGTTCGCGCAGCGACAGGCCGTGCTCGGCCGGATAGCCGGTCGACGACATCTCACCGACGTCGAGCACGTCGACGTCGATGGTCAGGTACACGTCGCGCCCGGAGGGCAGCCACCGCACGAACAGGTCCTCGTCGTGCAGGGTCCGGCTGAACAGGGCCGCCTGACCGCCGAACCGTCCCAGCAGTTCGCACACCGCGGAGGCGTCGTCCTCCTCGACCGGGACATAGGGGAACACGCCGGCCTGATAGACGTTCTCGGCGCCGACCAGCCGCGCGACGTGCGACATCACGTTGGTGTTGAACAGTGTGTTCGGCTGCTCCAGCTCCCAGACCTGGACGTCGAGATGATGGTCGAACTGCACGACGGTCAGGTCGGTACCGGGCCGGCTCAGCAGCAAGGCCTCGATCAGGGGGTAGGTGATCGAGTGGTCGCCGCCGATACCGGCCAGCACGGTGCCGGCCGGAAGCGCCGCGAGGATCTCGGCAGCCCGGGCCGACAGCTCGGCGAGCGAGATGCCGAGCTCGCAGTTGCCGATGTCCCACACTCCTGACAAGGGCGTGGGACCGTCCGCTCCGGTCAGATCGAGGACGGCGGACCGCCCCGCTGACCAGGCCATGTGGGACGACGCCCGCCGGATCAACGCCGGTCCGTTCTCACTTCCGCTCTTCGCGGACCCGGCAGAGGTTGGGATACCCAGTACCGCTGCCACTGCTCCTGCCTCGACCTCGCTCGGCAGCGCAGGGCGCGCCCCGGCGAAGATCGGGCGGGTTTCCTCGGTCACCGCCATCCGACCGCGATCCAGAGTGCGACGAATCCGCGGGAGGCCGGAACCTCGGTGCGCCGGCTGGCCCCGGTACTGGCTGGATCGATCGAGACGGTCTGCTCCAGCAGCGTCTCGAGGAAGGCCATCAATGCCGCACGGGCCAGCCCGGCGCCGAGGCAGTAGTGCGCGCCCGCGCCGAAGGAGCTGTGCACGATCGACGGCCGGCTGATGTCGAACTCGGCCGGAGCCGGACTCACTCGCGCGTCGTGGTTGGCCAGCGCCAGCGCCGGGAACATCCATTGGCCCCGCTGGACCGGACATCGCCCCAAGGTCACGTCCGCCGCGGCGACGCGGTCGGTCACGGTCACCGACGAGTCGTGCCGCAGTACCTCTTCCACAGCGTTCGCCAGGAGATCGGGCCGGGTCCGGAGCAACTGCTGCTGATCGCTGTGTTCGGCCAGCTGGTAAACGCCGTTGGCCAAGGCGTCCGCCATCGGCTGCACCCCCGCGACCAGCACCGACAGCGCCGCGGAGATCATCTCCTCGGCCGACAGCCGGCCATCGCGCTGGGCCCCGATCAGATCGCCCAGCAGATTGGCCGCCGGGCCTTGGCGGGCTTCCAGCTCGTCGAGCAGGTACGCGACCAGCTCGACCTTCGCGCCCACGATCAGCCGCTGTTCGGGGCTGTCCAGCGGCACGCTGAACTCGCGGACGAGCAGCCGGGTGTTCTGGACGAACATCTCCCGATCCGGTGTTCGCACGCCGAGCACACAGGCCAGCACATCGATCGCGTAGGGAAGCGCCGCGCCGGCCACGAAGTCGCCGCCTGCCGCCTGCCAGTTCCGGACCGCGTCCACCGCCGCGCTCTTCAGGCTGGGGGCCAGCTCCTTCACGGCGGCCGGCCGGAACCGGTCCCGCATCGTCGCGCGGATCCGGCCATGATCCGGCGGGTCCATGAACAGCAGGGAGGAACCCGACAACTCCTGCATCCGGTCCGTGTACGGGCCGGGGAGGGCGCGGTCCGGTGCCTTCAGGAAGCGCGGGCCGGCCAGCACCTCACGAGCCAGCCGGTAGTCGGCGACGATCCATCCGCCGAGCTCGCGGTCCTCGATCAGCCCGTCGCCGCCGACGGACCGCTGCCAGGCATACGGATCACGACCGAATTCAGCGCACTGCCATGTCGGACCGAATCGCATACTACCCCCAGTAGTGTCGATGTGCAGGGCTGTTCCTGGCCTTCAGGCAGTATTCCGGCCGCCGCTCAGACCGCCATTACCGCAGCAAAACACTGCATTCCCGAAGAAAGGCCCAGCATGCCGATCTGCTGGCCTTCGCTGAGTTTGTCGGTGCCGTCCAGAATCGCCAGGCAGATCAATGGATCGCTACCGCCGAAATGGCCCAGCATCGCCGCCATTCCGATATTGGTACGATCCGCCGGGACCCCGAGCGAGGTGGTCAGCTGCAGCATCGAATCGCGCCGGTCGTGCAGCATCAGCAGATGATCCAGCGATTCGGCCTTGATCTCGGCCACCGCGCAGCACTTCTCCAGCGCGTCGATCACCGCCCGGTCGCAGTCCGCCGCCCACTCGATCAGTTTCTCCGGGTCGTCACCGAAGTAGGCCATCGTCGCCTCGTCCACGTCGACCTTGCTGTTCGCCGCGTCGTCGGGAAGACACGAGGCGATCCGGCCGCAGTACGGCAGCCGGAAGAGTTCGTGGTGCCGGCCGAGCGTCGTCTGCGCGGTGGAGACCAGCGTCAGCCGTGGCGAGGAACGCGTGAGCAGCATCGCCACCGCGCCGTCGCTGTCGGTGGTCGCCGTACCGCTGCGGCGCTGGTGACGAGCGCTCAGCCGATCGACACCGACGTAGAGGATCTTGTCCACCTCGGGCCGGGTGGCGAAGATTCCGGCAGCCTGCTCCAGCCCGAGCAGGGCCGATCCGCAGCCCTGACTCAGCAGCAGCGTCGAGGCCCGGTGACAGCCCGCCTCGGCCGCGACGGCGGCGGACAGGTCCCAGATCAGGTACTCCGGCACCGAGGTGCAGACGACGATCACGTAGTCCACCTCGCCGGGATCCACCCCGGCCCGCTCGAGGCACCGGGTCGCCGCGGTCGAGCCGATGGTCTCGGTTCCGATCTCCGCGGAGATCTCGCAGAATCGTTTGAAGCCGGACCGCTCGAGCCGGTACCGGGACAGTTCGTCGCCTTCGACACTTTCCGTCGCGGGCACCCGGTCGCCCAGTTGGAGGCCGAATGCGGCGATACCGAAGTCGGCTTCCTTCGGGCTTCGGCGCATTACCATCCTCCGACAGAGGTCGCTGGGCGGATCGGACCACTAGGCCACTATTGGGCCAGAACAGGCTCGCATGATCTTCCAGCCGGCGCAACCGGATCTGTGCCGCCACGCCGCAATCTGCGAGCCGATCCGAGGTGTGGTAACGAGATTATCCAGGGCAAATCAATTGGGTCGCGCAATACCATGCCCAACACCCTGGCCACGATGACAGAAGTGGCAATTTTCCCGCCATTCCTGACTTATCAGGAAACGATGGCCGGATCGCCGGCCCGCAGCTTGGCGACCAGTTCGCCGGCCGCCGCCTCGACCCTGGCGGCGAACCGCTCGCCGGCCAGGTCGGTACCGGTCACGTACACCGACGACGAGATCACGTCGGCCTTCAGGTAGGCGAGCAGCGGCCGGAGGGTGAAGTCGAGGCAGAGTCCGTGCCGGGCCGAGCCTCCGGTCGCCGCGATCAGCACCGGTTTGCCCTGCAGCGCGCCGAACGGCAGCAGGTCGACGAACATCTTCAGCAGGCCGGAGTACGACGAGTTGAGAATGGGCGTCAGGATGATCATTCCGTCGGCGCCGGTGGCCGCGGCGATCAGATCCTGCAGAGCGGCCGACGGTGCGCCGGTCACCAGCGACTGGCCCAGGTCGGCGCCGACGTCACGCAGTTCGTAGATCTCGGTCGCGATCCGGTCGCCGGGAGTCCTCCCCCGCACCGCAACGGTCTTGGCCAGGTGCTCGGCCAGAAATCGGGTGTTCGACGGTCTGCCAACGCCGGAAGTCACGACAGCAACCTCGTAACGGCGTTCGCTCGCAGTCTTCATCCGGCGGTGACTCCTTACCGCGCCTGGGCGCATCGCTGGCGGTCGTCATCGGTTCAGGTGCCGGTGCCCCGCGATCAGCGGCTCGGCCCAGCAAATTCTGCCTGTCCCGCCGGACCCGTGCCGATTCTCCGGCGCGCCAGCCTGGTCCGGGATGCGATTCATTCCTCGTCGATGAGTTGCCAGTTGCGGCGTGGGAGGAGGCGGATGAGGAGGTACATGGCGGCGGCTCCGGCCAGGAAGCCGGGGATGGTCCAGCGCCAGCCGAGCAGGGGTTTCTGCTCTGTTTTCAGGACTGTGGTGGTGGGGGTGTCGTCGACCGCGGCGACCTCGGCGGGGGTCTGCGGTGCTTGCGGGAGAAGGGTCGGGCCGCCGACATTGTCGCTGTGACCCGGGCCGCGGTGCAGAAGGCCGAGGCTGACCAGGAGCTTGATGAGCCGCACATCGTCGGTGGCGCGGTGCCAGACCGGCTGGTCGGGGAGTTTGCCGGTGCTGAGGTCCGATTGAGTGGTGGCGATCCAGGGGCCGCCGGGCGCGTCGGGGTAGATGATGTCGAGCCGCCAGGGCGTCATGTCGTGGATCAGCCAGGTCGCCCGGATGAAGGTGCCGCTGGAGTGGTCCATGTCGTCAGCGGGACCTTTGGGCTCGATGTCGAGCAGGGTCTGCAGTTCGGAGTAGGTCTTGTCCTCGTAGCCGGTGGCAACGACTTTGGCGGTGTCCGGTGAGCTCAGCAGCACACTGGTCGGGCCACCCGCGTGCGCCGGGAGAGTGCCCAAACCGGCGATACTCAGGACGATCAGCAGGACGGTACGGCGTACCCAGTGCTTCATGGCGGTCTCCTCAGTCGACTGCCCTTGATACACCGCTGGCTGTCGGCTGGTTCCCGCATCACCGGGCCAGCTCGACCGCGCGGTCCTTCTCCGGCACACCCTCGAGGCGGAACGTCACCCCGTCCCGCACCCAGACCAGTGTCGGCCCAGCCACCCGCACTGTCTGCTCGACACCGGTCTTCTTCTGCAGTACTAGCTCGTGCGGCGTGCTGAACCAGAAGCCGTCGATCTCCTGCACGTACTCCAGCTCTGTATAGAACTTCTTGATGTACATCGGCGACGGCTCCGCCAAAAACTGCTCCAGCCGTACTACACCGGTGCCCGTCGCCCAGCTCATCGCCACGAACCCGGCAGACGCTTGGACGTGCGCCGGTGTCCCCAATGCTTTGGGAACCACTGGTGCGAATCCAGCGGCCTTGGTGGCCTCTGCCAAGCTCAGCTGTCCGGTGGCTGCTGGAGGCTGAGGGGCACTCGTCGGACCGTTGGGAACGTGTACCGCCTCCACTCCCCCGATGTTGAGCCACTCAGCCACGGCGGCCCGCACTGGTGGCGTCACAAGCGCGCCGGCGAGTAGTACGGCCAGTAGAGCCAGCAGCGAACGCCAGCGACTCCGGACGGCGTCGGCGAAGGTACGGCGTACAGGCGGCTCTGCGATTCGCTCGAGCACCTTGGCGGCTAGCCCGTCAGCAACGGGAGGCACTGCGGCGCTACGGCCGAGGGCGCGGAGCTCCTCTTCCAATGACGTCATCGCTGCACCTCCCTGTCAGGTAGTTGCGTCCGTAGTCGCCCCAGAGCCCGGTGCAGTCGCGACTTCACGGTGCCTCGCGGCCAACCCAGCACAGTGGCCGTCTCCTGCTCGTCCAGCTCCAGCAGGTACCGGCACGTCACCACTAGGCGGTACTGCTCAGGCAGACCCCGTACTGCCGCCAGCAGCTCAGCACTGCGCTCAGCAGAAGCCGCCTGGTCCGCCGGGTCGAGTACCGCCTCCGGAAGTACCGCCAACTCCTCGCGCTTCGCCCGACGCCCGCGCGACCTCTGCAGGTTGCGCGTCTCATTGGCCACGATCCGCAGCAGCCAAGGCCGGAACGCCGCGCCATCCCTGAACGACCCCAACGCCCGGTACGCCTTCACGAACGACTCCTGCACCACGTCGTCCGCGTCAGCACCGGCGCCCAGGAACACCGCCGTCCGCTTCGCCACGGGGGCATGCATCAGCACCAACTCGCCGTACGCGGCGGTCTCGCCACCGCGCACCCGAGTCAGAATCTCCGCCTCGTCCGACCCGCCGATCCCGGCCTCCCATCAAACTGCCTACGCCCTCACTACACCTCCGCCGGGCCATTGGTTCCAGTTCCTACTGGCGGGGTTTGACTCGTTTGGTCGGCGGCGCTGTCAGGGGGTCTTCCGGCCACGGGTGGCGGGGGTAGCGGGCGCGTAGGTCGGCGCGGACCTGGGGGTAGCCCTGGACCCAGAACGACGCCAGGTCGCTGGTGATCGCCACCGGACGTCTTGCGGGCGAGAGCAGGTGCAGTACCACCGGGACGCGGCCGTCCGCGACGACCGGGGTGGTGGTCCAGCCGAAGACCTCTTGCAGCTTGACGGCGAGCACCGGGGGCTCGACACCGTCGTACGCAAGGCGTACCTGGGATCCGGACGGCACCTGGATCCGCTCCGGCGCGAGCTCCCCGAACCGGGTCGCCTCGGGCCAAGGCAGCAGTCGGCGGAGCGCGGTCGCAACGTCGAGCTGGCCGAGGTCGCGCGAGCCCTTCACGGACGACAGATCGAGCCAGTCGTCGAGGTTCGCCAGCAAGGCCGCATCGTCGACCGCCGGCCACGGAGCTCCGAGATGCGCGTGACAGAACGCCAGCCGCTCCCGCAACGAGGCAGCCGCCTCGGACCATCGCAGTACGCCGAGGCCACTCCGCCGCAGCCCATCGCGGACGGCCGCCTGAACCAGCAACGGATCCGGCTTCGCCAGCGGTACCTCGCTGAGCACGATCGCACCGAGCGTCTCCACCCGCCGGGTCACGACCCGCCCGTCGTCCCAGCGGATCTGATCGGTGGTGGAGACGAGGTCCCCGGCGATGTCCCGCGCGGTCGCCTCGTCGATCGGCGCCGCCAGCCGAATCCGCGCATCCGCCCGCCCCGGCCCCCGATCAGCAACCGCAACAGCCAACCACCGAGTACTCCGCAACCCCGACTGCGCATCCAGCACAGCCCCCGTCCCACCCGACATCTGATAACTACCCGCCCCCTGCACCCGAGCCCGAGCAATCCGATCCGGATAAGCCAGCCCCACCACAATCCCCGCCGCCAAGTCATCCGGCACCCCCGAACCACCAACCCCACGCTCAGCCGCCCGCCGCGAGCCGGCCCCCGCCGCGCCTTCCGCCGTCGATCGGGTGGCCGCTCCGGCTGCTTGGTCAGCTGTCGATCGGGGTGGGACTTCGGCGGTACCTCGTGATTTCGGTTCCGTGCCGCGGCTGAGGCGTTTTGTTTCTTCTCGCCAGCGGGCTGTGGCTGCTCGGTCGGTGCCTTGGCGCAGCGAGCGCCAGCGGGCGGGGAGGTCGTCGCCGAAATCGCGGGCGGAATCGTCGGAGAGCATCGCCACGATCTCCGTGGCTCGGTTGGCGCCGACCCGCGGCGTACCGTCCAGCAGCGCGCGGGCCAGCCGCGGGTGTGCTGCGATTGCAGCCATCTGTCGCCCGCGCGAGGTGATCCGGCCGTTGTCGTCGATGGCGTCCAACCGGCGCAATAGGTCCGTCGCCGCGCTCATCGCGACCACCGGCGGTGCCTCCAGCAATGTCAGACCATCACCCCCGGGCGCACCCCACGCGGCAAGATCCAGCGCGAAGCCGGCCAGATCCGCAGTAGCTATCTCCGGCGCGGGGTGCTCGTCGAGATGCGAGTGATCGGTCGCCGACCAGCACCGATAAACCCGACCAGGCGCCTCCCGCCCGGCACGCCCGGCCCGCTGATCCGCCGACGACTTCGACACCCGGCAGGTAACCAACGCCCCCAGCCCACGCGACTGATCAGTCCGAGGCTCCCGAGCCAGCCCCGAATCAACCACAACCCGAACCCCCGGCACCGTCAGCGAACTCTCCGCCACCGATGTAGTAACCACAACCCGCCGCCCATCCCCCGGCGTCAACGCCCGCTCCTGCTCAGCCCGCGATTGCCGCCCAAACAACGCCAAAACACTCACCCGACCGCCAGCCCCCGCGTCCCGCCCTCCGCCAGCACTTGCCTCGCCCCCTCCGCCGGCACCCATCAGCAGTTCGGGCTGCGCCGTCAACCGGCGCGTCACCGCGTTGATCTCGGCCTCGCCCGGCACGAACACCAGTACGTCGCCCTCGTTCTCACCCAGCGCCCGCCGCACCACCGCCGCAACGTGATCCAGCAACCGCGGATCAACCCGCCCACCCGGCAAAACCGGCACCGCCACAGACGGCGGCACCCACTCAACCTCCACCCCAAACATCACCGCAGAAGCAGTAACCACCGGCGCCACCCCACCCCCGACGCCACCTTCCCCCAAGCCCTCCCCGTCCCGGCCACCTCCACGCGAGCCCTCCCCATCCCGGCCACCACCACCGGAGCCCTCCGCCCCGCCCGCGCCACCCCGGCCACCTCCGCCCGAGCCCTCCGCACCGCCCGCGCCACCCCGGCCGCCCCCGCCCAGTACGCGGCTCAGCCGGACTGTTTCGGCCGTTGCGGACGTAGCGACGAGCGCGAGGTCCTCGCGTAGGTTGGTGCGGATGTCGACGCAGAGGGCGAGCAGCAGGTCCGCGTCGAGATGTCGCTCGTGGCATTCGTCGATGACGATCGCGGCGACCCCCGGCAGTTCCGGGTTCTGCTGCAACCGGCGTACCAGCAGCCCGGTCGTCACCACCTCCACCCGGACGTCCTTGCCGCCGCTGCGCTCGCCACGCATCGCATACCCGACCCGCCGCCCGAGCGGTTCACCTAGCAGCATCGCCAGCCGGCCGGCCGCGGCCCGGGTCGCCATCCTCCGAGGCTCGGCGACCACCACCACGCCGTCCAGCGCATCGGCGAGAGCCAACGGCAGCAGCGAGGTCTTCCCCGACCCAGGCGGCGCGACCAGCACCGCCGTACCGTGCCGACGGACCGCCTCGACGGTCTCGGGCAGCACCGCCCGTACAGGCAGGTCGGCCCCCGGCACAGACACATCAGGCATCAACACCCCGCCGACGCTAGCCGACCACCCCCACCCAGCACCCGCCACGCACCCACCACGCACCACCGCGCGGATGAGCGTCGCACCGGTGGGGCATTAAGGTCGAACCCGTGCCTGAAGTCGATGCTTCCTTCCTGAACCTCCCCCGACACGAACTGGCCGATGCCGCGCTGCAGCGGGCCAAGGATCTGGGGGCCACCTTTGCCGAGTTCCGGCTGGAGCGGATCCGGTCCGAGTCGATCAACGTCCGCGACGGCGTACTCGAGAGCGCTCGTGACGACGAGGATCTCGGCCTCGCCGTCCGGGTCATCCACGACGGCACCTGGGGCTTCGCCGCCGGTGTCGCGCTGACGATCGACGAAGCCGTCCGCGTCGCCGAGCAGGCCGTTCACCTGGCTCAGGTCTCAAGACCGATCAACTCCGAGCCGATCGAGCTGGCCGACGAGCCGATCTACGACGACGTCACCTGGACCTCCGCGTACGAGGTCGACCCGCTGAGTCTTCCGCGGGCCGACAAGGTCGCACTGCTCGTTGACTGGAGCAACCGACTGCTCCAGCACGACGCAGTCACCCACGTGACCGCGCACGTCTCCTCAGTCAACGAGTGCAAGTTCTACGAGAACTCCGAAGGCACCTCCACCACACAGCAGCGCGTCCGGATCGGCCCCAAGGTCCGCGCGACCGCAGTGGACCCCGAGACCGGCCGGTTCGACACCATGGCCAGCTGCGCACCACCTGCCGGCCGCGGCTGGGAGTACATGACCGGTACCGGCTGGAACTGGGATGAGGAGCTCGCCCAGATCCCCGGCTGGCTGGCCGACAAGATGAACGCCCCGAGCGTCGAAGCCGGCTACTACGACCTGGTGATCGACCCGACCAACCTGTGGCTCACCATCCACGAGTCCATCGGCCATGCGACCGAGCTGGACCGCGCACTCGGCTACGAGGCCAACTACGCCGGTACCAGCTTCGCCACCCTCGACAAGCTGGGCAGCCTCAAGTACGGCTCCCCCGTCATGCATGTCACCGGCGACCGCACCGCGGTCAACGGCCTGTCCACCGTCGGGTACGACGACGAGGGCGTGGCCGGCCAGCAGTGGGACCTGGTCAAGGACGGGATCCTGGTCGGGTACCAGGTCGACCGCCGAATGGCGAAGGTCAACCAGGACGTCCTGGGCACCGAGCGCTCCAACGGTTGCGCGTACGCCGACTCCTCCGGGCACATCCCCATCCAGCGGATGGCCAACGTGTCCCTGCAGCCTGCTGTGGACGGCCCCTCGACCGAGGAGCTGATCAGCAGGGTGAAGAACGGCATCTACATCGTCGGCGACAAGTCCTGGTCGATCGACATGCAGCGGTACAACTTCCAGTTCACCGGTCAGCGGTTCTTCAAGATCACCGACGGCAAGCTGGACGGCCAGCTGCGCGATGTCGCCTACCAGGCCACCACGACCGACTTCTGGGGCTCCATGGAGGCAGTCGGCGGCCCCCAGACGTACGTGCTCGGCGGCGCCCTCAACTGCGGCAAGGCCCAGCCCTCGCAGTCCGGCGCGGTCACCCACGGCTGCCCGTCCGCTCTGTTCCGCGACGTCCGCATTCTCAACACCACGCAGGAGGCCGGCCGGTGACGTCCCCCATTCAGCTCAGCCCGCAGGACACCATCGAGCGCGGACTCCAGCTCGCTGCGGCCGCAGGGGCCTCGGGTTGCGTAGTACTGGTCTCTGAGACCTCCAGTGCCAACCTGCGCTGGGCCAACAACACCCTGACGACCAACGGCGCCATGCGCGGCTCCCGGGTCACCGTGATCGCCACTGTCGGCGCAGGCGAGGGTACTGCGGCCGGCGTGGTCGGCCGCTCGTCCGCTACCGACACAAGCCTCCAGGAGCTCGTTGCGGCCGCCGTGGCCGCCGCGCGCAACTCCGACCCCGCCGAAGACGCCAGGCCGCTTGTGGAGGGCGCTGTCGGCGAGGGCTGGGACGAGGAGCCAGATGAGACCTCCGTCAATGTCTACGCCGAGTTCGCACCAGCACTCGGCGAGTCGCTCGCCAAGGCCACCAAGGAGAGCCGCTGGCTCTACGGCTTCGCCGACCACGAGGTAGTCACCCTGTACGTCGGTTCGTCCACCGGACTCCGCTTGCGGCAGAGCCTGCCCCGGGGATTCGTCTCGGCGACAGGCAAGTCAGGCGACCTGAGCCAGTCGGCCTGGGCCGGCGCGGCCACCCGCGACTTCCGCGACATCGACCCGCTCGCCATCGACGCCGAACTCACTCGCCGACTCGGCTGGGCGACCCGCACGGTTGCCGTCGAGGCAGGCCGGCACCCGACGGTGCTTCCGCCCGCGGCGGTGGCCGACCTGACGACATTCCTCTTCTGGGAGCTCGACGGCCGCGACGCCCACGAAGGCCGCAGCGTCTTCTCGAAGCCCTCCGGCGGCACCCGGATCGGCGAGACGCTGTTCCCGCAACCGGTCGCTCTGCACTCGGATCCGCAGCTGGCCGGGCTCGAGACGTTGCCGTTCGCGGTCGCGAGGGCATCAGGCGGCGCGTCCAGCGTCTTCGACAACGGCCTCGCCCTCGGCCCGACCGACTGGATCCGCGGCGGCAGGCTCGAGCACCTGATGCAGAGCCGCTTCACCGCCGACCTCACCGGCGCATCCGCGGTCACTCCGGCGATCGAGAACTACGTGCTCTCGGTCGACGGCGCCTCCGGTAGTACCGAAGACCTGGTCGCCGGTTTGGACCATGGCCTGCTGGTCACGTCGCTGTGGTACATCCGCCCGGTCGACCAGCAGACGCTGTTGCTCACAGGCTTGACCCGGGACGGCGTCTACCTGGTCGAGAACGGCGAGGTGACCGGTGCTGTGAACAACTTCCGCTTCAACGAGAGCCCGATCGACGTGCTCGCCCGCTTCACGGCGGCCGGCGCGACCGTACCGGCGCTGTCGCGCGAATGGGGCGACGACTTCTCCCGGACCGCGACCCCGCCGCTGCTGGTCCCCGACTTCAACATGTCCAGCGTCAGCCAAGCGTCCTGAAACGCCAGAGGCCCGGCACCCCGTACTGCGGGATGCCGGGCCTCTGCCGTTGCGTCAGGCAATCAGGCCTGGGGCGCCGGCGGGTAGCCCGGGTAGCCCGGCTCGCCACCGGGACCGAAGCGCTCGGCGGCCTTCGGGTCCGGACCGTACTGGTTGTCGCCCGCGTTGCCCTCCTGGATGGCGAAGACCAGGAAGACGATCCAGCCGACACAGGGAACGAGGTTGATCAGCAGCCACCAGCCACTGCGGCCGGTGTCGTGCAGACGACGCGCACCGACGGCCAGGGACGGCAGCAGCACGGCAAGGGAGTAGATGGTGCTCAGCACGCCGGTGTTGGCAGCGCCGTACGTCAGGCCGGCGATCCGGTCGACGATGCTGATCACGATCGAGATGATCACGTTGAACAGCACGAACATCCAGTATTCCTTGCGCCGCGCGCGGCCGCTGAACTCGGCGTACTTCTTGATGACATCTGTGTACCACTGCATGGGTGTTTCTCCGATGGTCGAATGTGAGCGCGGACCGAGCCTGTCGGTACCCACTAGGTTCGTCAATGCAAGGTTTCGCTTCAGTGACCAGATCGCAACACGGCACGCCGTAGTTCGAGTCAACTTGAGATCAACGGAGCCGGTTTCGCCTGGGTGACCCGCCACAGCCGGCGGCCGTTCTCCTCGTACGAGTCGGCGCCGCCGAGCTCCCAGCGGTCGGCCAGTTCGTGCACCAGGTCGAGGTCGAAGAACCGGCCGGCGAACCCGTCTTTCGCATACAGTCCGTCGCCGATCTCCGCGCACTTGCCGAAACGGCTGTCATCGGTCGACCACACGGTGTAAACGAAAAGCCCGCCAGGGCGTAGTACCCGGCGGATCTCGTTGACCAGGGTGCGCAGTTCGGTCCGCGAGAAAGCCATGTTCAGCAGCACATTCGCGTACACCGCGCCGACCGTCGCGTCGGCCGGTGGCAGTGGATCGCGGACGTCGTGCAACGCCGCGGTGACCCGGTCGTCCAGCCCTTCCCGCTGCGCGTCCAGCCGCAGCCGGTGCAGCGCCGACTCGCTGAAGTCGGTGGCATGCACACTGAATCCCTGCCTGGCAAGGTAAAACGCGTCCCGCCCCTGCCCGGCGCCCAGCTCCAGCACATCATCGATGCCCGCCGCACCGAACAGCTTCGCCGTCCACCGCGCCGCCGCCGAAGCCTCCGCGCCATGAAGGCTCGGATGCTGCTCGTACGCCGCCTGCCACCGCTCTTGCTGAGCCCTCGCGAGCTCCACATACCCAGTCTTCATCTTGCTCCCCGTGTACGCCTCGCCAGTCTTTTCCGAACCAGCAGACCCCAGCACCCTACGCGACGAAGGGAGTACATGTACCCAAGTGCCCACCCCACGCTCCGGCCTAGTTGCCAGCAGCAACAACGACTGCCTCCGAGCCGGTCGACGCGGGAGCGGTCAGCGGTTGGCTTCCAGCAGTTTCCTGAGGACGGCGAGGCGGGTACGGACCGGGTCGTACTGGAGCTGGAGCGGCGTCATCCGGTGCCTCGGGCGGTAGTCGACGCGCAGTACCGTCTGGAGGTCGTCATGCCAGGCACAGACCACCGGGTGCGCCCGCAGGATCTCCGACTGGTCGCCGGTCAGGTCGACGACCAGCCGGTCGTCGCCGTACGTCACCTCGACCCAGCAGTGCCGGCCGATCTCGATCCGGTCGGGCTCGTCCATGGAGTAGACGTCGCCGTAGCAGTAGCTCAGGTCGCGGACGTGGGCGGCGGCCAGGGTTTCTGTCAGCCAGGCGGAGCTGACTCCGCATTGGCCATGGGAGGGCATCACCTGGACGCCGGTGGGGCTTCTGAAGGCTTCGTGGATGGTGGCGTCGGACCAGGCGTCCTGGAGGCGTTTGCGGAAGCCTGGGAGGTCGTCGGCCCAGCGGGGGTACGACCGGCTGTGCAGCATCGGGCTGGTGGAGGTGACAGGGCGGCTCGTACCGACGGTCGACGACACTGACTCAGGGCTTTCTGTGCGGAAAAGTTGGCACGCGATGTGGCGCAGGCCACAAAGTATCCAACGAAGCGGTGATCCGCCAGTTACCACTCGCGAACTGGTCTGATGCTTTTCACTCCGTGCAGAGGGTTGGGCATCCGGCCGGTGACCGGGATCGGGGGCCGGGTGACGAGGTCGGTGTAGCCGAGGGTGAGGCGGTAGCCGTTGAGGGGATAGCGGGCGAAGGTTTCGCCGAGCAGGGCGGTGGCTTCGAGGCGGTCCTCGTACTGCGGGTGGGCACGGGCGTACTCCTCGATCTCGCCGCGGAGGATGCCCCAGAGTTGGTCAGGCGCGATCAGCTGGAGGTCTGCCAACGGGTTGAGGACGCCGAGGAAGAGGGCGTCGACCAGGTACTGGCGGAGGATGTGCCAAGGCTTACGAGGCAGGACCCGGTCGTGGGAGTCGGGTTCGGGGCCGCGGGCCGGGATCGGCTCGGTGGAGATGTTGACGTCGTCGATGAGGTCCTTGATCACCAGGCGGGCCGGCAGGCCGTCGGGGCCGCAGATGATGGAGAGGTTCTCGCCGTGGGGGTTCACCGTGATGCCGTAGTGGTGCATCAGGTGGAGCAGCGGGCGGACGAGGGTCGAGATGAGCTCGGCAAGCCAGACTGTGGCGTCCGTATCGCCGATCAAGGCCGCCACCAACGGCTCACCGTTGACGTCTCGGTGCAGTACGGCGGCCAGCGGCCAAGCCGTCTCTCCCGACCGCAACCGCGGCGTCAGTGGGTCCCTCCAGATGCAGCCGAGAGTCTCGGTCCACTGATAGGGAACCCCGGAAGACAACTGCGGATGCCGCACGGTCACCGATGCGACCTCGCCGAGCAACTCGGTCCCCAGCCGGTTGAAGACCTCATCGCGGTACCAGAGTCCGCGCAGCCATTGCGTCACCATCGGCGCCGCCAGCGAGCAATGCGGCGGGATGCCCCGGTACACCGAGGTGTTCAGGATCTTCAGGGGAAGCTTGACCTGGTACCGGCCGGGGTTCGACGTGTTGACCATGGTTCGGATCGACTGGGTCGGCAGGTAGTCGTCCGGCCCCTCGCCCAGGACGATGATCTCGCCGGTTGCCAGTTCTCGCGCCCACTGGGTCGCTACTACGTGGTCGAGTTGCCACGGATGACAAGGCAGCCACACGTACGAGTCCGGGTCGACCAGCTGGGAGCGGAAGGAGTCCCAAGTCGAACCGAGTTCCTGCTTGAGTACTGCATGCTCGGACAGCTCCGGAGTCCCCCGGAACTCGGCCAGGCCTCGGCGCACGGCCAACCAGACCAGGCGGAGCGGAGTACGGGCCTCTGGGGTGTAGCGGAGGCTGTCGGCGGCTGAGAAGCCCAGGCGTCCCTTGTTGGCCACCAGCAAGGGATGGCCGGTCAGGTGTCCTTCAAGAGCCGTATGCGACAGGCCAACGAGCGACGCGTTGGGCAGCGCAGTAGAAGCCAGCTGTACGTCGGCAGCCAACGTGCTGGACAGTTCGGCCACATACCCAGCCACTGTGGACCCGGAGAGCCCGAGAGCCTCCGCCGCGTCCACCAGGAACTGCACTGGGTCAGTGGCCTCCTCGCTCTCGTCATTGCCGAGGATGCCGGCCGCAGTACGGCGTACTGACCCAGGGATCACCTGATAGCTGCCGAACCCACCACGTGTCGAGGTGAACGTGTAGGTGGCTGCACCGAACACCAGACGATCACCGTCAGGCTGCAGGAGATCCTCTGTGCAGAGCTGCGAGATGAGCTTGGCCAGGAGTGAGGCAGAGCTCTCAGTCCAGCTCATCCCGGGATGGAGAAGGTAGTGAACGCAGTGGACTTGGGCAGCCGGAAGATCTCCCTCCCGGCGATGCTGTTGAGGATGGTCGCGTTGCGGATGGCGCCGATACCCAGGTCAGGTGCTGCTACCCCGTGGCTGTGCAGATCCGCGTTCGCAACGAACAGCCGACCGGTCAGCGGGTCATCAGTGCTGATGCTGTGATCCCTGTTCACCACCCACCGCCCGGCGGCATCCCTGTGCACCAACGGATCCAGTGCCGTGAAGAAGGGCAGTGGACGATTGCGGTAGCCAGTAGCCGCCACTACGGCATCCGTCACGTGCTGGAAGGTCCGCCCGCTGTCAGCGTGCCGCATGGTCAGCTCGATGCCGTCAGGGCGAGCAACCGCAGACTCCACGGCCACTCCGACCTGCAGCTCTACTGGTGCCACCGCCGAGGCACTGAGGTCGCGCTGGTAGAGCACGTCGTGGATCTCCTCCAAGGTGTCCGAGGAAATTCCCTTGTAGTGCCGCCACTGATCCTTGACCAGCCGATCGCGCGTCGACTCCGCCAGTTCGTGGAAGTAGTCGACGTACGACGGTGTAGTCATCTCCAGGACCAGCTTGGAGTAGTCCAGAGGCGTGTACGCCGCTGTGCGGGTCAGCCAGGCCACGCCCGGCCCACCCTCGGCATTGGCCCGCAGCAGGTCCAGCGCGCACTCCGCACCCGACTGGCCGGATCCCACCACCGTCACGCGCCCAGCCCGCAGGAGGTCGTCGCGGCGGTACAGGTAGTCGGAGGAGTGCAGGAACCGCTCCGCGGGCAAGTCGGCCAGAGCAGTCGGTACTGCGGGCTCAGTGCCAACGCCGACCACCAAGTGGCGGGCCCTGAACACCTCAACCGTCCCAGCGCGCTCCACTGTCAGCACAAAGGCATCACCGTCGAACAACACCTCCGACACGTGGTGCCCGAAGTGCAGCGAGTCCAACTGCGCCGCACTCCAACGCAGGTAGGCCTCGTACTCACGCCGCGTCGGGTGGAACTTCTCCCGCACGTAGAACTGGTAGAGCCGGTCGTTGTCCCGCAGGTACGACAGGAACGACAGCGGATGCGCCGGCTCGACCAGACTGACCAGGTCGGCCATGAACGACACCTGCAGCATCGCGTCGCCAAACATCAGCCCGCGGTGCCAGGTGAACTCGGGCCGGCTGTCCAGCACCGCCAGCTTCACCTCGTCCAGGCCACTGGCCAGCGCGGCCAGGCCCAGGTTGAACGGGCCACACCCGATCGCGATCACGTCGTACGGCTCGGTACTCATCTCAGGCCTCCACGGTCCGGGTGTGGACCATCAGTAGTGCTTTCTTCTCGGGTAGCTCCAGCTCCGCGTGGGTGACGAAACCAGCGGCCTCGAACGCGCGGATGGATGGAAGATTCGTGACATCTGGCTCGGCGACCACGCGCTGGCTGAGTGGGTCGGCCCGGAGCAGGGCATCGGCCAGCGCACGCAGCAGCCGGCGCCCCAGTCCCCGGCCGAGCCGGTCGGTATCGCCGATCGCCACGTGGATGCCCCAGTCGTGCTCCTGCCAGGCGTAGAACTCCGCCAGCCGGTCGTGCCGCACCCTGTACAGCTCGACGTACGCGAAGTCCTCGCCGTCGACAGAGGTCAGGCAAGGGATCGAGTGCTCCCCCGCGAGCTGCTCCTCCAGAGCCTGCGCCCAGTGCTCGACCGACCAGTCCTGGCACCACCACTTCTGGATGTGCGGCTGCACCATCCACCAAGCGATGGTCGGGGCATCCGACGACGTGGCCGGCCGCAGGTCGAAGCCGCTGTCCAAGTGGAGCAGCGGCGCCACATCACACCTCACTGCGCGCACCCAATCGCAGGGGATTCGGTATGTCCAGATAGACCGACTGTGCGTCGAGTGGAGCGACTACCTCGTCGATGCCGCGCAGCCGGGTCATCATGTTCGCCTTGCACGGCAGCTGGTCCGCAGACAGCCAGCGCTGGGCCAAGCGGTCGCCACGAGGCCCAGCAGCCTTCAAAGACGGCAGCGCCTCCGACAACCGGTCGCGGACCACCTCAAGCAAGGCATCCTCGTCCGCCAGCCCATCCACGGCCAGTGAGCCCACCACCGCGAGCGCCTGGTTGTGCAGCAGGTAGTAGGTCAGCCGGTCGTCGACGATCGCGTCATCCACCACGGCCAGCGTCGAGTCACTCAACCCGGTCACGTCCAGCAGTCCCCGCAGGTACGACGACGCGAGGTAGTACCCCTGGTTGTCGCGATAGGCCCCACCAGCAACCCGTCCTGCGTCATCCAGTCGGACCAGGGTGTTCTGCTGATGCGCCTCCAGCCCGATGCCCGTCTCGGCGTACAGGTGAAGCATCGGGACCAGTACTTCGTCCACATACGACGCCACCCACGCCTCCGCCCCGCCATCGCCATGACCAGCGACAGCAGCTCCGAGCCGACTCAGCTCACCCGGCCGGGGTGCCGCCAGCCCCGCCAAACACGCGTAGCTGTCAACACCAGCCGGTACTTCGCGCACAGCGACGTCCAGCCCGGTCAACAGCGGCCCACCCTCGTCCAGCGCGACCCAGGCCGGGTCCCGGACAATGGAGAACCGGGGGTGCGCCGTCGCAGTACCAGCGTTGTAGGCAGCGTCGAGGAGCCGGTTGATCTCCAGACCGCGGCGCAGCTCCGTCGGCGTCGACTCACGTCGCGAGTTGGTGATGCGCAGTCCGAGCGACAGCTTGAGCATCACGGGCAGGTCCGGGTGGTACACCGTGCGCAGACTCGAGGTCGGATACCACTTGGCGCCCAGCGGCCCCAGCGCCTCCATCCGGCCGTCAGCGATGAGCGAGGCGATCCGTGGCCGCTTCAGCACGTCAGCGGCCTGCCAGGGATGGGCCGGCACCAGCACCCGGCCGTCTGGTGGCGTGATGCCGGCCAGCGCCGCCATTAGCTGCAAGGCGTCCAGTCCCTGCAGTGACGGCGCGCCGGCCACCTGGTCCGAGGACACCAACTCGGCGTCCACTGCGAACCAGTGCACCGCGAAGCGGCCGCCCAGCTCCGGCGAGTACGCCGCCAGCTCGGCACCGCTCAACCCGTCTCGGCTCTTCGGAGCCGGGTGGTTCAGGTGGCCGAACAGCAACGCCTGCTCAGCCTCGAGAAAACGTCCGGGGCCATGCTCACCGCGGTCGGCCACGAAGGCACTGACGTTGCGGACGGACTCCGCAGTACGGGCGGCGAGGTCGTCGATCTCGGCCGGGTCGGCGTCGACCGACAGCAGTCGCACCAGCCGCTCAGGAGTCACCGGCGCGCCGTCCACCCGGACCTCTGCAAACTGGTGCAGCCCGGTCCTCGACGCGTGCAGCACCGTCGCCGTCACGATCGACGACCCGACCTCCAGCGTCAGCGGACCGGTCGTGACCGGCACGGAGGTCTCCCGCGTGTAGCACCGCAGGATCGCGTTGAGATGGGCTTCGATCGCCACTGAGTCCGGTGAGGTCACGCTGCTCCTTCGCGAGGCAGGACGTCGTGACCGGTGGCCACGACCTGGTCGAGCAGTTCCTCGATGTCCGTCGCGGTGGCATTCGGGTTCAGCAGCGTCAACTTCAACGCGACCGCCGCCGGACGGCCGCCGTGGGCCGGGATCCTGGTCCGGCCGATCAGCACCCGTCCCGACGTCAGCAACCGGCGCCGGACCTCACCCTGGACGGCATCCAGTTCGGAGGCCGCCAGCCCCTGCCCGGCGACCCGGAACAACACCGTGGTCAAGGTCACCGGCGCCAGCAACTCGAGGTTGCTGTCGGCAACGACCCGGGCCGCGGCGGCGTGCGCGAGCTCGTGACAGGTGTCGAGCATCCTGCCCAGTCCGGACCGGCCGTATGCCGTCAGCGTGGTCGCGACCTTCACCGCGTCCGGCCGGCGGGTGGTCTGCAGGCTGCGGCCGAGCAGCCCGTCCAGTCCGGAGTCGATGTCGTCGGCCGGGTTCAGGTACTCCACCGAACGGCCGAGCGAGGCGAACCGCTCCCGGTCGGCGACGAGCAGCATGCTGGTCGCGGCGGGCTGCCAGCCGATCTTGTGCAGGTCCAGCGTCACCGAGTCGGCGGCCGGCAACTCGGCCAGCAGTGGCGCGAGCCGGTCCGAGAACAACGCGCCGAACCCGTACGCCGCGTCGACGTGCACCCAGGCCCCGTACTGTCGTGCCAGCCCGGCGATCTCCCCGATCGGGTCGATCGAGCCGTAGTCCGTCGTACCGGCCGTTGCGATCACCGCGAGCGGCAACCGGCCAGGCTTCGCCAGCTCATCGGCCAGAATGTCCAGCCGCATCCGGAAGTCACCATCGGCCGGGATCGTGACGGCCGCGTCCTCCCCCAGGCCGAGCGCCGCGCACGCACGCTGCACCGAGAAATGGGCGAGCTCGGAGCAGAACACGACCGGCTTCTCCAGCCCGGCCAGGCCGTTGCGGCGTACGTCGATGCCGAGCGCGGCGGCCGCGTTGTCCCGAGCGATCAGCATGGCGAGCAGGTTGGAGATCGAGCCGCCAGGGGTGAGCACGCCATCGGCAGCCGGGCCGAACCCCGCCATCGTCGCCAGTGCCCGGACCACCCAACGCTCGATCTCCAGCGTCACCGGGCCGGAGTCGTAGGTGTCCATCGATGCGTTGCTCGCGGACGCCAGCGCATCGGCGTCGACCGCGACCTGGAGCACCGGCGGCTGCAGATGCGCGGCCGCATGCGGGTGACTGAGATCGATGCCGTCCCGATCGAGCAGACCGGCGATCAGGTCCAGCGCGGCGGACTCGCCGACCCCCGTCGACGGCACTCGCGGAGCACCCAAGGTCTCGGCCGTCCGCTGCTGCACAGCAGCCGGAGTACCGGCCGGCAGCGGACCCCGTTGGCTGTCCCGCACCGTCGTTGCCAAGGGCCAGCGATGCAGCTCCACCACCCGCTGATCGCGATCGAAGGGACTATGGGGAGCGTCGAGGGACGACATCCAGCTTCTCCAGGGAAAGTTGTCGAGTAAGGGAACCCTTACTTAGGTAGCCCTAACCTACTAACCTCGAAGCAGTGAGTGTCAACCGGGGGTGGCCTGCAAGAGATTGCGGACCTCATCGGCGGCCGGATCCGCGACATGGTCGTAGAGCGCGATCGCACGCTCCCAGTGCGGTCGCGCCAGGCCCGGCCGGCCCGCCTCAGCCTCGACCGATCCGAGCAGGTGACGGATGCCCGCCTCCCGGTTGTCGCCCGGATGGCGAACGGCGATCGCAAGCGCCAGTTCGAAGTACTCCGCTGCCGTCACGAGGTCGCCGAAGCTCCACCAGGCCCGCCCCAGATGCTCGAGCGCATCGAACTCGGCCATCACCGGGCCCTCGACCCGCGACCGCTCCAGTACGCCGGTCAGCATCGCCAGCCCCTGCTCGTACCGGCCGCTCTCGGCCAGCGAGAAGCCCATGTACATCAGGTGCATCAACGGCCCGTCCCCGGCGCCGCGAGCCCGATGGTTCGCGATCACCGCATCGAACGCGGCCCGCTGACCGGCCAAATCGCCGATCGCGCCGGCGGCCATCCCGGCGACGAGATTCGCGTTGGACTCCGCCAGTACGAAGTCCACCCGCGGCGCCAGTGCCAGCGCCTCGGCCGCGAGCTCAACGGCTTCAGCGGCGGCACCGGTCCGTACCAGGACGGTCCCCAGCTCGACCAGGCAGCAGGCCACCTGCATCGCGTCCTGCCGCGCTCGGGCCAGCGGCAGCGCCAATCGCAGGTAGCCCTTCGCCCGGTCGTACTGACCGAGTGCCAGGCAGATCTGTCCCAACGCGGTCCACAACCGATCAGGCTCCGCCTCCGGCGGGAGATCGCAGTCCAGCGCGGCGAGGAGCGCGTCTCGCGCCTCGGCGAACTGCATCCGGACGAGCGAGAGCCGGTGGACACCCCAGGCCATCCGGGCCGCGATCAGCCGCTCCTGCGGACCGCCGCCCGCCGCCGCGCGAATCACCCGGAGCACGTTGCCGAGCTCACTCTCGAGCCAGGCCAGCGCCGCTCGAGGATCGGTGACGTCCTCGGCGCCGGCCGACCAGCCCGTTGCTTCGACCGGATGCTTCTTCGACGGTTGCAGCTCGCTCGACCGCCACACCATCGCGAAGTAGCACTGCAGTTCGCGCCGCCGAATCCGATCGCGCTCCGAACCGGTCAGCTCCAGATCAGCCCGTTCACGACCGACATCGCGAACCAGGTCGTGCATCCGGTACTGCCGCAGTGCCGGTGTCTCCAGCAGGTGCACGTCGACCAGCCGCTCCAGCAGGTCCTCGGTCTCCTCCATCGGAAGGTCGAGCACCGCGGCCGCCACCCGCAACGGAAACCGGTCGCCCTCCAAGACAGCGAGCACGGGGAGAGCGAGCGCGCAGGCGGGATCGCCGGCCCGACCGCTCGCGGCCAAGGCCTGGACCGACAAGTTGATGCTCGGGCCGACTCCCCTGCCGGGCGCGCTGAGCACCTCCAGCCGCTTGTCCCCGGCAGCCAGCAGCCCGGCCAGAACCGCCAGCCCGCCGCCCTCCTGGATGCTGGGATGGCTGCCCGCGATCCGTACCGCCAACGGCAGCAATCCACACCGCCTGACCACCTCGAGGGCCGCTTCGGGGTCAGCCTCGACCTGCTCGCGCCCAGCCACCTCACCGAGCAGAGCGACCGCCTCGACCTCGCTCAGCACCTCGAGGCCGAGGTAGCGGACTCCCGGTACGGTCGTGAGCTGATTCCTGCTGGTGATGACCACGGCCGACCCCGACGTACCAGGGATCAGCGGCGTCACCTGTTCCGCGCTGACCGCGTCGTCGAGCAGCACCAGCATCCGCCGGCCGGCGATCGAAGTACGGTATCGACTGGCGGCCGCCTGCACGTCCGACGGATCGTCCGCGGGCGGCACCTCCATCGCCGCGAGCACCGTAGCGAGCGCCTCGGCTGCCGGGACCGGCCGGCTGCCACCACCCAGGTTGAGGTAGAGCTGACCGTCGGGGTAGTGCTCCGCCGCCAGCCGGCAGGCCTCGACCGCCAGCGTGGTCTTGCCGATTCCCCCCATCCCGCCGACGGCCGAGATCACCACGCTCGGTGCGACCACGTCCGCCTCCCGAAGCAGCCGCACCAGGTCGTCCAGTTCCTTCGTCCGGCCGGTGAAGTCGTCCAGACCGGGAGGCAGTTGCCGAGGAATCCCCGACGACTCGCCGCGGCCCCGGCCCGCGGCCGCCGCAAGCTGCTCCTGCTCCGCCGCCGAGAGACCGAAGGCCGCCGCCAACTGGTGCAGGGTCGACTCGCGCGGGTACCGCCGGCGACCACCTTCCAGGGTCCGGATCGCGCGCACGCTGAGGTCGGCCCGCTCAGCCAGCGCTTCCTGGGTCAGCCCGGCTCGACGCCGGAACCCCTTCACCAACTGGGCAACGCTCAGCGCATGGTCAGCTGCCATAGGGCGTGCGGGTCAGGGTGAAGGTGGCGAGGTCGAGGTGGGTGATCCGGTCACCCTCCCGGATCACTCGCAGGCGTTCGCCGGCGAAGTAGCCGTCGCGGCCTTGGTAGAGGTCTGGGCCGATGGGTGAGAAACGACACGGATAGCCGGTGGTGAGCTGGAGGATGCCGCCGACGACGGACATCGTCATCTGGGTGTTGCCCCAGTACCAGTGGCCGAGGAGTTCGGAGCCCTGCGCGAGTTCGGGCTCGGGGATCCACTCGATGGGCAGCGCCGGCTCGTACGACGCGAGGATGCGCATCAGGTCCAGGGGCACGGACGCGCATCTGCCCGAGGTCGAGTTGGCGAGCGTGACCGCGCCGATGCGGCGGACCCGGTCGACGAACAAGCCGGCCATGAAACCCGGCATCGAGCCGGTGTGGCCGACGAACAGGTACGGGTCGTCCGCGTGCATCCGCAGACCCAGCCCGTACGACGCGGTCAGCGCCTCGCGCGGATCGGCGGCCGTCGGAGCGGCCATCTCGTCGACGGTGTCGCGGCTGAGCACCTCGTAGCCGGGGTCGATCCAGAACGCGGCGTACTTCGCCAGGTCCTCGATCGTGCTCCACAACTGCCCGGCCGGCGCCATCGCGCCGGAGTCGTACGCCGGCTCCAGATCGAGCCGCCCGCTGAACGGGTGCACCGAGTATCCCCTGGCGGCGGGAGTCACCGGGAAGTACGTCGTCCGCCGCATCTCCAGCGGGTCGAGGATCCGCGCCGCCACCAACTCCATCCACGCGGCGCCGCGCAACCGCGCGACCACCTCGCCGAGCAACGCGTAGCCGAGGTTGGAGTAGTGATGCCGCCGATCGGGCTTGCCGGCCGCCTGCGACTCGTCCATCGCCGCGGTCAGCGCCTCGAACGAAACACCCGGATTGCGTTCCCACCAAGGGCCTTCGGGCTCGGCGTTCATCCCGCCCGAGTGCGCGAGCAACTGCCGGATGGTCAGGTCGCCGAACGCCACCCCGGAAAGATGCTTGCCCACGGCATCATTCAGCGCGAGCAGTCCGTCGTCGCGGCACTGCATCACCAGGATCGCGGTCATCGTCTTGGTGATCGACCCGATCCGGTACTGCACGTCCGGACCGGGCGCCAGCGCCTCACCATCCACGATCTGCCCGCGGGAGCCGGTCCACGCCAGCGCGCCGTCCTTCAGCACACCGGCTGCGATGGTCGGCAGTCTGGTCTCACTCTGAGCCGCCGCGATCTCGGCGTACAGGGCCGCGGCGGTGTCAGAACGTACGTCAGTCACCTGAACAAGTATGCCTTCCGGCTACTCGAACGCTTCCGGGGACGGGCAGGAGCAGATCAGGTTGCGGTCGCCGTAGGCGCCGTCGATCCGGCGGACCGGCGGCCAGTACTTCGTGGTCCGGTCGACCGACTGCGGGAAGGCGGCCTCCTCGCGGGTGTAGGCGTGCTCCCACTTGTCGTTGATCACCGACGACGCGGTGTGCGGCGCGTTCACCAGCGGGTTGTCGCCGGCCGGCCACTCCCCCGCCGCGACCCGGTCGATCTCGTGCCGGATCGCGATCATCGCGTCGCAAAAACGATCCAGTTCCCCTAGATCTTCCGACTCCGTCGGCTCGACCATCAGCGTGCCGGCCACCGGGAACGACATCGTCGGCGCGTGGAAGCCGTAGTCGACCAGCCGCTTGGCGACGTCGTCGACGGTGATGCCGGTCTCCTTGGTCATCGGCCGCAGATCCAGGATGCACTCGTGCGCGACCAGCCCGTTCTCACCCGTGTAGAGCACCGGGAAGGCGTCCTCGAGCCGCTTGGCCACGTAGTTGGCGGTAAGTACGGCGGCCTTGGTCGCCGACGTCAGCCCCTCGGCGCCCATCATCCGGATGTACGCCCAGGAGATGGCCAGCACGCCGGCCGAGCCGAACGGCGCGGCGCTGATCGGGCCGACGCCTGACTCCGGGCCGGCCTGGTCGAGCAGCGGGTGGTTCGGCAGGTACGGCGCCAGGTGCGCGGCGACCGCGACCGGGCCGACACCGGGGCCACCGCCGCCGTGCGGGATACAGAACGTCTTGTGCAGGTTCAGGTGGCTGACGTCGCCGCCGAACTCGCCCGGCCTGGCCAGCCCGAGCAGCGCGTTCAGGTTCGCGCCGTCGACGTACACCTGGCCGCCGTGGTCGTGGACGATCTGGCAGACCTCGGTCACGCTCTCCTCGTACACGCCGTGCGTGGACGGGTAGGTGATCATGATCGCGGCCAGCTTCTCCGCGTGCTCAGAAGCCTTGGCGCGCAGGTCGGCCAGGTCGATCGTGCCGTCATCGTTGCCCTTGACAACGACAACCTTCATCCCGGCCATCACCGCGGAGGCGGCGTTGGTACCGTGCGCGCTGGCCGGGATCAGGCAGACGTTGCGATCTTCGTTGCCCTGGGCCCGGTGATAGCCGCGGATCGCCAGCAGCCCGGCGAGCTCACCCTGCGAGCCGGCGTTCGGCTGGATCGAGACCTTCGCGTAGCCGGTCACCTCGGCCAGCCAGCGCTCCAGCTGGCTGATCAGCTTCACGTACCCGGCGGCGTCCTCGATCGGCGCCAGCGGGTGCATGTCGGCGAACTCGGGCCAGGTGACGGCTTCCATCTCGGTGGTCGCGTTCAGCTTCATCGTGCAGGAGCCGAGCGGGATCATGCCGCGGTCGAGCGCGTAGTCGTAGTCGGACAGCTTGCGCAGGTACCGCAGCATCGCCGTCTCGGACCGGTGTGTGTTGAAGACCGGGTGCGTCAGGTACTCCGAGGTCCGGGCGACGGTCTCGGCCAGGGGCTCGCCGTTGAGCGCCGCGTCGTACGTCACGCCGAAGGAACGGCAGACCCCGACGAGCGCGGTCGCGTCGGTCTTCTCGTCACACGAGATGCCCACATGGTCGGCGTCGACCTCACGGAGCCAGATGCCGTTCTGCCGGGCGGTGTCGACGACATCGGCCGCCCGACCGGGGACCCTGGCCAGGACGGTGTCGAAGAACTGGTCGTGCACGACCTCGACGCCACCGGCCTTCAGCGAGGCGGCGAGGCTGTCCGCGTGGCGGTGGACCCGCTCGGCGATCGCCTTCAGCCCCTCAGGACCGTGGTAGACGGCGTACATCGACGCGACGACGGCGAGCAGCACCTGCGCGGTACAGATGTTCGAGGTCGCCTTCTCACGCCGGATGTGCTGCTCCCGCGTCTGCAGCGCCAGCCGGTACGCCGGCGCGCCGTCCGCGTCGACCGATACACCGACCAGGCGACCCGGGAGCTGGCGCTCCAGGCCGTCGCGCACCGACATGAACCCGGCGTGCGGGCCACCGTAGAACAGCGGTACCCCGAAGCGCTGGGACGACCCGATGACGATGTCGGCCCCCGCCTCACCCGGCGCCTCGAGCAGCGTCAGGGCGAGCAGGTCGGACGCGACCGCGACCAGCGTCTCGCGCTCGTGAGCCGCCGCGATCAGCGGCTTCAGGTCGCGGACGACGCCGCCGGAGCCCGGGTACTGAACCAGGAAGCCGAAGAAGTCGCCGTCCGGCAGACCGTCGGAGGTGTCGGCGACGACGATCTCGATGCCGAGCGCCTCGGCTCGGGTCTGGACGACGGCGATCGTCTGAGCGAAGCAGTCGGCGTCGACCAGGAAGCGGTTGCTCTTGCTCTTGCGGTTGGAGCGGTGCGCCAGCGTCATCGCCTCGGCGGCCGCGGTGGCCTCGTCGAGCAGCGACGCGTTCGCGGTCGGCAGGCCGGTCAGGTCGGAGACAACGGTCTGGAAGTTCAGCAGCGCCTCGAGCCGGCCCTGGGAGATCTCCGGCTGGTACGGCGTGTAGGCGGTGTACCAGGCGGGGTTCTCGACCAGGCGGCGGACGATCACCGACGGGGTGAACGTTCCGTAGTACCCCTGGCCGATCATCGAGGTGGCGACGTTGTTGCGCGCGGCGAGCTGACGAAGCTCGGTCAGCGCGTCGACCTCGGAGGCGGGCTCGGGCAGCCGGAGCGGCTCGGTCGAGCGGATCGAGGCGGGCACCGCGGCGTCGACGAGCGCGTCGACATCGGCGTACCCGAGGGTCTCGACCATGCGCGCGATCTCGTCGGAGCGTGGGCCGATGTGCCGGTCGGCGAAGACGGCCGATACCTGAGCAGGCGATTCAGTCATTGTGAGGAGGCTCCGTTGCTGACAATTGCCGGTGGCCTCCCCCTCTGTCACGCGTCGCGCGCTTCAGAGTCGCCTAAGACACTCGGTCCATGGGCCTGAGAGGTTCCGGGGAGGAATTGCCCCTTCGGCGCCCGACCAAACAACCGGAGGTCAGGACTCTCCCGAGTGTTGTGTACGGCTGAGAACTAGGCTACCTCAGCCGGTCATCCGGGCCCGGCGGCGGGCAGCGAGCTCGTCGTTGGCGTGGTCGTCGCCGGTCTCGCCGTGCGCGTCGAGACGCTCGGTCGGCAGCTCCGACAGCGATCCCTCGACCTCGCGCCAGACACCGCCGAGGGCGATCCCGAAGACGCCCTGGCCGCCGGCCAGTAAGTCGATGACCTCGTCCGGCGAGGTGCACATGTAGACCGAGGCGCCGTCGCTCATCAGCGTGATCTGGGTCAGGTCGTCGATGCCACGCTTGCTCAGGTGGGCGATGGCGCTGCGGATCTGCTGCAGCGAGATGCCCGCGTCGAGCAGCCGCTTGATCACTTTGAGCAACAACACGTCGCGGAAACCGTAGAGTCGCTGGGTGCCGGAACCGCTGGCCGGGCGCACGGATGGTGAGACCAGTCCGGTGCGGGCCCAGTAGTCCAGCTGGCGGTAGGTGATACCGGCCGCGGCGCACGCCGTCGGGCCGCGGAAACCGACGTCATCGGGCATCGGCTTGAGGTCGTCCTCGAAGAGCAGACCCTGAACGCCGGCGGTGACGGCCGCCTCGGCGTGTGCTTCGGACGTCGACTGCGCCGTCAGATCAGTGTCGCCGGTGCGTGTCACGCCTGAGCCTCCCTGGGTACCGACTGGAACGGATCACATCCGTGGAGTTACAACGCCCCACGACTCCTTCAAGGTAAGCCGCCGCTCAGGCCGGGTCAACGACAACCGCCCCGAGCCGGATGCGTGTCGCGGATCCGATACGAATCGTTACCTGTCCGACCTTGTACCAGCCCGGTCCAAGTCGGGACCCTGATCAGCTCTTGTCGAAGTCCTCGGGCGTCACGTGGTCGAGGAATTCGCGGAAGCGCTCGACCTCTTCCTCCTCCACCACCTCGTCGTCCTCGTTCTCGCTGTCCGGTACCGGGATGCCGGCCTCGGCCAGGATCTCCTCGGTGCAGAACACCGGCGTACCGGTCCGCAGCGCGAGCGCGATCGAGTCCGACGGGCGGGCGGAGATCTCGGTCTTGTCGTCGAAGACCAGGATCGCCTCGAACACGCCGTCGGTCAGGTTCACGATCCGGACCTGGCTCAGGGTGTGGCCGAGCACCCGGATCGTCTCCGCGAACAGATCGTGGGTCAGCGGCCGGGGCGGTTCCATCCCCTGCTGGGCGAAAGCGATGGCGCTCGCTTCGGCCGCACCGATCCAGATCGGCAGGTACCGCTCGCCGCCGACCTCCCGGAGCAGCACGATCGGCTGACTCGAGGGCATCTCAACCCGGACTCCGACCACGTCGACTTCGCGCACATCTCCAGCCTACTCTGCGGGCCAGGCCGGGGCTGCCCCGCCGGGGTCAGCGGGTGAGACGGGAGCGGACCAGTGCCGCGTGCAACCGAACCGCGAGCGCGGCCAGCTCGAGCGTCTTGTCGTCCCGGCGCGGCTGGACGACCTGCTCGATCAACCCGACCTCACGGTCGGCAGCCGCCCGGAACGGCCGCAGATGCCGCGGCTCGATCCCGTACTGCGCGAACTCCGCGGCCGCCTTGGCGATCAGGATCGCGTCGCCGTCGTAGTGGTTGCCCCTGGCCACGACGAGGTTGTGGCTCTCCAACTGCTCGAGCAGCTCAGGCGTGATCCCGGCCGCCTCACGCAGCTCGTCCCGGGTCAGCTTGAGCTCGGTACCGTACGTCGAGAAGTCCTCTGCATCGGGCAGACCGGCGGGCTGAGGCAACGTCTCCGGCGCCGCGGGCCGGCCACCAGGAGCAGGCGGCCGCAACCCGCGATCCATCGCGTCGAGGTGGTCCTTGATCACCTTCAGCGGCAGGTACTGGTCGCGCTGCGCGGTCAGCACATAGCGAAGCCGCTCGATGTCGGCGGTACTGAACTTGCGGTACCCCGAAGCGGTCCTGGCCGGCGTCACCAAACCCTCCGCCTCGAGGAAGCGGATCTTGGAGATGGTGACGTCGGCGAACTCGGCCTGCAGAAGCTGCAGCACCTCACCGATGCTGCTACCTACAGCGGAGCCGTCCGGCTCAGGCCTGACCACTGGCGTAGTAGACCAGGCGGTACTTGCCGATCTGTACCTCGTCGCCGTTCGACAGCTGCAGCTCGTCGATCCGGTCGCGGTTCACGTAGGTGCCGTTCAGGCTGCCGACGTCGCGGACCTTGACGCCCTGCGGGTCACGGCGGAACTCCGCGTGCCGGCGGGACACGGTCACGTCGTCGAGGAAGATGTCGCTGTCCGGGTGCCGGCCGGCGGTGACCACGTCGACGTCGAGCAGGAACCGGCTGCCCGCGTTCGGGCCGCGCTGGACGATCAGCAGCGCCGACCCCTGGGGCAGCGCGCCGACCGCGGCCTCGTCCTCGGCGGACAGGCTCTCGCCGGTGTCGAAGCGCTCGGTCTCCGGCTCGATGCTGATCGGTGCGAGCATCGCGGTGTCGGTCACCCCGGGGGCGGTCACCGGACGGTCCGCGCCAGGGAGCATCGTTCCGCACTGCGAGCAGAACTTGCTGCCCTCGGAGTTCTCGTGCCCGCACTGGTTGCAGAACGGCATGCTGTGATCCTCCCGATCGCCGGCGGTCCGGCGACGTTCTCGTTGACCCCGTGATGACAAGTGTGACCTGCGGCCCCAACCCTCGACCAGCGGTTGAGGTCCGACAGAACCTACCAGGTCCGATTCAGCTCTGGTCGAGCTGGCCCTTGTACGTGTCGGCGTCCATCAACGCCTCGATCTCTTCGTCGTCGTCGACCTCGATGTCGAGCAGCCAGCCCTCGCCGTACGGGTCGGTGTTGACCAGGTCGGGCTGGTCGGCCAGCGCCTCGTTGACGGCGCGCACGGTGCCGTTCAGAGGTGCGAACAGATCACTGACGCTCTTGGTGGACTCCAGCTCACCGCAGGAGTCGCCGGCCCGGACAGCGGTGCCGACCTCGGGCAGCTGGACGTACACGATGTCGCCGAGCGCGTCCTGGGCGAAGTCGGTGATACCGACCCGCGTGTGGCCCTCGCCGGCCTTCACCCATTCGTGCTCGGCCGTGTACTTCAGGTCTTCGGGGTACACCTCGGTCCCACTTTCTTTCAAAGGAAACTGCAGGGCTTATTTCGTCGGGCTCGGTGCCGGGCGAGCGTAACGATGCTCGTCCGGGGCATGCAACACGGTGATCGACACACTCGGCAGCTCGCTCACCTCGGCGGTACCGCCGACCTGCGGGCCTTCGACCTCGCTCACCAGGCCGCCGGGGAAGTTGGCCGCCTCGGCCAGGTTGTGGGCATCCCCGATCGCCTCGATCACGTACGGCGACTGCACCTTCTCGCCGTCGATCTTCACCCCGGGCGCGTCGTCGACCAGATCGGTGCTGGCCACCACCCGGACCTGCCCGTTGATCTGGATCGCCTCGGCGCCCGCGTCGCGGAGCTCCTCGATCGCGTCCAGCAGGTTGCTGGACTGCATCTTGGCGTCCGGGTCGTTCAGCGTGATCCGGACGCCGGGCCCCACGGCCGGCAACGTGCCGGCCAGGATGCCGAGCACGCGCACCTGCTGCTCGGCCTGCTCGCGGGCGGTCTGCGCCTTGTCCGCGCTGGAGGTCAGCGTGTTCTTGCGCGCCTCCAGCTCGGTGATCTCGGTCTCCAGCCGGCGGGTGTTCTGACCCAGGCCGTCGAGGATCGCGATCAGGTCCTCGCGCCGGGCGTTCTGGTAGCCGTCGTCGGCCCGGTTCACCCGGACCTGGACGACCGCCATACAGGCGACCAGCGCCAGCACCACGGCCACGATCGCCTGCCCACGGGACGGCTTGAAGCCGGTCCGCAGCCGCCGCAGCGCCAGGTTCGGCGTTTTCGGCTTGGGCATCGGTGTCGGCTCGGCCGGATGGACCGGCTCGGGCAGCGGCGGGTTCGGGTCGTCGGTACTCATCTCAGGCCCTGAAGACGTGGCGCCGGATCGCGGCCATGTTGGTGAAGATCCGGATTCCGAGCACGACCACGACGCCGGTGGACAGCTGCGAGCCGACCCCGAGCTGGTCGCCCAGGTAGACGATCAGGGCGGCGATCAGCACGTTCGAGACGAACGAGACGACGAAGACCTTGTCGTCGAAGATGCCGTCCAGGAACGCCCGCAGCGCGCCGAAGACCGCGTCGAGCGCGGCGACCACCGCGATCGGCAGGTAGGGCTGGGCCCACTCGGGTACGTCGGGAGCGACCAGCAGACCGACGACGACGCCGATCACCAGGCCGAGGACGGCGATCATCTCCCACCCACCTTCGCGTACCGCAGCGCGATGGTGGCATCGGCTGGCACCAGCAAGGAATCCTCCGTCGTGATCGTCATCCGGACATGGAAATTGCTGACCAGGTACTGCACCCACTGGCCGCCCGAGCTCTGCGCGAAGCGGGCCGGCATGGTCGCGGTGTCCCCGATCGCCAGCACCGTGTACGGCGGGGTCAGCGAACTGTAGTCGACGGTGATCGCGCTGCCCGCACCGCGGATCGCGGTCAGCGTGGTGAGCCGGTGACCGTTCACCGAGATCGCCTCCGCGCCGGCCGTCCACAGCCCGTTGACGAACTGCTGCAGGTCGACGTCGAGCAGCCGGCCCTGCTTGTCGTCGGAGTCCTTGGCGTCGTCGACGACGGCCTTCAGGCCCGGCCCGGTCACCGCGACCGCGCCGACCTGCAGTTCGAGGTCGTTCAGCTTCTGCTGCAGGGCGGCGCCCTCGCTGGTGTTGCTCAGGCCACCGGCCTGCAGCCCGCGGACCTCGTCAGCGAGCTTGATCTGCTCGCCGCGCAGGTCGGTCAGCCGGCCGTCGGCCGTGTTGATCCGGGTGATCAGCTCTTTGCGCTGCTTCTCCGCCTCGGGCGCGCTGCGGTAGTTCTGCGACGCGGCGACGGCGAGCAGGAAGCCCAGGAAGAGCAGCGCGATCACCAGGATGATCCGGTGCCGCGACTTGTTGGCCTTGCCACCCTGCGATGGCCGCGACCGGGCCGCGAAGGCGTAGCCCTCGTCCAGCGGGTGGGCCATCAGGTTGTTCAGCAGCGACATGGACGCGTCGACGCGCCGCTGCCCGGGTGGAGACTGGCCGGGTGGAGACTGACCGGTTGGAGAATGGCCGGGTGGAGACTGGGTCACGGGATCGCCCTTAGCCCGCCTGCTTGCTGATCGGCTTCACGGTCTGCATCAGGTGGCGCAGCTGTGCGAAGTACAGGGCGCCGGCCCAGTAGTACAGAGCGGTGCCCCAGATCGCGAAGGCCCAGCCGAAGACGCGGGCCAGCAGGTTGAGCGTGCTGTCGCCGTCACCGAGCAGCAGCAACGGGAACGCGTACAGCAGGCAGAAGGTCGCGGACTTGCCGAGGAAGTGCACCGGCAGCGCGTTGACGCCCCGGCGGTGCAGCGCCGGCAGGGCGAAGGTGAGCAGCAGGTCCCGCAACGGCAGCGCGATCGCCAGCCACCACGGGATGATGTCCCGCAGCGCCAGGCCGAGGACGGTGGCGAAGATGTAGAGCCGGTCGGCGACCGGGTCGAGCATCTGGCCGAGCCGCGTCGTCTGGTTCATCCGGCGCGCGATCTGACCGTCGGCCCAGTCGGTGAAGCCCGAGATCGCCAGCACCAGCAGGGCCCAGCCGTCTTCCTTCGGCCCGAGGATCAGCCAGAGGAAGAGCGGTACGCCCAGCAACCGGATGAAGCTCAGTGCGTTCGGGATCGTCAGCACCCGGTCGGACACTTCCAGGTCCGGCACGCGTTCCTCCCCCAGCTCTGCGAATCGGGCGACCGCGAACGGCGCCCCTGTCCCGGTCGTTACTGTACTTGGGCCCGGTACCGGGTTCTGCCCCGGCCACACCGGTGTTCCTTGACTAGGTGAACGTATTCACAACCCCACGGCTACGCAGACCACGGACCAGTGACCCGAAGGTGACCTGATCGAGATCAGCCCGTAGCTCGGCCCGGTCCGGCCCTAGGGTGGGATGGTGAAGTTTCTGGTACTGATCTATGGCAATCCCGAGTCGCGGCAGGTGTGGGACGGGCTGTCGGACGAGCAGAAGACCGAGTCGATGACCGGGTACACCGCGCTCAACGACGCGCTCGCGGCCAGTGGCGAGCTGGTCGTGTCGCACTCGCTGGGCGATCCGGCGGCGACCAAGCAGGTGCTGTTCCGCGACGGGCAGCCGATCACGACCGACGGTCCGTTCGCCGAGGTCAAGGAGCAACTGGCCGGGTTCTACCTGCTCGACTGCTCCTCGATGGAGCGTGCGCTGGAGATCGTGCCGCAGATCCCGGAAGCGCCGTTCAGCATCGTCGAGGTGCGGCCGATCCGGGACCTGAGCTCCTTCAGCTGATGATCGACCAGCTGTTGCGGGAGCTCGCCCCGCAGATCGTGGGTCCGCTGGTACGCCGGTACGGCGGATTCGACACCTGCGAGGACGCGGTCCAGGAGGCGCTGCTGGCCGCGTCGCAACAGTGGCCGGTCGACGGGGTGCCCGAGAATCCACGCAGTTGGCTGATCACCGTCGCGTCGCGCCGCCGGATCGAGATGCTGCGCAGCGACGCGGCCCGGCTCCGGCGTGAGGAGACCGTCGCCGGTCTGGAACCCTCGGAGCCTGCACCTGTTGGCGTCGATGATTCTTTGACGCTGTTGTTCCTCTGCTGTCATCCGTCGCTCACTCCGCCGTCGCAGATCGCGCTGACGTTGCGGGCGGTCGGCGGACTCACCACGGCCGAGATCGCCCGCGCGTTCCTGGTACCGGAGTCGACGATCGGCCAGCGGATCAGCCGGGCGAAGTCTTCGATCAAGAAGCAGAGCGCGGAGTTCCGGATGCCGGCCGCCGACGAGCTGCCGGAGCGGCTGGCCGCGGTACTGCGGGTGCTCTATCTGATCTTCAACGAGGGCTACACCGCGAGCTCGGGCGAGAGCCTGCAGCGGGTCGAGTTGAGCACCGAAGCCATCCGGCTGACCCGCCAGCTCTTCGCCCGACTCCCCTCCGAGGGCGAGGTCGCCGGCCTGCTGGCCCTGATGCTCCTCACCGACGCCCGCCGCCCGGCCCGTACCTCGGCGGACGGCGCGCTGATCCCGCTGCCCGAGCAGGACCGCTCGCTGTGGATCGACTCATTCGTTGCCGAGGGCACCGAGTTGATCACGGCCACGTTGCGCACCGCCCCGATCGGCCCGTACCAGCTGCAAGCCGCAATCGCCGCGATCCACGACGAGGCAGCCCGGGCCGAAGATACCGACTGGCGCCAGATCCTCGTCCTCTACGAACTCCTGGAAACGTTGAATCCCGGCCCGATGATCACCCTCAACCGCATCGTCGCCCTGGCCATGGTGCACGGCCCCGAGTACGCCCTGGAACGTCTCGCCTCCACCGCCGACGACCCTGCCCTGCGAGACCACCACCGAGTCGAAGCCGTCCGCGCCCACCTACTGGAGCTCTCCGGCGACAAACCCGCCGCCCAAGCTGCCTACCGCCGCGCAGCCCAGCAAACCCTTAGCACCCCCGAGCAGCGCTACCTGCTCTCCCGTGCCGAGTCGCTGTAGAGGCGAACCAGTCCGTCGGCGAGTTGCAGGAACTGCCCTGCGCCTCGGTGGTGGTGAGTCGGCGAGAACCCCGGCAACTCCTCGACGAGGCTTCCTTCCTCCAGGTCCCACGTCGACAACCCGGTCCCGGCCGAGCTGAACAGCCTGGCGCCGTCGCTGAAGAACTGCCCGGTCGGCCCCTCCAACGCCGCCAACTCGAGCGCTGTCGGCATCTTCCAGTCCGTCAGCTGGGTACGCCGGCTGGTGTCGAAGATCCGCGCGCCGGGCCGGATGGTGACGTCGTCGTCGCCGATCCCTTGAACGGCCACCCGGACCGAGTCGATCCAGACCATCGGGTGATCCCAGTAGTCCGTCCGGCCGCAGAGGTCGAGCCTGGTCGGACCGTCCTCGGACTCCCACACGTTGTCCTCGATCCAGCGATCAAGGCTCCACACGGCCGGGAACCCGACCGGATGCCACACCCAGCCGTCGTCCAGCACCTGCCGCCCGTCAGGGCTCACCCGCAACGCGCCATGGAAGTAGTCGAGGTAGTGCTCCGGCCTGCCCTCGGTTTCCGTCAGCAGCGGAGCCGGCCGATCGGTGAGCAGCCTCCCCGTCGCCGCGTCCGACACGTCCAGCCGGTTCCAGTCGGTCCGATGGATGACGACGTCCCGCCCCCGCCTCCGTGCGAAGGCCAGTGAGAAGGGCACCGTCTCCTCTTCGTACCCCTGGTTGTCCAGGAGCATCGTGGTCTCGCCGGTCCGCAGGTCCAGTACCTCGCCGAAGCGACCGTAGTCATTGACCACCGCGGCGAAGGAGCCGTCACCCGACGCATGAAGGTGTCGCCGGAGCTCATGCCCAGCCCAGGGTTCGCGGTCTGGTTCCGCCGGAACAGTGGTGGTCCCAACGGACACGTGCTCACCGGTCGCGAGGTCCCATCGGCTGATCCGGCCGTCCTCCCCCAGCACCAGCCATACGGGCCGGTCACCGTCATCCACTGGCACCAGGTCCGCGATCAGACCTAGGTCGCTCGGCACAGACAGCTCTTGGACGCTGTCACCGGACATCGTCGTACTCCTCTCGGCCAGCTTTGATCAGTTTTCTGATCATGAGGCTGGTGTGATCAGAAAACTGATCAGCTAGGGCCAGGTCGTGGCGTGTTGTGCGAAGTACTCCGGCGTGGTGTGCATCGGGATGACGCAGAGGAGCTGGCCGCCGGGTACGCGCAGAGTGTGGCAGCCCTGCCAGGTCGATACCTCGACCGCTCCCAGGGCGGTCAGTCGCGCGACCTCGGCGGGGACGTCGTCCGTCTCGATGTCGAGGTGGTAGCGCGGCTCGTCGTCGACGGCCTGGACAGCCAGGACGTACCCGGGCAACGCTCCTTTCAGATCCGTGTACTGCGGCTCGCCCGGCTCACTCTCGGCCGTCGCGTCCAGGGCCGCCGCCCAGAACGTCGACGCCTCCGCCGCCTGCTCTCGCGGTACGTCGATCAGAAAAGTAGACACTCGGCTCCTGTGCATGCTCCGAACTTAGTGCCCCCGTCAGCGAGCTAGCTCGAACCAGATGATCGTCGTCCCACCCGAGTTCGCCAGCACCACCGTCGCGCGCGAGGGCGAATCCAGCACTCCGTGGCTCACCGCACCCTGGACATCTTCACCGAAGCCGCCCACCTGGACCGCACCCGAGTAGCCCGCTGGGCCCACCTCCACGCCGTCCAAACCACCTTCTGGGGCCACCACCACGGCTACCGCCGAGGCCGAACCGGCCCACCCGAGGTAACGGCTACAGGTGGTTGGCCGGCGTGTTCCAGGAGGTGAGGATCTTCAGGGCGTCGTGGGACGGTGTATCGGGGGCGGCGGTCAGGATGAGAATTCTCTGGTCGGGATCTTCGGGGCTGACCCAGGTGTCGCAGTCGAGGTGGAGTTCACCGACCAGCGGGTGCCGGTAGTGCTTGGTGGCGTTGCTGGTGCTCGTCACCTGGTGCGTCGCCCACCAGGTGCGGAAATCGGCGTCGCGGACGGACAGTTCGCCGACGAGTGAGGCCAGTTGTGGGTCGTCGGGGTAGCGGGCAGCCTCCATCCGCAGGGTGGCGGCGGCGGTACGGGCCGCGTTCTCCCAGTCGGCGTGCAGCTCCCGCATCACCGGGTCGACGAAGAGCAGCCGGACGTAGTTGCGCTCGGCATCGGCATACCTCGCGAAGTCCGTATAAAGAGCAGCCGCCCCGGCGTTCCACGCAACGATGTCCAGCCGCCGCCCGAGCACCATCGCGGGCGCCTCGGTGAGCTGGTCGAGCAACCGGCGCATCGACGGCGTCACCCGCTGGGCGCGCTGCCGACGCCGCTTGGCCGGAGTCTTCCCCGCCAGCCGATACATGTACGCCTGCTGGTCCTCATCCAGCCGCAACGCGCGAGCCAGCACAGCAAGGATCGAGGCCGACGCCTGCAGCCGCCCTTGCTCGAGCCGCGTGTAGTAGTCGACGCTCATCACCGCCAACTGCGCCACTTCCTCCCGACGCAGCCCGGGCACCCGACGCGCAGAGCCAGTCTCGGGCAGCCCAACGGCGGCGGGGCTCAGCGCAGCCCGTCTCGCCTTCAGGAACTCGCCCAGCTCGGCTGCCGGCGTACCGTGCTCACTGCTCATGGCAACCATTCTCCAACCTGGTACGACGTTTGTGGGGGGACAAGTTCCTTCCCAGGCAGAAACCCGTCTCTACTCCCCGATTCGAACCAGCGGCACGGTGGATCCATGAGAACAAACGTCACCTTCGACAGCGCCGGCCTGCAACTCGCCGGACACCTCTATCTACCGGACAACGAACCCGCCACCCGTCGCCCCGCCATCGTCATCGGCCACCCCGGAACAGGCGTCAAAGAACAAGCCGCCGGCCTGTACGCCGAACGCCTGGCCCGCGCCGGCTTCATCACCCTCGCCTTCGACGCCGCGTACCAGGGCGAGAGCGAAGGATTCCCCCGCGGCCTGGAAGATCCCGGCCACCGCGTCGAGGACTTCAAGGCCGCCGTGTCGTTCCTCAGCGTCCACGACCAGGTCGACCCGGACCGCATCGGTGCCCTCGGCATCTGCGCCTCGGGCGGCTATGTGATCCCGGCAGCCGCCACCGATCACCGCATCAAGGCCGTCGCGACCGTCAGCGCGGTCGACATCAGCCGCCAGTTCCGCGAGGGCGCCGACGGCCGCCAAGACCCCGCGATCATCCAGTCCATGCTCGCTACCGCAAGCACAGCCCGTACTTCGGAAGCGCACGGCGAAAGCATCGGCGACCTCACGCTGTTCCCCGAAAGCGAGGAGGAGGCGCGCGCCGGTGGCCGGCACGTCTTCGAGGGGTGGGAGTACTACCGCACCGACCGCGCCCGACACCCCCGGTCGGCAAAGGCCATGCCGTGGAGCAGCGTCGACCGCATCACCCAGTTCGATGCCTTCCGCTTCATCAGCCTGATCGGCCCACGCCCGCTGCTGATGATCGCCGGACGGGAGGCCGTCACCTCCTGGATGACGACTCAGGCCTTCGAACAGGCAAGCCACCCCAAGGAGTTGCTCTGGATCGACGGCGCGAGCCACGTAGATCTCTACGACAAGGACAAATACGTGACTCCAGCCGTGGCAAAGCTGACCGACTTCTACCGGAGCACTTTGTAGCGGAGCCAGAGCATGCCGTCTGTCTCGGTGTGGCTGGACAGCAACTGCAGTCGAGTCGGTAGATCGTGATCGCCGAGCTCGGAACCGTCGAACAACGTCGGCGTGCCGAGCCCGCCGATCACGGCTGGCAGCACCAGCAGCTGAATCTCGTCGACCAAGCCTGCCCGAAGCAATGCGCCGTTGAGGCCGCCGCCGGCTGTGGACAGGACGCAGCTGACTCCCAGACGTTCCCGCATGCGTCCCAAGGCGACGGCGAAATCGACGCGGTCGTCGCCGGCGACCAGGTAGCAGATGCGGCGGGTGCGGAGGTGGGCGAGGTACGCCGCCGGAGTGGACCGTGCGACCAGCACCAGGATGTCCCACTCGCCGTGGTCCTCGTCCTCCCACGTCACCCGGCCGCGGCTGTCGACGACCGTGAACCACTTCGCGTGACCGGGCCGCTCGACCACCTCTGCGGGTAAGAAGTCGCTGTAGAGCAAGTCTGGTGGGTAGTCGAAGTCGGTCGGGAGATCGGTGAGTGGACCGGCCGAGTCCGCGACCAGGGACCCGCTGCCCTCCAGGATCGCCTCAGGTTGGTACCGGCTGTCGATCAGCGCGGAGCGCGCCTTGTCGAGTGCCTGGGCGCTGGCGGGCGCCAATGACTGCCAGACCTTCGAGGCGTTCGCGTCCATCAGCAGTCTGCTGCGGCTGAGCGTGACCCGGCCGTCGACCGACATCGTCACCGAGACCACGACTCTGGGTCGATCGATCTGTTCCATCTACCCAGTACTACCGGGCGCCACCGACAATTCAGCCGTACGTGATGGGGCGCAGTACCTTGGCCGGCACGCCTGCCGCGATCGAGTACGCGGGGATGTCCTCGGTGACGACGCTGTTCGCGCCGATGACGCACCGGTCGCCGATCGTCACACCGCTGGTGACGACCACGTTCGCGCCGAGCCAGACGTTGTCGCCGATCCGCGTCGGCCCCTTGGAATCGAACCCCTGCCAGGGCACCGGCCGGTCGGGATCGTCGAAGCGATGATTGGCATCCGTCACGAAGCACCCGTTGGCCAGCATGCAGTGCGAGCCGATCTCGACCAGCTCATGCGCGGCCACCATCACCGCGATGTTCAGGAACGTTCCCTCCCCGATCCGCACCCGCCCCTGATCACCCATCGTGATCCACACATCGGGCTCGAACATCGTCTGCGCCCCGACCTCGAGCCGCCCATCGGCGAACGCCTCCAGCACGTTCCCGTGCAACGGCCACCGCGCGAACGCCCCACGGCGCATCAGCTCCCAATGAATCCGCGCCCGATTCCAGGGCAGCGAATTCCGCTGGTACCACCACCACTTCTGCCCCCACAGCCTGGCCTTCGCGGCGAGATCGTCCACACCCGGCAGGTTACGCGGCGTGCCGGACCCGGTAGCGGAGGTGCATCACCTGCTGGTGCGGGGGCGTGCTCTCTGGAGTGGTCAGCGTGCGGAGCAGGTCGAGCTCGATGATTTCAGCGGGCAGGTTGTCGAACAACCGCCGTCCCTGACCGAGCAGAACCGGCACGACATGCAGTTCCAGCTCGTCGAGCTCCCCTGCGCGCAGCAGCGCTTGCGCCGCGCCGGCTCCGTGCACCATCACGTCGTCGTCGCCGGCTGCCTGACGGGCCTGCGCGGCACACTCGCGAACGTCGGTGACATACCGGGCCGATCCCTGCGCCGGCTCCGCCGGAACCTGATGGGTGAGAACGAAGATCGGTACGCCGTCATGGTGGTCGCCGCCCCATTGCCCCGCCAGCTCGAAGGTCCGCCGGCCGGCGATCACCGCCCGGGTGGCCATCGCCTCCGCAGACACCTGCCCGCTCGGCCCTGGTGCGTCGCGAAGGTCAAGCCAGTTGAAGAGCCGAAAGCCGCCAGCCCCCATCGGGGCATCCTTGCCGTCGTCCGGCCCGGTTACGAACCCGTCCAGAGAGATGGTCATGTAGAGCCTGATGATCGCCATCCCCCCAACCTGACGGTCAGCTCACAAGCCCGCAACAGCCCGGCATGCCCAACGCGCCCCACACCACCGCCAACCCAGTGCGGCACACCCCACACCCCCGCCAACCCAACGCGGCGTGGGTCATACCGTCGCCGGCGACGTTCAGCGGAAATCACGGGAGGTGGTTTTGGCGGCGAGGGGGAGGCGTTCGAGTTTGTCGGCTACCAGGTAGCACGCGGCCAGGGACAGCACTACCGGGACCAGAGCCCAGCCCAGTCCGAACCATTGCGCGAGCACGCCGGTGAGGAGCGGGGCGACGATGTAGCCGGGAAGTTCGCCGAACTCGAGGACGGTCCTGCCCTCGCCGGAAGTGACGTTGTCCTGCAGGGTGGTGAGGGTGTTGATGACGGGTCCGACACAGGCCATGCCGACACCGAGGACGGCGAACGAGAGCAGCGCCGTGGTGAGCGATGGAACGGCTAGGCAGACAGCGAAGGCAGCACCGCTCACGAGCATGGAGACCCGGAAGATCCGCTGCCAGCCGAAGCGCGCCAGCAGGCGGTCGACGAACAGCAGTGCTATGCCTTTGGAGACCATCATCAGCGTGTAGGTGGCTGCTCCCCAGGAGTCGCCGGCGCCGATCGAGTCGCTGGTGTACACCGCGCTCCACTGTGAGGTGATGCTGTCGATCACGCTGGCCAGGCAGGCGATCGCGGCGAGCAGCAACAGTTGTGGCTGGGCCCGTGCCCGGAGGCGCGGGAGCAGCCGGAGGTCTGCCGAACTGGAACGGGCCTCATCGGGGAGCCAGCGCAGCGAGAACAGGAACGCCGCGGCCAGTACGACGTTCGAAGCGGTCAGTTGGAGCCCTGGCGAAATGTCGAACCTGGTGGCCAGGTAGGCGAGGCCGCCGCCGGCGAACATGCCGAAGCTGTAGCAGGCCTCGAACATTCCGATGATCGGCCGGCCCAGCTTCTGCTGCTGGACCAGCGCCAGGGCGCCCATCGTCGTACCGAGGACTTTGTTGGCCACCGCCCAGACCAGGAGCCCGACGGTGACCGCTTGGAGGGTGGAGGTGAAGGCCGTCAGCGGTGCGCACAGCAGGGCCAGTGTGGCGGCGAGGATGGTGATGCCACGGGTGCTGTACTTGCCCACGGCAACGAGGATCAGGAGGAAGCCGACGAACTCCCCGATCCCGGCGACGCTGTTCGCGAGGCCCCAGGAACGGTCGTCCGCGCTGACCGCGGTCCGTACTTCCGGTATTCGCGCGAGCCAGCCTCCGAGGGGAAGGCTCATCACGACGTACAGCACGGAGATGGCGAAGCGAGACGGCGATCGGGGCGTCATACCCGCATCCTGCTGGAGGCAGCCTCAGATCTCCCGGTGACTCGGCGTTTGGCCTCCCGCGGCCGTCTGCTCCCAGCAGCGCGGGGTCAGCGGAAGTCTCGGGAGGTGGTTTTGGCGGCGAGGGGGAGGCGTTCGAGTTTGTCGGCTACCAGGTTGGTGACGCCTTGGGAGCGTTCGAGGCGGCCGCGGATGATCATCGCGCTGGATTCGCGGGCGATCCGGCGGTACCGGTTCCAGACCCCGTTCGAGCAGACGATGTTGATCATGCCGGTCTCATCTTCCAGGTTGAGGAAGGTGACGCCGGCCGCGGTGGCGGGGCGCTGGCGATGTGTCACCACGCCGCCGACGTAGACGCGACTGCCGTCCTCGGCGGTGGAGAGCTGGTTCGCGCGGAGGATGCCGCGCTCGTCGAGGGCGGGGCGGACGTGCCGGATCGGATGGTCGTCGGGTGAGATGCCGGTCGCCCACAGGTCGGCCATCGTCGTCTCCACCCCGGTCATCCCAGGCAGCATCGGTGGCGGACCCGAACTGCTCACCCCGGACAGATGGCCCGGCCGCTCCTCGGCAGCACGTCCCGCGTTCCACAGTGCTTGTCGTCGCGACAACCCGAACGAGTCGAACGCCCCCGCCGTCGCCAGTGCCTCCACCTGTACTGCGGTAAGCCCGGTCCGCCGAACAAGGTCCGCCATGTCGGCGTACGGCCCATTCTTCTCGCGTTCCTCCACGATCACGGTCGCCGTCGGCACCCCGACCGACTTCACCCCGGCCAACCCCAGCCGCACCACGAGCCGCCCATCCCGCCGATGCAGATCGAAGTCGAACGGCTCCTTCGGGTCGAACTCCCCAACCGGCGGCTGCTCCCTCACCAAACAAGAATCATCACCAGTAGCAACCACCCTCCCCCAGCCCACCCCACCAGCGCCAACGCGGTCGGGGATGGCGGCGCCCGATTCGGAGGCGCAGGCCGTGGGATCGCCGGGGTCGGGGATGGAGACGCCAGGGGCGGTGAGGTCGAGGTCGGCGGAGGCCACGCAGGCTGGAGCGGTGCGGTCGGCGGGGGCGGGGGTGGCTGGGGCCTTGGGGTCGGGGGCGGTGGGGGCCGGGGTGGGTTCGAGGGTGGCGTGGATGTTGGAGGTTTGTAGGTCGGGGCGGAGGACTTCGACGCCGTGGCGGCGGGCGTCGGCTACCAGGGATTGGGGGGAGTAGAAGCCCATTGGCTGGGCTCGGAGGAGTGCGGCGAGGAAGGCTGCTGGGTAGTGCAGCCGTAACCACGTGCTGGCGTAGACGAGCAGGGCGAAGCTGATCGAGTGGGACTCGGCGAAGCCGAAGTTCGCGAAGGCCTCGATCTTCTCGTAGATCTCGTCGGCGGTGTCACCGGTGATGCCGTTCGCCGCCATCCCGTCGTACAGCTTGGCCTTCAGCGACGAGATCTTCTCCACCCCGCGTTTGGAGCCCATCGCGCGGCGGAGCAGGTCGGCGTCCTCGCCGGTACAGCCACCGACCGTCATCGCGATCTGCATCAGCTGCTCCTGGAACAGCGGCACGCCCAGGGTGCGTTTCAGCACCGGCTCCAGCGCTGGATGCAGATAGGTGACCTCCTCCTCCCGCAGCTTGCGGCGGATGAACGGGTGCACCGCGCCACCCTGGATCGGGCCGGGCCGGATCAGCGCCACCTCGATCGCCAGGTCGTAGAAGCTGCGCGGCCGCAACCGGGGCAGCGTGCTCATCTGCGCCCTGCTCTCCACCTGGAACACCCCGACCGAGTCTGCCTTGCAGAGCTGGTCGTAGACGCCCCGCTCCTCCTTCGGGATGGTGTCCAGGTTCCAGTCCTCGCCGAGGTGCTCGCGGACCAGGTCCATCGCGTACTGCAGCGCCGCCAACATGCCGAGCCCGAGCAGGTCGAACTTCACCAGCCCCATCCAGGCGCAGTCGTCCTTGTCCCACTGCAGCACGGTCCGGTTCTCCATCCGGGCGTGCTCGACCGGCACCACGTGCCCGACCGGGATGTCGGTCAGCACCATGCCGCCGGAGTGGATGCCGAGGTGCCGCGGGAACTTCAGCAGGTCCTCGGCCAGCGCCACCACCGGCGCCGGGATGTCGTGGTCGACACTGCTCCGCACCGCGCCCCACGCGTCCACCTGTTTGGACCACGCGTCCTGCTGCCCGGTGCTGAACCCGAGCGCCTTGGCCATGTCCCGCACCGCGAGCTTCGGCCGGTAGGTGATCACGTTCGCCACCTGGGCCGCGTTGCGCCGGCCGTACTTGCCGTAGACGTACTGGATCACCTCCTCGCGCCGGTCGGAGTCGAAGTCGACGTCGATGTCGGGCTCCTCGTCCCGGGCCGCGGACAGGAACCGCTCGAAAGGAAGGTCGTACTCCACCGGGTCGACCGCGGTGATCTCCAGCGCGTAGCAGACCACCGAGTTCGCCGCCGATCCCCGGCCCTGGCAGAGGATCCCCTTCCGCTTGGCGAACATCACGATGTCGCGCACGATCAGGAAGTACCCCGGGAACTTGAGACTCCTGATCACCTTCAGCTCGCGCTCGACCCTGGCCACCGCTTCGTCTCGGTACCTCGGCTTGTCGGCGTACCGCTTGCGAACCCCGTCCTTGCAGAGCTTCTCCAGCCAGCCCATCTCGTCGTACCCCTGCGGCACCTCCTGCCGGGGCAGGCTCGGCTTGGCCGCACGCAGGCTGAACTCCAACTGGTTGGCCAGCTCGACGGTCCGAGCGACAGCCCCGTCGTACCGATGGAAGCGGGCGAGCATCTCCTCCCCCGAACGCAGGTGGGCCGTGCCGGCGGGTGGCAGCCAGCCGTCCATCGCGTCAAGGCTGCGCCGGGCTCGGACGGCGGCGATCGCGGCGGCGAGCCTGTGCCGCCGAGGCTGGGCGTAGTGCACGTTGTTGGTGGCGATCACCGGCAGGCCCGCGTCGGCCGCGAGCCGGGCCAGTACCGCGTTACGCGTGCTGTCCGTCGGCAACTGGTGGTCGATCAGCTCAACCACCACCCGGTCCTTGCCGAACAACGCGGTCAGCCGGTCGAGCTCGCGGGCCGCGGCGGCCGGTCCGTCGGCCTGGCCACCCAGCTCGAGCGCCCGGCGGACCAGGCCCTTGCGGCAACCGGTGGGGATCAGCCAGTGGTCCTCACCGATCGCCGCAAGCTCCTCCAGGTCGTAGACCGGACGACCCTTCTCCTTGCCCCGCAACTGCGCCTCGGTGATCGCGCCGGCCAGCCGGTGATACCCCTCCTGGCGCTCGGCCAGCACCAGCAGGTGGCTGCCCTCGGGATCGGCCATCCCGTTCTGGGGTTTGGTCAGCTCGAGGGACAGCTCGGCGCCGAACACGGTCTGCAGATCGTCGTACTCCTCCGCCGCCTCGGCCATCCGGACGACGCCGTAGAAGCCGTCGTGGTCGGTCAGCGCCAGCGCGTTCAGCCCGAGCCGGACCGATTCCTCGACCAGTTGCTCCGGCGAGGAGGCGCCGTCGAGAAAGCTGTAGTACGAATGGCAGTGCAGCTCCGCATACGGCACCACCGGCCCGTCGGGGCGGCGCGGTTTGTCCGCCGGATCCGGATCGTACGGCGGCCGGTGCCGCGACCAGGCCGGCCCGTCTCCCCCGTCGGCATCCAGCAGCTCGTCCGCGGGCGCGGGCGGCCGCGACCGCCCAGACAACTTCCGCTCCAACTCCGACCACGGAATCGGCGGGTTGTCCCACCCCATCAGAGAACTCCGCTACCTGACGCCATACCCCGATGTTCGAACACTTGTTCGAAAGAGTCAAATCGGCCTCGGCACCCGAACCCGGAGCGCGAGAACCTCACCGGTACGAGGCCCGCCGGTCAACCGCCCGAGGTTGTCCCCGATGCTGTCATCCGGGCGCCACTCAGCGGTCATGATGAACAGCGTCCGACCGTCCGGGCCACCGAGCGCCAGCGCGAACGGAGCCCGCTCCGAGGCCAACTCGATCCGGTCCAGGACCTTGCCGCCCTCGGTCACCCGGACGACCGAGGAGCCACCGGTCGAGACCCAGATCGCGCCCTCCGCGTCGAGGCAGATGCCGTCCGGCCCGAGCCCTTCGGCGAAGACCCGCCGATTCGACAATCCGCCGTCCGGGTCGATGTCGAACGCGGTGAGCCGCCCCGCGAACGACTCCGAGATGACGAGCGTCTTGCCGTCCGGCGTGATGACCATGCCGTTCGGGAACTGGATGTCGCCCGCGACCTCGCGCAGCCGGCCGTCCGGCGTGAAGAGCTTGATGTAGCCGGGCTTGGGCGCCTCACCACCGGCGAAGTCGAAGTCCGCGCCGTTGAGATAGACGTTGCCCCGCCCATCGACCACGATCTCGTTCGCCTTCTGCTCGGCCAGCACGACCACGGACCCGTCCGGCTCATGACGCCGGAGCTTGTCGCCAGTCGTCAGCAGCCTGCCGTCGGGCAGCCAGTCGATGGACCATCCCATCAACTGCTCGACCGGTACGGCGAAGTACTCCGCCCCACCATCCGGATCGAGGACCACCACCTGCTGATCGATCCAGTTGCAGAACCACAACCGACCGTCATGCCAACGCGGCGACTCGGGAATCCCCAGCCCACTCAGCAAGACCTTCGGTTCGGACATCACGCCACCTCACTTCATCGAGAGACCTTTCAACCTCTACACGAGTGACGGACCAACAAATCGACAGCGACTACGCCGAAGGGGCGATGAGTTCCTCAGCAACCCACTTGGCGACACCGGCGGGAAAGGGTGCCGGCAGGCTGAGGATGACGTGGTGGAAGCCGGCGGCAGTGGCCTTGCCGATCGCTTCGCGCGTGGCGGCGGGATCCTCGTACGAGACCGGCAGGTGGATCGACCGGGTGATCGCCGCCGGATCCCGGCCGATCTCGGCGCAGTACCGATCCAGCAGCGCACTCCGGCTGACAGCATCGTCCAGATCCTCGCCAGTGTGATTCCAGATGTGAGCGTGCTCCGCGACCACCCGCAGGGTCGCAAGAGCCCGCCCGCCGATCAGGATCGGCGGATGTGGACGCTGGACCGGCTTCGGATTGCCGAACGCTCCGGTGAGCTCGTGATGACTGCCCTTGAAGTCGAACGGCTCAGCCGAGGTCCACAGCCGCCGGATGATCGTGCACGCCTCGCCCAGACTCTCCACCGCCTCGGTCGCGTCGAGATACGGCAGCCCGTGCGCGTCATACTCACGCCGGGCCGCCGGCAGACTCGGCCGAGACCCAGCCCCGATCCCGAAGTCGAGCCGTCCGCCCGACACGATGTCCACCGTCGTCGCGATCTTCGCCAGCATCGCGGGCGGCCGGAAGCGGTTGCTCGTCACCAACAGTCCGAGCCGCAGGCGTCGAGTCTGGGCAGCGAGGGCCGAGAGCAGCGTCCAGCCTTCGAGGATCGGCCCGGCCGGGTCGCCGCCGATCGGCATCAGGTGATCGAACAGCCACGCGTGCCCGATCGCCGGGACCGCGTCGGCCTCCCGCCAGACCCGCAGCAGGTCGTCGTACGGGACCTGCTGTGGGGCGGTCATGATCCCGAAACTGGTGGTCATGCGAGTCGGCGCCGCAGCGACGGGTCGAGCAGCGAGGGCGGGGCGTCGAACTTCTCGTCCGGCGCAAGGTCTGTGCCAGGGGCAACGATCTCGTCGATGGCGTCGAGCACATCGCTGGACAGCACGGTGTCCGCAGCGGCCAACTGCGACTCCAGGTGCGCCAGCGTGCGCGGGCCGATCAATGCGCTGGTGACCGCCGGATGCGCGGTCACGAATCCGAGCGCGAGCTGGATCATCGTCAGCCCGGCCGTGTCGGCGACCTTCGCCAGCCGCTCCACCGCGTCGAGCCGGGCCTGGTTGGACGGGATGCTCAGATCGAAGCGCGCCGGTACGACGGTCGCCCGGCTCGTGGTGATCTCCTGGCCCGCACGGACCGCACCCGACAGCCAGCCCGACGCCAGCGGGCTCCACGCGAGCACACCGAGTCCGTACTGCTCGGTCACCGGCAGGACATGCGTCTCGATCCCCCGCTGCAGGATCGAGTAGCTGGGCTGCTCGGTGACGTAGCGGCTCAGGTGGTTCGCCCGAGCGGCCCACTCGGCCTGCACGATCCGGTACGCGGGGAAGGTGGAGCTACCGAAGTACCGGATCTTCCCGGCGCGTTGCAGGTCGGTCAGCGCCGACAAGGTCTCCTCGTCGCTGGTCGTCGGATCCCAGCGGTGGATCTGGTAGAGATCGACGTGGTCGACGCCGAGCCGCCGCAGGCTGTTGTCGAGCTCGGTGACCAGCCACCGGCGCGAGCTGCCGCGATGGTTGCGCTCGTCCCCCATCGGCATGGTCGCCTTGGTGGCCAGGACCAGGTCGTCGCGCCGGCCGGCGATCGCCTTGCCGACCATCTCCTCCGACTCGCCCTGGCCGTACATGTCGGCCGTGTCGATCAGGTTGATCCCCGCCGCGAGCGCGGCGTCGACTATGGCGGTGGCCTCGTCTTGGGTGGTGCGGCCGATCTGGCCGAAGTTCATCGCGCCGAGCGCGAGCGTGCTGACCTGTACTCCGGTACGGCCCAAGGTGCGGTAGTGCATGGTGGTCCCTTCTGGCATCATTCAAGGAGAAGCGGAACGAGGTTCCGATAACCAACATACGGAACGTTGTTCCGGTTATCAAATGGAGGGTGCGGTGGCTGACGTCGAGGACAAGCCCGCGCCGCGGAAACGGGCCGACGCCCGGCGCAACGAGAAGACGTTGCTGGACGCGGCCGCGGCGGCCTTCGTCACGTCCGGCGTCGACGCACCCGTACGCGACATCGCGGCAAAGGCAGGCGTGGGCGTCGGGACGATCTACCGGCACTTCCCGACTCGGGCCGACCTGATCGTCGCCGTCTTCCAGCACCAGGTCGAGGCCTGCGTCGAGGCCGGCCCGGCGCTACTCGCGAGCTCCAGTACCCCGTACGCGGCGCTGGCCGGGTGGATCGACCTGTTCGTCGACTTCCTCGTCACCAAGCACGGTCTCGCGAAGGCGATGCAGTCCGGCGACTCCGCCTACCAGTCACTGCACGGCAGCTTCATCGATCGACTCGTCCCGGTCTGCGAACAGCTGCTGGACGCGGCCGCGGCGGCCGGCGAGATCCGCGCCGGCATCGGCGGCTTCGAAATGATGTTTGCCGTCGGCAACCTCTGCAGCGGCGCCGACTACGGGGACTCCCGGTACGACGCCCGCCGCATGGTCGACCTCCTCGTCGCAGGCCTCCGCGTCACCTAGCCTGAAACGTCTGGCAGGCAGCCAGCAGATGGCGCCTGGCGCAGAGCAGGTGATGCTGGGCCGCCAGGTGATGTCGCTGGCGGTGAGCTGCGAGCAGGTGGAGGCGCGCGCACCACAGCTGACGCTGGACCGGCAGCCGTTGTCGCTGCCGATTGGTGAGCCGGCGCCGGCCGCAGGACAACTCCCGCTTGCCGGTGCATCGGCAGAACTGATCAGTCATAACTCGCTTCTGTCCACCATTGATTGTTCCGTACTGCGAACAGCCAGGCGCGCCCGTCAGCACCCACCAGCTGGAAGCGGGCCAGCCGATTCTCGCCGTCGGCATCCCACCAGCGTTCATCCACCGGCCACGGCCCGGCCCACGCGGTGACCGGATGGAGTTTGTTGCTATCGGCAACCTGTGGGGCAGGCGCGAAGCGGAAGGCGGCCGGAGCGCCGGACAGTACGCCGCGGGCGCTCACCGAGACCTGCCGACCATCCGCCGAGAGCACCAGGGCCGGCTTCGGCTGCGGGTAGATCGAGCTGGGTGCCGGCGTCGGCCAGCGACTCCCCGTGCCGGTGATCGCGCCGGGCCAGGGAAGCTCCGGCGGGTTGGCGGGCACCGGGCGATCACCCCAAGGAATCAAGGTCTGCCGCTCCAGGAAACCGCGGCCGCCGCCGACCACCACCGAGACGACTCCGCCATGGCCGAGCATGCTCTGCACCCGGGACAGCGCCCGGTGGATCCGCTCGTCGGGACCGCCTCCCCAGAGGCCGTCGACATGCGCGCCGACCGGGTCGACCTGCTCCGGGATCAGCCGTATCCGCACCACTGCCGAGGTCAGCTCGCTGGTCGCCGTCCCGCTGCCCTGCAGTTGCCAGCGAACCCGGTCGACAAGGTCGGCCGGGCTGAACCAGCGTGGATGCAGCCACTCCCGCTCGTGCACCCGGCCCGACTCGGTCCCGACCTCGACCCGCAAGGTGGTGCAGACCAGGCCGAGCTTGGTCAGCTTCTCGATCAGCTCGTCGGCGACCGCCCGGACCGCGAACGCCACCTGGTCCACCCGGTCCACCGGCGGCTCGAAGTCGAGTTTGCGGGTCAGCTCGAGCGGCACCTGCCGGGCGACCACCGGCCGGTCGTCGTCGCCGCGGGCCAGCCGGTGCGCGAACGCGCCGTCCGGCCCGAACCTGGTCAGCACCTCGGTCGCGGGCAGCCGCGCGAAGGCGCCGAGCGACCGGAGCCCGAGCCGCCGGAGCAGGTCGGTGAGCGCGGGCCGCTCGAGGGTGTCGACCGTGAGCGGCGCGAGGAACTCCGCCGACCCGCCCTCCGGGATCACCCGCACCCGCGTCCGCGCCGAACTCCCGCGCGCCGCCTGCTCGGCGGCGAACGGCCCATCGGCGATCCCGACCCGCCCACCCGGTACGTCGAACGTCTCGAGCCGGTCGAGCAGCTTCTCCGCCGCGGCGGACTCGCTCCCGTAGAACCGGCTCGGCCCACGCGCCTTCAACGCGCACATCCCCGGCCGGATCACCTGGATGCCCGGGGTGAGCGCCTCCAGGCAGCCGATCACCGGATCGAAGGCACGGGCGTCGATCACCGGGTCGTACTTCAGCACCACCAGCTCCGGGCAGCGCGACTGCGCATCCCGGGCACGCAACCTGCGGCGCACCCCCTCGGCCCGAGCGGCCGCCGAGCTGGCCAGCACCCGCCCCTTCGCAAGCACCGCGACCGCAGCCTCCGGCGAACACCCAGCTGCCGAAGCAGCCGCCGTCACCGGCCAGTCCGGAACCCACACCACCATCGTCCGAGTCATCAGCTCACCACCTCCCAACCGGGCAGAGGCTTCGGACGGGCGAGACGAGAAAGGCGGCCATCAGCCCACCGCCTCCCAGCGGGCCGGGTCTTCGAGTGGGCGGGCCGGCTCGGCCGGCTTGGTCGGCCGGATGGTGCCGTCGGGGGCCGGCAGCCAGAGGTGGTGCAGCTGAGGACGGACGGCGGCACCTCGTCCGGTGACCGCGATGGTCGCCTGCCGGCCGGTCAGATACCCCTCGCCTTCACCGAGGCCGGTCCATGTGTTGGCCTGGACCTCCAGGCGGGCTTCGCTGCCCGGCCAGGAGCCGACCGCGATGAGCATCGCCCCACGGGTGCGCAACCGAGCCGACAGCCGGGAAGCCTCCCCCGGGGTCACCTCCCCCGGTGGGCGGACCACGACCACGGTCAGGGCGTCGACCAGCGCCGCCACCACGCTCAGCCAGTCGCGCTCCGGATCGGGGACAAGTACCAACCGGTCGAGATCCACCCCGAGACCGCGGGCTGCCTCCGCACCGAACGACGGCATCCCGACCACCCCACACCAGGCGCCCTCGGCGGACGGTCCGGCCATCATGGCCATCACGAGCGCCGTCGACCCGCGCACCGAGTACACCGAGCCGCCTCGCAGCACCGCGCCGGGCAAAAGGTCGGCGACGGCTGGCAGAGTAGGCAGCGCCCGGTCGACGGCGGCCGTGTCCAGCGCCTGCTGGACCTGCGTCTCGGTCGTCCGCGGCGCCAACACGGTCGGAGCCGGCGCCACCGCCTCCTCCGCGACTTGAAGGAGCCGTGCGGCCTTCTGCTCCTTGGCCCGGGCAAGCAGCGTGCGCGCCTGATCCAGCGCGGTCACCCGCGCAGGCAGCTCAGTAGCAGAAGTCCCCGTCACACCCCCATGTTCGAACACCTGTTCGACTCCTGTCAATTGCAGGAAGTGAGAAGGTAGAGGCATGCCGAGATCGATTGCCACCAATACCCAGGTCGACACCGACGCGCTGCTGGAGTTCGTCCGGCCGCGTCATCACATGCTGCTGATCACCCGCCGCGCGGACGGTACGCCGCAGGCCTCGCCAGTGTCGGGCGGGGTCGACGCGGAGGGACGGATCGTCATCTCGTCGTACCCGGGGCGGGCCAAGAGCAACAACGTGAAGCGGGACGCGCAGACCAGCGTGCTGGTGCTGTCGGACGACTGGGACGGCCCCTGGGTGCAGATCGACGGCAGTGGTGAGGTGATCGACCTACCGGACGCAGTGGAGCCTCTGGTCGACTACTACCGCTCCATCTCGGGCGAGCACCCCGACTGGGATGAGTACCGCGAGGCCATGCGCAAGCAAGGCAAGTGCCTCATCCGGGTCACCCCGGAGCGCTGGGGCCCGGTAGCCACCGGAGGCTTCCCAGCTCACCTGGCCTGAGCGACCTCAGTCCTTGTTGTAGCGGCGCGCCATCGTCTCGGTGATGCGCTGCATGGCGCCTTCCAAGTGCTGGCGCAGGGCGGCCTCAGCACCGGGCTCGTCATGCGCCACGCAGGCGTCCAGGATCGCCTGGTGCTCCCGCCGGGTCTGCTCGATCCGGGCCTTGGTCTGCCGCGAGCCGAACCGGTACCGCTCGCTGTTCTGCCACACCGGCTCGATCGCCCGCGGCAGCCATCGCGACCCACCGGCCCGGTAGATCGCGAAGTGGAACTCCGTGTGCGCCTGCCGCGAGGCGATGATGTCGCCGACCTTCGACAGCCGCACGTGCTCGGCCAGCGCCGCCTGGGCGATCGCCGCGTCCGCTTCGCTGAAGCGCGTCGCCGCAGCTCGGACAGCGAGCGTCTCCAGCGAGATCCGGGTCTCGTGGGTGTCGCGCAGGTCCTCCATCGACAGCTCACGGACCCAGGCGCCCTTGTGCGGAACGATCTCGACCAGCCCGAGCGCCTGCATCCGGCGCAGCCCCTCGCGGATCGGCATCTGGCTCATGTCGAGTCGCTTGGCCAGCTCCTCCAGCCGCAGCGCCGTACCGCTCGGAAGCTCACCGGACAGGATCAGCTCGTGCAGCTCCGCGGCCGCTTCCTCCGCGAGTGTGCGCCGGCCGCTCGGTCCCCCGGGCGTGAGCTCGAGTCGTCGGGTCATCTGGTGTGGGCTGCCTCTCTCCATCACTGCACGCGCATCTGGGAGGTAACCGTAGCTGAACTGACCATCAGAAGCGCCCCAGATCGAGCACGACGCGTCGGTCGGGAGGACCACTGGCCAGCAGATCCAGGGCGTCCTCCGCGAGCGGCGCCGCCACGATGTCGATCTGCGGCCGGATCTGCGCGGGCGCAATGTCGGTCAGCACCTGGGTGACCGTGCCTGGCTCGATCGTCGTCCGCTGCATGTTCACCGGCAGCACCCGCAGGTCCCGGCCGATCAACTGGTGCAGATCGAGAGTGGCGAACTCCCCGGCCGTGTACCCGAGCGCCACGAGCCGTCCGCCCGGGGTGATGTGGCTCATCACCCCACTGGTCACCGGTCCGCCGACAGTGTCGATCGCCGCGTTGCACCAGGGCAGTTCGCGGCCGACCTGGCCCAGCTCGTCGACACGCACGATCTGGTCGACCAGCCCGTCCAGGTGCTCGACCGATTCGTCGCTGCGCGCCAGGCCGATCACCTTCATCGCCCCGGCCGCCCGGGCCACGGCGGCACACAGCCGGCCGACCAGCCCGGTGATCCCGGTGACGACAACCGTCTCGTTCTCCACGATCTGGCCGACCCGCCGTACTGCCGTGTGCGCTGTCAACGCAGCACCCAGCATCGACACAGCTGCTGCCGCATCCAGCCCACTAGGCAACAGATGCACCGACGCATCCGGTACTACGGCCAGCTGCCCCCAAGTGCCCGGCCGGGCGACGCCAACTCCCCCACCACGGATCACTACCGGAGTACCGGGCGGGTAGACGGCCGAACTGACCACTACCCCGGCACCCTCGGACCCTGGTACGAACGGTGGCTGCTGTTGCTGCGCCAGCTTGCCCGCGAGCACTGTCCGGTCGAGCTGGGTGACAGACGCGTACTGCATCTCCACGAGCGTCTCGCCCTCCCCGGCGATCAGCTCCAGCTCTTCCACCTTCAGCTGCTGGCCGGGGCCGTAGCAGCGCAGCACGTAGGCCTTCCGTGCGCTCATGCCGCCACCCCACTCGTCCGCATAGTCCCCACCTGGATTTGATATCTGATCACATCTCGGTCCTGCCGAAAAGGCCTTCTCACGCTGAAACGGCCCCCTTCTTCAACGGCCGGGTGAGCTGCTCGCACACCGTTGATCGAGCTGCCGCCCGGCCTCGGTCCACCTGATCGCCCATCGGGAACGGCCAGTCACTGCCGGCCAGCACCCGCTCGGCCCCGAAGGTCGCCCCCAGCAACGCCCGTACTGCGTCGTCGTGCACCAGGTCGTCCACATAGAACCGCTGCAGCGCCTCGGCCACCGACAGCGAGAGTGGTTCGATCCCTGGTCGTTCCGTGTCGATCCCGCGCTGCCACCGGCCGGCCAAGGCCGCCGTGACCCCGCCCCCGTGGCACAGGCAGAACCTGATGCCGGGGTAACGACCGACAACATCCCCGAACACCAGTTCAGCCGCGGCAAGCCCTGTTTCATAAGGGTTCCCCAGCAGGTTCGACAGGTAGTACCTGCCGAGCCGCTCGTCGTGGCTGTGGCTCGGGTGAATCAAGGTGAAGGCCTCCAGCGAGTGGAGCACCTCCCAGACCGGGTCCAGCCCGGTGTAGCCCGCAGTACCGATCGCGAAGCCGCTGAAGACGCCTTCGCTCGCCAGACCCAAGGCAGACGATGCGGCAGACGGGTCATGCAGCGGTAGCTGCCCCAGCACGCGCAACTGCGGCGTAGCCAGCTCACGCAGCCCCTGGTTGACCAGAGCTGCCCACTCGACGCCCTGGTCGTAGCGGAAGAGGGCAGGCGGTACAGAGACGACAGCGCCGTCCAGGTCCTGCTCGTCGATCCACTGCAGCAGTGCCGCAGGGTCGGCCAGCCGCTTCAACGGCAGCCGCTCGCCGTCGACCAGCAGGAAGCCGTCCTCGATCCCCAGCCCGAAGGCACGCTGACCAGCCGCCGACAGCACAGTCGGCGGTATCAGGTGGGTATGGACGTCCCAGCCGGTCATGTCAGCGTGCATCCTCGTCGTTGTCGTAGAAGGCCGGCCGCACCGGGTAGTGCGGCCCGTCGTACACCTCGAGCAGGACAGAGGTCTCCTCTGCCATCGTCGGCCCGTGTACTACGCCCTTCGGGTTCCAGTAGAAGCTGCCCTTGGTCAGAGTCGTCCCCGTCGGCAGGTACACGTACCGGCCGGACAGGCAGAACATGAACTGGTTCGACGCGTGCTGATGCGCCTCCGGGATCCCGGAGCCCTTCTCGAAACGCACCAGCGCGATCGAGGCCTCCGAAACCTCGTCCCGCCACAGCATCTTGTGCGACAGCCCGGCCAGCGACTTCTCGACCCACTCCAGGTCGTCCGTCTGCAGCAGCACCTCGCTCAACTGCTCGTCGAAGGAACCCATCAGACTCCCTCCCGCGGCACAGGCAGGCCAGTGATCCCGCTGTAGAGCTCCTCGGCCACACCGTCGGCCATCGGAGCCACTGCGGCGATATGCCCGTCCGGCCGCACCAGTACGACCGTCTCAGCCGGTACGCCGTACCGGCTGGTGGCAATGCTGCCCGGGTCGAACAGCGAGCGGTCCCTGAGCCCGGAGTCCAGCGGCGCATCCCACCGCGACACCGCATAGTGCTTCAGCGCCGGAGAGTCGTTCAAAGGCACGGCGGGCCGACGTCGGACGTCGGTGAAGTACAGCGCGACAAAAGACTCGCGGCACAACCCATGGATCGTCACCCGGCCACGGGGGCCCTGGAGTGCCAGGTCAGGGGCTCTGTCGCCAGCGCGGACGGCAGGAGGCTCGGCACTGGTCATCACCATCGACCAGTCGCCTTCCCCGGCCACATCCAGCCGTACTCCGAGCAGCGTGCGCGTGTACGCCGTCGCCCAGTCGCTCCCGGCCGCAGTCACCGCACCACGCTGGTGAGACATGTACTTGCGAGCCGCCTCGGCCATCTCGCCCGACCCGTTGATCGCCACCGGCCGCTGCTCCTGCTCGTACCCGTCCAGCAGGGACGGGTCGGCCCAGCCGCGTAGTACCCAGGCAAGCCGCCAGGGCAGGTTGGACGCGTCCAGTGCTCCGGTGTTGAGGCCTAGAGCCCACATCGGCGTGATCAGGTGGGCTGCGTCGCCCATCAGGAACACCTTGCGCTCCGCGGACCAGTGGTCGGCCACCCGGTGGTGCACGTTGTAGACGACCGAGCCGAGCAGCTCGATCCGGTCCACCTCGCCGATGAACTGCTTGACCTTCACCAGCATGTCCTCCTCGCCTGGCTTCTCAGCTCCGGAGGCGAGAGGGAAGAGGAAGCGCCAGCAGTTGGGCTGCCGGATCAGCACCATCCACTCGGACCGGTCCGAGAAGTAGGCGAGGTACGGGTAGTCGCGGGCGTTCGAGACGTCCAGGTCGACCACGACGTCGATCAGCATGTACCGCTCGGGCAGGGTCTCCCCCGTCACCGTCGCGCCCAGCGCGTCGCGCACCTTGCTCCGGCCGCCGTCGCACGCGAGCAGGTGCGAGGCCTCGATCTGCTTGACACCGTCAGGGGTGTCCACGGTCAGCACGACCCGGTCGTCGAGCACCTCGAAGGACTCCAGCCGATGCTGCTTCAGGACCGGGCCACCGGACAGAGCGGCCTCCAGGATCGGCTCCATCGTCTGCTGCGGCAGGTTGATCACGAACGGGAACTGGGTGTCGTTGACCAGCTCGGCCAGCTGCACCGAGGCCCGCGGCGTGTTGGTGGCCCGGTCGATGTCGCCGATCTCGTCGATCCGCAGCGCGGCGGCCAGGATGCCCTCGACGGCGCCGTACCGGTCCCAGATCTCCAGCGTCCGGGTCAGCGTCGTACCGGCCTTGGTGTCCGAGGAGAGCACCGCGTCCTCCTCGAGCAGCACGAACGGCACGCCGTAGTGAGCCAGGCCGAGGGCCGTCGTCAGGCCGATCGGACCGGCGCCGACGACGGCGACGGGCAGCTGCTGGTCAGCGGGCACTGTCAGCTCTCCTTGAAGGTCTCTAGCCGGGCGAAGACCCGCTCACGGGTCAGCTGCGAGCCGGTCATCGCGGCCGCGTCGGACAACAGGAACAGCAACGGGCCGACCACATCCTCGGGATCGCCGATCCCGGTCGTGTCACGCCAGTGCTCCAAGTCGGCACCGATGTTGGCAGAGCGGAACTGCTCGGTGTCGATCACCCCCGGCGCGATCACGTTCACCCGGACCCGGTGCTCGGCCACCTCGGCCGCCAGCGTCCGGGCGAAGGCGCCCAGGGCCGCTTTGCTCGACGCGTACGCCGCTGCGCCCGGGAACCCGGTCGCCGCCATCCCCGACGTGAACACGACCACCGACCCGCTGCGCTCCGAGATCATGTGCGGCACCACCGCCTGGCAGACCCAAACGACCCCGTCCAGGTTCACCTGCAGCGTCCGGCCCCACTCCTCCGGCGCCATGTCGACCACTGCCGCCCGCGGCTGTACTGCGGCCCCTGCGACCAGCCCATCGATCCGCCCGTGCCGCTCGACCACTCCATCCACTGCCTCGAGCACAGCGGCCCGGTCCGACACGTCCACCTCGACGTACTCGACGCCAGAGACGCCGCCCGCAACCAGGTCGAAGACAACCGCAGTACCGCCGCAACCAACGACCGCAGCAGCCAGCGCGGCCCCGATGCCGTGTGCTCCACCTGTGATGACGACGACCTCGCCGGTCGCGTCGAAGCTCACCTTCATGACGTCCCCTCGCGCTGAGTCTGCTTCGAGGTCATCGTCTCGGTGATCCGCTGTACCGCGCCAGCCAGGTGGTTGCGCAGGGCCTGCTCGGCAGCGTCGGCGTCCCGGGCGAGACAAGCGTCCAGGATCGCCTGGTGCTCCTGCCGGTTCCGCTCGATCTGGAACGCCGTCTGACGGCTACCGAACCGGTAGCGCTCGCTGTTCTGCCACACCGGCTCAATGGCCCGGGCGAGCCACTGCGACCCGCCGGCCCGGTACAGGGCGAAGTGGAAGTCGGCATGTGCCTGCCGAGCCCCGATCGAGTCCTCGGACCGCGACAGCTGCAGTAGCTCGGCCAATGCCAGCCGCGCCTTCTCCGCGTCCACCTCGCCGAAGTGCTCAGCAGCAGCCCGTACTGCGAGACTCTCCAGCGCGAGCCTGGTCTCATGGGTGTCGTGGAGGTCCTCCAGCGACAGCTCCCGGACCCAGGCGCCCTTGTGCGGGATGATGTCGACCAGGCCGAGCGCCTCCAACCGGCGAAGGCCTTCCCGGACAGGCATCTGGCTCATATCCAGACGGTTGGCCAGCTCGACCAGTCGGAGCGGAGTACCGCTAGGAAGCTCGCCGGACAGGATGAGCTGGTGTAGCTCGGCTGCGGCCGTCTCTGCCAACGTACGGCGACCACCGCGGCCGCCACCGGGCAGCAGCTCCAACCGGCTGCTCATGCGAGTTCCCGGTAGACCAGTGTGTTGCGCAGTTCGCCGATCTTGTCCGCGCGGGTCACTACCTCGTCGCCCTCGGCCAGGAACACCTGTGGCTCCCGGGCGTTGCCGATACCGGCGGGAGTCCCCGTCAGGAGCAGGTCCCCCGGGCGCAACGTCATCCCGAACGACAGCTCACTGATCAGCGTCGCCACGTCGTACGCCATCTGCTTGGTCGAGGCGTCCTGCATGACCTCACCGTTCAGCAGGCACTGCAGGTGCACGTCCTGCGGGTCGCCGAACTCGTCGGCAGTGACGATCCACGGGCCGAGCGGCATGGTCTGGTCGATGCTCTTGCCCTTGAGCCACTGGCCGCCGTGCTGACGCTGCAGGTCGCGCTGCGACACGTCGTTGGCCAGCGTGTAGCCCCAGACGTGGTCCAGAGCTTCGGCGACCGGGATGCTGCGCCCGGCCTTGCCGATCACCAGCGCCAGCTCCGCCTCGTAGTCCCACTTGGCCGAGATCGCCGGGTCGTACGCGATCTCGTCGTACGGGCCGATCACCACGTCCGGGCCCTTGGTGAAGAAGGTCGGATGCTCGGGCCGGTCGACGTCCTGGCCGTCGCGCTTGCCCAAGCTCTCCTCGAAGTGGTCCCAGTAGTTCCAGCCGGTGCACAGCACGTCACGCCGGAACCGCCGCAACGGCGCGCGCAACGACACCGATGCCAAGGGCAACCGTTCACCCGTGCTCAGCTCGTTGCGCGCGGCAACCAGGCCGGCCGGACCAGCCTCGATCACCGAGACCAGGTCCACAGCCTGCAACAGAACGACGTCCTCGCCGTCCAGTGCGCCGGGCCACTCACGCCCGGCATGTTCGATCGTCACGAACTTCATCTCAGGTCCACTCGACGCCGCGCACTTGAATCACCCCTCCCCGGCTGCGTGTTACCACTCATGGGATCACCGCGATCGCGCTGATCTCGATCAGGTAGTCAGGGTGGGCCAGCTTGCTGACCTCGACCATCGTCGACGCGGGCAGCGGCTCATGGAAGTACTGCGCGCGGATCTCGTGGATCTTGCCGAAGTCCTCCATGTTGCGGACGTACACGTCCACCCGGCAGACGTCGTCCAGGGTGCCGCCGGCCTCGGCCACGGCGGCGGCGATGTTCTCGCAGACCTGCCGGGTCTGCTCGCGCACGTCGCCGACGCCGGCGATCGTGCCGTCCGGAGTTCGCGCGGTCATCCCGGAGACGAACACCAGCCGGCCGGTCGCCTCGATCGTGGTCGCCTGCGAGAACACCCCGTTCGGGCTGCGCAGCGCCGCGCTGGTCAGTTGTGTCTTCGCCATCAGCTCAGCACCCCTCCGGTCGGGATGACGGCGCCGACCGCACGCGCGGCCTGCAGCAGTCCGTCCAGCCCCGACCTCTCGATCAGTACGCCGTTGCGCCGCTGCTGCGCGGCGCGCTCGGCCTCGATCTCCCCCGGCAGGAAAAGCCGGTCCACCCCGGGAGCCGTCGCACTGCCGCGCACCTTCGCCGCCAGCGCCGACGACCGCTGCCGGAAGCCGTCGATCCCACCCAGCAACTCCGGGTCGACGGCGAGGAACAGATGCGCGCAGTCGTTGGGTCGATCCGGCTCGCGATACAGCGGCCGCACCTGGTCACCCCAACCGCCACCACTCAGTACTCCGGTCAGCACGTCGATCATCAGCGCCAGCCCGAACCCCTTGTGCCCGGCAGCCGGCAGCAACATCCCCAGCACCGCGTCCTCGGCGTCGGTCGTCGGTACGCCGGACTGGTCCGTGGCCCAGCTGTCCGGGATCGGCCGACCGGCCGAAGCAGCCAGCCGAATCTTGCCCAGGGCAACGGCCGACAACGCCATGTCCAGCACGATCTCCGGGCCGGCCTCGGTCGGTACGGCGATCGCCAGCGGATTGTTGCCGACGATCCGCTCGGCACCACCGGGCGCCGGCATCAGCGGCGTCGTGTTCGACATCGCGATGCCAAGGCAGCCCGCCTGCGCGGCCTGCATCGCCCAGCGGCTGGCCGCGCCGAAGTGGTGCGCGTTGCGGACCGAGACCAGCCCGATCCCGAACCGGCCGGCCCGTTCGATCGCGTGGCCCATCGCCTGCGGGCTGGACAGTTGCCCCATCCCTCCGCGCGCATCCGCGACCAGGGCCGCGCCGGCGTCGTGCAGGATGTCGAGCTCGTGTTCGCGGGTGACCCCACCGGCGTTCAAGCGTTCGACGTACATCGGCACGAGCATCACGCCGTGCGAGCTGACGCCACGCAGATCCGCCTCGACCAGCGCGACGGCGATCCGGGTCGCGTCGGTCGGCTCGAAGCCGAGGGCGGTGAAGACGGCGGAGACGGTCGCCTCCAGCCACGCGGGCCGGACGAGCACCCGGCGGTCGGCGTCGGAGGCCTGGGTGGTCACGTGGTCTCCCGTGCCCACGGGAGCAGCAGGTGCTCCAGCAGTACCAGTCCGTAGAACAAGATGATGGCCAAGATGCTGAGCAGCGTCATGGCGGCGAAGGCCAGCGCGGTGTCGGCACTGGCGCCGGAGCTGGTGATCACGTACCCGAGGCCGGAGGTGGCGCCGACGAACTCGGCGATCACCGACCCGATCACGGCCAGCGAGATCGCGACCTTCAGCCCGGTGAAGATCTGCGGCAGCGCGTACCGCAGCCGCAGCTTGAAGAACTCCTGCGTCTTGCTGGCGTTCAGCGACTTGAGCAGCTCGACCAGGTCGGCCGGCGTCGACTTCATCCCGGTGGCGGTCGAGATCACGATCGGGAAGAAGCAGACCAGCAGGACCAGCAGGACCTTCGGCCACTGCCCGAAACCGAACCAGACGACCAGCAGCGGCGCGATGGCGATCTTCGGGATCGCGTTGAGGGCCAGCAGCAGCGGATACAGCAACCGCTCCACCACCACCGACCGGACGATCAGCAGCGCGACCGGTACGCCGACCACGATCGACAGCACGAAGCCCTCGACGGTCTCCACCAATGAGGTCCAGGTATGCCCGAGCAGGTAGCCCGGCTGGTCCAGGAAGGCGCTCACCACCTCGCCCGGGTTCGGGAGCAGGTACGAGTCGATCGAGAAGACTATGGTGGCCACCCACCACAGGGCCAGCGCGAGGATCAACCCGACGACGGGCAGCAGGACTGCGGCAGTACGGGAATGTGTGAGCCAGGAGCGGTTCGTCATCGCCGTGCCTCGGGCAGGTCGACGGGGCGCTCCTGCTCGGACAGCAGGCTGCGCTCCTGCTCGGACAGCAGGCTGTGCAGGTGCGCGCTGATCTCGGCCACCTCGGTCAGGTGGGCGTTGTGCCCCAGCGTGCGGGGGCGCGGGATCTCGATGTCGACGATTTCGCGCAGCCGGCCGGGGCGGGGCGTCAGCACGACCACCCGGTCGGCCAGCACGACGGCTTCCTCGATCGAGTGGGTGACGAAGACGATGGTGGTCGCCAGCTCCATCTGGACCCGCTGCAACTCCGCCGACAGCTCGGTCCGGGTCAGCGCGTCGAGCGCCGAGAACGGCTCGTCCATCAGCATCACCTTGGGACTGCGGATCAGCGACCGGCACAGCGACACCCGCTGCTGCATGCCGCCGGACAGCTCGTGCGGGAGCCGGTTCTCGAAGCCGTTCAGCCCGACCAGTTCGAGCAACTCGTGCGCCCGGTCCCGGTACTGCGCCTTGCTGCGCTCGGAGTCGCCGCCGGAGATCTCCACCGGCAGCATCACGTTCGAGACGACCGACCGCCACGGCAGTAGGGCCGGTCGCTGGAACATGAAGGAGACGTCCCGGCGCGGGCCGGTGACGGCCTCACCGGCCACCTCGACCCCGCCGGACGTCGGCGGCAGCAGTCCGGCGATCAGCCGGAGCAGTGTGGACTTGCCACAACCGGACCGGCCGATCACCGTGACGAACTCGTTCTCCTGGACGTGCAGGTCGATCTCCTCGAGCGCGCGGACCTGTCCGCCGCGGCCCTCGAAGACCTGCCCCACACCGTCCAGCCGGATCATGTCAGCCCTTGGGAGTCAGGTCGGTGTCGACCACGTCGGCCGGCTTGAGGGAACCCTTCGGAATGACGTTGTACTTCTCCAGGTCGGCGATCACGCGCTCGACCCGGTCGATCTCGACGCCGCCGGCCACCCCGGTGTAGCCGTCCGGCTTCACGTAGGGCTTCATCAGCACGAGTTCCTTGGTGGCCACCTCTTCGTTGGTGTCCGGAACGTACTTCTTCAGGATCTTCGCCGCCGCCGCCGGGTCGGCCAGCGCGTCGTCCATGCCCTTGAGCAGCGCCGCGGTGAACTTCTGCACCTGCGCCGGGTGGTCCTTGGCCAGGTCGTCGCGGGCGATGATCGCGTTGCCGTAGAGGTCCTGCACCTTGTCGCCGTACGGAAGTACGACGGCCTTGCGGTGCTTCTCCTTGTCGGCCGCCTCGACCAGCGGGACGCCGACCACGAACTGGCCGATGCCGTCGCCCTTGTTGGCGGCCAGCAGTCCGGCCAGCGCCGGCGGCGGGGAGGGTACGAACTCGACCTTGTTCTTGTCGACCCCGGCCTGCTGGGCGTACAGCGGGAAGGTCACCTGGTTGGTCGAACCGGGCTGGTCCAGGATCCGGGTCTTCTCACCATTGGCCTTCATCAGCGACTTCGGGTCGCGGTCCTTGATCTGGCCGCCCTCGAGCGCGACGATCGCCGCCATCGAGCGCTGCTGGATCATCCCGACCGTGGTGACCGGAAGCTTCTGCTTGGCCAGCGTGATCATCACCGCGGTGAAGTCGCCGATGCCGTAGTCGGCCTGACCGCCGGCCACGATCTTCATCACGTCGACGGTGCCGTTGCCCGGCGTGATCGTCACGTCGAAGCCGGCATCCTTGAAGTAGCCCTTGTCCAGGGCGACATAGGCATAGGCCTCACGGCCAAAGGTGCGGAAAGAGGTCAGGTAGCTGACCTTCTCCAGTTTCGTTTCCCCGTTCGTGCCGGTCTTGCTGTCGTCGTTGCACGCGCTCATCCCGGTGGCCAGTGCAAGCACTGCGACCAGGGCGACGGCCGAACGTCTGAACCTCATGCTGGACATTCTCCTCTCCGATATTTGATCAAACATCAAATATGGAAGGGTGGTCAATCGGCCCTCGGGGACTTCACAGTGTCTTTACGTGCACTGACCAACACTGTCCGGATCCCCTCAGAATCCGACTGCCGCCCGTCCAGGAGCCGATTCCCCATGCCGCTCCGTCACCGGACCAGCACCCCGCCCCGACCACAGACCGTACCCGCCCGAACAGCAGATCGCGACGTCGCTGGAGTCCCAACTGAGTCGCTCCAGGACAAATTTGTGTAAACCCACCCCGACTGTGACGTCGATCATGCAACCGCTCTCGCACACCGGGAACCGACCCACGCCGATGAACGTATCGCCCGCACGGGTCTCCCCCGGCGGAGGGAGGTGGGGGGACCGGTGGGCTGGGAGGATGGTGGGGTGGCGAACGTGCTGGTCCGGGGGGCGACCTATCTGCGGTGGGTCTACCTGCTGCTCGGCGCCGCTCTGGTGCTTGCCTTCATCCTGGTTGACAGCGGTCTCGCCTCGCTGGTCGACGGACTGGAACTGCCGGGGGTGCTGCAGGCGATCTTCACCGTCCTGATCGCGGTCGTCCCGCCGCTCGTGCTGGGTACCTTGCCCGCCGTGCGCGAGGTGGAAGGGATCGCGGTCGAGTCGCTGCTCGGGGTGCGCTTCGAGGAGCGACCGCTCGGCCCGTCCCGGACCTGGCCGCAGCGGCGCCGGACGACGACCTGGTTCTGCCTCCACCTGGCCGCCGGTGGTTTCGTCGGCGTACTCTCCACCATCGTCGTCGGCTTCGGCGCCGTCCTGATCGCGGCTCCCTTCCGCTCCGCCGGCCGGCGCGAGCTGATGCCCGGCGTGCACTACCGGATCACCGGCGGATGGCTCGACCTCTGGATGCCGTTGGCAACGATCGCGGCGGTGATCGGGCTCATCCTGCTGTCTGCCGGCATCGGCGCACTGCTCGCGTCCGCCGCACCACGGCTGCTCGGACCGACGCCTGCCGAGCGAATCGAGTTGCTCGAGCGCCAGACGGCGACCCTTGCCGAGCGCAACCGATTGGCCCGCGAGCTGCACGACAGCGTCGGCCATGCACTCAGCCTGGTCACCATCCAGGCGGCAGCCGCACGCCGGGTACTCGCGACCGACCCCGCCTTCGCCGAGACGGCACTGGCCGCGATGGAGACCTCTGCCCGCGCCGCGCTCGCCGATCTCGACCACGTCCTCGGGTTGCTCCGCGACGATCGCCGACCAGGTTCCGCGACGGCTCCGCAGGCGACGCTCGGCAACCTCACCCGGCTGGTGGAGGCGACCAGGGCAGGTGGGATCACGGTCAGCGTACGGCGTACCGGGGATCTCGAGCAGTTGCCGGCGGCGGTCTCGCGGGAGGCATACCGAATCGTCCAGGAGGGACTCACCAACGCGATCCGCCACGCTGGGCGTCCGGCGGGCGAGGTGAGCGTCGACCTGCTGATCAATCTGGACAAGTCAGGACTGCTCCTGGAGCTGACCAACCCGGTGAGCCCGGGCGCCACTGACCAATCGGGCGGCGGTCGAGGATTAGCCGGTATCCGGGAAAGGGTCGCCGTACTCCGCGGCACCGTCGAGGCCGGCCTGGTCGCGAACCGCTGGCGCCTCGCGGTAACCCTGCCCGTCGCCGTCACAACACTGTCGTCTTCCGCGCGGCCGTCGCCTGAGCGGCCGTCGGCTGAGCGCTCGTCTTTCGAGGAGGGATAACTGGTGGAGATCTCTGTGGTCGTCGTGGACGACGAGCCGCTGATCCGGAGCGGGTTGCGCGCCATCATCGACGCGGAGGACGATCTGCGCGTCGTCGGCGAGGCCGGTGACGGCGCGGAGGTGCTGTCGGTGGTCCGGCGTACCCAGCCTGACGTTGTCCTGATGGACGTCCGGATGCCCGCCGTGGACGGCATCCAGGCGACCCGGCTGCTGCTGGACGGTCTCGATCCGGCGCCGCGGGTGCTGGTCGTGACGACCTTCGAGAACGACGACTACGTGTACGACGCGCTGCGGGCCGGCGCGTCCGGGTTCCTGCTCAAGCGCACTCCCCCGGACGACATCATCGCGGCGATCCGTACGGTCGCGGGCAGCGAGTCGCTGCTGTTCCCCGAGGCGATCCGGGCGCTGGCGCTCGCGCATGTGACCGAGCAGCAGCCGACCGGGCTGGAGGAGTTCCAGCTGACGGAGCGCGAGCAGGAGGTACTGCGCCTGATGGCGCGCGGGCTGTCGAACGCGGAGATCGCCACCGAGCTGATCCTCGGCGTCCAGACGATCAAGACCCACGTCGCCAACCTGCTGGCCAAGCTGGGCGCCCGCGACCGCACGCAGGCCGTCATCCAGGCCTACGAATCCGGCTTCGTCCCACTCCGCTAGCTACCCACCGCCCGGTGACGGTACGGGCGGATTACGTGTCGGCGAGGTCGACGGTCTCGTCGGCCAGGGTGCAGGCGTTGTGCAGCGGGTCGATCTGGTGGGCCTGGACCGCGATCCGCTGGAGCAGCATCCGGAAGACCATCCGCTCGCCGTCGTCCAGGCCGCTCATGACCAGGTCCTCGCGGGCCTGGAGCCGGCGCTCGAGATCGCAGAGCACTTCCCTGCCCCGCTCGGTCGGCGCGATCAGCCGGGCCCGGCGGTCGGTCGGGTCCGGCTGACGCTGTACCAGGCCGGCCTTCTCCAGGTCATCCAGGAGATAGGTCATCACCGTGCGGTCGACGCCCAGGTGGGCCGCCAGATCGAGCTGGCGCTTCGGCTCCTCCTGGATCGTCGTGGCGAGCACCTGATAGCCCCGCGGACCGCCCGGGACGTCGGTCAGCGCCTCCGCGGCCGCCTTCGCGTACCGCCGGAAGACGACGCCCAGCGCCCAGCCGAGATCGTCCTCGACCGGGGTCCCGCGGGCTGCCCGGGCGTCCACCTCAGGCGACGAACTGCTCATGCCTCCCATCCTACGTGGTCTACGCCACCCGGAATACGATCTGACTTGAATATGTTCTGCCTGACAGACTATCTTCAAGACAGCTCACATCGAGCAGCCCCAGCAGTTTCCCGAAAGGAACCACATGACCACCCTCCTTCGCGTCGACGCCAGCATCCGGATCGACGGATCCGTCAGCCGGGCGCTCGCCGACAGCGCCGAGGCCGCCTGGCGCGCGGAGCACCCGGACGGCGTCGTGGTCCGGCGCGACCTCGGTCAGCACCCGATCCCGTCGAACGTCTGGCCGGCCGTGATCAGCGCCAAGATGGGCTTCGACGCGGCTCCGGACGCCGACCGCGCGGAGTCCGCCGGGGCGCTCGCGCTGGCCGAAGACATCGTCGCCGAGATCAAGAACGCCGACGCGGTGCTGCTCGCGGTACCGCTCTACAACTACGGCATCTCCCAGCACGTGAAGACGTGGATGGACGTGCTGCTCGCCGAGCCTGAACTGGCCGCTGATCGTCCGCTCGCGGGCAAGCCGATCATCTTCACCCTGGCTCGCGGCGGCGGCTATGGCCCCGGTACTCCCCGCGACGGCTGGGACCACGCCACGCCGTACCTGGAGCGCATCTTCGGTGACGTCTTCGGCATGAACATCCGCAAGGCGGTCGCCGAACTCACCCTGGCCTCGGTCACTCCGGCGATGGCCGAACTGGTCCCCGCGTCGAAGATCGCCGAGGAAGAGGCGCACGTCAGCGCCAGGGAGCACGCCATCGCCGTGGCCAAGGAGCTCACCGGCGCCGCCGCCTAGGACAGGCTGTCTGTTTCCAGTGCCGTGCTCGAGCCGGCGCTTGATCAGACGGTCTGCCAGCTGGACAGGGTGACTGACAGCGTCACCTCGACCGGATCAGCCAGTACTGCGATCCGCTCCGCCAACTCGGCTCTCCCGGTATGCCGCGCAGTCGGCGTCATCGCGACCAGCCGCCCGACCGCCTGATGGTCGAGCCGCATCGCCACCTCCACGCTCTCACTGCTGGTCCGCGTGAACGCCCCCGTCAGCGACTCACTGAGCCGCCGCTCCTTCTCGCCATCCACCCGAATCATCCCCAGCACCTCGACCAACTCCTCGAGATGCCCTTGATTCGGGGTGACCACAAGCAGCGTCCCACCAGGCGCCAGCACCCGTGCCATCTCGCCGGCATTCCGCGGCGCGAACACATTCAGAACGAGCTGCGCAGCCCCGTCCCGTACCGGCAACTCCCGCCACGCATCGCAAACCACGGACCCGATCCGCTCCGGATCCACCTTGGCAGCCCGCCTGGCGGCGTACCGCGAAACATCCAACGCAATCCCCGACCGCTGGGCCCCCGCCGCAACCACTCCCGCGAGGTAGTACCCGGTCCCTGCCCCGACCTCGACGACCAAACCCTCGACCTCACCGGCGGCCGCGACCACTGCCTGACGAATCGGCTCGTAGCAGCCCTCCGCGAGGAACTGCTCCCTCGCCTCGATCATCTCGGCCGAGTCGCCCTCGATCCCGGTGGAGGCCGAGGGCAACAAGTTCAGGTACCCCTGCTTGGCCAGGTCGAAGGCATGCTTGCGCGGGCAGCTCGCAGTACGCCCGGCCAGCGCCAGCCCGTCACCACAAACCGGACAACGCAGGACGGAAACCAGCTCGGGATGCACACCCTGGAGACTAAGCCATCCCGCAGACCGGCTCCAGCGACCACACATACCTTGACCCTCCAAGGTATACTCTTACCTTGGCGCATCAAGGTAAGGAGCCGTCATGACCGAACTCACCCTCACCCGTCCCGACGCCGAGCTACGAGGCACCTCAACCGGCACCGGACCCACCGTCCTCCTGCTGCACGCCGGCGGCGAAACCCGCGACGTGTGGACACCGGTCGCCGCAGTACTGAACAAGCACCAGCAGCTGTTGCGAACCGTGGCCTACGACCTGCGTGGTCATGGCGACAGCTCAGGACAGGCGACCGAACTGGGGCCGATCGCAGCGGACGTGAGCGCGATGATTCACAGCGAGCCACCGCCGATCGTCGTGGTCGGCGCCTCACTCGGCGGACTGGCCGCGATCGCTTCCCTCGCCGCCCCTCCCACCGCCCAAGCCGTCGCCGGTCTGATCCTCGTCGACGTCGTTCCGACCCCCGACATCACTCGAGTCCGCGCCTGGCTCGTCGACCGCGGCCTCCGTACCCATGCCCCTCTCGTCGACGACATCTTCGACCAGATCCCCGAACTCCAGACAACAGCCACGAACCTCAACCTCCCCATCCACCTCGTCCGAGGCGGACCAACCTCCCCACACACCGACGCCGACATCAACCGCTTCCGCACCACCAACCCCGCACTCACCATCACTCAACTACCCACCGCCGGACACCTGATCGCCCACGACGCCCCCGACGAACTAGCCCGCATCATCGCCACCCAGACGTCCGCCTGGCTCACCACCGACCCCACACCCGCACACCGCTAACCCGCCGCACCCCGCACCCCTGTACCGCGGCATCGCGGCATCGCCGCATCGCCGCATCGCCGCATCGCCGCATCGCCGCATCGCCGCATCGCCGCATTGCCGCATTGCGGCAGGAGGCCGGCCGTTCCGGTCAGGCGCGTCTGCTGCCGTCTCGGTGACGCGGACCGTACCCAAAGGCTCGATCCAGCGCGATGTGCGCGAGCCAGCCAAGCCCCGCCGTGAACAGTGGAACCCAGTCCCCTAACGCGCCGACGCTGTAGACGACCAGGACGGCCAGGGGGATCCATGGCCGATGCGCGAGGTTGTAGAAGGGCACGGCCTTCGGTGACAGCTTGCCGTGGCCGGCTGCACCTGCGCCGATGAGCATCGTCAGATCGGGGGCGATCAGGAACAGGACCGCGGCGAGCAGAGCGGGGATGCCGTGGTTGATGACCTCTAGTACGAGGAAGGCCAGGAGGAACGTCGCCAGAGCAGCCCATGCCACTCGCTTGGCGACCTGGCCGCCGGACGGGTGAGTGAGCGGGCGACCTGGCGGGCCGGCAACAGGCATACGGGCGAGGCTAGCTGTTGATGTCGCGGGTGGTCAGGCGGGCCCAGGCTGCTGTGTAGAAGACGAACAGGTAGGCGGCTTGCAGGAGGAGGTTGCGGACGATCGCATCCCAGTACGGCGGATCCCGGAGCAGATCGGCGAACGACGGCCAGCCGTACATCAACAGCCAGGGGTGGATCTCGGAGATCTGCGGGATCGCCCCGAGGATGCCGAACACGATGAACGCGCCGAACGTCGCCGCCATCGCCGCGAGTGGCGTCGAGGTCAGCGACGACACGAACAACCCGACCCCGGCCAGCCCGAGCAACGACAACGCGACCAGAATCGCGATCCCGAACGCCCGCAGCAACCCGTCCGCCAGCGAAACAGTCGTCCCGGACAGCAGCACGACATCACCGACAGGGAACAGCACCACCCCAGCGATCAGCCCGGACAGCCAGATCGTCATCGTCGCGGCCAGGCAGAACACCACCAGCGCGACCAACTTCGCCGCGAGCAACCGCGACCGCCCGGCCGGCGCCGTCAGCATGTTGCGCAACGTGCCGAGACTCGCCTCGCCGGCCAGCGACTCCCCCGCCACCACTGTCACCGCGGTAGGCAGGAAGAACGGCAGCGACAGCCCGAGACTCGCAACCACCAGGAAGAACCCGTTACCCGCGACCTGCCCGATGAACCCCTCACCGCCCTCAGCCCCGGACAGCTTGATCGCGACCCCGACCAGCACCGGCACGCCGGCCAGCACCGCAAGCGTCACCCAGGTCCGGGCCCGCCCGAAGACGAGGTGCAACTCAGAGGCGAAGAGCGCGACGGTGTGCCGCCCAGCCGTAGGCCGTCGCACCTCCCGACCTGACACCTTGCCCAGGTCTCGGCGATCCGCGGTCTCACTCAGCGACATCGAAACCCTCCCCGGTCAGCGCGACGAAGGCGTCCTCGAGGCTGGGGTGCTCGAGATTGAACCCGTGAATCCGTACGTCCGCGGCGACCAGCGCGGCAGCCAGCTTGTCGATCGGAAGCTCGCCCGCGTCACCATCAACGGTCTCTTCCAGACGCCGTACGTCGGTGACGCCGAGGCCGGCCAACGTCTTCGCAGCCTGTTCGAGGTCTGGCGTCCGAACCACCAGCCGCGGTCGCAGCTCGGAACGCAGCTCCGCCATCGTCGACTGGCGAACGATCCGCCCGCGGCTCATCACCGCGGCATGCGTGCAGACCTGCTCGACCTCAGCCAGCAAGTGGGTCGAGGTGAAGATCGTCGTACCGTCGTCGGCCAGTTCGCGGATCAGCGTGCGGACCTCGCGGGTGCCCTGCGGATCGAGGCCGTTGGTCGGCTCGTCCAGTACGAGAAGGTCGCGACGCTGCATCAGCGCGACAGCGATCGCGAGGCGCTGACGCATCCCGAGTGAGTAGGCGCGTACCTTCTTGCCGGCCGCGTTCGACAACCCAACGCGCTCCAATGCCTGCCCCGCACGCAGCTTGCGCGTCCGCGGGTCGGCCGTGCGGTCAGCAGCGTCGAACCGGAGAAGGTTCGCCAGCCCGGTCCAGAACGGGTAGAAGGCCGGCCCCTCAACCAGCGCTCCTACCCGCGGCAACACGGAGAGCTGTGCCTTCGGCATCGGCTCGCCAAGCAGCTCCACCGACCCGGATGTCGGCGCGATCAACCCGAGCAGCATCCGGATGGTCGTCGTCTTGCCCGACCCGTTCGGCCCGAGAAACCCGAACACACTCCCGGCCGGCACCACCAGATCAATCGCATCCACCGCAACCTGCCCACCCCGAAACCGCTTGGTCAGCCCCGCGGTGACGATCGGGTCCACGTCAGCGGGGGGTTTTGGCGGCGGCGGATTGCAGGGCTTCTGGGGTCACCAGGCCGGTGAAGATGCGGCCGTCGGTGGTGATCAGGGCGTTGACCATCTTGGTGGTGAGGATCTTGCCGCTGCCCCACGTGCCCTGCACGGTCGGCGCCTTGGCCAGCAGTTGATCCAGGGCCGGGTTGCCGGTCTGGGTCTTGCCGCGGAGCTCGACGACGGCGTTCCAGCCTTCGCCGATCACAGTCGGCCGGTCCGCGGACGGCACCGACGGCTGCGCAGGCTTCGGTGCGCCGGGCTTCGGCAGGATCGGCGGGGTCTGCTTGCCGGGCGCCTTCGACGGAACCTTCTGCTCCGTCACCTTCACACCCTTCGGCGGCGTGAACGCGAAGGTGCCGGCCGCCGGTACGTCGAACGACACTGCCGAGAACCCGAGCTGCACGGCCGGGTCCTTCCCGGTCCGCGGCATCACGGTCACCTGCAGCGGTACCCAGGTCTTGGAGTCGACCGCCAGCGTCACCGAGCCGACCGTTGTCTGGTCGGTCTTCGGCACGAGACGCAGCTTGTACGCATCGCGGCCGGCCACCTTCTCGGTGCCGCTGACCTCGACCTTGGTCGTCGGATCGATCGCGGCAAGGAACTTCTGCGCAACGGCCTGCGGGTCGTACGCCTGCTTCTCCGGCGCCACCTCCGGCTTGGCCGGGTGCGCGGGCAGTGCGATCTTGGTCGCCTCGCGCTTGGCGGAGTCGTAGGCCCACGCGGTCTTGCCGTCCGTGGTCAGCACCCGCTCGGCCATGTCGTCGAGCACCGAAACGCGCGCCTTGTCCGGCCCGGCGAACGCGACCCGCGCGGTGTGGTCACCGGTCAGCAGGTCGAGGAACTGGGTGGCTTGGCCGTCCATCCCGGGCAGCGTCGGCAGACCGAGGTCGGTCGAGGACTTGACCGTGCCCGACAGGCCGTCGACCTTGGCCGTTTGCACGCGGGCCAGCAACTCCTGCGCGGTGATCCCCGGCAGGTCGGGAGACGCATCCGCGACCATCGGCCCGAACGCCCCCACACCTGCGACCACTGCGACTGCCGTGACCGGCACCAACCACCGTCGACTGCGCTTCGCTGCTCCCATGTCTACAAGACTCGCACCGCGCACCCGCCTAACCAAGCCGCTCAGGGTCCGTTCACCCAAAAGAGTGAGCAGCTGACTACCCCCGCAGTACCTCCGGACGCGGAACGTACTGCGGGGGTAGTACGGCTCAGCGGCTCTGGAGTGCGTCCAGGGCGACCGTCATCGCGGCGGCCACCCGGAAGTCGAGCCGCGAGTCCTGCACGGTCACCCGGTACCGGTCGCGCACGGAGATCTTGCGCTCGACCGACAGCACCGGCTGACCGCCGGCGCGATCCTTGAAGTCGAAGTGGAAGATGAACGGCAGCGGGATGTCACCGACGACCGGCACGAACTGCCAGATCCGCCGGACGATCGCGATCGTCGGGTTGCGTTCGCTGCCGTCGGCCTCCAGCCCCGGGCTGGTCAGCTGCCAGCTCGACCGCAGCAGGCTCTTGCCGAACTCCTTCTTGAACCAGCCGATCGGCTGCCCGGTCGCGTCGAACACGTCGTACCCGGACCCCAGGTCGAGCCGCTTGCGGGCCTTGAAGGAGAAGACCGCCTGAGTCTTGGTGTCGTCGGCGTAGAAGGTCACCTGCTCCTTGAACGCCATCCGCTTCTGCTGCGCGAACGCCAGCAGCGGCCCGTCAGTGCCATCGGGGTTGGTGGTGAGCAGTTCGTACCTGTTCGCCATCAGGGTGATCCGCTGCTTCATCGAGAAGGCGGGAACGTACATAGGCGCAGGGCCTTGAGGTGGGACGGTCATGCGGAGGAGTCTGTCACCTCGGCAGGCTCATCCATGACCACTCCACAGGCCAGCGCTCCCAGTCGTACACCGCGCACCAGTCCGGCAGCCTCCGCAGAGTCCGACACCAACTCGACCTGCAGCTCCCCAACACCTTGCAGCACGAGGTCCCGCGCTACCTCGACGCCTAACTCGACAGCCTCGTCCACTGTCCGCGCAGGGCGCCACAGCACTCCGTAGTCGGCAGCAGGCTTCGCAGTACCAACCTGTACTACGAGCGCATCCGCCTGCTCCAGGTACTCAGCAGCAGCGACATCAGCCACGATCAGGCGAACCACCTGAGCACCTACAGCCCGTACTACGCCTGTCGCCGCCGCTGCGTCGCCAGCGATCACCGCACTGGGCGCTGTTCCCGGCAGGCCCCGCTGTCCCCATGCCTCCTGGTGCACGGCCCATGACAGCGGCCGCCGGGCAGCCCAGCCGCTCCGCACCAACTCCGGTGCTGCAGCGAACTCCTCCACGTGGCCGATGCAGACGTAGCCGACCAGTTCCACGTGCGAAGGCAGATCCAGCACCGCTGCGACCTCGCCGGGCTCGAAGAACGACACCCAGCCGACACCTAGTCCTTCTGCGCGCGCTGCCAGCCACAGGTTCTGGATGGCGATGGCGGCGGAGAACCAGGTGGTGCGCGGATCGGCATGCCGGCCCAGTACGTGCCGGCCGCCGCGGCCTGGATCACAGGTGACGGCGATGTTCAGCGGTGTGTCCAGGATGGCCTCGATCTTCAGCCCGTCGAAGGAGCTGCGTCGGTCGGCGGGCAGTGAGGCCGCGAAGGCGTCCCGCTGCGCAGTGGCGAGGTCGTGGATCTTCCGGCGGGTAGCGATGTCTTTGATCAGCAGAAAGTCCCAGGGCTGACTCAGGCCAACACTCGGCGCCCGATGCGCTGACTCCAGCACTCTGGTCAGCACATCGTCGGCAAGAGGCCGATCCAGGAACCCACGCCGCACATCACGCCGCTCTGCGATGACCCGGTGAACTACATCCCGCTCCCCCACCGCATACCCCGGCGCAGGCACTACCCCCGCCGCCTCTGGCAGCCGACCGACGGCGACTGTTGCTCGGGTTGAGGACTGCTTGGGTAGTACGAGCTCGGCGCCGCTGAGGATGACAGCTGCCTCGGCGACACTCGTAGTACCGGCTAGGCGATCCACTTGTTCGCTGGGGGTTGGTACTGGTTGTTGGGAGAGCTCCAGCTTGGTTGCTGTGAACAGCGTGGCTCCCAGCGAGGCCACCAGTCGCTGCAGGCCGGGCTCTGTCTCCTTGCCGTCGACAGTGACCACCTGGCTGACAGTTGCCGGCGGTAGCGAGGCCAGTGCTGAGTCCACCAGGTCACGGAGCTCGCGGTACGACGTACCGGAGCGTAGGCCTACGCCCAGGACCAGGGTCACTTCTCCAGCCCAGCATGGACTCGGGCGGCCGCTACGAACCGCGCTGGGACGTCGGGCGTCGCCGTCCAGTGCAGGTGCAGGTACGAGGCGTGGATCTGGGCTCGAGCGAACCCTTCCTGCTGGCCGCCGGGCAGGTACCACGCAGATGGGATGTCCTCGTCGAACTCCACGGTGGTGCGGTGGAACTCATGCCCATGTACGCGGCGGCCCTCGTCGAAGATCGCTGTCGTCGAGGCGGCGATGGCAGTGCGGTAGCCGAGGGTGAGGCGGCTCGTCATCTGGCCCTTGGCCGGGAGGACGCCGGTGAGTTGGTGGCCGTCGAGTTCGCGGCACAGGTACAGGAGGCCAGCGCACTCGGCGACTACTGGCAGGCCGGCGGCGATCTCCGCGGCGACCTGGTCGCGCAGGGCGAGGTTGTCGGAGAGCGCTTCCGCGTGGAGCTCCGGGAAGCCGCCGCCGAGGTAGAGCGCCGATGTTGCTTCAGGCAACGACTCGTGGAGCGGGTCGAAGGTGACGACGTCGGCGCCGGCCGCGGTCAGGAGCTCGGCGGTCTCGGTGTAGCGGAACGAGAAGACCGGGCCGCCGGCCATCGCGATCACCGGGCGGCCTTCCTCGGCCGGCCTCACCTCGTCGGCCGGATCCCAGACGGTTGCGTCGAGTGGCGCGGCTGCGCGCGCGGCGGCGACGAAGGCTTCGAGATCGACGCCGTGCTTCACCAACTCGGCAGCCGCGTCGACGGCCGCGGCGGCTTGCTCCCGTTGCTCATCGGCGGGGATGAGCCCGAGGTGACGGCTGGGCACGGTCAGGCGCGTATCGCGACGCAGTACCCCGAGAACCGGTACGCCGGTTGGCGCGACACCCGCTCGTACTTCGGCCTCATGCCGGTCGGAGCCGACCTTGTTGAGGATCACCCCGACGATGCGCACGCCGGTGTCGAACGCGACAAACCCTTGAACGACGGCGCCGACGCTGCGCCCTGCTGCCGATGCGTCCACCACGAGTACGACCGGCGCCTGGAGCAGCTTCGACACGTGCGCAGTCGACGAGTATCCCTCGGTCCCGAGCGCACCGTCGTACAGGCCCATCACGCCTTCGATCACGGCGATGTCGGCGCCAATGGCCCCATGCTTGAAGAGCGGCGCGACCCGCTCCTCCCCCGACAACATCGGATCCAGATTCCGCCCCGGCCGCCCAGTCGCCACCGCGTGAAACCCCGGATCAATGTAATCCGGCCCAACCTTGAACCCAGCCACCGCGTGCCCAGCCCGCCGCAACGCAGCCATCAGTCCCACAGCAACCGTCGTTTTCCCCGCGCTGGAGGAAGGCGCCGCAATCACTACCCGAGGAATCATCCGTCCTCACCACCTCGCCGCCTTGCGGCAGCAAAATCAACTGCGTAGTCGCGCAGAGGCGGCCGCTCGGCGGTGGGCAGGTGGGACGGTGCGGGTGAGGCGGAAGGCGATCGGTGGCCCCTGCCTCGGCCGGGGCTCACGACTCGCTGCACCCTGGCTCGGGTGGGGCTTACCACTCGATGCCCTTTTGGCCTTTTTGGCCGGCGTCCATGGGGTGTTTGACCTTGGTCATTTCGGTGACCAGGTCGGCGGCGTCGAGGAGGTTCTGGTGGGCGTTGCGGCCGGTGATGACGACGTACTGGTGGCCGGGGCGGTTGGTGAGGGTGTCGACCACCTCGTCGACGTCGATCCAGCCCCACTTCATCGGGTAGGTGAATTCGTCGAGGACGTAGAGGTCGTGGGTCTCGGCGGCCAGCCGGCGCTGGATCTCGCGCCAGCCCTCGAGGGCGTCGGCGGCGTGGTCCTCCTCGGTACCGGCCTTGCGGGACCAGCTCCAGCCCTCGCCCATCTTGTGCCACTCGACCGGGCCGCCCTCACCCGTTGCCTCATGCAACTTCCCCAGCGCGCGGAACGCGCTCTCTTCGCCGACCTTCCACTTCGCACTCTTGACGAACTGGAAGACGCCGATGTTCCACCCTTGGTTCCAGCCGCGCAGCGCCATCCCGAACGCCGCGGTCGACTTGCCCTTCATCTCCCCGGTGTGCACCATCAGCAACGGCCGGTTCCGGCGCTGCCTGGTGGTCAGGCCGTCCTGCGGTACGACGTTCGGCTGTCCCTGCGGCATCAGGCGGCGCTCCGATCGGTGACCGCGCGAACAAGATTGCCCGCGGCAACTTCTCCCAGATCCAGGTACTCCGCGCCGAGATCGGCGGCCAGCTCACCGGCCAGCCCCAGCCGTACTCCCCGACGCGGCTCACAGTCGACCACGACCGACGCGATCCCCTGCTGCGCGAGCCAGCCCGCAGCCTGCTTGGCCTTCGCGAACGCCTTGTCGCCGGCTGTTGCGCGGCCGTCGGTGACGAGTACCAGCAACGGGCGCCGGCGAGGGTCGCGGATCGCGGCGATTCGGAGTACGTCGGAAGCCTTCAGCAACCCTTCGGCAAGCGGGGTGCGGCCGCCGGTGGGAAGGGATTCGAGCCGCCGTACCGCGGTCTCGACGCTGCCCGTCGGTGGGAGAGCAACCGTCGCCTCCGCCCCGGCGAAGGTGACCAGGCCGACAGTGTCGCGGCGCTGATAGGCGTCGAGCAGGAGCGAGACGATGGCGGTCTTGACCTCACCCATCCGCTTCTTCGTCCCCATCGACCCGGACGCATCAACACAGAACAACACCAAATTCCCCTCCCGCCCCTCCCGAACAGCCAACCGCACATCAGCCGCACGAACGACGAGGCCACCCCTGCCCGAGCTGGTGCGGCCGGAGCCAAAGCGATCGGAACCGGTACTGCCGGGGACACTACGGTCGGCGTCGGCGCGGACGGCTCCGGCGTCGCCGGAGCCGATGCTGCGGGGGGCACCGCAGGTGGCGCCCCCTTCGCCGGGGGCGGGGCTGCTGACGGTACTGCGGGCAACGTCCGCGCGGGCAGGGCCGGCGTCGCCGGAGCCGGTGCTGCCGGGGGCCGTGCGGGCGGGGCCGCCTTCGTCGGGGGCGGTGGTGCCGGAGGCACTACGAGCGGGGGCGGTGTTGCCGGGGGCGGTGTTGTTGCGGGTGTGTTGGTGGGGGGCGGCGGCTCGGATTGTGGCGAGGAGGTGGGGGCGGCCGGGTTCGCGGCCGATGCGGGGGCGGTCGCCTACTACTCGGCCGATCTCGGTGAGCGCTCTCGAGCGGCGGCCGGCTACGCCTGCGCCGGTCGATTGGACGCTGAGGAGGCGGGCCTTGTACGGCTCTGAGCTGGCGGCGATCTGGCCGGTCGGCGCGGGGCCGGGGAGAGCGCTCCCTGGGGTGGCGGACATGTCCGGGTCCGAGGCGTTCGTCGGCGGTTGCGTCGCGTCGGGCCGGTCAGCCTCGGTGTCGGTGTTCGGCGCTCGATCGGTGTCGGCCAGTGGAGTGCCGTTGGCGTCGGTCGGTGGAGTGCGGTTGGCGTCGGTCGGTGGCGTGCGGTCGGTGTGGGTCGGCGGGGTTCCGTCGGGGTTGGGGGTTCCGCCGTCCGGGCCTCCGTCGGGTCCGCCGTCGGAACCGCCGTCTGGGTCGTCGTCGGGGTCTTGGTCTGGTGGGGTGCTGTTCAGGATTGCTTGTTCTAGTTGTTCGTCGTCGAGGCCGGGGGCGTCGAAGGGGTTGCGGCGTTTGCGGTGCGGGAGGGCCAGCTTGGCGGCGGCGCGGACGTCCTCGACCTCGACGACGGTACGGCCCGACCAGGCGGCGTGGGCTACCGCAGTACGGGCGGTGACGAGGTCGGCGCGCATGCCGTCGACGTCGAAGGAGGCGCAGATCTCGGCGATCTGGCGGAGCGCGGCGTCGGTGAGGATGACGTCGGCGAGGCGGGACTGGGCTTTGACTATCCGCTCGGACAGTTCGGCCTGCGCGCCGGCGTACCGGTTGATGAACGCGGCCGGGTCGGCCTCGTACGCGAGCCGCGCGCGCATCACCTCGACCCGTACTGCGGGGTCGCGGCTGGCGACGACGTCGACGGTCAGGCCGAAGCGGTCGAGGAGTTGTGGGCGGAGTTCGCCCTCCTCGGGGTTCATCGTGCCGACCAGCACGAAGCGCGCCGGGTGGGTGATCGAGACGCCGTCGCGCTCTACCGTCGCGCGTCCCATCGCGGCGGCGTCGAGCAGTACGTCGACCAGATGGTCGTGCAGGAGGTTGACCTCGTCGACGTACAGGATCCCGCGGTGGGCCGCCGCCAGCAGACCGGGTTCGTAGACGGTCACGCCCTCAGAGAGCGCTCGCTCGAGATGCAGCGAGCCAAGCACTCGATCCTCGGTCGCCCCCACAGGCAGCTCGACAAGGCGCGCAGGGCGCGAGATCGCCGCGGGAAAGGCGCCCGCGGCAGAGGCGTTGGTTCCGGACCTGTCGGCGGCAGGTACCGCGTCCGGACCGTCGGCTGCAGATGCCGCAGGGCGAGCGCCGGCCGCCAGCGTCGCCTGGGAAGCGTCGGTCGCAGATGCCGCGTGGGGAGTGCTGGCGGCAGGGGGTGTGTGGGGGGCGTCGGGGCAGGTTGGGTCGGGGGTGGTGGGGTCGCAGGAGAAGCGGCAGTTTTCGATGACGTCTACGGCGGGGAGGATTTCGGTGAGGGCGCGGACGGCGGTCGACTTCGCTGTGCCCTTCTCGCCCCGGATCAGCACGCCGCCGATCGCCGGCGAGACCGCCGCGAGGATGAGCGCGAGCTGGAGGTCGGACATTCCGACGACCGCGGTGAACGGGAAGCCGCCGGCCAGCCGCTGGCCGACAGAGGCGGGTTGACCGGTGGGAATCGGCGGCCGGCTGTCGTTCGACGGAGTCGGTCCGGTTGGAGCGGAGCGCATGGGCGAGAAGTCCCTTCGTCCTGCGGGTGTCCACGCCCGCCTTGGCACTTGGCACGCCGGGGACGCGGAGAGCGCTCCCTGGCGGACGGTGGCAGATGTCCTGGCTTCCGGGCAGGAGCCCGGTCACAGTGGCGGGACCGCCCCGGAATTCAGCTCCGCAGAGCAGTCACCGGTGTTCCTCCACTACCGTCCCGGCGATCATTCCACACCGTCCACCTCGCGCATGGCCGGGAGCCCTGTGGGAATCTTCACCGCCCAAGCGACCACCATCTCGGTGGTTATCCCCCCAAGTGGGGGGGGGGGGGGGGGGGGGGGGGGGGGGGGGGGGGGGCGCCCGGCGGGGGGGGGGGGGGCCCCGCGCGGGGGGGGGGGGGGGGGGCGGGGCCGCCCCCCCCCCCCCCCGCGCCGGGGGGGGGGGGGGGGGGCG
>NZ_JBITDB010000002.1:368801-436760 GCF_044453825.1 Kribbella sp. NPDC051620
CGGCCGTTCTCGCGCCGCGGTTTGTCTCTTTTTCCCTTTGTCGCCCCCCCCCCCCCCCCCCCCCCCGCCGCGCGCCCCCCCCCCCCCCCCCCCCCCCCCCCCCCCCCCCCCACCTCGGGGGTTAACCACCGAGATGGGGCGCTCGCGCTGCGGCGGGCAACTGCAGCCTCGGCCGCGAGTAGGCGGCTGAGGCGACCGGGCAGTGGGGAAGGGCTGGGGTGAAGGGCTAGTTGATGACGGGCTAGTTGGTGAAGGTGGTTGAGAGGTGGATGGCGGCTGAGTCGCCGGGGAGTTCGCCTACGCCGGTGATGGGGGTGACCGTGATGTAGCCGGCGAGCAGGAGGGCCTCGTCGGTGTCGGTCTCCGTGGGGGGCTCGCGCAGCACCAGGCCGACGATCGGCTCGCCCGTCGGCGCCTTCTGGAGTACCAGCCGGGAGCGCTCGTACGGGACCAGGCGGGCCCACCGGGCGCCCTTCAGTTCCGTGAGCGGTACGTCGGGAACGTTGACGTTGATGACCGTTCCCCGCGGCTGCTCGAGCAGCCAGGACAGCGCTTCCGCAGCCACGGCGGCCGCCGTTTCGACGTACCTCGGCTGCTCGGAGTCGATGCTGATCGCGAGCCCCGACAACCCCTGGCTGGAAGCGGTCAGCGCCGCGGCGACCGTACCGGAGTGCAGGATCGGGCCGATGTTGTGCCCGTTGTTGATCCCGGACACGACCACGTCCGGCGACGGCCCGAAGGCGCCCAGCCGGGCCAGCGTCACGGCCAGTGCCGGCGTCCCGTCGATCCCGATGAAGCCGTTCTCACCGACCTTCGACGAGATCGCCTTGCCGATCATCCCGGCCCGCGAACTGCCGACGCCGCTCTGGTCGTCCCACGGTGCCACCACCTGGACCGCGTGTCCGGCGTCCTCCATCGCGGCAGCGAGCGCCTGGATGCCCAGGGACTCATAGCCGTCATCGTTGGTGACCAGGACTCTCAGCTGTTCGGGCGCCATGCGACCACCCAATCACACCCCAGGCGCCGGCGCGGCCCCCGACCGGGGCGGTGGGGTCGGGTCGGCATCGACACAGTCTCAGCCGCGATCCTCGATGTCACCTTCCGTTTCCAGTACCGCCGTCCGCAGGGTCTCCAGTGCTTCCGAGCTCGGCTCCGACCACAGTCCGCGCTGGGCAGCCTCGAGCAGCCGCTCGGCGATCCCGTGCCGCGCCCAGGGGTTCGACTTGCGGAAGAACTCGGCGATCTCCGGGTTCGCGACGTACTCCGTGGTCAGCGTCTCGTACATCCAGTCGTCGACCACGCCCGCCGTCGCGTCGTACCCAAACAGGTAGTCCACCGTCGCCGCCATCTCGAAGGCGCCCTTGTACCCGTGCCGCTGCATCGCCGCCATCCAGCGCGGGTTCACCACGCGCGCCCGGAAGACCCGCTTGGTCTCCTCCTCCAGCGTCCGCGTCTTCACCTGAGCCGGTACTGCGGAGTCGCCGATGTACGCCTTCGGGTTGGAACCGGTCAGGTGGCGCACCATCGCGACCATGCCACCGTGGTACTGGAAGTAGTCGTCCGAATCCATGATGTCGTGCTCGCGGGTGTCGGCGTTCTTCGCCGCGACCTGGATCCGCGCGTAGGCACGCTCCATCGACGGCCGGGCCTCCGCACCGTCCAGATCCTTGCCGTACGCGTACCCGCCCCAGACCGCATAGACCTCGGCCAGCTCAGCGTCGGTACGCCAGTTGCGCGCATCGACGAGCGGCAGCAGCCCAGCGCCGTACGAACCGGGCTTGGACCCGAAGACCCGCGCGGTTGACGACCGCACGTCGTTGCCAGCAGCAACATCAGCGTCGACGTGCGCCCTGAGGTAGTTGCTCTCGGCATCTTCATCGAGGGCGGCCACCGTACGGACCGCTTCGTCGAGGAGTGAGACGACATGCGGGAACGCGTCGCGGAAGAAGCCCGAGATCCGGATCGTCACGTCGACACGCGGCCGGCCGAGTTCCGCCAGCGAAACGACCTCGAAGCCGGTGACGCGCCGCGAGGCCTCATCCCAGACCGGGCGGCAACCGAGCAACCAGAGCACCTCGGCCAGGTCGTCGCCCTGGGTGCGCATCGCGGACGTTCCCCAGACGGTCAGGCCGACCGATCGCGGCCACTCCCCCGTCTCCGCCTTGTGCCTGGCCAGCAGCGAGTCGGCCAGCGCGACGCCGACGTCCCAGGCGTTGCGGCTCGGGATCGCCTTGGGGTCGACGGCGTAGAAGTTCCGGCCGGTCGGCAGCACGTTCACCAGACCGCGCGTCGGCGATCCTGAAGGGCCGGCCTCGACGAAACGGCCGGCCAGCGCGCGGAGTACGTTCGTCAGCTCGTCGCCGGTGCGGGCCAGCCGCGGTACCACCTCGTCTGCGGCGAATCGCAACGACTTCTCGACTTGAGCAGCGTCGCGACCGAGCACTTCCTCGATCACGACCGACACCTTGCCGGCGTCCCAGGACAGCGTCTCCATACTGACCACCAGCTTGCGGGCGACGGCCTCCAGCAGGTCCACGCCATCGGCGCCGCTCACGGCAGGGAGATCAGCCAGCGTCGCCAGCTCCGTCAGTTCCGGTACCGCGACGCCCGGGTTCTCCAGCATGGCTGCTTCGTCAACGCCGAAGGTCTGGCCGAGCGCGGCTCGCAAACCCGGTACGGCGCCCGAGACGCCGCCCCACATCTGCTGCGCACGCAGTACGGCGAGAACGAGGTTGACCCGTGCCTCGCCATCCGGCCCGCCGCCGAGGATGTGCAGCCCGTCGCGGATCTGGACGTCCTTGATCTCGCAGAGGTAGCCGTCGAGGTGCAAGACGAACTCGTCGAACTCCTCGTCCTCCGGCTTCTCCGACGTGTGCAGATCGTGGTGCAGCTGAGCGGCCTGGATCAGCGTCCAGATCTGCGCCCGCAGCGTCGGGACCTTGTCGGGGTCGAGCGCCGAGACGGTGGCGTACTCGTCGAGCAGGTACTCCAGCTTGGCCATGTCGCCGTACGTCTCCGCGCGCGCCATCGGTGGTACCAGGTGGTCGACGATCACGGCGTGCCCGCGGCGCTTGGCCTGTGTGCCCTCGCCGGGGTCGTTGACGATGAACGGGTAGACGAGCGGCAGGTTGCCCAGCACCGCGTCGGGCGCGCAGTCGGCGGCCATACCGATGCCCTTGCCAGGCAGCCATTCCAGCGTGCCGTGCTTGCCGAGATGGACGACCGCGTGCGCGCCGAACCCGCCTTCCTCGACGGGCGCTTCGAGCCAGCGGTACGCCGCGAGGTAGTGGTGCGACGGGGCCATGTCCGGGTCGTGGTAGATCGCGACCGGGTTCTCGCCGAAACCGCGGGGCGGCTGGATCATCAGTACGACGTTGCCGAACTGGAGAGCCGCGAGGGCGATCGCCGGCTCGGGGCCGGACTGGTCGACGTACAGGGAACCGGGCGCCTCCCCCCACGCCTCGATCATTGCCTTTTGCAACGTTTCGGGGGTTTTGGAGAACCACTTGCTGTACTTCGAGAGCGGGATCTTCGCGACCGCGCCTTCGAGCTGGTCGTCGGTCAGCCAGTCGACATCGTGACCGCCGGCTGCGATCAGCCGGTGGATGAGGCCGTCGGCGCCGTCCGCCCCTTGGAGTTCGTCGAGGTTGAGGTCGGGGCCGAGGTCGTAGCCGGCGTCCTTGAGCTGGCCGAGGATGACGACCGCCGAGGCCGGGGTGTCGAGGCCGACGGCGTTGCCGATCCGGGCGTGCTTGGTCGGGTACGAGGACAGTACAAGGGCGAGCTTCTTGTCTTTGGGCTCGACGTGCCGAAGCTTGGCCTGGGCGACCGCGATGCCGGCGAGCCGGGCGCAGCGCTCTTCGTCGGGCGCGTAGCTGGCGATGCCTTCGGCGTCGTACGCCTTGAACGAGAACGGGATGGTGATGAGGCGGCCGTCGAACTCGGGGATCGCGACCTGGGTGGCGGCGTCGAGCGGGCTGATCGCGGCGTCGCTCTCGAGCCACTGCTCTCTGGTCGAGGTGAGGGCGAGGCCTTGAAGGAGGGGGATGTCGAGGGACGCGAGGGCGCCGGCGTCCCAGGAGTCGTCGCCACCGGCCGTCGCGTTGGAGGCGACTGTGCCGCCGGCCGCCAGGAGGGTGGTGACGAGGACGTCGCATTGCTTGAGCAATGTGAACAGGTCGGCGTTGTCCTCGTGGGTGGGGTCGAGGCCGCGCAGCGTTCCGCAGTACAGGGGAAGGGGCTGGGCGCCGGCCTGTTCGATCGCGGTCGCCAGGGCGTCGACGAAGGCGATGTTGCCGGAGATCTCGTGGGCGCGGTAGTAGACGATGCCGACGACCGGCCTGTGGTCCTTGGTGAAGGTGCGGCCGGCGCGGATGCCGTACGTCGGGAGGGTTTTCGGTGGGTCGAAGGCGTCGCCGGTGAGGAGAATGGTGTCGCTGAGGAATCCGGCCAGGTTCTGGAGGTTCTCGGAGCCGCCCTCACGGAGGTACGCGAGAGCCTCGGTGACCGCGCCGGCGGGGACGGTCGACATCGACATCAGCTCGGCGTCGGGGGCTGCCTCGCCGCTCAGCACGACGGTGGGGATGCCCGAGGAGATGACGGCGTCGAGGCCCTCCTCCCAGGCGCGGCGACCACCCAGCAGGCGGACCACTACGACCTCGACGCCGTCAAGCAGAGTGGGGACATCCTGGAGCTCGACCCGGGCCGGGTTGGCGACCCTCCACCCAGCCTGGGCCTGCGAAGCAGCCAGCAAGTCGGTGTCGGCAGTGGAGAGCAGCAAAAGGTTCGCGGGCACGCGCGACCGGTCCTTCCTCGGGGTGTCCACGCCCCAGGTGGCAGGTACGACAGCAGCAGTTCCTGACTCCCGGGATCACCCCCGGTCACAGTGGCGGGACCGCCCCGGACTCCCACCGGGTTCCTGCACAGCCGTCGATGACGAGCTCGACTCTAGACGACGGGCTCCGTAGGTACTCCCCCACGGTCGGGCTCCGCTCGCTCCTCCGTCGCTCACACGCCCGACGCTCCCACCCGCCCTTGCGTCAGCACCCGGCGCTCGCCCGCCGGCGCCCCCAACGGTCGGGCAACCCGAAGTACTCCCCGGTCGGACTCCGGTCACTCCTTCGTCTTTCACACACTCGAGGCTCCCGCGCCCTTGCGTCAGCACCCGGCGGTTGCTTGCGTGGTGCTCGGGTTGGTTGTGTGCGCAACGACAGGTAGTAGTGCGGGATCTGCGCCGTCGGGCATCGAAGCTGAGCGTGGTGACTCGGGGGTGGCGTGACTACTACCTGTTCTTCGGGACAGATTGGACCGGTGGCGCACTACTTTTCCGGTGTGGATCTCTTCTCTCGTTCCTGGGCTGCCTTGCGGGCGGCTGTTGGCGGGCTGGCTGATGAGGACTTCGGGCAGCCGTCCGGATGTGTCGGGTGGCTGGTGCGGGATCTGGTGTGTCATCTGGTGATTGATGCGCAGGATGTGTTGATCACGCTGGTGACGCCCAGCGATGCGGAGGCCACGCATGACTCGGTGAGTTACTGGAGAGTGGCTGAGACGGCGCCGACCGGTGAGGATCCGCTTGATGCGTTGATTGTTCGGTTGGCGGCGGCGTACCAGGATCCGGCGTTGCTGAAGTTTCATCTCGATGATGTGGGGGCCGCGGCCGGGCGGGCGGCTGAGCTGGCCGACCTGGGGATGCGGGTCAGCACTCAGGGCATGGTGTTGACGGCGGGCGACTATCTCTCGGCGTACGTGCTGGAGTGGACGTTGCATCACCTGGATCTGGTCGCCCACCTTCCGCAGCTCCCGCAACCGCCGGCCGAAGGTCTCGGACAGACCCGGAAGATGGTGGAGAGCATTGCTGGATCACCGTTTCCCGCGAGCTTTTCCGACACGGACGTCCTGTTGGTCGGTACAGGTCGTCGCAGCCCAGCTGCTTCGGAGCTGGCCGACTTGGGCGAACTTGCCGTGCAACTGCCGCTCGTGCTCGGCTAAAACCAGTGGCACCAGGTCGTACGCAGAGGTCACTCTGGGGAGATGCACCTCACCTTCCTGCACGACCCCCGCGGCGGTGAGAGCGTCACCGTCATCCGGCGCGCGGACGGCGCGGAGTTCAAGCTCTTCTCGTACTCACGCAAGCATCGCGTGCCGCACGACCTCGCGCACGCCGTCACCGAACGCGAACTGCGCATGCCCGACGGCATCTTCGGCTGCATCGCGGCCGGTGCGGTCTTCGACAGCATGGAGCAGACGGCGGGCAAGAAGCGCCACGACGCCAAAGTCCGCAGCGCGCGCATCCTCAAAGCGCCCAACAGCATCGGTATCAGCGAGGCGCTCTCGAGTGTCTTCCACATGGCGGTCGAGAAGGACCAGCCCACGCCGTACGCCGAAGTCCGCGAAATGTGGGGCGTCAGCCGCGCCGATCGCTGCCCCTACACCGATCCGGAAATCGACCGCACGACAGCAACCCTGCGCGAACTGAGCCACCTCTGGCAGGCAAGCTCCGACCCACTCGTCTTCCCATGGCCGCACGCACTTCAAGCACAGACCGGCACCTCAGCCGCCACCCGGCCGCGGAATCGCTAGCGACGTCTGCGACTCCACCATGGTTTTCGCCAGCCATAGAAGGCAACGCCGAACAGCCAAGCACCCGCGACAGCCGCGCCGATCTGAAGGCCCCACCAGCGACCGAGCAAGGTGTGGCTCAGTTCGCCTCTGGCCCACTTCGCGCCCTCTTGCCGGCAGTCGAGCTTGTTGCTCTGCTCATCCTTGATCAGATCGCAGGGCGGGTCCTCGACCGCATCCGCGCTCACCGTCGATCCCGTCGGTGCCTGCTTCGCCTGCGCGGCTGCCTGCGGATTGACGGCCTGGAGGTTCGGATGCTGTTTCATCCACCGCTCGAAGACCTGCAGCATGGCCAGGTGGCCACGAGCGTTGGGATGGAGGCTGTTGTGGTACCAGTTCTTCGGGTTGAAGCGCTGCTCGGCGATCCCCGCGACGGATCGAAGGCCGATGAAGTTCACGCCCGGCTGGTCGTCGTTGGCCGGATCACACAACTGCAGGTGCGCAGTGGCCAATGCACCTTCCATCTCGCCGAGGAAGTAGAACTTCTTGGCCAGCGCCGCGGCTCTGATGGTTGAATTCAGGCTCGCGACGAAGCTGCTGATGAAGTCCAGGTCTCCTTGGGACAGCGCCACCTGACCGCACTTGACTGCTCTCCCGTTCTCGACGTACGCCGGCGCAGGGTAGGCCGTGACCAGAATGGGCGCTTCGGGAAACTTCTCACGTATCTGTTGGTAGGTCGCCGCGAGTCCGGCGCTGACCTGCTTCAGGGTCTTCGTCCACAGCTGGCTCTGGGAGCCACAGTTTCCCGGAGCGATGCACATGGCACCAATGGTCGAGAAGCCCGCGTCGTTGCCACCGAGGCTGATCACGACCAGGGATGGCGAGATGCCCTGCTCAAAGGCGTCTACCTGGGCGAGCTGGGGCCCGGGCTCGTTGTACTGCTGCGCCGGACCAGGCAGGTTCGTGTCGGCCCGGTACCGGACGTGGGACGTCTTGGCCCCCGAGCACGCCAGAAACGCCATCGAGTCGAAATCGTTTCGCCCCGCGATAGCAGCCCACGCGGTGGGCGAGCGGTGGCAATGGTTCCGGCTCCCCTTTCCGCCGCTGTCGGCCTGCGCTTCGTAGTAGGTCTGTGCCCCTTCGCCGGACATGTAGGAGTCCCCCAAGGCGACAAGCACCCTTTGATCGCCCGACTTCGGAGTCAGCTCGTCCGGCCACCGGTCGGCCGCCGACGTGATACCCATGAGCGACACCGCGGCGATGACTGCGGCGATGTCGGCCTGCGTACTGGAGACGATGGCAAACACCAGCAGACCGAGTGCGGCAAAGGCGATCACAACGTACGCCGCTTGCGTGGTTTCCAGTCGCTTGACAGCGATCAAGGCAGATCCGCCGAGCAGCAGCGCACCGGTGATGAAGAATGCGGCGACCCGTCGACCCGATTCGTCCCCGTGCAGCCAATCCACCGCCGGCTCGGCAAGAACGCTGAGCCCGGCGGGCACAAGAAGGACGATCCCGCCGGCAACGAGTATCACTGTCCACCCGTGCGACTTCATCAGAAGAAGTCCGACGAGCGCGAACGCCACACTCACGATGAGCAGGACAACTCCGGTCGGGACGCGACACTTTCCTTCGCCGTCCGTGCCTCGTTGCCGGAACCGCATCAGCCCGTACCCAGCACTGAAATAGACACACAGCACACCAGCGAAGAGGAAACTTCCCACGTGTCGGGCGGCGCCATACGCGAGAAGACCTCCGCCGATCAATAAGATCAGGAGCGAGATCAGGTATGGAAAGGTCCATGGTCTGTCGGCCGGCCGGCCCGACTGTGCAGCCTTGATCGATGCCTGATGTTGCCCACTGATCCACAGCGTGGCCGCGGCGATGTAGAGAATGAAGACGGTACCGACCCCGAGCAAAGATGCACCTTGCCTGCAGACGACGGCCAGGAGGATCGCGGTGATCAACAAGAATGGCAGCCGGGTCGCGATTTTCACCACCCGTTCGCGATCCATGGCCTTCGCGTACGGCCCAGCCATCCAGCGCCAGAACGTGTTCGATTCTTCCATCAGATGTTCCCCCTCGGCGAGCCGATTCACATCACGTGATTGCTCGCCCGAACTCCACTGTGCTCCTTGAAAGTCGTCCTGAGAAGCTTTCAAATGAAGTAAAGGGCCGTGCGGATGAATCACCCACTTGTTTTGAGCGCAACCTATATATGTCGAGGTACAAGTCAGAGAACGTCGCGGAGGTATTGGCCGGTGAGGCTTTCGGGGGTTTGGGGAAGGAGGGCGGGGGTGGTGGCGGCGACTATGCGGCCGCCGGCGGTGCCGCCGCCTGGGCCCAGGTCTATTACGTAGTCGGCGTTGGCGATCATGTCGAGGTCGTGTTCGATGACGATGACGGTGGCGCCGGCGGTGATCAGGCGGTCGAAGACCGTGAGGAGGACGCGGATGTCGGCGGGGTGCAGGCCGACGCTGGGTTCGTCGAAGATGAAGAGGGTGCCTTGCTGGGGCTTCTCGAGGTCGGCGATGAGTTTGAGGCGCTGGGCTTCGCCACCAGACAGGGCGGGAGTGGCTTCGCCGAGGATCAGGTAGCCGAGGCCGACCTCGTCGAGGGTGCGTAGCCGCGCTTGCATCTTCCGGAGGCCGGTGAACTTCGCGCGGGCCTGTTCGACGGTCAGTGCCAGGGCACCGGCCATGGTCAGTCCGTCGAGGGTGATGGTGTCGCAGTCGGGGTTGTAGCGGCGGCCTTCGCACACCGGGCAAGGGATGTCGACGTCGGGGAGGAACTGGACGTCCAGCGAGATCTGGCCGGTGCCGTCGCATTGGGGACAGCGCAGGCTGCCGGTGTTGTACGAGAAGTCGGCGGCCTTGAGTCCACGCGACACTGCTTCCGGCGTACCGGCGAAGGCTCGGCGGAGGTCGTCGAGGACTCCGCTGTACGTCGCCACGGTGGAGCGCACGTTGCGCCCGATCGGAACGGCGTCGACGATGACGGTACGTTCGATGCCGCCGGCATCCAAATGCCGTACGTGCTTGGGTGCCTGGCCGACCAGCGCCGCGGCCAGGCTGTCGAGTACGAGGGTGGTCTTGCCCGAACCGGATACGCCGGTGACGGCCGTGAGCCGCAACAACGGAAACGACGCTTCGAGCTCCTTCAGGGTGAAGCGGGGACCGGTCTCCAGGTGGATCCGGCCATGCTCGAAGACGTCCTCGACCGGTACCCGCGGGCGCACGACCGCCGATTCCTGGCCGCTGAGGAAGCCGCCGATCACCGACGCGGCCGACTTCGACAGGTCCTCGACGGTGCCGGTGGCAACAATCTCACCGCCGTGCGCGCCGGCTCCCGGGCCGATCTCGATCAGCCAGTCGGCGTGGCGTAGTACCCGGACGTCGTGGTCGACGAGGACCACGGAGTTGCCGGTCTCGACCAGGCGGCGTGCGACCGTCATCAAGGCGTCGATGTTGCTCGGGTGCAACCCGATAGACGGCTCGTCGAGGACGTACAGCAGGCCGGTCGCGCTGCTTCGCAGGGTACGGCTGAGCTGTACTCGCTGCAGCTCGCCCGTCGAGAGCGTGCGCGATGCGCGGCCGAGGGACAGATAGCCGAGCCCGAGTCCGAGGAGGTGCTCGGCCGTCGCGGTGAACGCCTCGACGATCTGCGCGGCCATCCGGCTGAGCTCGGCCGGCGCGGCGGCCGGCAACGCGCGGACGAAGGTCGTCGTACGGTCGAGGCTCCACGTCGAGATGTCGTCGAGAGTGATGCCATTCAGGGGTACCGACCGCGCACGTTCGTTGAGCCGGGAGCCACCGCAGGACGGGCACTCGGCGACGTGGACGAAACGGTCGAGGCGGGTGATGGACTTCTCGCTCTGGGCGTTGGCGAGCGCGTCCTCGATCACCCGGTTGGCGTTGCGGTAGGCGGCGTTGAGCTCGAAGGCGTTGCCTTTCTTGCTGGTGACAACGACCGTCCGCTTCGTCTCCTCGCCGTTCAGGACGAGTTCGCGCTCGGCCGGAGTCAGCTCCCGGAACGGCACGTCCACCCGTACGCCGAGCTGCGCGACCACCTGAGGCAGCAGGCCCGCGCCGAACGAAGCCCAGGCCGCCACGGCTCCGTCGGCAATCGACAGCGACTCGTCCGGTACGAGCGCCTCCTGATCGATCTGCCGCGTCTCCCCGGTGCCCGCGCAGGTCTCGCAAGCGCCATCGCTGTTGAAAGCAAACGACTCGGCCCCCGGTACTGCGAAACGCTCGCCGCACTCAGGACAGGTGAGATGCGCGGTCGAGGCGATCTCCAGCGTCGGCTGCACGTGATGACCGTTGGGGCAAAGGTGCACCCCCAACCGCGAGTACATCAGCCGAAGCGAGTTGAACAGCTCCGTCGCCGTACCGAACGTGCTGCGAACACCCGGTACCGCGGGACGCTGATGCAGCGCGATCGCAGCCGGTACTCCGTCAACCGCGTCGACGTCCGCGCGCGCAGCCTGCGACAGCCGTCGGCGCGTATAGGAGGACAAGGCTTCCAGGTACCGGCGTGAACCCTCCGCATAGAGCACGCCCAGCGCGAGGGACGACTTGCCCGAGCCGGATACGCCGGTCAGCGCGACGAGCTGCCGAAGCGGCACGTCGATGTCGACACTCTTCAGGTTGTGAACACGGGCACCCCGTACTGCGACCTGCTCGCCCCAATGCATGTGGTCATCGTAGGTTGCCGATCATCAGCTTCGGCGTGAACTCGAGGCGACGTGGGCGACGAACCAGCCGATGACGTTCGGCCAGAAGTAGAAGGCCTTTTCACCACCTGGGAGGAGAGTCTGCTCGACGCTGACCCGGGTGCCGCCGTCGAAGGAGTCGAAGCGGATCTCGGTTTCGGTGTCGTCCACCGAGCTTCGGTAGGCGAACAAGGCGCCGGGTTCCCAGGCGGTGATCTGGCCGATTTCCAATACGTCCTCGCCGCCGGTGGCGTCGGCGTACCGGTAGATCTCGAGGACCCGGCCGCCGAGGCCTGGTTCGATCTGCATGCCGATCGCGCGGGCGGCGTCGAAGAAGTTGATCGGGCCGCGGACCCACCACAGGTCGATCTCGGCGGTGAAGACCCGGAAGGCGGTCGCCGGATCGGCGGCGACCTCGACGGATGCGGACGCGGACGGCTTGGTCACGATCTCTCCTCCTGCTCGATATGTTTCTTGAACGCCCCCAACTGCTCCTGCCAGTGCGCCTGAACCTGATCAAGCCACGCCTGTACCGCGACCATCGGCTCCTGCCGCAGCCGGAACACCCGCAGGCGCGCGTCATCCGGCACCCGCTCGTCGTCGATCACCCGGGCGGCCAGCAGGATCCGCAGATGCCTGCTCATCGCCGGCGCGGACGCGCCGGTCGCCATCGCGAGCTCCCCGGCCCGCCGCGGACCCTCGCCCAGCAACCGAACGACTTGCCGGCGCGTCGGATCGGCGAGCACCTCGAAGAAGCGGTCAACTTCGTCTTCCATGGCTTAATAGTTACATCGCTCGTTAACTATTCGCAAGACGTGAAGCACCCTGACGCACTAAAGTGGGCGGGCCTGATGGTCGGCTAGGAGAGGACGTTTGTGGAGCAGCACACCCGGCGAGCGCGCGTGCTCGACGCACTCACAGCTGAGCAGGCCTGGGAAGTACCGGATGGTTGGCTGACGGGGGTTCGCGAGCAGCTCCGGACCTGGGCCGACGATCCGTTGGCGCTGCGGCCGGGAGCCTTCCCGGAGTTTGTCGAGGGGACACCCGCGGCGGTCTGGTTCGCGCATCAGGTCGCGCCGCTGCTGACCGGCTGGATCCCGGTACTCCGCGGCGAATACGCCGACGTCAGCGCGGCCGTGACCCGGGACTTCTACCGCCCACCGGCCCGGTTGGGCGCCGGACACCTGGTCCGGGTCGCCGCGACCGACTGGCCCCTGCTGGTGTTGTCGGGCGCGCGGGGGTTCAACGAAGAGGGCCGTTGGCAAGCATTGCGGTTGTCGCGTGACGTGGTGAACCTGTTCGCCGACGCTCCGCCGATGGCTGCTCGCGCGCAGGCGTTGATCGCTGGGTTCGATCGTGTGCTCGGTGACCGCGAGGCGACCCGGATGCATGTCGCGGCCGACTACGCGACGATCGCGCAGTTCTGGCGGACGACGGTGCTCAGCGACGCGGAGCGCGCGGTACTGCCCGAGCTCGGCGGCCCGGAGGCGGCGCTGAAGTACTCGCTCGACTCGTTGCGGGATGCTCATGCGAAGTTGTCGGCTGTGGTTGTGGACGACGAGGCGCCGGAGTTCGCGCAGCTGTTGGCGCGGCTCATCCGGGCGACCGGGCTCGGCGGACAGCCTGCGGCGGTCGGGCAGATCCTCGGCGCCGAGGGGTGGGATGTCGAGGGCGCACTGGCCGAGTTGCGGGGTGGATTCGACACCCAGGCTTGGTTGGCGCGCAATGCTGACTGGCTTGGCAGGGCGATCGCGCAGGATGAGCGGATGGCGGCGCGGTCGTGGGTGGCGGCGGCTACGCGCGTGTCGGTGCACTTGTCGGGCGTACTCGAGAACGGGCCATGGCCTGAGCCTGAGGTGCCCGATCTGGGTGCGTTCTTCGAGCACCTCGACGGCGGCCGCGCGCCGGCAGCCGAGGCGGCACCGGTGAAGCAGGTTGCGGCCGCGTCGGTGACTTCCGAAGTACCGGCGGCTGTTGAGCTGCCGGCGGTTGAGCAGTCTGGTGCGTTGGCCGAGTTGGAGGCCTTGATCGGGCTGGAGTCGATCAAGGACTCCGTGCGGCGGATGGTGGCTGAGATCAAGACCAACCAGCGGCGCAAGGAGCTCGGGCTGCCGACGCAGGATCGGGCCCGGCACATGGTGTTCGTCGGCAAGCCCGGTACGGCCAAGACCACGATCGCCCGGCTGCTCGCCAAGATCTACAAAGAGCTGGGCGTACTGGAGAAAGGCCACGTGGTCGAGGTCGACCGGTCCGACCTGGTCGGCTCCGGGGTCGGCACCACCGCCCCGATGACAGCGGCGAAGTTCCGTGAGGCGCTCGGTGGGCTGCTGTTCGTCGACGAGGCCTACACCCTGGTACCGGACAACAACCCCGGTGACTTCGGGATGGAGGCCGTCGCCACGCTGCTGAAGATGATGGAGGACTACCGCGACGAGTGTGTCGTGATCGTCGCCGGGTACCACCGTGAGATGCAGCGGTTCCTGGACTCCAACCCCGGCCTGGCGTCGCGGTTCCCGAAGCTGCTGTCGTTCGCCGAGTACGACACCGATCAGCTGGTCGCCATCTTCGAGCTGCAGGCGAAGCAGAAGGGGATGATCCACGGCCCGGAGGTCCTGGCCGTGGTTCGCAAGTACATCCCCGCCGCTCCGCGTGGACACAACTTCGGCAACGGCCGGTTCATCCGGAACATGCTCGAGGAAGCCATCTCCACCCAGGCGACTCGGCTCTCCCTGCGCGATCCCGAGACGCTGACCGAGCGCGACCTGCGGGAGCTGCTCCCCGAGGACGTCAGGCCGGCCACCTCGATGCGTGCCGAGGACTATCTGTTGCAGCGGCCGGGCAGCTGAGGGTCAGCCTCCGAAGGCCGTCTTGTATAGGGCCAGGAGTTCCGGGTTGGTCGGGGCGCTCTCGCCGCAGAGGGTGACCTGAGCGTCGTTGGCGGTGATGAGGTACGTGCCGCCGACCTTGAAGTCGACGCCCAGGAGGGTGGTGACGGCGTCCGCGTCGGACTGGACCTGCACGGTGGTGGCGTCGCCGCCGCGGTACCAGTGGTCGACATGCAGGGTGACCTGCTCGCCCTTGATGGCGGTGGCGGTACCTGCGAAGGCCGTCTCCATCCGACGGAGGTCTGCCACCTCTACGGCGCGGCACTTGGCATTGGGAGCAGCGCCGACGGTCAGCTTGAGGACGGCCGGCGTACCGGCTGTTGCCGTGGGCGTGCTGCCGGGCGTACCGGCTGTTGCAGTCGGCGCGCCGGGCGTACTGACTGTTGCCGTCGGCGCGCCGGCGATCGGCTGGTTGTCGTCGCCGGAGTTGCCGGCGATTCCCCAGGCGATTCCGCCCCCAACCAGCAGTACGCCGGCGGCGACCGCTGGCAGCCAGCGGCGGCGGGTGGTGCTCGTGGTGTCGGGCCGGGTTTCGGTGTCCGTGGTCATAGTGGCCTCCAGGAGGCGATCTGGGTTCGGCTCGGGAGCGTGCCTGGCCGGATCGGCGGCCTTCAGCTTGGCCAGCAGTTCGTCGTCGTTCACAGCTCGCTCCCTCCTTTACCCTGCTCCTGTCCGGCGGCGACCGCGTTCTTTCGCCCGAGCACGACGGAAAGCTTTTTCTTTGCCCGATGCAACCGAATGCTGACGGCGTTCGCGGTCAGCCCGGTCACCTCGGCGATCCCCCGCGGCGCCAGGCCCTCCCAGGCCCACAGCAGAACGACTTCGCGATCCAGCTCCCCCAGAGTCCTGAGCGCGTCGTACAGCTCAGCATGGTCAGTGGTTGCCGTCGGCAACTCCGAGGCCGTACGGGCCAGCCTCTCCACCAGCCGTAACCGCCGCCCCTCGGCCCGCCGCGCGTTGGCCAAGCAGCCACGCGCGACGCCGTAGCACCAGGGCAGCACCTCATCCAGATCCACCGCAGTACCGTCGCCAAGCCCCGGTACGTCGTCGATCCGCCGCCAGAGCACCAGCATCGTCTCGGCCAGCACGTCATCGACCGCGCCGGCATCGGCCCGCCGCACCAGATACCGATGCACAGGCGCGCCCACCACCCCCACCAACACCTCGAAGCGAGCCTCGCGCACCCGCACATCCTCTCGCCCGACCGTAGAAGTCACACCCTCCCCTGTCCGGCAAGCCCCGAATTCTTTCTAACGGCGGACCAGCTGTACGTGAGTGGCGGCAGCCGAGCTGGTCTGCTCGGAGACTCGGTACTGCGTGAGCGCACCGTCCAGGTTGTCGAAAAGCCGGATGCCGGCGCCGGCCAGGACGGGTGCGATGACCAGGTTGAGCTCGTCGATCAGTCCGGCGCGGAGGTACTGCTGGACCGTCGCGGCGCCGCCACCGATGACGACGTCCTGGCCGTCGGCCGCCTGGAAGGCTCGGTCGAGGACCTCCTCGATCGGGGCGTCGGTGAAGTAGAAGGTCGTGCCGCCCTCCATCGGGAGGTCGGGGCGCAGGTGGTGGGTGTGGACGAAGGTGGCGTGGTGGTACGGCGGGTTGGGCCCCCACCACCCCGTCCAGGACTCGTCCTCCCAGGGACCGCGCTGCGGGCCGAACATGTTGCGGCCCATGATCGTGGCGCCGACATTCTCGCTCCACCGGTTCAGCCGCTCGGCGTCGACACCGGTCGCATCCTTCTCCATCGCCGCGGTCATCCAGCCGTGTAGCTCGTCCATCCCATCGCCGAACGGCACATCAAGCCGCTGGTTGGGGCCTGCCGCGTACCCGTCCAGCGTGATCGTGAAGTTGTGAACGCGAAGCTTCGCCATCATCTGTCTCCTTCGAAGAGGTTGTTCTCAGCCTGGAGTCGGAGCCGGCCGAGCGGCTTTGACATGGAAACTCGATGGACACGACCGACGCTCACCCAGCAGGCTACTGAGCGATGAGCAGCAGCGAAGTGTGGGACGAGGACATCGCGACGCGGTACGACGCGTCGTCCGCCGAGATGTTCACCCCGGAGGTGATCGACCCGACGGTCGACTTCCTCGCCGGGCTGGCCGGGTCGGGCCCGGCGCTGGAGTTCGCGATCGGTACCGGCCGGGTGGCCGTTCCGCTCACGGCCCGCGGCGTCGCGGTGACCGGCATCGAGCTGTCCGAGCCGATGGCGGCCCAGCTGCGGCAGAAGGATCCGGAGCTGCCCGTCGTGATGGGCGACATGGCGACGACGCGAGTGCCCGGCGAGTACGACCTGGTCTATCTCGTCTTCAACACCATCTCGAACCTGCGGACCCAGGCCGAGCAGGTCGAGTGCTTCCGCAACGCGGCCCGCCACCTCAAGCCCGGCGGCCGTTTCGTCATCGAACTGTGGGTGCCTGCCATCCGCCGGATGCCACCCGGGCAGTCCGCGGTACCGATGAGTCTCGGCGACGGGCATCTGGTCTTCGACACGTACGATCTCGCGACCCAGGCCTGCGCGTCGCACCACTACTTCACCGAGCCCGACGGCACGACCCGGTACGCCGCCGGCAACTTCCGCTACATCTGGCCGGCCGAGTGCGACCTGATGGCCCAGCTGGCCGGACTGGAGTTCGAGGCCCGGTACGCCGACTGGCACCGAGCCCCGTTCACCGCCGACAGCGAAAGCCACGTCTCCGTCTGGCGCAAGCCGGCCTAGTAGCCGGCGTAGTGGGCCGCGAGGAGATCCGTACCCCAGTCGTTGCGGAGATCCCGCCACACCGAGTGGATGTGGTTGGCGTCGTCCTGGGTGTTGTCGTACTCCGCCAGGAACGTCGGCCCCGCGATCGAGTAGTAATGTCCGCCGCCCGGCTTCGTCGCGCCCGCCCACGCAAACGTCAACTTCTCGATCCCCTGCTCCGTGATGTCCTGCCAGGTCTGCAACCCGATCGGCCCGGCGGCGCGCCCGATGTACTGCCCGAGCAGCAGGCTGAAGAGCTGCCGCTGCTCCGGCGTCAACTCACCGTACGGAAGCCCGCGCAGCAACACCTTGGGGTCGGCCACCGGGTCGTACCGGGTCAGGATGTCGGACGGCGCCGTTTCGGAGACGATCGCGAGCTCCCGCTGCCCGGCCTCCAGCGAGTCCAGGAACGAGAACCCCAAATCCTGCTCGGCCGCCAGCGTCCGCAACCCCTTGTGCGGCCCGGACAACACGGTCGCCGGCTCGGCGCCGAAGAACTGCGGCGTGAACCCGATCGCACCCGACACGAACGTCACATGCAACGCGATGTGATGCCCGTTGAGCCGCCAAGCCCACGGATCCATGCCCGCCGGATCGCCGAGCACCCGCAGGAAGTACCGCTGCTCCGACCCGACATCTACCGACGACCCCGGCTCGGCCTGCGGCAGCCCGCGCCGGATCGCCTCGGTGAACATCACCGACCGCGCATCCGCCAGCCCACGCTCGCTCAGGGCGATCTCCAGCAAGCGCAGAGCCAGCCGCCGCTGCTCGACGGACAACTCCCCCAGCGTCACCCCGGGACGATCGCCCGGCAGGTACGTCCAGACCTGATGGTCAGGCGTGTCGAACGGCGCGGTCGCCTTCGCCCGGAGTCCGGGGCTCAGAGCGGCCAGCAGCTCGAAGGCCGCGTCGCGAGACTGTTCTACAACCATGCCGATCGCTCCCGTTCAGTCGGAGTGTGCTGAGTCCATTGTTCGAACGGCCGGTCCAGTCTGTACCGGAAGTCCGGCTGCCGCAGCAGTACCCGGGTCTCGGCGTTGCCCGGGTTGCGCAGCGTCTCGAAGAACTTGACCGACCAGTGGAACCAGCGCATGCAGAACAGCCGCATCGTCAGCCCGTGCGACACCAGCAGCACGTTCCGCGGCGAGTCGGGCGTCTCGAAGTCGCGGTGCATCGTCTCGAGGAAGCTCGACACCCGGTCGTACACGTCCGAGCCCGACTCGCCGTGCGTGAACCGGTAGAAGAAATGCCCGTACGAGTCCCGCAGCGCTTCTTGCCGGACGATGTCCTCGGTGTCCTGGAAGTTCGCCCAGTCCTGCTCGCGCAGCCGCGGCTCCTCCCGGGCGAGCCCGATCAGATCGTCCAGCCCGAGCGAGTCGAGGGTCTGCAGGGTCCGCAGGTACGGCGAGACGTACACCCGGACCGGCTCACCCTCGAAGAGCTCACGCAACTGTTTGCCCGCTTGTGCCGCCTGCTCGTGCCCGTGGGCGGTGAGCGGGACCGCGTGGTCGGGCGTCGTCTCGTAGATCCGCTTGTCGAGGTTCGCCTCGGACTCACCGTGCCGGATCAGCGCGATCCGCATCGGCCGCTGGGTCAGATGCATCGCCGCTCCCCTCTCAACGCCACGATCGCTGCAACCCCGGCCGCCGCGTAGGCGACGCGCCGGGCGAGTGACGCCGTACGCCGGATGTCCGCGACCGTCGGCGGCAAGCCGTCTCCCAGCGTGCCCCGATCCTCGACCTCCGAACCGTAGGAGTTGACCCCACCCAGCCGCACGCCGAGCGCCCCCGCGAATGACGCCTCGACCGGGCCTGCGTTCGGACTCGGATGACCCGGAGCATCCCGTCGCCAGATGCGCCAGGAGTCGCCGGGGCGGCCGGACACCAGCCCGGTCAGTACTGCGCACACGCGCGCCGGCGCCAGGTTGATCAGGTCATCGAGTCGCGCCGACGCCCACCCGAAGTTGCGGTAGCGCGGCGACTTGTAGCCGACCATGGCGTCCAGCGTGTTGACCGCGCGGTAGCCGATCAGGCCGGGGATTCCGAGGAGCCCACCCCACACGAGCGGGGCGACGGTCGCGTCGGAGGTGTTCTCTGCCACTGACTCGACGGTCGCGCGGGCGAGTTCGTCGGCTTCGAGGTCGGTGCTGTCGCGGCTGCAGAGGTAGCTGAGTCGGTCGCGGGCCTGCTCGAGTTCCTGGGCTTCGAGGTAGCCGGCCATGATTTCGGCCTCGCGCTCGAGGCTCCGGCCGCCCAGGACGGCCCAGGTTGCGGCGGCGGTCAGCAGGGTGCGCGCGATTGGGCGGCCCGCTGTCAGCTTTTCGGCTGCCACACCTAGGGTCGCGGTCGTGGTGATGAGGATGGCGGCGTACGTAGTACCGGCTGGGCGGGAATCGGCGTACAGCCTGCTCTCGAGCCGTCCGGCGACCTGGCCGAAGCCGGCCACCGGGTGGAACCGGCGTGGGTCACCCAGCCAGCGATCGGCGGCGAAGCCGAGGAGGAGTCCAAGGGCTCGAGACACTCTGCGAAGTCTGCCAGGCCCGGCAAGTTCAAGGATGCCCGCGGTGTGGAAGGGTGACGATCATGGGAATTGCTGAGCGACTCCGTGGGGTCGACGGGCGGGGTGAGTTCGGAGTCTGGCTGGGGCGGCTCGACGGGAAACCGGTGCTGCGGCATCACGCGGAGCGCACGCACTACTCCGCGAGCACGATGAAACTGCCGGTCGCGATCGCGATGATGCGACTGGTCGAGACGGGCGAGCTGGCCCTCGACCAGGCGGTGACCGTCCACAACGACTTCGCCTCGGCGGCGGGTGGGCGGTTCGGGGTCAATCCGGCCGAAGACGAGGCGCCGGCGACCTGGAAGCATCTGGGCGAGCAGGTGACCTTGGGCTGGCTGGCTTCCGAGATGATCACGCGTTCCAGCAATCTCGCGACCGACCTGGTACTCGAGCAGACCGGGGTGGATGCGGCGAACGCAGTACTGGCCGAGTACGGATCCGGTGCCAGCGTGATCCGGCGCGGAATCGACGACGCGGGAGCGCAGGCTGCGGGGATCAGCAACCTGATGAGCCCGGCCGATCTCGCCGCGGTGCTGGTTGCTGTGGGCAATGACAAGACCCCGGCCGGCTCGTATGTCCGTGACCTGCTCGCGGGCAACACCTGGAACGGCGAGATCCCGGCGTTGCTGCCGCCGGGGACGCGGGTCGAGCACAAGAACGGCTGGGATCTCCGGATCAGGCACGACGGCGGCATCGTCCGGCCCGTCGACGCTCCGCCCTTCGTGCTCGTCGTCTGCACGACCTCCGAGTTGCCCGATGCCGAGGCGCAGCAACTGATCGCCGAGATCGCTTTTGAGGCCTGGACCCATCGACACGATCTGGAGGCGATCCGGTGAAGCTCACCACGCACCTGGTCTCCGCACCACTGCACACCCCTTTCATCACAGCACTCCGTACTGCGACCAGCGCCGACTCCCTGCTCGTCGAGCTGACGGACGGCGAGCTGAGCGGCTGGGGCGAGGCGCCTCAGGTCTGGAAGGTGACCGGCGAATCGCTGGCCGGCGCGCAGGCCTGCGTCGAAGGTCCGATCGCGTTGGCTCTCGACGGGCTGGAGCCCGATGACTTCACCGAGGCGTTGCGCCGGATCCAGGGTGCTGTGCAGGGCAACTTCGGGGCCAAGGCGGCGGTGGATGTCGCTCTGCACGACCTCGTCGCGCGTCGACGCGGGCAGACCTTGCACGGCTTTCTCGGGTCGACCGTCTCGTCGGTGCGTACGGACGTGACGTTGTCCGTCGGGGATGCGGAGGCGTTGGCTGCGTCGGCTGTCGATCGGATCGCGGACGGGTTCGACGTACTGAAGGTGAAGGTCGGTACGGGTGATGCTCGGGCTGACTTCCAGCGGGTACGCCGGGTGCGGGAGGCGATCGGGCCGGATCCGCGGCTGCGGCTCGACGCGAATCAGGGGTGGAGCCGGCGGGACGCGGTGAACGCGATTCGTGCTCTGGAGGATGCGGGGTGCGACATCGAGCTGGTCGAGCAGCCGGTGGTCGCGGCCGATCTGGAGGGGATGGCGTGGATCACGGATCGGGTGAGTACGCCGATCCTGGCCGATGAGTCGGTGTACGGAGTACGGGATCTGGTCGCAGTGATCCGGCATGGGGCGGCTGATCTGGTCAATGTGAAGCTCGCCAAGTGTGGTGGGCTGGCGACCGCCCGGACGCTGCTGGACTTGGCGCGGGAGCACGGGATCGGGGCGATTGTGGGGTCGATGATGGAGAGTCAGGTGGGAATCGGGGCCGCGGCGGCGCTGGTTGCGGCGTACCCGACGACGGCGGTGAACGACCTCGACGCGGCATGGTGGTTGAGGGAGTCGCCGGTGGTCGGCGGGGTGCGGTACGAGGGCTCGGTGATCCACCTGCCGACGGCGGCTGGACTGGGCGTGACAGGCTTGGCGCTATGAAGTTAGTTTCTGCCAAAGTTCCGGTCAGCACCGTATGGTCTTCACCAGACGCGCCGCGTGAGGTCGACGCCCCGGCGGTCGCGGCCCAGCCTGACGTCGCCGCCTGGGCCAAGGCGATGGACACCGAGACCCGCCTCGGCCTGCACGGCCGGACGCTGACCCAGTTGCTGTTCGCCGAGCCGGTCCTCGTGCGCTCCGAACGCGACGGGTGGTCCGAGATCATCGCGCCGTGGCAACCCTCGTCGGCCGACGACCTCGGGTATCCGGGCTGGGTGCCGTCGAGCCATCTCGGTGAACTGCCGGGTGCTGCCACTGCGCCGGTTGCCGTGACTGTGCCGAGTGCGCAGTTGTTTGCCGAGCCGGGTGCGGGTCATCTGGCCGACCTGTCGTTTGCGACCGTACTGGCCTCGGTGGACCACACCGACAGCTTCACCCGGGTGGCGCTGCCCGATGGTGGCTTCGGCTGGCTGGCGGACTCAGCGCTGCGCGCGGTGGACTCCCCCGCGTCACCGGAGGACCGCATCCGCCTGGGTTCGCTCTTCCTCGGTCTGGAATACCTCTGGGGCGGCACCTCGACGTACGGCCTCGACTGCTCCGGCCTGGTCCACGCCGTCAGCCGCGTCCTCGGCCAGCGAATCCCCCGAGACGCCCACGACCAGTGCGACGCCCTCGAACACATCCCCACCGACGAAGCCCACCCCGGCGACCTCTACTTCTTCGGCCGCCCCGGCCAGAAGGTCCACCACGTAGGTTTCGTCTCCCCCGCCGGCATGCTCCACGCCTCAGAAACCGGCAAACGCCTAGAAAACGAACCCCTACTCCCAGAACGCCGCCAAACTCTAATAACCGCCGCCCGCCTGTAACCCCCGTCCCGCCGACTCCCGCCCGACCCCGCTCCGCCCGGCGCCCGCTGCCTCACCACCAGCATGGCGGCGCTCTCCGCAACAACAACCGGCGCCCGATCCCCGCAGGGGATCGGGCGCCGGTGTTTTTTGAGCTAGGACTTCTTGGTGTCGGACTGCTCCGGAGCCTTCAGGCTTTCGAGCTCCGCGCGGGTCGCCTCGTCCAGCTCGCCGCCGCCCGCCTGCGCCGCGTCGGCCTGCCTGCCAGGCTCGGCATCAGCCGGCTCGACTACTGCGGGGGCGGTCGCCATGTTGCGGGACTTGTGGAGGCTGAGCAGCGTGGTGATGCCGAGGGTGACGATGATGAAGCCGAGGGAGACCCAGATCGGGATCTCCGGCGCCCACTCGATGTGGTGCCCGCCGTTGATGAACGGCAACTCGTTCTCGTGCATCGCGTGCAGGACCAGCTTCACGCCGATGAAGGCGAGCACGACCGACAGCCCGAGCGACAGGTAGACCAGCCGCCGCAGCAGATCGCCGAGCAGGAAGTACAGCTGCCGCAGACCCATCAGCGCGAACACGTTCGCGGTGAAGACCAGGAACGGCTCCTGGGTCAGCCCGTAGATCGCCGGGATCGAGTCGAGCGCGAACAGCAGGTCCGTCGTACCGAGCGCGATGATCACGATCGCCATCGGGGTGACCAGGCGCTTGCCGTTCTGCTTCACCGTCAGCTTGACGCCGTTGTACTCGTCGGTCGCGTTCAGCCGCTTCTTCGCGAACCGGATGACCGCGTTCTCCTTGTAGTCCTCGTCGTCGTTCTCACCCTGCTTGGCCAGGTGGATCGCCGTGTACACGAGGAACGCGCCGAACAGGTAGAACACCCAGGAGAACTCGTTGATCGCGGCCGCGCCGACGGCGATGAAGATGCCGCGGAAGAACAGCGCCAGGATGATGCCGACCAGCAACGCTGTCTGCTGGTACTTCCTGGGCACCTGGAACCTGGCCATGATGATCAGGAAGATGAACAGGTTGTCGACGCTGAGGCTGTACTCCGTCAGCCACCCGGCGAAGAACTCCCCGGCGTACTCGCCGCCGGAGAAAACCCAGACGCCGAGCCCGAAGACGACGGCCAGCGAGACGTAGAAGACGATCGCCCGGGCCGATTCCTTGGTACTCGGTTCGTGCGGGCGGCGGCCGATGATGAAGACATCGAAGGCCAGCAGGGCGAGCAGCACCCCGACGGTGATGTACCAGACGTAATCGGCAACGTGCACAGGAAACCTCCGGAGCTCAGACGAAAATCGGACTCCGAAGGTCTCTTCCGCCTGGCTCGATCAGTCGGGCCTGGCCGGCGGCACCGGGCGTGGGGACGAACCCTTGACCGTGATGACGATACCGCCGCGAAAGGAATACTCCCCTTCAACTGTCTCTATTCTGACTGCTCGGTGTCCGAGTTTCCAAATCGAACCCGGCTATGAACCCTGTCACCATGATCACCTCGCGCGACGGGAATATCTTGCGTGAGCAGTCAGGTTGCGTCGATTACACCTGTGGCCGCCTGGATTTCGGCAGCTTGCCGACGATCGTCTCGTACGACGCGTCGATCAGCTCGAGGATCTCGTCGTCGGGCACCGACCCGGCGAGTCGTACGGTGTTCCACCCCGACCGCCCGATGTACGCCGACTTGCTGACGTCGCCCGGATAGGTGTCGACCAACTCGTCGGCCTCCTCGCGGTTGTTGCCGCACTTCACCCCTACCGCGCTCCCCGACCCGAGGAACGCGAAGATCTTGTCCCCCACCTTGGCGACGACGTCGCCTTCCCACGGCTCGTCCTGCCAAGCCCCCGGCTTGGCCAGGCAGTGCTCCAGCAAGTCCGCCCCGGTCAGTCTCATCACAAAATGCTAAGCCCGCCGTCAGCGACGATGACAGTGCCGGTGATGTAGCTGGAGCGCGGCGAGGCCAGGAACAGAGCCACCTCGGCGATGTCCTCCGGTGTGCCGGGCCGAGCGACGGGCCAGGATGCGCTCACCTGTTGCATTGCTTCCTCGGGGAAGGTCTCCAGGAGTTTGTCGGTGCGGATCAGGCCTGCGCAGATGGCGTTCGACCGGACTCCCAGCGAACCGAACTCGACGGCCCACGCCCGGGTCATCGACTCCAGTGCGCCCTTGGTGCCGCTGTATCCCGAGGCGACCTCCATCCCGAGCCGGGCACCCGTCGAGGAGATGTTGATGATCGTGCTGCCCGCGCCCATCTTCGGTGCGAGGGCGGCCGTCAGGAAGTACGCGCTGCGCAGGTTCACGTCGTACATCCGCTGGTACTCCGCAGCCGTCAGCGCCACCGTCGGAACCATCGGGTAGAACCCGGCGTTGTTGACCAGGATCGCGATGTCGCCGGCCTCGTCGGTCAATCGCTCCAGGTCGTCCAGCTCACCCAGATCAGCCGGTACGAAGGTCGCCCGACCGCCGTCGCCCTCGATCAGCGCGACCGTCTCGGCGCCGAGTTCGGCCCGTCGCCCGGTGACGACGACCTCAGCTCCGGACGCCGCCAGACTGCGCGCGATGGCCCGTCCGATTCCCGACGTGGCTCCGGTGACGAGGGCCCGCTGGCCGGCCAGCTCCTGAATGCTCATCGATCGAGCGTAGGGCCGCCGCCAACACGTCGTACCGACTCGCCGACCGCCGCCCACGAACTGCTCAGAAGCGGTTTCGGGCAGGGCTCCGTCGCACCCGAGCTCTGCCCGTCGACGGCGTACGCTCCGGGGATGGCATCCGTCGTCGTAGCTGCTGTTCAGGCTGGGTCTGTTCTCTTCGATACCCCTGCCACCGTGGCGAAAGCCGAGCACTTCATCCGCGAGGCGGCCTCGGGCGGGGCCCGGCTGGTGGTACTGCCGGAGGCGTTCATCGGTGGCTATCCGAAGGGCGTCGACTTCGGGGTGACGGTCGGTTCGAGGTCCGCCGAAGGTCGCGACCTCTTCCGCCGCTATCGCGAGGCCGCGATCGCAGTACCAGGCCCCGAGACCGCCCGACTAGCGGAACTGTCCGCCCAGCTAGCCGTCGATGTAGTCGTCGGCGTGATCGAACGCGATGGCGGCACCCTCTACTGCACCGCCCTCTTCTTCACAGCCACCGACGGCCTGACAGCCAAGCACCGCAAACTCCTACCCACCGCCGCCGAACGCTACCTCTGGGGCCAAGGCGACGGCTCGACCATGCCCGCGGTCCAGACCGAGTACGCCGTACTCGGCGCCGCCATCTGCTGGGAGAACTACCTCCCGCTGTTCCGCCAATCCATGTACGCCAAGGGCATCGACATCTGGTGCGCCCCCACAGTCGACGACCGCGACCAATGGCAAGCGACGATGCGCCACATCGCCTTGGAAGGTCGCTGCTTCGTAATCAGCGCCAACCAGTACCTGATCCGCGCCGACCTCCCCCCAGACGTCCACCCCATCCAAGGCGGCACCCCCGACACCATCCTCATCAACGGCGGCAGCACCATCATCTCCCCCTTGGGCGACATCCTCGCTCCCCCCGCCCGCACCACCGAAACCGTCCTCCTAGCCGAACTAGACCTCTCCGACCGAGACCGCTCATTCCTAGACTTCGACCCAGTAGGCCACTACTCCCGCCCCGACATCTTCACCCTCACCACCAACGAATCCCCCCAACACACAGTCAGAAAAGCCGACTGACCCCCACCGCTCCCCACCGGCCCGCACGCCAAGCCCACTACCGCCACCTTCACCATCAGCCGACGCCTTCCCACCAGCCGGTACGCCGAAGTCGCTGCCGCTGGCTTCGTCTTCAACTGCCAGCTAGCTTCCACCCGCACCCGCTAGGCCCGGCATACCCATCCGACCGACGGGTGGAAGCAGCAGTTCCCAGGCCCGGCACGCAGGTGACACTCCAACCGCCGCCAGCCCGCCAGCCCGCACGCCGAACCCACCGGCACCCCGGCCCGCTACCGCCAGCAGCCGACAGCCCACCAGCCGGTACGCCGAACCCGCTGCCGCCGGCTTCACCATCAGCCGGCAGCTTCTCACCAGCCCGTACGCCGAACCCTCTGCCGCCAGCTCCGCCTTCAACTGCCAGTTAGCTTCCACCCGCACCCGATGGACCCGGCATACCCACCCGACCAACGGGTGGAAGCAGCAGTTCCCAGGCCCGGCACGCAGGCGACACTCCAACCGCCGCCAGCCCGCCAGCCCGCACGCCGGCACCCCGGTCCACTACCGCCGGCTCCACCACCAGCCGACAGCTTCCCCACCAGCCGGTACGCCGACCCCATCGGCACCCCGATCCGCTACCGCCAGCTCTACCACCAGCCGACAGCTCCCCACCAGCCCGTACGCCGAAGTCGCTGGCGCCGGCCTCGTCTTCAACTGCCAGTTAGCTTCCACCCGCATCCGATGGACCCGGCGTATCCACCCGACGAGCGGGTGGAAGCAGCAGTTCTCGGGCCGGGCGTGCAGGTGACACTCCAACCGCCGCCAGCCTGTACGCCGAACCCGCTACCGCCGTGTTCCTCTTCAACTGCCAGCTAGCTTCCACCCGCACCCGACGGACCCGGCATACCCACCCGACCAACGGGTGGAGCCAGCAGGTCCCAGGCCCGGCACGCAGGTGACACTCCAACCGCCGCCAGTCCGCACGCCGGCCCCGCCGGCACCCCGGTCCACTACCGCCAGCATCACCATCAGCCGACCGCTTCCCACCAGCCGGTACGCCAAAGCCGCTGCCGCCGTGTTCGTCTTCAACTGCCAGCTAGCTTCCACCCGCACCCGACGGACCAGGCGTACCCACCCCGACCAACGGGTGGAAGCAGCAGTTGTCGAGTCCAGTGCGCAGGTGACACTCCTCCGCCGCCAGCCCGTACGCCCGACCCCACCGGTACCCCGGCCCGCTACAGCCCAGCTCCACCACCAGCGACAGCTTCCCACCAGCCCGTACGCCGAGCCCGCTGCCGCCAGCTTCACCATCAGCCGGCGGCTTCCCACCAGCCTGTACGCCGACGCTGCTGCCGCCGGCTTCGTCTTCAGCTGCCAGTTGGCTTCCGCCCGTATCCGATGGACTCGGCGTACCCACCCCGGCCAACGGGTGGAAGCAGCAGTTGTCGGGTCCGGCGCGCGGGTGAGATTTCACAGCCGTCGAGCCCGCCGCCAGCGCGGGCTCGGCGGCTGGGCCGACGAGGAGGTGGGGCTGCTACTTGGCGCCGGCGTTGAGCATTTGGCGTAGTTCCTTCTTGAGTTCTGAGATTTCGTCTCGGTAGCGGGCAGCTACCTCGAACTGGAGTTCTGCGGCGGCGTTGTGCATCTGGTCGGTTAGTTGCTGGATGAGGTCGGCGAGGTCGGAGGACGGGAGGCCGCCAGCCAGCTCGCGGGCCTTTTCGCCGGCCTTTAGTTTGCCGCCGCCGGGGACGGGGGCCTTGCCGCGGGACTGGGTGCGGCCGTTGCCCAGGAGTTCGGCGGTGTCGGCGTCCTCGCGGGCGAGCATGTCGGTGATGTCGGCGATCTTCTTGCGCAGTGGTTGCGGGTCGACGCCGTGCTCGGTGTTGTACGCGACCTGGATCGCGCGGCGACGGTTGGTCTCGTCGATCGCCTGCTCCATCGACGGGGTGATCTTGTCGGCGTACATGAAGACCGCGCCCGAGACGTTTCGGGCCGCACGGCCGATCGTCTGGATCAGTGACCGGCCCGAGCGCAGGAAGCCTTCCTTGTCCGCGTCGAGGATCGCGACCAGCGACACCTCCGGCAGGTCGAGGCCCTCTCGCAGCAGGTTGATGCCGACCAGTACGTCGTACTCGCCCATCCGCAGCTCGCGGAGCAGCTCGACCCGGCGCAGCGTGTCCACCTCGCTGTGCAGGTACCTGGTCCGGATCCCCATCTCCAGCAGGTAGTCGGTCAGGTCCTCCGACATCTTCTTCGTCAGCGTGGTGACCAGCACCCGCTCGTTGCGCTCGGTCCGGATCCGGATCTCGTGGATCAGGTCGTCGATCTGGCCCTTGGTCGGCTTCACGATCACCTCGGGGTCGATCAGACCCGTCGGCCGGATGATCTGCTCGACGTGCCCGTCCGACTTGTCCTGCTCGTACTGCCCGGGAGTCGCCGACAGGTAGACCGTCTGGCCGATCCGCTCCAGGAACTCCTCCCAGCGCAACGGCCGGTTGTCCATCGCCGACGGCAGCCGGAAGCCGTGCTCGACCAGCGTCCGCTTGCGCGACATGTCGCCCTCGTACATCCCGCCGATCTGCGGCACGGTGACGTGCGACTCGTCGATCACCAGCAGGAAGTCCTCGGGGAAGTAGTCCAGCAGACAGTGCGGCGCCGTTCCCGGCTCCCGCCCGTCCGTGTGCCGCGAGTAGTTCTCGATGCCCGAGCAGGTGCCGATCTGACGCATCATCTCGATGTCGTACGTCGTCCGCATCCGCAGCCGCTGAGCCTCCAGCAGTTGTCCGCCGCGCTCCAGCTCGGCCAGCCGCTCCTCGAGCTCGGCCTCGATGCCGGCGATCGCGCGCTCCATCTTCTCGGGCGCGGTCACGTAGTGCGTCGCGGCGCCGATGTAGAGCTCGTTCTCCTCGCTGAGCACCTCGCCGGTCAGCGGGTGCAGCGTCATCACCCGCTCGATCTCGTCGCCGAAGAACTCCACCCGGACCGCCAGCTCCTGGTACACCGGGAAGACCTCGAGCGTGTCGCCGCGGACCCGGAAGGTGCCGCGGGTGCCGGCCAGGTCGTTGCGCGCGTACTGCACGCCGACGAGCTTGCGGAGCAGACCGTCGCGGTCCATCTCGTCGCCGACCTTCACGTGGATCATCCGGTTCAGGTACTCGTCGGCCGAGCCCAGACCGTAGATACAGGAGACGGTCGCCACCACGACCACGTCGCGCCGGGTCAGCAGCGACCAGGTCGCCGAGTGCCGCAGCCGCTCGACCTCCTCGTTGATCGAGGAGTCCTTCTCGATGTAGGTGTCCGTCTGCGGGACGTACGCCTCCGGCTGGTAGTAGTCGTAGTACGAGACGAAGTACTCGACCGCGTTCTCCGGGAAGAAGTGCCGCAGCTCGGTCGCGAACTGGGCGGCCAGTGTCTTGTTCGGTTGCAGGATCAGCATCGGCCGCTGGATCTTCTCCGCCAGCCACGCCATCGTGGCCGTCTTGCCCGTACCAGTGGCGCCCAGCAGCACCACGTCCTGCTCGCCCGCGTTGATCCGGCGCTCGAGCTCGGCGATCGCGGCCGGCTGGTCGCCGGCCGGTTCGAAGTCGGACACGACCTTGAGGGGCGCGACCATACGCTGGAGATCGGTGACCTGTCTCATGTCACCCACCGTACGACGCCCCGCCGACAGTTTCCGAAAATCCGCCCACAGCGGAGCCCGGAGCCCCTAGGAGTAGCTCTTGACCACCGATTCGTTCATCGCGGCCAGGTCCTTGGCCCGCCGGTCGTAGACGCTCACCTCAAGCCCCACGTCGGTCGCCGTGACCTGCCCGTACTGGTCCTCGTACGCCGTCATGAAGCCCCGGAACGGCAGCAACTTCCCGCTCTTCGTCGGCACGTCCGCGGTATAGGTGATCGTGTAACAGGACTTCAAGACGGGCGCCGCGCACTCCAGCGGCGTCCCCCTGCCGATCTTGACGTTCTTGTACCCGTTCGACTCGATGTCGACCAGGTGCTCGGCGAACCCCTTGGCGTCGTACAGCTGCGTCTGCCGGACCCAGAAGTAGCCGTCGATGAATCCCCGGCGCTTCCCGCCCTGCCGGTTCTCCTGCAGGATCCAGTACTGACCGCCGACCGTCTTGTCCGGTCCCTGCAGCCACCCCTTGGCCGGCGTGAACCAGACGCCCTTGCCGACCTCGACGCCGACGTCGTACGGCCCCTTGGTCCTCGGCGCGGTCGTCGGCGAAGGCGTGAACAGCGTGCCCACCGGCTCCGGGGTCGCACCGGCGACCGGCGTACCGGCGTCGTCGTCCTTGCCGGTCACCATCAGCACCACGCCGATCGCGATCAGCAACACCGCGAGCACGGCGCAGCCCATCACGATCCACTGTGTCTTCGACGATCTGGCCGGCCGGAACTGCGGTCCGATCGGGCCCGGACCCCATCCGCCCTGGACGGGCGGAGGCGGTGGGGTTCGGTACTGCTGGCTCATGTTCGCCCCTCACTCAAAGACTGTCGAGCACCGACTGCTTCATCGCCGCCACTGCCGGATCGGCGGTCGCGGCGAAGTCGGCCCCTGCCTGGTAGTCCAGTGCGGTGACCACGCCGTCCTTGCGCCGGTACGCCGCCACGTCGCCCTTGATCGAGGCGCCCGGGGTCGGGGTGATGGTGTAGGAGAGCGCGACGCACTCCACCAAGACGTCCTTGGGGCACTGCAGGTTCCGTACGTTGTCGAGCTTGGCGATCTTGTCCTTGGTCTCGCCCTCGACGATGCCGACCACGAACGCGTTCGCGGTGACGTTCTGCTTCTGCCGGACCCACAGGAAGGCCCGGGGCGCGCCGTCCGGCCCGTAGATGGCGACCTGCTTGCCGTTCGTCTCCTTGGCGACCACGTTCCAGCCGGGCGCCGGCACGATCGAGACGCCGAACTGCACCGGCAGCGCGTTCGACGGCGGCGTGTACGACGGTGCCGGCGTGACCGTGGGGACCGGGCCGGGGTCGGCGGCCTTGTCGTCTCCCCCGGTCAGCAGGACTAGCGCTACAGCGACCAGTACTACAACAGCGAGCCCTGCAGCGATGGGGATCGCCACCGGCGGCAGCTTGAACCCCTTCTTGACCGGCTCGGGCCGACGCAGGGACGGCGGACCCACTCGATCGCCCCACGGCGCGTCGGTCTCAGTAGCACCCTGTACTCCGGTGCCGCCCGCCGCTGGTGGAGTAGTGCCCGCCGCATCCCACGTGGACGGCGCAGACCCCGCAGTACCGGCGCCTGGCGTGTCCCAGGGGGACGGTGGACGAGCGGGGACCTCCAGCGACCAGGGGGACGGCGGTAGCTCCGGCTCCGGGGTGGTGGACTCGTCGTCCTCCTCGGCGCCGGTCTTCCGCACCCACGGGTTGCGGGGTGGCTGGCCTTTGTCGCGCTTGTTGTTCACTGGCTCTTGATCACCGAATCCAGCATCGTGGTGACGGCCTTCTGGACGGCGTCCTTCTTGTCCTCGCGGCCGTACACCTGAATGATCGTCAGGACGCCGTCCTGGCGCTGGATGACGCCGACCAGGCCGACCACCTTGAGCGTGCCGCTCTGGCTCGTCGACACGGCGGTGTAGCTCTGCGACGCCAGGTACTTGACGTTGCCGGCGGTGGGCGAGCTCTCGAACGGCTTGTTCTTCTTGACCTGGTCCAGGCCCTTCGTCTCGACCGTGAACAGGTTCGCCAGCGCCGACGCCGGGGTCTCGCCCGGGTTCGGCTTGAAGGCGTTCACCATGAAGTACGCCTCGCCCTTGTTGAGCAGGTAGACGCCGGTGTACTTCGCGAGCGACTCGCGCTTGTAGCCGGGCGCCGGGGTCACGCGGACCCCCTCGGCGACGTCGATGCCCGTGTCGTCGGCCGGCGTACTGGGCTCGTTGCTCGGCTCAGTGCTCGGCTGGGTGGCGGTGGGGACGCTCGGCGACGCATCGATCTTCTTGTCGTCGTTGCCACCGAATACGAACGCCAGCACGACACCGATGACAGCTACCGCGGCGAGACCTCCACCGGCGAGCAGCAGGATCTTGTTCGGTCCTTGCCGGCCACCACCGCTGTACTGCGCGCCCGGCTGCCCCCACTGCCCCGGGTACTGCTGCTGGCCGGGGTAGCCCGGCTGCTGCGGATACCCCTGCGGCGGCTGCTGCCCCTGGTACGGCGCCTGCCCATACCCAGGCGGCGGCCCATGCTGAGGCCGGCCCTGCTGAGGCTGGCCCTGCTGAGGCGAACCCTGGTACGGAGGCTGCCCCGGCTGTCCATACCCCGGCGGCGGCCCCTGCGGCGGCGGCCCCTGGTACGGCGGCTGGCCCGGCTGTCCGTAGCCGGGCGGCGGTCCCTGCGGAGGCGGTCCCTGCGGAGGCGGTCCCTGCGGAGGCGGTCCCTGTGGCGGCCGCCCGTACCCCGGCGGCGGGCCCTGCGGTGGCTGCTGCCCCGGCTGGCCTCCGTACGGCGGTTGCTGGTTGCTCATGCCTGCGTCTCCCCAGTCATCCCGTCGTAGCCGACAGCCGGCGCGCTCCCCTGCACCGCCACACCGCGCTCGGACTTCGGCACGGAGCGGACCGAGTTGCCACAAGCGGAGCAGAAGTCCGAGTGCGGCAGCAGCGGCATCTCACAGCGCGAGCAGAACGCCAGCTCACCCGACGCGTGGTTCGACCCACCACGGGCGGCCGACTCGAGGGCCGCCTCCAGCAGACCCTTGTGGAGCACTGTACGGACGCGAATGATCAGCGCCCCGAGCAGCACCAGACCCCAGAGCACGCCGAGCACCGCACCGATCGTCGAGCCGTGCCCGCCGACGAAGCCGAGCAGGTACACACCGCCCTGGAACAGCGCGTTCACCACCATCGCCTGGATCAGGCCGGCCACCCAGCGCGGCGTGAACCCGTCGTACTTCTCCCCCAGCCCGGAGAACTCCGCCACCGCGAGACCGGTCGCCGATCCGTAGATCAGCGGTTTCACGAACCCCTGCAGCAAGACGACGGAGATCCAGGTGCCCGCGCTGCTGCCCGGACCGGCGAAGCCGCCGCTGATCCAGCCCCAGTGCAGTACGAGCGTCTCGAAACAAGCGAAGCCGACACCGGCCACCACGCCGAACGTGAAGCCGTCCATCAGGTCGTCGTACCGCGGCCGCGAGGCGAGGTAGAGCGGGCCGATCTGCCGGATCAGCTCCGAGACGACCGGGACGAGCAGTACCAGGATCAGCAGGTCGCTCCCGGCCGGACTCGCCGCGTTGCCGCCGATCAGGTCGGTCGACAGGCCGATCTTGTCGGACCACAACCAGGTGAACACCGCGGCCAGCACACCGGTCAGCACGAACGCCGCGGCGACCACCGGGACCGGCTCGTCCTCCCACAGGTTCACGTCGTAGATGTAGAGGATGTAGACGATCGGGATGGCGAACGCGGCGATCATGATCGCGACCGGCAGCGCGCCGAGCGCGGCCGTCACCACGGTCAGCAGCAGCGCGATGCCGAGCGCGACCCGGTAGGTGTACGGCTGGCGGCCCGCGCCCTGCGGCATGATCGTCGAGACCAGCTTGAACGAAGCCACCGGCTCGTCCGGTCTGGCCGCATAGGCCTTCTTGCGCTCGGCGTCCCCGGTCTGCAGATCGTTGCCACAGTGGTGGCAGAAATGCGATACCTCGGGAACGTCAGAGCTACAGCGCGGACACTCCACGCCACCCTCCCAACCTCGGACTTGCGGACCGGGAAGATTCTCCAACAGCTCGGCCCGGAATCATCATTTCGGGCCCAAGGGTCACCCTTTCGTGGCCGGACCGTGTCCTGCTCGGCTCAGCAGTCCGGGCCAGAGCTCGTCGATCCGGGCGTCCAGCTGTTCGAGACTGCCGGCATTGTCGACGACCAGATCCGCGACCGCCAGCCGCTGCTCCCGCGTTGCCTGGCTGGCGATCCGGGCCTTCGCTTCCTCGTCGGTCATCCCACGATCCCGGGTCAGCCGCTCGACCTGTACCTCCGGCGGCACATCGACCACCAGCACCAGATCGAAACTGCCGCCCTGCCCGGTCTCCACCAGCAAGGGAATGTCGTGCACCACGACAGCATCCGCCGGCGCCGCGCTCTCGATCTCAGCCGCTCGCGCTCGTACCCGCGGATGAATGATCGCCTCCAGCTTCCGCCGGGCAACCTCGTCCCCGAACACGATCCGCCCGACCGCCGGCCGATCCAGCTCTCCCTCAGCAGTCAAGACGTCGCCGAACACCGCGACCACCTCAGCCAACCCATCAGTGCCCCGGGCAACCACCTCCCGGGCCAGCACATCCGAGTCGATCACCACGGCACCCCGGGCCGCCAGCCGCGACGACACGGAGCTCTTGCCCGACCCGATTCCTCCGGTCAATCCGACTCTCAGCACGCAAGCACCGTACAAGGACGAGACCCCCGCACCCAGTACGGGGGTGCGGGGGTCTCGGGTCTTGCAAGTACTACAGGGTGACTGTCAGCCCTGGCCGGTCAGCTTCTCGCGGAGAGCCTGGAGCGCCTCGTCGGAAGCGAGCGCGCCCTCGGCGGGTGCGTCGTCCTTCGGAGCCGCGCTGCCGCCGGTGGCCGAGGAGTACGTGGAGGCCTCGCCGGCCTCGACGTCCGCGGTCTTGGCGTCCTCGATCTGCTTCTTGTGGGCCTCCCAGCGCGTGTGGGCCTCGGCGTACTGCCGCTCCCACTCCTCGCGCTGAGCGTCGAAGCCCTCGAGCCATTCGCCCGTCTCCGGGTCGAAGCCGTCGGGGTAGACGTAGTTGCCCTGGTCGTCGTACGTCGCCGCCATGCCGTACAGCGTGGGGTCGAAGTCGTCCGAGACCGGGTCGACACCCTCGTTGGCCTGCTTCAGCGACAGCGAGATCCGGCGACGCTCGAGGTCGATGTCGATGATCTTGACCATCACATCGTCGTTCACCTGAACGACCTGCTCCGGGATCTCGACGTGACGCTCGGCCAGCTCGGAGATGTGCACCAGACCCTCGATGCCCTCCTCCACCCGGACGAACGCACCGAACGGAACCAGCTTGGTGACCTTGCCGGGCACGATCTGGCCCATCTGGTGGGTCCGGGCGAACTGCTGCCACGGGTCTTCCTGGGTCGCCTTCAGCGACAGCGAGACGCGCTCGCGGTCCATGTCGACGTCCAGCACCTCGACGGTGACCTCCTGGCCGACCTCGACCACCTCGGTCGGGTGGTCGATGTGCTTCCAGGACAGCTCCGAGACGTGCACCAGACCGTCGACGCCGCCGAGGTCGACGAACGCGCCGAAGTTGACGATCGAGGAGACGACACCCTTGCGGATCTGGCCCTTCTGCAGCTGGGTGAGGAAGTTCATCCGCACCTCGGACTGCGTCTGCTCCAGCCAGGCGCGACGCGACAGAACCACGTTGTTGCGGTTCTTGTCGAGCTCGATGATCTTGGCCTCGATCTCCTGGCCGACGTACGGCTGGAGGTCGCGGACCCGGCGCATCTCGACGAGCGAGGCGGGCAGGAAGCCGCGCAGGCCGATGTCCAGGATGAGTCCACCCTTGACGACCTCGATGACGGTACCGGTGACGACGCCGTCCTCTTCCTTGATCTTCTCGATCGTGCCCCAGGCCTTCTCGTACTGGGCGCGCTTCTTCGAAAGGATCAGGCGGCCTTCTTTGTCCTCCTTCTGGAGAACCAGGGCCTCGACGTGGTCGCCGACGTTGACGACCTCGTTCGGGTCGACGTCGTGCTTGATCGACAGCTCGCGCGACGGGATGACGCCCTCGGTCTTGTAACCGATGTCGAGGAGAACCTCGTCCCGGTCGACCTTGACGATGGTCCCCTCAACGATGTCGCCGTCGTTGAAGTACTTGATGGTCAGATCGATCGCCGCGAGGAAGTCTTCCTCCGACCCGATGTCATTGACCGCTACCTGCGGGGTGGTGCGTACTGCGGGGTCGAGAGGTGCCTCGATGCTGGCCGTCATGTGGTGAGTTGCTCCGTGGGCTGATGGTGTCGTACGGGTGCGCAATGGCCGTTGGATCGCATCTTGCTGCGAGCACGAGCCTGCTCCGTCTGAGGTCGCGCGGGCCCATAGCGCATCTCACAGAATACGTGTATGACGGAGGGCACGGCAACCCGGGGCACCCGGTGACGACCGGCCGCCCGCCGAGGTCTCTCGACGTGCCACTGGTCTCAATGTACGACGTCCGGGTCCGGGCGGCCGCCCGCGAGCTCGCCCGTGTCGCAGATCCGGGTGATCAGCGCGTTCGCAGCGGCCGCCACGGGGTTCGCCGCAGACCGTGCCGCGAGGTCGATCAGCGCCCAGAGATCCGCTGCCCGGGCCCGGTCGACCAGCCTGTCTCCGAGGTCGAAACCGGCCCGTACCACCCCCAGGACCGCCCCCGTGAGCACCGGGTCGGTGGTGAACCGCAGCAGGTTGCCCAAGTCGGCGTACACGGAACCCGCATGCGCGAACTCCCAGTCGATCAGCCCGGTGACCACCGCGTTCTCCGGATCGACCAGCAGGTTCTTCGGGTTGAAGTCACTGTGCACCAGGCAGATCCGGTCCACCCCGGTCGCGGCCAGGTCCTCCGCCTCGTCGATCACGCCGGCGAACCGGTCGACCTGCTCACGCGTCAGCCCGATCTCACCGGCATGCGCCCTGAAGAAGTCCTCCAGGTCGCCGACCCCGAACGGCTCGATCGCCAGCTCCCGCCCGACGAAGTCGCCGAAGCTCAGGAACGGCATCCCACTCAGCCGCACGAGGAGCTCACCGAGCTGCTCCCCCACCTTCCGCCGCTCCGCGTCGCCGGCCGTCGCGAGATAAGTCTCCAGATTCACGCCGGGCAGCCGCTCGTACAAGACATAAGGAGGAGCACCGTCGCCCGCGGGGTCGGGCATGGCGTCCAGCACCCGGGGCACCGGTAGTAGTCCGCGCACGAGCCGCATCAGCGAGGCGTCGACCGCCGCGCGCGCCGGACGCTTGCCGTAAAGCTTCAGTACGGCGTCTTCGCCGCCGGCGCTCACCGCGAAGGTCTCCCCGCCGTACCCGCCGGTCAGCGGCACCGCACTGGCCGCGATCGCCCCGAAATCGTCCATGCCGCGCATCCTGCCGCACGCCACGGACACCACCACACACGAGCCCGCCGGCGAGAGCGTCCTCACCGGCGAGCTGAGCGTGGCGGCAGCGCCGGTTCACGCCTTGGAGCGCATTGACGCGCATTTACGCCTTGGAGTGCCGGTTAGGCCTTGGCGGGTGCTACGAGCCCAGCCGCGGCCAGCACCGTCGGTACTGCGTTGCGCAGGCCGGCCGCGTTGGGGTGCAGCGGGACGAGTCCGTTCGTCACCACGTTCGGGATCAGTCCCTCGATCCATCGGGTCGCGACGCCCTTGCACATGTCGTGCCCGATGCTGGGCGTGGCCAGATCGACGTACGTCGCACCGTGCTGTTGCGCCTGCTCGGCCATCCGGACGTTCAGCCGCGTCAGCGCCGCCTGCAGGTAGTCCGCGTCCGCCGCCCAGACCGGGACGACCGGCCAGCAGCCGCTCTTCTTGATCGCCGTCGGGTAGCCGACCATCAGGATCTTCGCGTGCGGCGCCCGCTGCCGGATCTCGTCGATCACCGTCCCGTACGTCGGCGCGAACGCGTCGATGCTCCGCGCGAGCCTGTCGACGCCGCCCGCGGTGTTGGTCGCCTTGCACGACGTCCCGACCGGCTGCGGCAGCAGGTTCACGCAGGAGAACGCGAGCCCGACGAGGCCGATGTCGTTGCCACCGATGCCGACCGTGACGAGCGTGGTGTCCGCACTCAGGGCGTCGTACTGCGGTGCCGCGGTACCGCTGATGATCCCCGGCTGTGGGTTCGCGAAGTCTTTGGTCTGGGCGCCGCCACAGGTCACATCGCGGAAGGTCGCCGGCTGGACCTGCTGGGCGATGAGGGACGGGTAGTTGACCGCCGATCGCGCGCAGGTGAACAGCTCCTTCGCCGGCAACACCAGGGAGCCGGCGGCGTAGGAGTCACCCATCGCCACATAGACGAGCGGCGTCTCGGCCGCCTGAGTCGTGGTCGCTTGAGCCGTGGCCGCTACCGGTCCGGCGACGAGCAACCCGGTCACGGCGAGTACCGCGACCGTCCGAGCACGTACTGATCTCTTCTGCATGCTGCCCGCCTTCAACGTTAAGTGACTGGTCGGTAACAGTACGAGTCAGCTTGAAGAAAACTCACCTTTTCGGCAAGGGCTGGGCCCTGACAATTTTCCGTTCTTGAATTACGCTACTCCAGTATCGAAAAGGAGGTCGAGATGGCCGGACGAGGCAGACCGCGCGACACCGCGGTCGAGGGCAGAGTGCTGGCGGCCGCGGCGGCAGAGATCCGCCAGGGCGGGTACGACGCGCTGTCGATCGACCGGGTCGCCGAGCGGGCCGGGGTCGCGAAGACGACGCTGTACCGGCGCTGGGCCTCCAAGGCCGAGCTGGTGGTCGCGCTGATCACCAACCTGCGCGAGGAAGTCCCGTTCGAACCGACCGACGATCCGCGTGGCGACCTGACCAAGCTCATCACCGCGATCGCCGCCAACCTCGCCGCGACCCCGGCGACCCTGATCGCCGACCTGGCAGCTGCCGCCGCCCGCGAACCGCGTGTCGGCGAGAGCGTCCGCGCGCTCTGGGCCGAGCGCCACCGAGCCGTCACGGCCGTGGTCGCCAAGGCACAGGAAGCCGGCCTCGTACTGGACCACGTCTCCCCCGCCGTCCTGGTCGACCAACTGGTCGGCCCCCTGTACTACCGCCTGCTCGTCACCGGCGAACCGCTGACCCCCGACTACGCGAAGACGCTCGTCCGCAGCGTCCTAGGCCCCGAGGAGCCCCAATGACCACCGCCACCGCCACGAAGAAGTCACCCGTACGCCGCCGCGTACTCACCGCCTTGGCCGCCGTCGTAGTACTGCTGGCCGGCTACTGCGTCTACGCGATAGCCCACACCACCGTGCTCCACACCGAGATCGAGATCGACGCGACCCCCGACGAGGTCTGGAAGGTGCTGGCCGATCGCGCCGCCTACCCCGACTGGAACCCCTTCATCATCTCGTCCACCGGCGACCTGAAGACCGGCGCCACCATCACCAACGTCCTCAAGGACACCAACGGCGACGAAACCACCTTCACCCCCGAACTCCTCACCGTCACCCCTGGCAAAGAACTCCGCTGGATCGGCAAAATCCCCCCAGGCGGCATCTTCAACGGCGAACACTCCTTCCGCATCGACCCCCTCCCCAACGGCCGCTCCCGCCTGACCCAGGAAGAACGCTTCAACGGCATCGCCGTCCCCTTCACGGTGAGCATGCTGAACAAAACCATCAAGCCCCAATTCGAAGCCATGAACCGCGCCCTCGCCGCACGCGCCACGTCCTGAGCTTGTCCCGAGCGACAGGACATAGTCGGATATTCGGGCGAGCGCCACGCTCACCGAGGCGGCGGATGTCCGCAGGACCGGCACTATGTCCTGTCGCTTGGGACACGCTGGGCCACCGATAGGCTGCGTGGGTGGTTGAGCCGCGGCGGGTGGAGTTGAGTGAGTCCGAGACGTCCAGGGCCAGTCGGACCTACTGGGACTCGGCGGCTGAGGAGTATCTGGCGGAGCATGGGGAGTTTCTTGGGGACGATCGGTTCATCTGGTCGCCCGAGGGGGTGGATGAGGCTGCGGCTCAGTTGCTTGGGCCGGTGCGGGGGAAGCGGGTGCTGGAGGTTGGGTGCGGGGCTGCGCAGTGTTCGCGGTGGCTCGTCGGGCAGGGCGCGGATGTGATTGCCTTCGACATCTCGGTGGAGCAGCTCCGGGTCGGGCGGGAACTGGATCGGCGTACCGGGAGCGCAGTACGGACTGTTGCTGCCGACGCGGTCGCGATTCCCTTTGGAAACAACGCGTTTGACATCGCCTGCTCGGCGTTCGGCGCGTTGCCGTTCGTTGCTGATGCGGAGGCGGCGCTCGCGGAGATCGCGCGGATTCTCAAGCCTGGCGGGCTTCTCGTCTTTTCGGTGACGCATCCGATCAGATGGAGCATGCCGGACGACCCGACCCCGGCCGGCCTCCGAATCACCCAGTCGTACTTCGACCGCACCCCGTACGTCGAGGTGGACGCCGACGGCACCCCCATCTATGCGGAGCACCACCGCACCACCGGCGACTGGATCCGCGCCCTCACCACCGCCGGCTTCATCATCGACGACCTACTCGAACCCGAGTGGCCGGCCGGCAACGACAACATCTGGGGCGGCTGGGGACCAGACCGCGGCCGGCTCGTACCCGGTACCGCGATCTGGTCCGCCCACAAGCCCTAGCTACTCAACCGGCGCCGCAACAACCCGGTCGCTCCGATTGCCACCCCGAAGACACCGAGGCCGACAAGCAGCCGCACCCAGCTACGCCCACCCTCACCGGTGTCCCCCGCCAGCTTCAGCGAGTACGCAGTCGCGCCGGCCGCTCCCTCAGGAGCACCGAACGGCATCGACTCGGTCTTGGCGCGATTGGCGGAGGCTGACAGCATCCCGTACCGCCGGCTGAAGTCGAGCGCAGTAGCCGCACCCTTCTTCGTCAGCTCCTTGGCGCCTTCCTTGGACAGCCTGTCGGCCCCCTCAGGAAGCGCCTTGCCACCTTGCGACGCGGTCTCCAGCCCGTCGGCCAACTTGCCCGACCCATCAGCAGCCGACCCGATGCCGGTCGCCAGGTCCTTGGACCCCTGCGCCAGCTGATCGGACCCGCTCTTGGCCTTGCCGACCCCGTCAGCCAACTTGCCAGTGCCATCAGCCAGCAACCCAAGCCCGCTGTCAAGCTGCCCGGTCCCGTTCACCAAGACACCAACGCCGTTCTTGAGCTGTCCGGCTCCACCGGCCAACGCCCAGGCGCCGTTGTCAAGCGCCCCAGCCCCAACCTTCAACTGCCCCGCACCGGAGTCGAGCTTCCCAGCCCCGTCCTTGAGCGCCCCAGCACCAGCATCAAGATCCCCAGCACCCTTCTTCAGCGCACCGGCACCCGTGTCCAGGTCCCCAGCACCCTTCTTCAACGCACCAGCCCCGGAATCAAGCTGCTCAGCACCAGACTTCAACGCACCCGCACCAGTATCGAGCTGCTCAGCACCGGACTTCAACGCGCCAGCACCCGTGTCGAGCTGCTCAGCACCGGACTTCAACGCGCCAGCGCCCGTGTCGAGCTGCTCAGCGCCCGACTTCAACACTCCAGCACCGGTATCGAGCGCACCAGCACCGAGGTCGACCTGGTCGGCGCCATCTGACAGCAGGTTCAGTCCGGCCAGCAGGGTCTTGCCACCCTCCTGAATCTGCCCGACCCCTGCTTGCAGTCCGTTGATTCCGCCGCGCAGGGTCTTGTTCGCGGGTGTGTCGGTCGCCTCGCCGATTCCGCCTTGCACGCTGGCGACCACACTGGAGACCAGCTGGCTGATTCCGGCATCGACGAGATCAAGACCCTGTACCAGACCCGGCTTCGAGTCCGGGCAACCCGAGACCCGATTGTCGAGCCCGCACTGCAACTGCGCGATGCCCGGAACGGCCCGCTGAGTCAGCCGGCCCTTCAGATACGCGAGCGCCTCCTGCATCGTGGCCGAGTCCGGCAACGGCTTGTCCAGGTCAGGCGTCGAACCGTTGATCGAACCAAGCTGACCGATCAATGAGTCCAGGATCAGCTTCTTGACGGTGTTCGTCTCCGGCCCGGCGTTCAACGCTCCGGCCGGACCGTTCAGCAGCGCGGCCGCGGGACCGTAGCAGGCTTCGTCGTACGTACCGACGGCCTTGCCGTTGCTGACCCCCTTCAATGCGTCGGATGCACAGTCGACGCCGCCGCGCATCTTGTCGATGCCAGGACCGGCTGCGGCCAGCTGCTTCTTGAGGCTCTCGAGTCCGCCGAGCAGCGTTCCTTCGGCGCCGACGGAGCCGATCCCGTCCTGGAGCTGCTTCACACCGGCGTGCAGCGCTTGCGCCTTCGTGGGCAGTTGGCCGATACCGCCGTACATCTGCACCAGGCCGTCCTCGACACCGGTCAGGCCACCGCTGATCTGGTTCAGCCCCTCGATCAACGAAGGAGCCTTGCCAGTCGCCTCATCCAGGCCCGCCGCGAGCTTGCCGGTACCCGCCTTGAGGTTGCCGGTGCCGGCCTTCAGTGTGCCCGCGCCGGTCTTGAGATCACCGGTACCGGCCTTCAGCTTGCCAGCACCCGTCTTCAGGTCGCCGGTGCCGGCCTTCAGTGTGCCCGCGCCGGTCTTGAGATCACCGGTACCGGCCTTCAGCTTGCCGGCTCCTGTCTTCAGGTCGCCGGTTCCGGCCTTGAGTTTGCCGGCGCCGGCTTTCAGGTCGGTGGTACCGGCCTTTAGTTTGCCGGCACCCGTCTTCAGGTCGCCGGTGCCTGCCTTGAGTTTGCCGGCGCCTGCCTTCAGGTCGCCGGTGCCGGTCTTGAGTTTGTTGACGCCGCCCTCCAGCTCGCCCGTGCCGGCCTTGAGCTTGTTCGCGCCGGCGCTGAGATCCTTGGCGCCCTTGTTGAGTTTGCCTGCGCCGTCGTTGATCTTGCTGGCGCCGTCGGCTGCTTCGCCGGTTTTGGTGCGGAGCAGGGAGGCGCCGGTGTCGAGTTCGCCGAGGCCGCCGGCCAGTTGGGCCGCGCCGTCCGAGAGCTTGTTCGCTCCGGGAGCCGCCTGGTTGGCGAGGCCGTCGTTGAGGGTCTTGGCGCCGGCGTTGAGTTGGATCAGGCCGCCGAGCAGCTTCTGGGCGCCGTCGCGGAGGCGGATCAGGTTGGTGTCGAGGGTGGTGCCGCCCTCGACGAGATCGACGCCCTTCTCCGCGCCGGTCTGGTATCCGCTGACGGCGCTCTTGAAGGACGGGCTGTCCAGCGGGCTGACCGGCAGCGCGGTCAGCTCGGCCTCGGGAACGACCGCGTCCTTGACCTCCGCCGACCAGCCGAACTCGGCCGTCGCGGCGCCGACCGGCGGGAACAGCGTGACGGTGAAGCTCAGCTTCGTACCGCCCTTGCCGTCACCGGCCCGGTTCGCCTCGTTCGACGAGACGTCGGTGAACTCCGGCGGCAGCACCGTGGTGAGCTGACCGACCATCGGGATGACCACGTCGGACTGCTCGGTGACCTTCTTGCCGAAGCCGTCGGTGATGGTCACCTCGCGCGACTCGGCCGAGGTGTTCTCGACCAGGTAGTGGGCTTCGAGCCGGCCGTTCTTGCCGACCGCATCGCCCGGTTTCTTGAGCTTCTTGCCATTCAGGGTGTACGTGACGGCGACCTTGATCGGCAGCTTCTTCTTGTCGAAGTCGCTGACCGTCCGCAGCCGCTGCTCGCCGTCGACGGTCAGGTCGACGTTCATCTTGCCGTCCTTGACCGTCGGACCGCCGAAGCCGTCCAGGTTGCGCAGGCCATCGGTCGAGACCGGGTTGCTGAGCTTGACCTTGCCCTTGCCGGCGAAGTCGAGCTGCTCGTAGATGCGGGCGCCTTCGACCTTGCCGCTCGGGTCGAGCCGGGCCTGCACGGTCTCGGTGTTGGTGACCTTGACCGGGTCGGCGGTCAGCGCGGTCGCCGTCGCCAGCGCCTGGGACGTCGACAGGACGAGGGCGGTCGGGACGGCGACGGCGACAGCCAGTCCCCGGGTGATACGTCGGGCGCTCACGCGCGATCTCCTTCGGTGGCGGAAAACTCGTGAGTGGACGCGGGTACCAGGGCCTCTTCGGTCGTGGGCTCGCCAGTGGCCGGCGGATCCTCGGTCCGCTGGTTCGACGGTGCCCGCAACGGCCCCTGGATCGAGGTCGCCAGGAACCCGATCCCAGCGGCCAGCAGTACGCCGGTCGCGGCTGACGGCGACTGAGCCAGGAACGCGGGACTGTCCGCGGTGTAGCTCTCCTCGTACACGGCGACCATCGCGGCCGCGCCGATCAACAGCGTCCACAACGGCAGCCGGTTGGCGGAACCGGCCGTGAACAGGACGCATACGACGACGACCAGAGCCGCTGCCACGGCCCGGCCCGATGCCGAGTCGGGCAGGTAAAGCGCCCGGATGGCGAATCCGAGCCAGGCAACCACGAGCCCGATCAAGAAGCCGGCCGCCCGCATGGCCGGCGTGCGCTCCTGGACCAGCCCGACCACTCCCCCCAGGGCCCCGCCGACCAGTGCCACGTGCTGCGTGTCCAGACCGAGGGCTTCCCCGATCAGGCACAACAGACCCGCAACCACTGCCAGCAGGGCTCCGCCGAGCAAGGTACTGCGCTGCATTGAGTCCTCCACCTCACTGTCGGACTCCGGGGACCCCGTCCGGAAAATCCAAGTTTCACGTACTTGAACTACCGTTCAGTACGAAGCTGATGGACGTTCCTACCAGGCGGTAACCGCAAGTTTCAATACCGGGGAGATACCGACTCAGCCAGCAGCCACCGAGAACACGTGAATGTGTCCGAAACCACCGCTCGAGGGCGGAAGTTCAAGTGTTTGAAGGCTTTTTCCGGCCAGCAAGGGCAGTGTCTTTGCAAAGACATAGGTGCCGATCTGCTGCTTCCCCGACGGCATCCAGTTCCGGTACGTCATCGACGCGACGACGGTGTTGCCGTGTCCGATCGCCTCGGTGCCACCACCCCGGGTCCAGTCCGTGAAGCCCAGTACTACGGACTGCCGCGTCCCGTCGGTGTAGACGATCGTGGCCGTCCCCGAGACACCGGTCGGCCAACCCGACGACGCCCCGAGCACTCCCAGCTTCGTCGCACCGGCAGGAGCGGTGATCGGGATCGACTGACCCTGAGCGACGAAGTTGTCCCGGTCCCCCGCCGCCGTCGAAGGCCAGCGGTAGTGGAGGCCGCCATGGACAACGTCAGCACCCGGCGCCAACCCGGCCGCTGTGAGCGCTTGCCGGGAGTAGCTCGCGGCCGCGTTGTCGAAGTCGGCCGAACCGAGTTGGGTGTCGTCGCTGATCCCGGCGTTGGCGCGATGGCCGGAGAAGCCGACATCGAAGACGTGCAGTCGGCCCGATGCCGGTGCGGTCGGCAGCGTCACGCCCACGACGGTCTTCGCGGCGTCGATCGGGAAGGACGCGGAGTACAGATAAGTCCGTACTTGCTCAGGACCACCGGCCCAGTAGTTGTTGCGGTAGGGCATGTCCGCCGCGACGACATTGTCGGCCCGCTTCGGCACCGTCCCACCAGCCAGGGTCCAGTCGCTGAAACCGAGCTGGACGGCCGCGCTGGTGCCATCGGAGTACCGGACTGTCGCAGTACCGGCCGCTCCGTCGATGGCGCCTTCCGCGCTGCCGAGGAAGCCGATTCGATTGGCGCCTGGCGGACTCGAGACCGGAAAGTTCTGACCGGCCGCGACGACATTGTCCGGGTGGCCGGCGCGGACGTTCGGCCAGACATAGTCGATCCCGTCAGCAATGAATTTGCTGCCGGGAACCACGCCGGCAGTCTGCAGAGCCGCAACGGCATATCCGGAGCCGAAGTTGTCGTAATTCGCTTCGCCGGGGGCGTTGTCATGACTCGTGCCGTTGTTGCCGGCAACGGAAACGGCATCCGCCGAGTACGACGGTGGCGCCGCGTCCGGGCTGGTCGCCCATCCCGTTCCACCCTGGTTGCCGAGTGCAACAGTCATCGTCGCGCCGGTAGTGAGCATCCCGGCCGGCAGAAAGGCCTTGTTCCAGGCGGCCCCGTCCACGGTCATGCTCTGGACGTACGGCGTACCGACCGAAGCCGCCGGCGCGTTGATCGTGAGGGACTTGCCACCCTGCAACCGGATAGCCGTCTCGGGGAACAGCGGGCTGCCGAGGACGAGGTCGGCCGTGCCCGGGATCGCCGGATAGAGGCCGATCGCGGACCAGACGTACCAGGACGACAGCGATCCGAGATCGTCGTTGCCCGCCAGGCCGTCCGGTTTGTTGCCGAACAGCTCGGTCTGCACCCGGCGAACCACTTCCTGGGTCTTGTCGGGCCGACCGGTGTAGTTGTACAGCCACGGCGTACCGAAGCTCGGCTCGTTCCCCATCCAGGCGTACTCGCCGGCGATCTGGTTGAGCTGCTGGAAATGCGTGTCGAGGTACTGGCTCATCGCGCCCGGCCCGCCCTTGGCCGCAATCAGCCCGGCCGCGTTGAAGGGCACCATCGGCGTGTACTTCCACGCGTTGCCCTCGGCCCAGTCGTCGAACGAGAAGTCCGTCGGGCTGAAGTTCTCCTTCCAGGTCCCGTTCGACCGCCGAGGCTGGACGAATCCACTCGCCGGGTTGAGCAGGTACTGCCAGCCCTGCGCCCGGTCGAGAAACTTCGCCCGTACCGCGGTGTCGCCGCGCGCTCCGGCAAAGGCCGACAACGCGAAGTCCGCGATGTTGTACTCGAGCGACGTCGAGACCGTGCCCGTGTGGTCGCAACAGCCGAACCCACCGTCGGCCGGCAGATAACCGTGCGTGTCGAGATACCCGTTGCCCGGCCGGATGTTCGTCCGCCCGGTGGCCTGGTCCACCATCGCGGCCTGCGCCTTGGCGGCATCGAAGTTGCGGGCTCCGAAGGCGTACGCCGACGCGATGATCGGCAACGCCGGGTCGCCGACCATCATGTACGTCTCGTCGTTCGCCACCGGCCACTTCGGCAACCGGCCCGACTGGTCGTAGGCGAGCAGCATCGACCGGACCATGTCGGAGGTCTGCGCGGGAGCGACCAAAGCACTCAACTGGATCTGCGATCGATAGGTGTCCCAGCCGGAGAAGTTCGCATAGACGGCCGACTGTCCGGTCGGTACGGTCCGGACCACGTCGTCGAAGCCGAGGTACTGGCCGTTCGAGTCGCTGAAGACGTTGGGGTGCAGCAGCGAGTGGTAGAGCGCCGTGTAGAAGGTCTTCTGCTGATCGAGCGTCCCGCCACCGATCTGGATGCCGGTCAGCAGACTGTTCCAGGACGCCTTGGCGGCCTGCTCGACGGTCGGCAGATCCCAACTGGCGAGGCTGTCGCGATTGACCCGCGCGTTGGCGAGGCTGACGAAGGAGATCCCGACCTTCGCCTTGACCACGGTCCCGGCCGGGAAGGTCAGCGCGATCCCGCCGTCGCCGGTGAACAACCACGGCGCACCCCACTTCGCTGAGGCGGTGAAGGCTTTGTCGAACTTCACGGCGTAGTACAGCCGGTAGTGGTTGTCCCGGATACAGAACGCGCCGGCCCCCGTCCACCCGGTGACCTCCGTCGTACTGGCCGCGGTGATCGCTCCCTCGGAAGCCGCCGCTCCCCCACCGTTCTTGAGCAACAGGGTCGCCGGCGTCCCGGCCGGAAACGCGAACTGCCCAAGCCCGCCCCGCAGCCCAGTGGTCAGCTCCACCTTCACGTTGTTGGCCAGCGTCAACCCGTAGTACCCGAGCCTGGCCGTCTCCTTCGCATGCGTGAACCCAACCGTCGCGGCGTTCTTGTCCGTCGGCACCGTCCCCGTCACCGGCAGGAACGGCAGATCCCCGTAAGCCCCACACCCGGCCCCACTCATCCGGGTCAACCCGAACCCCGACAGCGCGGTCGCCGCGTAGTCGTAGTCACCACCAGGCCACCGAGCAGCCGTATCCGGCCCCCACTGCACCATCCCGAACGGCATACTCGGCCCAGGAAAGGTGTTCCCCGCGTTCCCTTCCTGCCCGGCCTTCTGCGCCGTCCCGATCAACGGATTCACCAGCGCGGCCGGATCGGTCACCAGCGCCGTCGTGGCTGCGATGGCACTGGTGACCGGGAGCAGTACTGACAGCACCGCGAGACCAGCGCAGACCGCTCGAAGCGAACGCATCAGCAAACACCTGGGCCGGGAAGACTGTTGTTCGATTTGTAGGATCCCCAGTACAGGTTCGCGTCGTCCTCGTACTTGTTCCAGGTGTGATACTTCCGCGCCACTGCTTCGGCAGCCGCGTAGACGCCCGCGAATCCAGGACCGAACTTCGCCCACTGCTTGCTGTGGATGTACTCGTGCTCCATCAAGCGCGGACCTTGCTCCTGCGCCACCTGGTAGCCAACGATCTTCGCCAGTCCTGCGATCCGCAGCGCCTGGCACCTCACCGTGCTGTTGAACACGTCCTCCGAGTGTGGATAGCCGAGGTAGTCACCCATTGTCAGTGGACGGCTCTGCCCCGCGCTCCAGTCGGTGTCGAAGCAGATTCTCTGTCGGTCGGTGTTCTTGCAGGATTTGCCCCACGCCAGCAGCTTGGCCGCCAGGTTCGCCTGGCCGTTGCCGGACAGCCCCGACAGGTTGGTGTACCAACTGACCTTCGGCACGCCGACCTTCGGCACCGACCACGGTCCCCAGCCACGCGCGTTGGAGGTCCGGACCTTGATCTCGAATGCCTCGACCCGGCCCGAGCTGACGGAATCGTGGGTACGGTTGTCGGTGGCTGTCTGCAAGTGGGTGTAGGTCGCCCCGGTCAGGAGGTTGCGCCAGGTGATCTGGAAGTAGCTCGGCTCGACCGTGTAGTCGTACCAATTGAGACTGAATCCACCCTCGTACTCGGATGGACTACCCATCGCCGGCGCCGGCGGGAGGGGCGGAAGCGGGGTGGCCGCCGCGACTACGGACGGGGCCGAAACGCCTGCCTCATTGGCAGAGCGAACTCGGAACTCGTACCGGGTGGCATTGGCCAACGGCACGACCGTCAGGTTGGTCTGGCCGATCACCGGATACGGCAGTCGGATCCAGCCCTTGCCTGCTATCCGGTACTCGACCCAGTAGTAGATGCCTGCCGGCGTACCGTCCGACCAGTCGATGGCGACCTTGCGATCCCCCGCCGATGCAGTGAGCGAAGTCGGAGCGGTCGGGGCCGGTGGCATCGGGCGGGCCGTGTCCACCGGGGACGGTGCCGACGTACCGGACAGGTTGTTGGAGCGGACGCGGAACTCGTAGGTGACCGCGTTCCGCAGGAACGTCACCTTCAGGGTCCGGGCGCTGATGGGCAGCGGGAGCCGGCTCCAGTTGCCACCGGCGGGACGCATCTCGACCCAGTACAGGATGTTCGCCGGTGTGCCGGCCGACCAACTGAGATTCACGAAGCCGTTGCCCGGTGTCGCCGTGAGGCTGGTCGGCGCGGTCGGGAACGGAGGCATCGGGCGGGCCTGGACGGTGTTGGTGCCACCGCTCTCGCCGATCCCGTTCTGCGCCGTGACCCTGAACGCGTAGGTCTGGCCGTTCTCCAGGAAGCCGGCCGTCATCGAAGTACCGGTGACCGGCAGCGGCAGCCGCTCCCACGGATCTCCCGAGGTCATGTTGCGCTGATAGACGATGTACTGGACACCGCTGGTGGTGCTGCCCGTCCACGACAATCTCACCTGGCCGTCCTGCGCGGTTGCAGTCAGGTTCTTGGGAGCGACCGGCAGGCCGCCGTACGACGTCGCCGAAGCGACCGCGGACAAGGCGCCCAGCCCACCTTGATTCTCCGCCGCGACCTTGAACTCGTACTTGTGCCCGGCCTTCATCAGCCCGAGTTCGGCCGTCTTGTCGAGACTCGGCAGCCCGAGCTTGGTGAAGGTGGTCTGGCCGGCCGTGACGTCGCGCTGGTAGACCCAGAAGCTGACGTTGGCGACGCCGTTCCAGTCGAGCCGGATGGTCGCGTCACCCATCGCCCTGGCGACCAGTCCGGTCGGAGCCGGTGGCGGGTTGTAATGCGAGGTGGCCCGGACAACTCCGCTGATCGGTCCGTCGATGCCGTTGGCGTTGGGCTGGACCTTGAACTCGTAGACATGCCCATGCTTGAGGTAGGCGGCCGTGAAGGCACCCTTGTCCGTCGGGTACTCGAGCTTCGCGAAGGACTCACCTGCCGTCACATCCCGCTGGTAGACCCAGAAGTACGTGTTGGCCACGTCGCCCCAAGTGACCTTGATGGTTCCGTCTGTCTGCGCCGCCGCGACCAGCCCGGTCACCGGCGCGGGCGTCGGGAACTTCGGCGTCGCCTGCACCGGCGCGGACAGCGCGCCCTCCCCGTTCGGCCCGAGCCCCGACACCTTGAACTCATAGGTGTGACCGTTCGACAGGTACCCGGCCGTCATCCCGGTTCCTGCCGCGATCGGCAACGGCAGTTGGGTGAAGGTGGTCTCGCCGTCGGTGACGTCGCGCTGATATACCCAGTACCAGGCCTCGTCGCCAAGGCTGTTCCAGCTCAGCTTGACCTCGCCGTCGCCCGCGACCGCGACCAGCCCGGTCGGCGCCGGGAGCTTCGGATAGGTAGAGGTCGCCGGCGTCGCCACCACCTTCGCGGATTCGCCACCATCGTTGTAGGCCGCGACGGCGAACTCGTAGCTGTGCCCGTTGGCGAGGTATCCAGCCTCCATCGTGGTGCCGCCCGAGATCGGCAGCGGCAACTTGACGAAGTCAGTCTCCTCAGCCGTCAGGTCGCGCTGGTAGACCCAATACCAGACATCCGGAGTGGTCGACGCGGTCCAGGACAACCGAATGGTTCCGTTCGCGGCGGGAGTGGCGGTCAGGTTCGCCGGCGCCGCCGGTGGGATTCCTACCGGAGTCGCGGTGACGACGGTCGAGTGCGGCGAGTCGCCACCCGCGCCACGTGCGATCACGTAGAACTCGTGCTGCTCGCCGATCTGGAGGCCCTTCACCACCAGCGTTCTCTCATCGGCGCCCACGGTCGTCGCCGAGATGAAGGTCGAGTCCGGTTGCTCGACACTGCGGTAGAACACCTCGTAGTTCCAGACCTGCGGTACGCCCTGCCAGGACACCCGGACGGCACCGGTCCCGTCCGGTACCGCGGTCACCGCACCCGGCGCCGTCGGCGGCACGATGTTCATCGTGATCGATGCCAGGTCCGACCGGGGCCCCTCCCCGTTGTCGTTGGCCGCCGTGACGACGAACTGGTAAGTCTTGGCATGCTTCACGAACGAGATGATGCCGGTCGTCGTGGTGACCGGATCGGGTTCCCGGGCAAAGGTGGTCTGCCCATCGGTCACGTTCTTCTGATAGATCCAGTACTTCGTCGCGCCTGGTACCGGATTCCAGTGCAGTTCCGCCTCGCCCGCGATGGATTGGATCACGGTCAGGCCGGTTGCCTTCGTGGGCACGGTCGCTGGATCCGGAACCGGCACCGGCCAGGCGGTGTCGACGAATCTCGGCCGGTAGATATGGGCGTCGGTGCTGTTTCCCGTCTCGGACAGACTGTTGACGTTGTACGACCAGAGCAGGCGTCCCGGTGAGGTCAGATCGGTGTGCACGTGGACGTCGTACACGATCTGGTCGTTGCCCTGCCCCGGCTCGGGCGCCTTGTGGATGACGACCGGCTCGGAGAACGGCCCGACCGGACCCGTCGCCGGGTAGGCCACGAAGTCGTCGCGGAAGATCCCGTGCGCTTGCTGGGTCAGCAGCACCCAGCCGGTCGCCGTCTTCTGGACGCCGAAGGTGGTTCCCACCCCGCTGAGGATCCGCGCGGAGGCCGCCTCGTCGGCAACCCAGGCGGAACCGTTCCAGTACTGCCAAGGTGCGGACAGATCGGAGTTCGTCCGGGCGACGTGGGCGAACCGCATCAGGGTGTCCGACACGTACTCGGAGCCGTAGACGTACGTGTAGCCGCCGTCCTGGACCATCTCGACGCCCCAAGCGATCTTGTCGCCGAGCGGAAGCGCGACAGCCGATTCGAGCGCGAAGGTCGAGGCGTTGAACGTGGCCAGGCTGGTTCCCTTCAACGCCATGTCCAGGGCGCCCTGACCGGACCGCGCGAACCGGTTGTAGGCGACCAGCAGCTTGCCGCCCGAGGTGACGCCGTCGCCGACCCAGAAGAAGTCGCCGTCGGCGTTCGGAGGCATCAGCGCGGACGGCGCCGCCGGCGTACCCCGGAAGACCGACTGCATGCTGTCACCGGACTGGATCACCATCGAGTTGTTGATCATCGGGGTGTTCGCCGGCCGGCTCTTGTCCGCGTTGACCGGGCCGATGTAGGTGTCCGAGAACAGCCAGGCGATGCGGCCGTCCGGCAGCAGGACCGACGCCGTCCCGTCCGCTCCGCTCCACTGACCGGAGGTGTCGCCGTAGTTGGTGAAGGCCGCGTTGAGCTGAGCGGCGGAGCGTTGTCCCACCGGGGTGGCCGCCCGGGCGGACGGCTGGGCGATCACCAGCCCGGCGACGATCAGCGCGATGGAAATCAGCACGGCCGGAATTCGCCTGGCCCGGGGGAAAACCGCAGTCGTCATTGCCCCACCCCTTCAAGTGTGCTCGAAGGTTAGGGTCGCGGCGAAAGCACCCACAAGCGGGAGTTGCTGCAACGGTGAGGGGTTGACAGTGAGGGCGCTGTGAGCGTGGAGGTGGGGGTGGCCGTAGCGTTGGGGCATGACCTCAGAGACGACTCCCGAGCAGCCGGTCGAGCCGAAGTTGGGGTTCTTGCGGAGTGCGACGGTGGTGGCGGTCGGGATGGCTGTCATGAACGTGGCGGCTTATGGGTTCACGTTGTTCGCGGTGCATCGGCTGGTACCGGAGCAGTTCAGTGCCGTGGTGGCACTGCTGGGGTTGCTGTTGATCGGGAACGTGGTGCCGCTGGGGTTGCAGGCGTCGGGGGCGCGACGGATCGCTACCCATCCAGGACCGGGTCGAGAGGCGTTGGCGGACTCGTTGCTCAGGGCGGGCCGTCGGTCCGCGCTGGGGCTGACCTTGGTGTGTCTGGTGGCCAGTCCGCTGTTGATCTGGCTGTTGCACATCGATTCGGTACTCGCCGTGCTGCTGTTGGCGCCGACACTCGGCGGGTTGACGCTGATGGGGTCGCAGCTCGGAGTACTGCAGGGCAGTGAGCGGTGGACCGAGTTGGCGGCGATGTACACGGCCGTCGGGGTTGGGCGGTTCGCCTTCGGGGCCGGGGCGTTGGTGATCCACCCGAGTGTCACCGCGGCCATGATCGGTGTCGCGGTCGGTGCCGCGGTACCGCCGTTGGTCGGGTCCTTTCTGCTTCGCGGTTCTACCGGTGGTACGCCCGAGCAGGTCAAGGAAGCGTTGCGGGAGACGATCCACGGCACGCACGCGCTGCTGGCCTTCTTCGCCATCGCGAACGCGGACGCGTTGCTCGCCAGGGGTCTGATGGACGGCGAGCACAGCGGGTACTACGCGGCCGGCGTGATCGTCGCCAAGGCGTGCCTTTTCCTGCCCCAGTTCGTGATCGTGACCGTGTTCCCCTCACTGGCCAGCTCCCCCGGCGACACGTTGCGGCTGCGGCGCGCGATCCAGGCCGTCGCGGCGCTGGGCGTGTGCTGTGTCCTCGGCGCCTTGCTGCTGCCGGATCTGGTGGTGACGGTTGCCGGGGGCAAGGACAAGTACCCGGTACTGGGCGACTTCGCCTGGATCTTCGCGCTCGCCGGTTCCGCGTACGCCGTACTGCAACTGGTCGTGTACGCCGCGATCGCCCAGCAGGAGAAGCGTGCCGCCCTGGTGATCTGGGTCGGCCTGGCCGTGCTGGCGGTCGCCGCGCTGATCGTCATCGGCACCGACCTCGCCACCGGCTTCACCGCCATCAAGGTCCTGGCCGGCATGACCGCCGTCTGCGCCATCGCGCTGTCGGCAGCACTGGCCACCGGGCTCCATCGGCAGGCTGGGGCCTCCGCCTAGGCTGGCGGAATGACGACCCCGAAGTTCATCCTCGACCTCCGCGAGAAGGTCGGCCACGACCTGCTCTGGCTGACCGGGATCACCGGCGTCGTGCTCGACGATGCCGAGCGCGTCCTACTGGTACGCCGGGCCGACACCGGGCGCTGGTCGTTACCCGCCGGGATCCTCGAGCCGGGTGAGCAGCCGGCACCCGCGTTGCTGCGCGAGATCCAGGAGGAGACGGCTGTCGAGGCGGAGATTGTCCGGTTGGTCAGCATCGACACGCTGCCGCCGGGTTCCTACCCGAACGGCGACCAGGTCCAATTCCTCGACCTTTGTTTCAGCTGCCGCCCGGTGCGCGGTGAGGCGCGCGTGAACGACGACGAGAACCTGGAGGTCGCCTGGTTCCCCCTCGATGACCTACCAGACCTCTCCGAGATCAGACTCGCCTCGATCGCCCACGCCCTGAAAGCCGACGACCAACCGCTCTACACCGGCCGCCCGTACTAGCGCCGGAGCTCCAGCTGAAGTTCCCGCGACCAGCGCTCGCCTGTCGTCGGCTCCCGACCCAATCCAGCCGCCAGCCGGCGCCGGACCTCGGCCGACTTCCCCCGCTCGACCAGCAGAGCCGCCTCCGCCAGCGCGTACCGCGCCTTCTTGTCCCGGCGCGGCACGCCGACCTCCGGATCGCTCCACCTGCCATGCCAGAACGATCCGGCGGTCTTCGCCTGGTAGTCGCCGAAGTAGCTCCACACCATGCTGTCGAGCGAAACGTTCCGGATCGACGACGCGGGCAACTCGGCAGTCCACTCCGCCTCTTGTTGCCAGCGCCACTTGTTCGGACTCGTTTTACCTCGCCGGGTGATGCCGACGAACCGCAACTGGCGCCGGATCACGTCCCACTGCGCGTGCTCCTCGTCGATCCAGTCACGCAGCAGCTCGTAGAGGTTCTCGAAGGTGTGTCCCTGGCTTACCAGGTCGACGAACACCGTCGGGCGGCCGCGCATCAGCTCTGCCGGGGCCAGACCTGCCGCAGTCAGATTCGTCCGCAGTTGGGCCAACTCATCGGCGGTCAGATCGTCGGCCCACAGCCCGGGAAGCGACAGCGGCAGCGGATGCAGCCGGTCCTGCCAGGAGGTACCGGCGAGAGCGCCGCTCAGTAGGTCGAACAGGCTGTCCACTGAGCGGCCGACGAAGTACAGCTCGCCGTCGCCGCAGCGGGCCAGCACCTTGCCGGCACATGCAATCAGCTCGTCGAGGTACCCGAGGTTGACCTCGGGTACGTCGTCGAGGAGCGAGCCGAGCTGGTCCGGCCGGACCAAGTCCCATCGGAACGGCCGGATCGGCTCATCAGGCATCAGGCGACTCGCATCGCACTTCAGGCCACTCGCTGAGCATCAGCTAGTGCGCGGCCTCGTGCCAGGTGCGGCCGACGCCGACCGAGACGTCCAGGGGGACGGTCATCTCGACGGCGGCGCCCATGTCGCGGCGGACGAGTTCTTCCAGCGCTTCACGTTCGCCGGGGGCGATCTCGAAGACCAGTTCGTCGTGGACCTGGAGGAGCATCCGGGACTTCAGGCCGGACGACTTCAAGGAAGCGTCGACCTTGAGCATCGCCATCTTGATGACGTCGGCGGCCGAGCCCTGGATCGGGGCGTTCAGCGCCATCCGCTCGGCCATCTCGCGGCGTTGGCGGTTGTCGCTGGTCAGGTCGGGCAGGTAGCGACGGCGGCCGAGAATGGTCTCGGTGTAACCGCTCTTGCCGGCCTCCAGCACGATGCTGCGCAGATAGTCGCGGACGCCGCCGAAGCCCTCGAAGTACTCGTCCATCAAGCCCTTCGCCTCGTCCACGCCGATCTTCAGCTGCTGGCTCAGCCCGTACGCCGACAGCCCGTACGCGAGGCCGTAGTTCATCGCCTTGATCTTGGCCCGCTGCTCCTGCGTCACCGCGGTCGGCTCGACCGAGAACACCCGCGACGCGGTCACCGAGTGGAAGTCCATCCCGGAGTTGAACGCGTCGATCAGCCCCTGGTCCTCCGACACGTGCGCCATGATCCGCATCTCGATCTGGCTGTAGTCGGCCGACATCAGCGCCTCGAAACCCTCGCCGACGACGAACGCCTCGCGGATCCGCCGACCCTCCTCGGTCCGGATCGGGATGTTCTGCAGGTTCGGGTCGGTCGAGCTGAGCCGCCCGGTCGCCGCGATCGTCTGGTTGAACGTGGTGTGGATCCGCGCGTCCGTCGGGCTGATCGTCTTCAGCAGCCCCTCGACCGTCTGCCGCAGCCGGGTCGCGTCCCGGTGCGCCAGCAGGTACGCGAGGAACGGGTGCTCGGTCTTCTCGAACAGCGACTGCAACGAGTCCGCGTCGGTCGTGTAACCGGTCTTGGTCCGCTTGGTCTTCGGCATCTGCAGCTCGTCGAACAGCACCACCTGCAACTGCTTCGGCGAGCCGAGGTTGATCTCCTTGCCGATCACCTCGTACGCCGCGGTCGCCGCCTCCCGCACACCCGTGGCGAACCGTGCCTCGAGCTCCTCCAGGTACGGCCGGTCGACCGAGATGCCGTCCCGCTCCATCGCCGCGATCACGTCGATCAGCGGCAACTCGACGTCGGCGAGCAGCGTCGTGCCGGCCTGCTTGTCCAGCTCGGCGTCGAGCGTGTCGGCCAGGTCGGCGATCGCGCGGGCGCGCAGCATCGTCGCGTCCGCGGCCGGCCCGCCCTCGACGTCGTCGAAGCTGAGCTGCCCGTTCTCGGCCTCTTCAGTGCGCAGCTCACGCTTGAGGTAGCGCACGGTCAGGTCGGCCAGGTCGTACGACCGTTGGTCCGGCCGGACCAGGTACGCGCTCAGCTGGGTGTCGGAGGTCAGCCCACCGAGCGTCCAGCCGCGCTCCAGGAACCCGAGCAGCGGGCCCTTCGCATCATGCAACGCCTTCGGCTGCTTCGGGTCGGCCAGCCATGCCTGCCAGGCCGAATCGTCGTCCGGTGTCAGCATTGCCGGGTCGAACCACGCCGCCGCACCCGTCGAGGTCGCCAGCGCCAGGCCGGTGATCTCACCTGTACCGCGACCCCAACTGCCTTGCACCGCGACGCCGGTGCGCGCGCCGGTCGAGACGTGCTCCTTGATCCAGGCAGCGACCTCGCCGGGCTTGAGCTGCGTGCCCTCGAGGTCGAAGCCCTCCTCGATCGTCTCCTCGACCTGCTCGTGCTCGGCGACCAGCCGCTCACGCAGCACCCGGAACTCCAGGCTGTCGAACAGCGTGTGCACCTTGTCCCGGTCCCATGGGTGCCGGACCAGGTCGTCGACGGACACGTCCAGCGTCAGGTCGCGGACCAGCTCGTTGATCTGCCGGTTCCGGATCACGTCGGACAGGTGCTCGCGCAGCGACTCACCGGCCTTGCCCTTGATCTCGTTCACCCGGTCGATCACGTCGTTCAGCGAGCCGAACTGGTTCAGCCACTTCGCCGCGGTCTTGTCGCCGACCCCGGGCACGCCCGGCAGGTTGTCGCTCTTCTCCCCCACCAGCGCGGCCAGGTCCGGATACATCCGCGGCGGGATCCCGTACTTCGCCTCGACCGCGGCCGGGTCCATCCGGGCGATCTCGGAGACGCCACGCTTCGGGTACAGCACGGTGATGTTCTCGTTGATCAGCTGGAACGAGTCGCGGTCGCCGGAGCTGATCAGCACCTCGAACCCCTGCTCGTCGGCCTGCGTCGCCAAGGTGGCGATGATGTCGTCGGCCTCCCAGCCGTCGATCTCGGTGGTCGGGATCCGGAGCGCCTCCAGCACCTCCTTGACCAGCGAGACCTGCCCCTTGAACTCGTCCGGGGACTTCGACCGGCCGGCCTTGTACTCCGTGTACTGCTCGGCGCGGAAGGTCTTGCGGGACACGTCGAACGCGACGCAGATGTGCGTCGGCTGCTCGTCGCGCAGCATGTTGATCAGCATCGAGGTGAACCCGTACACCGCGTTGGTGTGCTGACCCGTGGTGGTGGAGAAGTTCTCCACCGGCAGCGCGTAGAACGCCCGGTACGCGAGCGAGTGCCCGTCCAGCAGCAGGATCCGCGGTCGCGCGGTGGAGCCGTCCACCACCGTGCCCGGGTCCTTGGTCATCGTCGAGGAGTCTGTTTCAGGAGCCACGTAAAGACTCTAGTGGGTACCGCCGACAGTTCTCGCACGCGCACGCAGGCGCTCCCGTAGCCTTCATCCATGAGTGATGAAAACACTGCCGCCGAGCTGCCGCCGGGGATGCTGACCGAGGGCACCCTGCTCGACTTGATGGGCATCGTGGTCACCGAGGCGACGCCGGACCGGGTGGTCGCGACGATGCCGGTGAAGGGCAACGTCCAGCCGTACGGGCTGCTGCACGGCGGCGCGTCCTGCGTGCTGGCCGAGAGCCTGGGCTCGATCGGCTCCGCGCTGCACGCCGCGACGTACGGCAAGGTCGCTGTGGGTGTCGACATCAACGCGACGCATCACCGCGCCGTCCGCGAAGGCGTCGTCACGGGCGTGGCCACGCCGATCTACCTGGGCCGCACCACGACGTCGTACGAGGTCGTCATCACCGACGAGCGGGACAAGCGGGTCTGCACCGCGCGGATCACCTGCCAGCTGATTCAGGCGCCGCCGGGAGCCTGAAGCTCCTCGAACTGCTCGTCGCTGTGCTCTCCGGCCAGCGGCGAGCGGGCGAGCTGGGCGCGGCGGGCCATCACGGAACGTCGCGACGACAACAGCGCCAGCAAGTTGGGCGCGTGCTCGGCCGCGAGGCGGCGCCGTACGGTATGCGTGCTGGCGAACCGCAGTACGCCGGCCTGCCCCAAGCCCAACCGGGCGAGGAACCTGTTCGCCTCGCGGGCGACCGGCGGAGCGACCACAGCGAGATGCGGGCAGTTCTCGTGCTCGGCCCACGCGGCCGCCTCGGCGATCAGCGCCTTGCCCAGGCCGTGCCGGCGGGCGTGATCGCTGACGTGCAAGTACTCCACCGTGACGGTGACCTCGTCGTGCAGCGGGCTGATCGGGGTCTGGCGCAGGTACGCCATCCCGCCGAGTTCACCGTCGATCTCGCCGACCACGAGCCGGCCCGACGGGTCGTCCGCGTGCTTGGCGACGGAGGCCCGCGCGGACTCGACGGACGGCGCGGTCAGCAACCGGGCCTGATGTCCGGCTCCGACCGCCATCTCGCTCCACAGGGCCACCAGTGCCCCGGCGTCGTCCGGTCGGGCGTCGCGCACCTCGATGGCTGGTGCCACGTGGCCCTCCTAGATTTCTGATCCACCCCCGAGGTGAACAGATATGAGCCGATACGCTCATCCCCGCGCAACAGTAGGGCTTCCGGGGTCCGATGCAAAGCTGACGCGGAGCGAAACGGGAGACCAGGTTTGTTCATCGGAATCGGTACTGTCGTGAATGTCGCGACAGTGCTCGTCGGCTCGGTCCTGGGCGTCCTGATCGGTCACCGGCTGCAGCACCGCACCCGCGATCTGGTGACCGACGCGCTGGGTCTGGTGACCCTGCTGATCGCGATCAGCTCGGCACTGACCGTGGGCGACGCCGCCCTCAGCGACGCCGTCGGAGACAGCGCGCCGGTACTGATCGTGCTCGGCGCGATGCTGATCGGCGGCATCACCGGCTCGCTGCTGCGGATCGAGCAGCGGCTGGAGGGATTCGGCGCCTGGATGCAGCACCGGTTCAGCCGCGGCGACGGCGAGAGCACGTTCGTCGAGGGCTTCGTGTCGGCGTCGATGGTGTTCTGTGTCGGGCCGTTGACCTTCCTGGGCGCGCTGTCCGACGGGTTGGGGCGGGGCGCCGATCAGCTGTTGCTCAAGTCGGTGCTGGACGGCTTCGCCTCGATCGCCTTCGCCGCCTCCCTCGGCTGGGGCGTGGCGGCCTCGGCGGTCGTCGTACTGGTCATCCAGGGGCTGATGACGGCCGTAGGCGCAGTACTGGGCGATGTCCTTCCCGATGCCCATGTGACCGCCCTTGGGGCCACTGGCGGCCTGCTGCTGGTCGGCGTGGCCCTGCGCCTGCTCAAGCTCAAGCAGATCGCCGTCGCCGACCTGCTGCCGGCGCTGATCGTCGCCCCGCTGCTGGTCCAGCTCCTCGTTGTCATCCGCAACTGATCTCGTTGTCAACGGCAAGGAGCCCCGGTCGGGGACCGGGGCTCCTGCGGTAGTACCGGATGACTAGTCCTCGCCGAGGTACGCCTTGCGGACGTCGTCGTTGACGAGCAGCTCGCGGCCGGAGCCGGACAGTACGATCTGGCCGACCTCGAGCACGTAGCCGTAGTCTGCCCGCTTGAGCGCCGCTTGGGCGTTCTGCTCGACCAGCAGGATCGTGGTGCCCTGCTTCTGCAGCTCGGTGACCGTCGACATGATCCGCTTCATCATGATCGGCGACAGCCCCATCGACGGCTCGTCCAGCATCAGCAGCTTGGGCTTGCTCATCATCGCGCGGCCCATCGCGAGCATCTGCTGCTCACCGCCCGAGAACGTGCCGGCCGGCTGCTTGCGCCGCTCCCCCAGGATCGGGAACAGCTCGTACGCCGCGTCCAGGTCCTTGCGGATCGCGCTGTGGTCGTTGCGCGCGAACGCGCCGAGCAGCAGGTTCTCCTCCACCGACAGCCGGGGGAAGATCCGCCGGCCCTCGGGTGAGTGCGCCAGCCCCATCGTGACGATGTCGTGGGCCGGCACCCGGTCGATCCGCTGACCCAGGAAGGTGATCTCGCCACCGCTGGGCCGGAGCAGCCCGGAGATGGTCCGCAGCGTCGTCGTCTTGCCGGCGCCGTTGGTGCCGATCAGCGAGACGACCTGGCCCTGCTCGACCGAGAAGCTGATCCCCTTCACGGCGACGATCTTGCCGTAGGAGACTTCCAGGTCCCTGACCTCGAGCATCGCGGTCATGCCTTGCCCTCCTCTTCGGCCACGGTGGTGTCCTGGACGTGGGCCTGGGTGATGTCCACCTCGTCCTCGTCGTCGTCCTCACCGGTACCGATGTACGCCTCGATCACCCGCGGGTCGGACTGCACCTCGCCCGGCGTGCCCTCGACCAGCGCCTCACCGCGGACCAGGCACAGCACCCGGTCGCACAGGTTGAAGATGAAGCGCATGTCGTGCTCGATCACCACGACCGACAGTCCCGAGTCCCGGATCTTGAAGATCAGGTCACTGGCCTGCCGGGTCTCCTGCGGGTTCATACCGGCCGTCGGCTCGTCCAGCAGGATGAGCTTCGGGTCGGTGGCCAGCGCGCGGGCGATCTCGAGCCGCCGCTGGTCGCCGTACGGCATGTTGCGGGCCAGGTGCTCGGCCGACCTGCCGAGCCCGACGAACTCGAGCAGCTCCTGGGCCCGGGCCCGGGTGGCGCGCTCCTCGCGACGGAACTTCGGCCCACGCAGTACCGCCGTGAGCGCGCCCGCGCTGGTCCGGCAGTACCGGCCGACCATCACGTTCTCCAGCGCCGTCATGTTCGCGAACAGCCGGATGTTCTGGAACGTGCGGGCCATCCCGGCCTTGACCACCGCCGTGGGCTTGGGCGCCAGCGGCTTGCCGGCGAACCGGACCTGGCCGCTGGTCGGCTTGTACAGCCCGGTCAGGCAGTTGAAGAAGGTCGTCTTGCCGGCCCCGTTCGGGCCGATCAGACCGACGATCTCGCCCTCGCGGACGGTCAGGTTGACGTCGTTGACCGCCAGCAGACCACCGAACCGCATGGTCACGCCGGAGGCCTCCAGGACCACCTGCGGACTGGCCGGTACGGCGCTGCTCACTTCCTCCGTGACGGTCATTTCGCCTCCTCGACCAGTTCGTGCTCGATCGCCACCGCGAGTTCCTCGTCCTCTTCGTGGAACTCCAGCTGCCGCCGTCTGCTCGCGACCAGCCCCTCGGGACGGAACCGCATCATCAGCACCAGCAGCAGACCGAACAGCAACAGCCGGTACTCCGAGAAGAACCGCAGCTTCTCCGGCAGCAGCTTCAGGATCGTTGCTCCCAGCAACACACCGGCGATGGTACCCATGCCGCCCAGCACGATCGCCGCGAGCAGGAACGCCGACTCGAGGAAGACGTACTGGTCCGGGCTGACCGCGCCGTCCTGGTGGGCCTTGATGGTGCCGGCCAGACCGGCCAGGAAGGCGCCGACCGAGAACGCCAGCAGCTTCAGGCCGAAGACGTTGACACCCATCGCCTCGGCGGCCTTCTCGTCCTCGCGGATGGCCACCCAGCCGCGACCGATCCGGCTGTCGTTCAGCCGGGCGAAGACCAGGATGACGCCGCCGATCAGGACCAGCAGCAGGAAGTAGTAGTTCGAGAACCTGCCCAGATCGATCCCGGCGATGGTGTGCGTCGCGCCGAAGTTGAAGCTGCCGATCTCCAGGTCCGGGATGCCGGGGACACCGTTCGGGCCGTTGGTCAGGTTCGGGCCGTTGTTGCCGTCCAGGTTGAACATCGAGAACCGGAAGATCTCCCCGAAGCCCAGCGTCACGATCGCCAGGTAGTCACCGGAGACCCGCAGCGTCGGCGAACCGATGATCAGGCCCAGCACCGCCGCCACGCTCGCACCGAGCAGGACGACCACCAGGAACGGCGGCTTCCAGCCGATGGTGGCGAACGCCGACTGCGACATCGTGGCCGCGACGTAGGCGCCGGAGCCGAGGAAGGCGATGTAACCGAGGTCGAGCAGGCCGGCCAGGCCGACCACGATGTTCAGGCCCATCGCCGTCGCGGCGAAGACCAGGACCTGGGTGGCGATCGACATGTTCGCGTCCGACCCGTTCTGGGTGAACGGGAACAGGAACGCGACCAGGAACGCCGACAGGGTGAGGATCTTCTTCTGCCGCTGGGCGACGTGGCCGAACCAGGTCAGGATGCCGGTCCGCACCATCATCGCGATGACGCCGGCGGCGAAGACCAGGAACAGCACGAACGACCAGGCGTCGTCGCGGCCCAGCGCGTACGCCGCGCCGAACAGGACACCCGCCATCACGACGGCGATCGCGAGTACCTCGGCCCAGCCCGGTGCTCTGGCCGCGGCCAGGTCCCGGTGCTCGCGCAGCGGTACGACCCGCGCGCCCAGGAACAGCAGCAGCGCGCCCACGAAGGACACCCAGCCACCCGGGTTGACGTTGATCAGGCCGTCGGAGTCGGTGGTGATGGCAACGAGCACCAGCACCATGTAGATCAGCATCCACAGGCCGAGGGCGCGCAGTCCGAGCCCCGCGTCGAGCCAGGGGCCGAAGCGGGACTCGAGCACGCCCTTGGCGGTGAGCAGCAGGAACAGGCCGAGGACCGCGCCGATGATGGCCAGGATCTGCAGGCCGCCCGGGTAGAAGTTCAGCGACAGGTCGCCGAGGATCTGGTCGTCGTAGCTCCAGGACAGGAACGAGCCGATGATCAGCAGCGCCACCCCGGCCAGGCCGAGCGGCCAGCCCTTGGCGGCGTGCTTGGACCTGAAGCTGTCGGGCAGGTTGGGAATTCTCATGCGCGATCCACCACCCTCGCTCCGAGCAGACCCTGCGGCCGGAAGACCAGTACCAGGATCAGGATCACGAACGCCCAGACGTCTTTCCAGGTACTGCCGCCGAGGCCGAACTGGGTCGCCATGGCCTCGACCACGCCGAGCACCAGGCCACCGACCACGGCGCCCTGGATGTTGCCGATACCGCCCAGCACCGCGGCGGTGAACGCCTTCAGACCGGCCAGGAAGCCCATCCGGAAGTCGATGTTGTTGTTCTGCAGGCCCTGCGACACACCGGCGACGGCGGCCAGGACGGCGCCGAGCGCGAACGCCACGACGATGATCCGGTCCACGTTGATACCCATCAGCCGGGCCGTGTCCGGGTCCTGCGAGACAGCCTGCATGCCGCGGCCCAGCCGGGTCCGCGTGATGAAGTACCAGAGAAGTACCGAACAGATGATGAGCGCCGCGACGGTGAAGATCGCCGACCGCTGGATCGTCACGCTGCCGACCTCGACGGCCGTGCCGCTGACCACGTCGAGCTGCGGGAACGGGATCCGCTGCTTGGCGCTGGGGAAGTCCGGGATCTTCTCGTAGAAGAGCCGGATGAACTCCTGCAGGAAGACCGAGATGCCGATCGCCGTGATCAGGGGTGCGAGGCGAGGCGCGTTCCGCAGGGGACGGTACGCGATCCGCTCCATCAGCACCGCGGTGCCGACCGAGGCGATCATGGCGCCGATGATCATGATCGGCAGGATCCACAGGCCGGTCTGACCGTCGAAGAACAACAGGTACGTCGTCAGTGCGCCGAACGCACCGATCATGAAGACCTCGCCATGGGCGAAGTTGATGAGCTGAACGATGCCGTAGACGACGGTGTACCCGACCGCGATCAGGGCGTACAGCGATCCAAGGGTCAGCCCGTTCACGAGCTGCTGAAAGAACAGGTCCACGTCGACCTCCCAACTGGCTTGAGTTTGCGGCATGCCACGGGGGTGGGACGACGTGTGGCGTCCCACCCCCGGGTCATGGGTCGACTACTTGCTCTCGAAGTCCTTGGTCTCCACGGTGGCCCACTTGCCGGCATCCACCTTGTAGACGGTCAGGACCTTGGACGTGGTGTCGCCGTACTGGTCGAACGCGACCTTGCCGGTGACGCCGTCGAAGCTGACCTTGCTCATCGCGTCGATGGTCGCCTGACGGGCCGACTCGACGTCCTTGGCGTCCTTCAGCGAGACCTTCAGCGCGTTGATGATCGCGTTGGCCGCGTCGTAGGAGTAACCACCGTAGGCCGCGTACGGCTCGGGGTACTTCTGCTCGGCGTAGTCGGCGACGAACTTCTTCGCCGAGTCCAGCGCCTCGACCGGCGCGCCGACCGAGGTGGCCAGGTCACCGTTGGAGGTCTTGCCCGCCAGGGTGATGTACTTCGGGTCGAAGATGCCGTCGCCGCCCATCAGCGGGACGTTCAGGCCGGCGGCCTTCATCTGCTGCGACAGCGGTCCGGCGGCCGGGTACTCGCCACCGTAGTAGATCGCCTGCGGCGCGCTCGGCTTGATCGCGGTCACGACGGCCTGGTAGTTCGAGTCGTCCGGGTTGATGGTCTCGGCCTCGACGACCTGACCGCCCAGCTTCTTGAACTCCTCGGTGAAGGTGCCGACCAGGCCCTGGCCGTACGCCTTCTTGTCGTGCACAGTGGCGACCTTGGTGATCTTGGCCGTCTCGTACAGGTACCGGGCCGCGAACGGGCCCTGGACCGCGTCCGTGGTGCAGGTGCGGAAGTACGAGGCGTAGGGACGCTTCGGGTCCTTCTGCCAGTCGACGCCCTGGGTCAGGCCGGGGCCGGTGTTGGCCGGGGAGACCTGGACGATCTTGGCGGTCGACAGGACCGGCTGGACCTGCTGGCTGACGCTGGTGTTCAGCGTGCCGACGACACCGATGACGTCCTTGTCGCCGGCCAGCGACGTGGCGGCGTTCTTACCCGGGTCCGGCTTGGCCTCGTCGTCCTTCGCGTCGACCTCGAGCTTCCAGCCCGGGATCGCGTTGGAGTCGTTGGCCTGCTTGACAGCCAGTTCGACCGAGTGCTGGATACCCAGACCCAGCGCCGACAGGTCGCCTGACAGAGGTGCGATGACGCCGATCTTGGCGGTCTTGGTCGCACTGCCGCCGCCCCCGGCGTTGTCGTCCTTGCTGCGTGAACCGCAGGCAGTCAGGGCCAACGACGCCACGATCAGCGTCGCGCCGACCCGTACTACGGAACGCTGCTGCACTGTTCCTCCCATGTCTGGATAGTCCGAGCAAACCCCCGGACTCCCGCGATTGCCGCGAGCACCCGCAGGTTAGACCTCCGGCGGCGTCACAAGCGAACGTGACGGAGCGTGTGTTGTGAGGTCGTTACCGCTGTAAGCAGCATGGGTACCGGTGACGGCTGTTAATGCGCTCTCCAGGCTGCTTTGTGATGAGCAGAGAGTGATTCAGTCGTCACTACCCGCCTCGTCAACAACCAACTCGGCGACCTGGCGCATCGAAACTCTTTTGTCCATGGCGGTTTTCTGGATCCAGCGGAACGAGTCCGGCTCGGTCAGCCCGAACTTGGTCTGCAGCACCGACTTGGCCCGGTCGACCAGCTTGCGGGTCTCCAGCCGCTCGGCCAGATCGGCCACCTCACGCTCGAGCTCGGCCAGTTCGACGTACCGGGAGGCGGCGATCTCGATGGCCGGCAACAGGTCCGCCTTCGAGAACGGCTTCACCAGGTACGCCATCGCGCCGGCGTCCCGGGCCCGCTCGACCAGCTCCCGCTGCGAGAACGCGGTCAGCATCAGCACCGGAGCGATCCGGTCCCCCGCGATCTTCTCCGCCGCGCTCAGCCCGTCCAGCTTCGGCATCTTCACATCCAGAATCACCAGATCAGGCCGATGCTCCGTCGCCAGCCGAATGGCCTCCTCACCATCCCCCGCCTGCCCGACGACGTCATACCCCTCCTCCTCGAGCATCTCCGCCAGATCCATCCGGATCAGCGCCTCATCCTCCGCAATCACCACCCGCTTAGCATTCACAAGGGCCACCTTATCGATCCCCCACTTACCCCTTGGGCCCGACGAACCGATCCAGCGCCTCGACGCCTTCCTTCCGGCTGACCGCGACCGCGTTGATCCGCGGCTTCCGCCACGGAATACCCAGCAGGTCCAGGGCATCCGTCAATATGTTCCGGATGTCTTCGGACTCGTTCCAGAACTGGTAGCGGATGTACTCGTACCGCTTGGTCTCACCGTCCGCCGTGACCTTCGTCGCCCAGTTGACGAACCGGCAACCGTCCGAGTGGAACAAACCCCGCAGCAGCTGTTCGGGGCACTTGGCAACGATCTCCCGCTGCCAGTCGGCCAGCTCGATCTTGCGCAGATGCTTGCGCCCCACGCCATGCTGAGGAAACAGACACGGCCAGTGCTTCCACCGCACCTCGATCCGTATGTAGCCCGCCGTCTTGTGGCCCCTCAGGCAAGGGCTGGCGGTCGGCTTCACCAGCCGCATCGTCGCCGCGATCTCTTGATTGAGCTCCGGGTACTTCTCATCGTTCGCGACCTGCAAGGTATAGACCCCACGCCGTGCCGCGACAATGTGCCCATCGCCCAGATACCAGCCAAGCAACAAGGCGTACGCCGCCTCGTCGAGCTCAGCCCCATCACACCGCGGACACGGCGTCGGCTGGAACCCCTGCCCACGCGGCAGTCCGAGCTCTTGGTACTGCCGCCGCCACCTCTTGATCGTCTTCACCGCAACGCCATGAATCTCGGCGTTGGCACGGTCACTGACCCCGTTGTTCGACATCCGCAACGCGGAGTCCACCGTCTCCTGCGACCTGAAGTGAGGCATACCTCACGGTGGCACCAGCCACCGACATTTTCTTGTGCCGGGTGTGGGACTTGAACCCACACGCCCTTGCGAGCAATGGATTTTGAATCCATCGTGTCTGCCTATTCCACCAACCCGGCAGGGTGCAGAGAAACTCTAGCCGGTCCGGACCCAACCTCGCACATTGACCTCGCAATCGGTACGCGTGTCGCCCACGTCCATCCATCCGCGTGCCCCACCTCCCGGCTGATTGTCCGTGGCCTCTGGAACGCTCGGTCTGTGTACGACAGGCGGATGCGACGGCGAGCGCGTGAGTTACTCGCGGCCGGTGAGACCTTGAGCGCCGTGAGTCGCCTTCTCGGCGTCAGCCGCGCTACTCTCCGTGACTGGCGGGACGGTCCGGGTGCGAAAGTTCGCCTGACGGACTGTCCGCGGTGCACTGACGGGCAGCTCCCCGGTGCGGATTACGCGCATCTGCTGGGCCTCTACCTGGGCGACGGCTGTCTGTCGGCGCTGAAGAAGGGCGTGTACTCACTGCGGATCGCCTGCGACAACAAGTACCCGCGATTGATCGACGAGGCCGCCACCGCGACCGCAGCTCTCCATCCAAGTCGGCCGGTGCACCGGGTCCAGGCAGTTGGCTACACGGCGGTCGTCTCATACTGGAAGCACTGGCCATGCCTCTTCCCCCAGCACGGTCCCGGACCGAAACATCAGCGAGAAATCAAACTGACCAACTGGCAGACGACATTGGTCACCGAACATCCAGGCCTCTTCCTGCGAGGGCTGTTCAACTCTGACGGATGCCGCGTGGCGAACTGGGCAACCCGACCCGTGGGCGGCGAACTGAAGAGGTACGAGTACCCGCGCTACCAGTTCTCCAACGAGTCAGCCGACATCATGGCACTGTGCCAGTGGGCCTTGGACCTACTAGCCATCCCTTGGCGAATGCCCCGCCGCAACGCCCTATCGGTCGCCAGGCGCGAGGGCGTAGCCGTACTCGACCGGTATATAGGTCCGAAGTCCTAAGCCAGAGAAGCAACGCACCGCCGAAACTCCCCTGAACCTCGTAAATCCGCGCATTGTCACCTTCAGGTGGGCGGCAGCCCCCCTGTGAGCTGGACGTCCGGTCGGCCAGCCTGATCCGCAGAGGCCGCGTCCATCCGACAACAGATGCTCGCCAGCTACCGCGAACCCAACGCCTACAGCCTGGCTGGGCCCTGCCTGTATCTGTACACCGAATTGAGGCGGACAGCCACTTGACCGCCCGCCTCAACCACTACTCATAATTTA
>NZ_JBITDB010000002.1:436857-844288 GCF_044453825.1 Kribbella sp. NPDC051620
TTCTTTGTTCTTTGTTCTTTGTTCTTTGTTCTTTGTTCTTTGTTCTTTGTTCTTTGTTCTTTGTTCTTTGTTCTTTGTTCTTTGTTCTTTGTTCTTTGTTCTTGCGGGCGTGGGTCTGCTCTTGGGGTTAGTTCTCGGGCAGGTCGCGGTAGGCGGGGGCTGCGCCGGAGATGGCGTCGCCCATTCGGTGGACTCGGAGGGCGTTGGTGGAGCCGGGGATGGAGGGTGGGGAGCCGGCGACGATTACCACCAGGTCGCCCTTTTGGAGTTTGCCCAGTTCGAGGAGGCGTTGGTCTACCTGGCGGACCATGTCGTCGGTGTGCTGGACGGTGGGGACGATGTGGGTCTCGATGCCCCAGACGACGCTCAGCCAGGCGCTGACCGACGGTACCGGGGTGAACGCCAGGACCGGGATCTCGGTGCGGTACCGGGCCAGGCGCAGCGCCGTGTCGCCGCTCTGGGTGAAGGCGACGAGGTACTTCGCCTCCATCCGCTCCGCCACGTCGGCGGCCGCCTTGGCGATCACGCCGCCCTTGGTGCGGGGCTCCCAGTCGATCTCCGCGACCCGGCCGAGGCCGTGCTGCTCGGTCGACGCGACGATGCGGGCCATCGTCTTGACCGTCTCGATCGGGAACCGGCCGACGCTGGTCTCGCCGGACAACATCACCGCGTCGGCGCCGTCGAGCACCGCGTTGGCGACGTCGGAGGCCTCGGCCCGGGTCGGCCGCGGGGCCGAGATCATCGACTCCAGCATCTGGGTGGCGACGATCACCGGCTTCGCGTTCAGCCGGGCCTGGTCGATGATCAGCTTCTGGACCAGCGGGACCTCCTCCAGCGGGAGCTCCACGCCGAGGTCGCCGCGGGCGACCATGAAGCCGTCGAAGGCCTCGATGATCTCGTCCAGGTTGGCGACTGCCTGCGGCTTCTCGATCTTGGCGATCACCGGGACCCGGTGACCCTCTTCTTCCATGATCTTGTGCACGATCTGGATGTCGGCCGCCCGCTGGACGAACGACAGCGCGATCATGTCGGCCGGCAGGTGCAGGGCCCAGCGCAGGTCCTCCGCGTCCTTCTCCGACATCGCCGGCACGCTCACCGTGACACCTGGCAGGTTGATGCCCTTGTTGTTCGACACCGGTCCGCCCACGACCACCCGGCAGATCACGTCGGTCTCGGTCACCTCCTCGGCGACCAGAGCGATGCGGCCGTCGTCGATGAGCAGCTGATCACCCGGGCTGACGTCGCCGGGCAGCCCGTCGTACGTCGTACCGCAGATGGTCACGTCACCGGGGACCTCCCGGGTGGTGATGGTGAAGCGCTCGCCGTAGGTCAAGGTGACCTTGCCTTCGGCGAACTCCGCCAGCCGGATCTTCGGGCCCTGCAGGTCGACGAGGATGCCGACGTTTTTGCCGGTCTCCTCCGCTGCAGCGCGAATCCGGTGGTAGATGCGCTCGTGCTCAGCATGGGCGCCGTGGCTCAGGTTCAGCCGAGCGACGTCCATACCAGCTTGGACGAGTTCCAGGATGCGCTCCGGGGCGGCCGTAGCCGGGCCGAGCGTACAAACGATCTTTGCGCGACGCACGTCACAAAACCCTACTCCTACAAGACCACTGTGCTGCTGGTCCGCTCCCGTTACTGGTGGGTTAACACCGTGTGTCAGTTGGCCAGCGGCTTGTATGTGCCCACCGTGATCTCACCCGTCAGCTCGGCCGTCACGGTCTGCAGACCTGCCGGCTGACCCTTCACATAGGTGACCAATGTGACCTCGCCCGGCCGCCGCAGCGTGTACCCGAGGGCGAACGCGTACGCCGCTCCGCCGGTGGTCCCGTTGGTGAAGGTGGTGACCGCCTTGCCGCCGATGATCTTCGTCTCCGGCCCCACCTGGCGATGCAGATGACCGGACAGCAGCAGCGACGCGCAGCCGCGATTCGCGGTGTCCTGGAACGAGGACGGATCGTGGACGACGAAGGTCGAGATCCGCTCGTCCTCGGGCTGGTCGCAGGCCACGTCGGCGAGCCGCTTGGACTGCTCCCCCGTCGTCTCGTCGCCCGGGGTGTCCGCGCTGCCCAGACCGGTCTTGGTGGGGTCGCTGTCGCCGAGGAACCGGATGCCCTCGACCTCGACCGGCTTGCTGTCGAGGACGGTGAACTTGTTCTTCCGCATCGCGTCCTCGATGTGCCCGCCGGCGTCGTGGTTGCCGGCGACCGCGACCACCTTGAGATCCTTGAAGTGCTGGGCGAGCGAGTTGATGCTGAACACCTCCCACGCCTGCCCCGAGGACGAGTCGTCACCGGCATCGATCAGTACCTTCGCGCCGGCCACCTTGGCGACCTCGGCGGCGAACGGGTCCATCCCGATGTTGTCGTGCCGGTCCGAGACGAGCAGCGCGACGGTCTCCCCCTCGGCCGCCTGGTGAATCCGGCCGCCGACCCGGCTGACGCGGTCGCGGAGCTGGCCGTAGAACTCGGTCGAACGCTCGTACGTCTCGACCGCCGTCCGGATCACGCCGACGCCGCCGGTGGTGGAGAAGCCCGACGCGACCTCGACGTTCTTGAGGCGCTCGTCGAAGGACAGCTCGGGGAGCAGCTTCGAGAGCGGTTGCCAGGCGGTCGGGGCGGCCTCGGGGGTACGCATCGCGGCCGGGCCGAAGATCGACGCGATCGTGGTCAGCATGGCGACCAGTACGACGATCGCGCGGTGCTGCACTCGGCGTTCGGAGTTGTGCAGAGCTGTCCAGAGCTCGCGTCGGCGGCGGGGGCCGACCATGGCCCAAGCGGTGGCGACGACGACGGCCACCAGCAGACCTGAGCCGGCGCCGGCGACCGCGTTGTCGACGGCCATCTCGCGGACCACCTGGCGGATCCGGGCGATCTCACCGTCGGGCTGCGAGGCGATCAGGGCGTCGCGGTTGAGCAGCTCGGTGAGGTTGTCGGCGTCGGTCTCCTGGATGTCGATGTTGAGGCCGAGGTCCGCCGGGAGATCGGTCTGCAGGCGAAGGCGGGGCAGTACGGCCCCGAGGTCGAGGGTGGCGTGGTTGTCAAAGGTCGGCGACACGGTGGCCGCGTGGGCGCCGATGGTGACGCGTTCGGAATCGTTGGCGAAGCCGAGCAGACCGATCGCGACCGACACCACCAGCCAGAGCAGCACCAGCGCGGCCCACGGCGCCGCTTTGCGGAGCCGGGCCTTCGTCACCAGCCGTCGAAACACAGGCTCCAACCTATTGCGCCGGATCAAACAGATGCATGTTGGCGCGCGGTCGGTCTCGTACTGCGGAAGCCCTCAGCCGCAGTACGAGACCGCCTCGAATCAGACCACCAGTGGGCGGGCGGTGGGCGGGATGGGGGTTGGGAGGGTGGATGAGCCGGTCAGGTGGGTGTCTACGCCGGCGGCGCAGGAGCGGCCCTCGGCGATGGCCCAGACGATCAGCGACTGGCCTCGGCCGGCGTCGCCGCAGGCGAAGACGCCTTCGACCGAGGTCTGGTAGGACTTGTCCCGCTTGACGTTGCCGCGCTCGTCCAGGTCTACCCCGAGTTGCTCGAGGAAGCCTTCGCGCTCGGGGCCCAGGAAGCCCATGGCGAGGAGGACCAGTTGGGCGGGGATGGTGCGCTCACTGCCCGGTACCGGAGTGAAGCGGCCCTCGACGAGTTCGACCTCGACCAGGTCCAGGCCGGAGACGTTGCCGTCAGCATCCGCCACGAAGTTGTTGGTGGAGACCGCGTAGACGCGCTCGCCACCCTCCTCGTGGGCCGAAGCGACCCGGTAGATCATCGGGTACGTCGGCCAGGGCTGCCCATCCGGCCGCTCGTCCGACGGCCGCGGCATGATCTCCAACTGGGTGACACTGCGGGCACCCTGGCGGTGTGCGGTACCGAGGCAGTCGGCGCCCGTGTCGCCACCACCGATGATCACGACATCCTTGCCAGTGGCAACGATCTGATCCTCGACCGTCTCCCCCAGCGCGACCTTGTTGGCCTGCGGCAGGTACTCCATCGCCTGGTGGATGCCGCCGAACTCGCGCCCCGGTACCGGCAGATCGCGAGCCGCCGTCGCGCCGGTGGCGATCACGACAGCGTCGTACCGCTGCTTCAGCTGCGTCCCAGTGACATCCACGCCGACGTTGACGCCGGAGCGGAAGACCGTGCCCTCTTCCTTCATCTGCTGGATCCGGCGCTCGACCTGCACCTTCTCCATCTTGAACTCGGGGATGCCGAACCGCAGCAGTCCACCCGGCGCCGAGGCGCGTTCGTAGACGGCAACTGTATGACCCGCCCGGGTCAGCTGCTGAGCGACCGCGAGACCGGCCGGCCCGGACCCGACGACCGCGATCGTCTTACCGGTCAGCCATTCCGGCGGCTGAGGCCGGACGTCGCCGGACTCCCAGGCCTTGTCGATGATCGCGACCTCGACGTTCTTGATCGTGACCGGCTCCTGGTTGATCCCCAGCACGCAGGCCGGCTCACAGGGAGCCGGGCACAGCCGCCCGGTGAACTCCGGGAAGTTGTTGGTCGCGTGCAGCCGCTCGATGGCGCCGGTCCAGTCGTCGCGCCAAACCAGGTCGTTCCACTCCGGGATCAGGTTGCCCAGCGGGCAGCCGGAGTGGCAGAACGGGATGCCGCAGTCCATGCAGCGGCCCGCCTGCTTGGTGATGATCGGCAGCAACGCCTTGCCGGGTCCACCGGGGTAGACCTCTTTCCAGTCCTGCTTGCGTTCCTCGACCGGGCGGCGCTCCGCGACCTCGCGCGGGGTGGTCAGGAATCCCTTCGGGTCAGCCATCAGATGGCCTCCATCATCGCTCGCGTGGTGGCGTCCTCGTCCAGCCCGTCGCGTTCGGCAGCCGCCTTGGCTGCCAGTACGCGGGCGTAGTCACGAGGCATCACCGTGGTGAAACGGGCAGCCGCGGCGGCCCAGTCGGCGAGCAGCTTCTCCGCCCGCTCCGAACCGGTCTCCTCGTGGTGCCTGCGGACCAGGTCGTGCAACAGCTCGGACTCCGCATCGGTGACCGGGAGCAGGTCGACCAGCTCCGGGTTCACCAGCGCGGGATCCAGGTCGAGCACGTGGGCCACGCCGCCCGACATGCCCGCCGCGAAGTTCCGGCCGGTCGCGCCGATGACGACGACGCGACCACCCGTCATGTACTCGCAGGCGTGGTCGCCGACTGCTTCGACGACGGCGGTGGCACCGGAGTTCCGGACACAGAACCGTTGCCCTGCGCCACCATTGATGAACAGCTCGCCCGAGGTCGCGCCGTAGGCGATCACGTTGCCGGCGATGATCTGGTCGGCCGCGTCGAACCGCGCCTCGCGGTCCGGGCGGATCACCACCCGTCCACCGGACAGCCCCTTGCCGACGTAGTCGTTGGCGTCGCCCTCCAGCCGGAGCGTGACACCGCGCGGTACGAAGGCGGCGAACGAGTTGCCGGCCGACCCGGTGAAGGTCAGGTCGATCGTGCCGTCGGGCAGTCCGGCGGCCCGGTACTTCTTGGTGATCGCGTTGCCGAGCATGGTGCCGACGGTCCGGTTGACGTTCCGGATCGGCAGCTGCGCCCGGACCGGCTCGCCGTTGTCGATGGCCGGCGCGCAGATCCGGATCAGCTCGTTGTCGAGCGCCTTGTCGAGCCCGTGGTCCTGGGTGACGGTCTGATGCCGTGCAGCACCCTCCGGCAGCGACGGCACGTGCAGGATCGGCGACAGGTCGAGCCCGTCGGCCTTCCAGTGGTCCACCGCGCGCTTGATGTCCAGTACCTCGGCATGCCCGATCGCCTCGTCGAGGGTGCGGAAGCCGAGCTCGGCCAGGTACTCCCGGACCTCCTCCGCGATGAACTCGAAGAAGTTGACGACGAACTCCGGCTTGCCCGCGAAGCGCTCACGCAGTACCGGGTTCTGGGTCGCGACGCCGACCGGACAGGTGTCCAGGTGGCAGACCCGCATCATGATGCAGCCCGATACGACGAGCGGAGCCGTGGCGAACCCGTACTCCTCCGCGCCGAGCAGTGCCGCGACGACCACGTCCCGGCCGGTCTTGAGCTGGCCATCGGTCTGTACGACGATCCGGTCGCGCAACCCGTTGAGCAGCAGGGTCTGCTGAGTCTCGGCCAGACCGAGCTCCCAGGGCCCACCCGCATGCTTCAGCGAGGTCAGCGGAGCCGCACCGGTACCACCGTCGTGCCCAGAGATCAGTACGACGTCCGCGTGCGCCTTGCTCACCCCCGCCGCGATCGTGCCGACGCCGACCTCGGAGACCAGCTTCACGTGGACCCGGGCCAGCGGGTTCGCGTTCTTCAGGTCGTGGATCAGCTGTGCCAGGTCCTCGATCGAGTAGATGTCGTGGTGCGGCGGCGGCGAGATCAGGCCGACGCCCGGCGTGGAGTGCCGGGTGCTGGCGACCCACGGGTACACCTTGTGCCCCGGCAGCTGGCCACCTTCACCGGGCTTCGCGCCCTGCGCCATCTTGATCTGGATGTCGTCGGAGTTCGTCAGGTACTCCGACGTAACGCCGAAGCGGCCCGACGCGACCTGCTTGATCGAGCTCCGCCGCTCCGGGTCGTGCAGCCGGTCGGAGTCCTCGCCGCCCTCGCCGGTGTTCGACTTGCCACCGAGCTGGTTCATCGCGATCGCGAGGGCGGTGTGTGCCTCGGCGCTGATCGAGCCGTAGCTCATCGCACCGGTCGAGAACCTGCGCACGATCGCCGAGACCGGCTCGACCTCATCGACGCTGATCGGCTCACGGCCGGAGTTGAAGCCGAACAGCCCGCGCAGCGTCATCAGCCGCTCCGACTGCTCGTCGACGCGGGCCGTGTACTGCTTGAAGATGTCGTACCGGCCCGTGCGGGTCGAGTGCTGCAACCGGAACACGGTCTCGGGGTCGAACAGGTGCGGCTCGCCCTCACGCCGCCACTGGTACTCGCCACCGACGTCGAGCTTGCGGTGCGCGCTGAGGATGCCGTCGGCCGGGTACGCCCGCAGGTGCCGGCGCCTGACCTCCTCGGCGATGACGTCGAGACCGATGCCGCCGAGCTTGGAGGAAGTACCGGTGAAGTACTCCTCGACCAGGTCCGGGGACAGGCCGTTGGCCTCGAAGATCTGCGCGCCCGTGTACGACGCGACGGTGGAGACGCCCATCTTGGACATCACCTTGAGCACGCCCTTGCCCAGCGACTTCACCAGGTTGCGGACGGCCTGCTCGGGCTCGATGCCGGGCAGGTACGTGCCACGGCGGCAGAGGTCCTCGACGGACTCCAGCGCCAGGTACGGGTTGACGCCGGCCGCGCCGTACCCCATCAGCAGGGCGACGTGGTGGACCTCGCGGACGTCGCCGGCCTCGACGACCAGCCCGACCTGTGTACGGGTCTTCTCCCTCACCAGGTGGTGATGAACCGCGGCGGTCAGCAGCAGCGACGGGATCGGCGCGTTCTCGGCGTTCGAGTGCCGGTCGGACAGGACCAGGATGCGGGCGCCCTCGGCGATCGCCGCGTCGGCTTCGGCGCAGATCTCGTCGAGCCGGGCCTTGAGCGACGCGCCGCCGCCCTCGACCACGTAGTGACCGCGCAGCACGGTCGTCGCGAGACCGGGCAGGTCACCGTCCAGGTTGATGTGGCGGATCTTGGCCAGCTCGTCGTTGGTGAGCACTGGGAACGGCAGCACGACCTGACGGCAGGACGCCGGGCCCGGGTTGAGCAGGTTCGCCTCCGGCCCCAGGGACGACGACAGCGAGGTGACGAGCTCCTCGCGGATCGCGTCCAGCGGCGGGTTGGTGACCTGCGCGAACAGCTGGGCGAAGTAGTCGAACAGCAGCCGCGGCCGGTCGCTCAGGACGGCGATCGGGGTGTCGGTACCCATCGAGCCGATCGGCTCGGCACCGGACTTGGCCATCGGGGTGAGCAGGATGCGCAGCTCTTCCTCGGTGTACCCGAAGACCTGCTGGCGCCTGGTGACGGAGGCGTGGCTGTGGACGACGTGCTCGCGCTCGTGCAGGTCCTCGAACCGGATCAGGCCGGCGTGCAGCCATTCGTCGTACGGGTTCTCGGCGGCCAGCGCCGACTTCACCTCGTTGTCGGTGATGATCCGGTGGCCCTCGACGTCGACCAGGAAGATCTTGCCCGGCTCGAGCCGGCCCTTCTGGACCACGGTCGCCGGGTCGATGTCGAGCACGCCGGCCTCGGAGGCCAGCACGACGAGGCCGTCGTCGGTGACCCAGTACCGCGAGGGGCGCAGGCCGTTGCGGTCGAGGACGGCGCCGACCTTCGTACCGTCGGAGAAGACGACCGAGGCCGGTCCGTCCCACGGCTCCATCAGAGTCGAGTGGAACTCGTAGAACGCGCGCCGCTTGGGATCCATCGTCGTGGCGTTCTCCCACGCCTCCGGGATCATCATCAGCATCGCGTGCGGCAGCGACCGGCCGCCGAGGTGGAGAAGCTCCAGCACCTCGTCGAAGGAGGCGGAGTCGGAGGCTCCCGGAGTACAGATCGGGTAGAGCTGCTCCAGGTCGCCCGGGATCAGGTCGCTGGCCAGCAGCGCCTCGCGGGCGCGCATCCAGTTCCGGTTGCCCTGCACGGTGTTGATCTCGCCGTTGTGGGCGATGTACCGGTACGGGTGGGCCAGCGGCCAGGACGGGAACGTGTTGGTGGAGAAGCGCGAGTGCACGACGCCGATCGCCGAGGCGAGGTCGGGGTCGGTCAGCTCAGGAAAGAACTTGTCCAGCTGGTCGGTGGTCAGCATCCCCTTGTAGGTGATGGTGCGGCCCGACAGCGACGGGAAGTAGGTCTCGGTCTCCTTCTCGGCCCGCTTGCGCAGCCGGAAGGCCATCCGCTCCAGCGCCAGGCCGAGCACGCGACCGGCCTTGGCCGCCACGAACAGCTGGCGGAACACCGGCATCACCGAACGCGCGGTGGCGCCCAGCAGGTCCGGGGTGGTCGGCATCTCGCGCCAGCCCAGAACGGTCAGGTTCTCCTCGGCGGCCAGCTCCTCGATCCGGGCGATCGCCTTCTCGGCGTCGTCGGGGTCCTGCGGGAGGAAGGCGATACCGGTCGCGTAGCTGCGGGCGACCGGCAGCTCGAAGTCGCACACCTTGCGGTAGTACGCGTCCGGGATCTGGATCAGGATGCCGGCGCCGTCGCCGGAGTCCGGCTCGGCACCCGAAGCACCTCGGTGCTCGAGGTTGCGCAGGGCGGTCAAAGCCTTGGCCACGATGTCGTGGCTCGGTTCACCAGTCAGGGTTGCGACAAAGGCGACACCACACGCGTCGTGCTCGTGGCGTCCGTCGTACAGACCCTCGCTGGGGAATGGGGGGCGACCAAACATCTAGGGGCTCCCGTCGTCCTACGGTCAACTGCTGGCCGCGGGACAACATTGGCCCAAGCCGGGAGTCCCGAGACTACCTCATGACGCCCATCAGATGGACTGCCATTCCACCGTCGGAGCGCCTTTCACCGTCCACAATCACGGCGTGTAAGCAAGCGCTCACTGCGTCGTCTACCCATGGTGACATCATGGGGTCAAATCTGGGTGATGAACTTCGCGCCGAAACCCGACTGGCAGCCGCTCACGTCCGGTACCGGGCAGTCCAACGGCGGAGTATGGCTCACCGCCGAGGGCTGGGTCGTGAAACGGCTGGTGCCGGGGGTGCCGGATCCGCGGCACCACGCTTACTGGGAGCGGCAGGCGCTGGTCGCCGAATCGGGCATCGTGGCGCGGACGCCCGGGTTGTGCTCCCCGAAGTACCAGCGGGTGATGCGGGACGCTGACGGGATCACCCTGCTGTCGGAGTACGTCGAGAGCGCACCGATCGACGCGACCAACCTCGCGCTGGCACTCGCGCGTTTCGCGAAAGCGCCGCTCGAAGAGCCGCCGTGGGGTGCGCGCGACGTCCTGCGCAACCGCCTGCAGACCGTCGAGGCGCGAGGCGGCTGGACTTCGCTGCCGGAGCTGGAAGAACTGGAAGAGCCGCTACGGCAGGCTCTGGGGGCTTTGTGGGTACGCCGGTCCGCTGCGCTCGACGAGCTCGACGCCTTGCCGCGGACGCCGGCTCATGGCGACGTGCACCCCCTCAACCTGCGCGGCCGCCGCGGGCACCACGTGATCGCCTTCGACTGGGAGCAGTTCGGCTTCGCCCCCGCGGGTTTCGACCTCGGCTACCTGGCGATCGCCGTCGCCCTGCCGCTGGACGAAGAACTCTTCGACGATCTCCTCCTCGCGGCGGACGCTGATTCCGCGGCACGCCGCGGCGCAGTACTCACTGCCGCCCTGACCGCCGCCTCCCGAGCCGCCTGGTCCCTCGACCAGCCTTCGCCGGGCGACCACGTCGATCGCCTGGTCGCCCTCACACCTCTGATCACCGAGGCGGTTGGATGAACAGGTGGGGTGAATTGGCTGTACTGGTGGTAGATCTTGTCGGATGGAGTGGGAGCCGGAGGCCGACTGGGTTGCGCTTACCGTGGGGACGGGGGTGTCCAACGGTGGGGTTTGGCTGACGCCGGATGGGTTGGTGGTCAAGCGGTTGTTGCCAGGGGTTGAGCGGGTGGATCACTACGCGTACTGGCGGCGGCAGGCTGAGGTGGCGAGTAGTGGGGTGGTTGAGCGGACCGTCGGGGTGCGGGGGCCTCGGTGTGTGAAGGTTGAGAGCGATCCGGGTGGGGTGACCGTTTGCAGTGCGGCGGTGTCGCCGGTGGAGTTCGAGCCGGTGGAGTTGGCTGCGGCGGTGGGGCGGTTCGGGCTGAATGAGTTCGAGCCGGCGGAGTGGTTCGCCCGGAGGATCTTGTGGGATCGGCTGGCGAAGGACGAGAAGGGTGCCGGGTGGGCGTCGCTGGTCGGTGAGGAGCGGTTGCCGGCTGGGGTTCGGCGGGATTGCGGGAGGTTGTGGGAGCGGCGGTACGAGCTGATGGACGAGCTCGATCGGCTGCCACAGCAGGTGGTGCATGGGGACGCGCATCCGGTGAATCTGATCGGGCGCGAGGGCGACCACGTGGTCGCGGTCGACTGGGAGCAGTTCGGGGTCGGGCCGGTGGGGTTCGATCTCGGATATCTGGTGGTTTCCACCGAGGCGACGATCGATGTGCTGCTGGGTGCGTATCAGAGCGGGAGCCGGTCGACTTGGCCGCGTGAGGCGGTACGGCGTGGAGCGGTGCTGACTGCCGCGATCACGGTGGTCGCGCGGGCGGCTTGGTCGCTCACTCAGGACGAGCCGGGTGATCACGTCGAGCGGCTGTGCCGGTTGGATCAGGTGGTGGCGGAGGCTGCCCGCCAGGCTTTGTAGAAGGCCGAGTAGCTCGGGTACCTGGTGGTGACGGCTTCCTGCAGTACGGCGTACAGGGCGTCGGAGCCTTTGAAGGCCGGGCGATCGAGGGTGCCGTCGGCGAGGAAGATCAGCGCGGTGCGGGCCATCACGAAGGCGGTGGTGCGTTCGTCGATCGGGGCGCCGAGTGAGAACTCCTCGGGCGCCATGAATCTGGACGAGCCGAACATCCGTCCCATGTCGTTGCGGTAGGCACCGAGTTGGTAGTCGTCGAGGTCCATCGCGGTGAGCTGGCGGGTACCGAAGTCGTAGAGCAGCGAGCCGTCGTAGAAGTCGCCCTCGACCCAGCCCTGCGTGGTGAGCAGATCGTGCAGGTCGAAGAGCTGGTCGAGTGCTGCGGTGATCTGCTCGACAGGGAGCGCTCGGAGGCGCTGGAACGCGCTCGTCGGGTTGTCCTGCCGGGTGCCGAGGTGCTCGCCGTCGCGCCATTCGTAGACCAGCAACGGACCGGCCGGCGACTCGATCAGGCCGTGGTACTCCGGCAACAACGGATGAGCGACCGCCTCGGCCAGCCGGGCGGCGTTGCGCAGTACCGCCGCACGCCGGTCGAACTTGGCGAGCGGCTCCGGATCGGCCGGGTCGCCGGCGGTCTTGACGAAGTACCGCTGGCCTGCGACCTGTACGCCGTACGAGACGTTGCCCGAATCCTGGGTGTCGAACCGCGCGAACACCTCACCGAACTGGTGGACGAAGACCTCTGGCCGCTCATCGATCGCCGCAGGAAACATCCACGCGACACTAGCCGATGCCTGGACCGACCAGCGTGCCGACGCCGTACGTGAGGGCCGCCGCGGCGCCGCCGAGGAGGAGTTGGCGGAGTCCGGAGTACCACCAGGAGCGCGACGTCACGCGGCTGACGACCGCGCCGCAGATGAAGAGCGCGGTGAGGGACAGGATCAGCGCTGGTACTACCGAGTTGGCGCCCAGGAGGTACGGGAGGAGTGGGACGAGGGCGCCGACGGCGAAGCAGACGAAGCTCGAGGCCGCGGCGACGACCGGTGAGGGGAGGTCGTTGGGGTCGATGCCCAGTTCTTCGCGGACGTGTTCCTCGAGGGCCTGGTCGGGGTTGGCGTGGAACTGCTTGGCGACCTTGTCGGCGAGGTCGGCATCGAGGCCCTTTTGCTGGTACGTCTCGGAGAGTTCGCGTTCCTCGTCGACGGGGTGGCGCTGGATCTCGCGGCGTTCGACGTCGATCTCGGCGCTGGCGAGTTCGCGCTGGGAGGCGACCGACGTGTACTCCCCCGCGGCCATCGAGAAGGCGCCGGCCGCGAGGCCGGCCAGGCCGGCGAGGACGATGAACTTGGAGCCGCTGTCGGTACCACCGTCCATGCCGGCGATGAGGGCGAAGTTGGAGACCAACCCGTCCATGGCGCCGAACACGGCCGGGCGAAGCCACCCACCGGTGACGTCTCGGTGGGTGTGGTCGCCGGAGTGTTCGGCGGAGATCTCAGTCACGGGTCCCGTCGGTGGAGTCGACCTTCAGGTCACCCTCGACCGGGCTGTGCGGGCCGGTCTCCTCAACCACCTTCGACGCCGTGGGCGCGTTTGCCTCAACCGCCGGGGACGAGTCTGGTGCGGGTTCGTCGGCGGCGGCGTTGGAGAGTTCCTCAGAAGCCGTCTCGGAGGTGGAGCTTGGGTTTTCCGGCGAGTCGGCGTCCGGCGCCGCGGTGCCCGCTGGGCTGTCCGACGACGCGGCGGGCGCGGGGGTATCCGTCGGGGTGGTGGTTGCGTCGGTGTCCGACGGAGCAGGAGCGGCCGGTGTGGCGAGGGCCGAGATGTCTTCTTGGCCGGGTTTGAGGCGGGTGGCGAGGATGAAGTAGGCGACTGCCAGGACGAACAGGAGCATCGCGGTCCACACGTTGAGGCGGAGGCCGGCGAATTCGTTGACCGTGTCGATGCGGAGGTTCTCGATCCAGGCGCGGCCGGCGGTGTAGCCGGCGACGTACAGGGCGAAGGCCCGGCCGTGGCCCAGTTTGAAGCGGCGGTCGATCAGGATGACCAGGGCGATGACGCCCAGGTTCCAGATGGCTTCGTACAGGAAGGTCGGGTGGAAGGTGCCGAAGTCCTTGAAGCCGTCGGGGCGGTGGTTGAAATCGATCTCGAGGCCCCACCAGTGGTTGGTCGGGCGGCCGAAGAGTTCCTGGTTGAAGTAGTTGCCGAAGCGGCCGACCACCTGGGCCAGCGCGATCCCCGGCGCCATCACGTCGGCGACCGCGAGGAACGGCACCTTGTGGCGGCGGCAGGCGATCCAGGCGCCGAGGCAGCCGAAACCGACCGCGCCCCAGATGCCCAGCCCGCCGTGCCAGATCTTCAGCGCGTCGATCGGGTGCTTGCCCGCACCGAAGTACAGCTCGGCATCGGTGATCACGTGGTAGATCCGGGCGCCGACCAGACCGAACGGCACCGCCCACATGATGATGTCGGCGAGCACCTCCGGCGAGCCACCGCGGGCGATCCAGCGCCGGCGGCCCAGCCAGTAGCCGGCGAAGATGCCGATCAGGATGCAGATGGCGTACGCACGCAGCGGCAGCGGGCCGAGGTGCCAGACGCCCTGGCTGGGACTGGGGATGAACGCCGGGATGATCACGGCGGGCACGAGACTAGACATGGCAGTCGGACCCTACTCGACCCGCCCCGAGCGCGACCACCAACCCCGTGGTCACGATTGGGGGACGGAGCGTCAGCTGATACCGCTGATGGCGGCCTTGAGGCCGTCGACGGTGAGTTGGTCACCCTGCAACTGCTTGTCGTTCACGAACACGGTGGGGGTGCCTTCCACCTTGCGGTCGTCGGAGGTCTTCTTGATCGACTCCAGCCAGCCCGCGTAGCTGTTGTCCTTGATCGCGGCCTCGAACTTGGCGTCGTCGATGCCGAGCTTCTTGCCCAGCTCGATCAGCTGATCCTCGGTCCACGCCTTGGTGAAGTCGGCGTAGATCTCGTCGGCGTAGCTCAGCGCCTTGCCACTCGCGGCGGCCGCGGCGAACGCGTTGGCCAGCCGGGGCGACGCGCCGGGATTGACGAACTTCAGCGGGTAGTACGTGAGCGTGATCGTGCCGTCCTCGACCAGCTGGTCCAGTACCGGCCCGGTGTCCTTCTCGAACTCCGCGCAGTGCGGGCAGCGGAAGTCCAGGAACAGGTCGACGTTCGTCGTCGCGCTGTCCTTGCCGACCTTGACGCCTTGGCCGTCGGTCCCCGGCCCGGTGAGCACGGCCGGCTCGGTCCGCCCGTCGGAGGTCACGTCGACCGAGGAGTGCTTGCGCCAGTAGTCGACCCCGACGGCCGCGACGATCGCCAGCACCACCACGCCCACGACGACGATCAGCCCGACCGGCAGGCGGCGCTTCGGCGGCTCCACCACCAGCGGACTGGCGGGCCTCTTCTTCTTGCTGTTGGTCACGACGCGACGACTCCTGTCGAGGGTTCGGATTCGAGCGCGAACCTGCTGAACGGGTTCAGGAACAACCACCCCGCGACCACCAGCAGACCCACATCCCGCAGGATCTCCTGCAGGTACTTCGTATCGCCGGGCGCGACCTGACCGCCACCGCCGAAGCAGCCGCAGTCGATCGCCAGCCCACGCGCCCAGGCCGACGACACCGCGGCGATGAACATGACCATGAACACCCCGGCCGCCACCGCTGCCGCGCGAACACCGTAGCCGACGATCAGCAGCAGCCCGATCCCGATCTCCAGGAACGGCAGCAGCAGCCCGACGACCCCGTCGAAGCCCTGCGGCAGCAACTCGTACGCCCGGACCGCCTGCGTCGCCGCCTCCGGGTCCGTCACCTTCAGCGCGCCGGCGACCAGCATCACCCCACCCAGCAGCAGCCGGGCGGCCAGCGACACCCACGACTTCACTGGTTGTCCTCCACCAGCTTGCCGAAGTCGTGCGCCAGATCACCGATCGCCGCGTTCGACAGCCACAGCACCCCGGCCTTGTCGTTCTTGCCGAAGCCGAGCACCTGCGCGCCGTGGCCGACCTCGTACCCACCTGAGGGCAGCTTCTGCATCCCCTCGACCGGTACGCCGACCGCCTTGGCGATGTCCTTGATCGACCCCAGCGACCCGGTCAGCCCCACGAACGACGGATCGAACCGGTCCAGGTACTTCCGGATCACCGGCCCCGTGTCCCGCGCCGGGTCGGTGGTGATGAACAGCAACTGCACCTGGTCGCGGACCGACTCGTCGAGCTTGGTCAGCGCCGAGGCCACGTCGGCCATCACCGTCGGGCACACGTCCGGACAGTTCGTGTACCCGAAGAAGACCAGCGTGACCGGCTTCTTCGTCGAGGTGACCAGGTTGAAGTCGTTGCCCGACGTGTCGGTCAGCACCTTGGCGGGCAGCGCGTACGGCCGGTCCAGCGTTGCCCCCCGCAACCCGCTCGGATCACCTGCCGGGGTACGGATGATCGCCCCACCGGGGTTGTTGGCCGTCTGCTTCTGTCCGCCGCTGCAGCCCACGAGGGCAAGCAGAGCCACCGCGACGAAGAAAACAGCCGCGTTCCTGGTTCGACTCACAGGCGGTTCAACGATCAACGGGCTTGCGTGGTTCCCGCCGGACTCCCTCGGCGAGATCTTCCGTGAGAGTCCGTACGCCCGCCGCGCCGCCCGCGTCGAGCGCCTTCACGAAGGCCGAGCCGACGATCACCGCGTCCGCGTACGCCGCGATGGCGGCGGCCTGGTCCCCGTTCGAGACGCCGAGACCGACGCCGACCGGCAACCCGGTCGCCGCCTTCGTCCGGGCGACCAACGGCGCCGCCAGGTCGGAGGTCTGGTCGCGGGCCCCGGTGACGCCCATCACGGCGGTCGCGTACACGAACCCCCGGCAGTTGCCGGTCGTCATCGCGATCCGCGCGTCCGTCGAGGACGGGGAGACCAGGAACACCTTGTCCAACTCGTTCTTGTCGGCCGCCGCGATCCACTCGGCGCCCTCGTCGGGGACCAGGTCGGGCGTGATCAGCCCCGCTCCCCCGGCCGCCTTGAGGTCGACGGCGAACCGGTCCACGCCGTACCGCTCGATCGGGTTCCAGTACGTCATCACGAGCACCGGGACATCGGAGTACGCGGCGAGCTTCTCGACCGTGGCGAGGACATCGCGGATCCTGAGCCCACCGGCCAGCGCGGCCTCGGCGGCCCGCTGGATCGTGACGCCGTCCATCACCGGATCGGTGTACGGCAGGCCGATCTCGAGTACGTCGGCGCCGCCGTCGACGAGCGCCTTGATCGCGTCGACGCCGCCGTCGATGCTCGGGTACCCGGCCGGCAGGTAGCCGACCAGCGCTGCCCGGCCCTCGTCGTTGGCCTTCCGGATCGCGGTTCCGGCGTTGCCCAGGGCAACCATTTCGGAGCTCATGCGTTGCCGTTCCCGTCGATCAGGCCGAAGTACGTGCCGGCCGTGTCCATGTCCTTGTCACCGCGTCCCGACAGGCAGACCAGGTAGGTCGCGTCGGGGCCGAGCTCCTTGACGATCTCGAGCGTGCCCGCGATCGCGTGCGCCGACTCGATCGCGGGGATGATGCCCTCGGTGCGGGCGAGCAGCCGGAACGACTCCATCGCGTCCGCATCCGAGACCGGCCGGTACGACGCTCGGCCGGTCTCCGCCAGCCACGAGTGCTCGGGACCGACGCCCGGGTAGTCGAGCCCGGCCGAGATCGAGTGCGACTCGATCGTCTGGCCGTCCTCGTCCTGCAACAGGTAGGACCGGGCGCCATGCAATACGCCGACCTGCCCAGCGGTGATCGTCGCGGCGTGCCGACCGGTCTCGTACCCGTCGCCACCGGCCTCGATGCCGTACAGCTTCACGTCGGTGTCGGGGACGAAGGCCGCGAACAGGCCGATCGCGTTCGAGCCGCCGCCGACGCAGGCGACCGCCGCGTCGGGCAGCCGGCCGAGCAGCTCGAGCGACTGCGCCCGCGCCTCGTCGCCGATGCCCCGGACGAAGTCACGGACCATCGCGGGGAACGGGTGGCCGCCGGCCGCCGTACCGAGCAGGTAGTGGGTGTTGTCGACGCTGGAGACCCAGTCGCGCAGGGCCTCGTTGATCGCGTCCTTGAGCGTGCGGCTGCCGGTCTTGACCGGGATCACCTCGGCGCCGAGCAGCTTCATCCGGGCGACGTTCAGCGCCTGGCGCTCGGTGTCGACCTCGCCCATGTAGACGACGCACTCGAGGTCCAGGTAGGCGCAGGCGGTCGCCGTGGCGACACCGTGCTGGCCGGCGCCGGTCTCGGCGATGACGCGGGTCTTGCCCATCCGCTTGGTGAGCAGCGCCTGGCCGAGCACGTTGCGGATCTTGTGGGCGCCGGTGTGGTTGAGGTCCTCGCGCTTGAGCAGGATCCGGGCGCCGGCGACCTCGGACAGCCGGGTCGCGTCGTACAGCAGGCTCGGCACGCCGGCGTACTCGCGCAGCATCCGGCCGAACTCGCCGGTGAACTCCGGATCAGCCATCGCTTCCTGCCAGGCGACCGTCAGCTCGTCGAGCGGCGCGATCAGCGCCTCCGGCATGAACCTGCCACCGAAGCGGCCGAAGTGCCCGAGCTGATCAGGCAACACAGCAGTCATTTCCAGCCTCCAGAGAGAGTTTCCCCTGCGTGGGCAGGGGAAACCCGACGTCTAGTGACGCTGCTGGATGGCGGGGTGCGATCCCGCAGCGACGAGATCGGCGACCGAGGCCCGCGGATCGCGGCCGGTCACCAGGGTTTCACCGACGAGGACGACATCGGCCCCGGCGCGCGCGAACTCGATTACATCATGCGGACCACGCACCCCGGACTCCGCCACCCGGATCAGGTTGGTCGGGATCACCGGCGCGACCCGCGCGAAGGTCGAGCGGTCCACCTCCAGCGTCTTGAGGTTGCGGTTGTTGACGCCGATCACCTGGGCCCCCGCGTCCACCGCACGCAGGGTCTCTTCCTCGTCGTGCACCTCGACCAGCGGGGTCAGCCCGATCGAGGTGGCCCGCTCGATCAGCGAGACCAGCGCCTCCTGCTCGAGCGCCGCGACGATCAGCAAGATCATGTCGGCACCGGCTGCCCGGGCCTCCCAGAGCTGGTACGAGGAGACCACGAAGTCCTTGCGCAGCACCGGCACGTCGACCCGGCCGCGGACCGCGCGCAGGTCCTCGAGGCTGCCGCCGAACCGGCGCTTCTCGGTCAGCACGCTGATCGCGGCCGCGCCGCCCTCGGCGTACTCGAACGCGAGCGCCGCCGGATCGGCGATGTCGGCCAGCGCGCCCTTGGACGGGCTGGACCGCTTCACCTCGGCGATGATCGCGATCCCGTCGCCGCGGAACACCGGCATCGGGTCCTTGGCGTCCGGCTTGCGCTGGGCTTCCAGCTTGAGGTCGTCCAGGCTGACCAGCGCCTGGCGCTCCGCGAGGTCCTCCCGGACCCCGGCGAGGATGTCGTCAAGCACAGTCATATCGGTTCCGTCCGTCAGGAGTGGTCGCTGGACTTGGCACCGAAGCCGAGCAGCTGCATCACCTTGCCGACCAGGCCGCCGGCGACGGCGATCCCGACCGAGATCCAGAACAACAGCCAGTTCGGGCCCATCACCATCGCGATGGCTCCGAGGGTGAAACCCACCAGCACGATCACGACGGCGGTCCAGGCCGCCGGGGTGCTGCCGTGCAGGCCGCCCGCGTGAGCTTCGTCGCTCTCGTACGTCACCGCTTGATCCGTGGTCGTATTGTCCATCGTTGGGCCACTCCTCGTCGTCGTCCCGTCCTATTGTGGCGGTTGCCTCCGACAGTCAGACCGTCGGGTCCTCACCTGCGTCGATCGCCTTCCACTGATCGGCGGGCGTGACCGCCGGATCACGCTCGTACCGGAGCGTGGGACGGCGCCATCGGTGTGCCGTCAGCACAGCAACGATGCCCGCCGCGAGCAGCGCCAGGCCGCCTGCCAGGGCGAGCCACGGCGCCGGGCCGGTGCTCAGGGTCACCGAGTCCGTGACCGCCTGGCTGAGCTCCGGTCGCAGCCTGCCGAGCTCCGCCGCGTCCGGGCGGACCTGCAGGGCCACACCGATCACTCCAGCGCCCATGAACACGATCAGTCCGGCCAGCACCCGGCGTAGCGCAGTACCGGCCAGCTTGGTCACGATCACGGCCACTGCCGAGGCCAGTGCCAGCGTCACCGGCGCGCGGGTCACGGCGTACCCGTTGAAGTTCACTACGGCTCTGCCGCTGCCCGGGTCGGCGATCGACCAGGTCAGGTACGCCGAGAGCGCCAGCAGCACGAGCGCCACCAGGGCCAGCAGGTCGACCAGTCTTTGCGGGCGCATCAGACCTCGGAGAAGGTGCCGGCGACTGCTATCGCGTTGAGGACCGCGGCGGCCTTGGTACGGCACTCCGCGTCCTCCGAGGCCGGGTCCGAGTCGGCGACGATGCCCGCGCCGGCCTGGACGTACGCCGTCGTGCCGCGGAGGACCGCGGTACGGATGGCGATGGCCGTGTCCGCGTCACCGGCGAAGTCGAGGTACCCGACCACGCCGCCGTAGACGCCGCGCCGGGTGACCTCGAGCTTGTCGATGATCTCCATCGCGCGCGGTTTGGGTGCCCCCGACAACGTTCCGGCCGGGAAGGCCGCCGTGAGCGCGTCGAAGGCGGTCTTGCCCGCCTGCAGCCGGCCGGTGACGGTCGACTCGAGGTGCATCACGTGGCTGTACCGGCGTACGTCCATGAAATCGACGACCTCGACCGTGCCCGGCGCGCAGACCCGGCCGACGTCGTTGCGGCCCAGGTCGACCAGCATCAAGTGCTCCGCGCGCTCCTTGGCGTCCGCGCGCAGCTCCTCCTCCAGCGCCCGGTCCTCCTCCGGCGTCGCGCCGCGGGGGCGGGTGCCGGCGATCGGGTGCAGGATCACCTTGTTGTCGGTGACCTTCACCAGGGCCTCGGGGCTGGAGCCGACGATGTCGAAGCCATCCAGGCGGACGAGGTACATGTACGGGCTCGGGTTGGACCTTCTGAGCACCCGGTAGATGTCCAGGGCGCTCGCGGAGGTCTGCAGCTCGAACCGCTGCGAGACGACGATCTGGAACGCCTCACCCGCCCGGATCTCCTCCTTGGCGGTCTCCACGGCCTCCCGGTACTCCGCGCTGGACCGCTGCCGGTGCGGCTCGGGCAACGCCTTGCGATCCGCCCTGACGACGTACGACGGGGTCGGCTGGGCCAGGTCGTGCTCCATCGCGTCGAGCCGGCGGACGGCATCGGCGTACGACTCGTCGACGCGCTCGTCGGAGTCGTCCCAGTTGACCGCGTTCGCGATCAGCCAGATCTCGCCGGTCTCGTGGTCGAGGGCGGCCAGGTCGGTGGCGAAGAGGAAGGTCAGCTCGGGCAGGCCGAGGTCGTCGGTCGTTGTGTCCGGCAACTTCTCGAGCCGGCGGACGGCGTCGTACCCGAGGAAGCCGACCATGCCGCCGGTGAGCGGGGGCAGGTCGGGCAGCCGTGGCGTGTGCAGGATCTCCAGCGTCTCGCGCAGCGCCTTGAGCGGGTCACCGGTCTGCGGCAGGCCGACCGGCGGGTTGCCGGTCCAGATCGCCTCGCCGTTGCGCTCGGTCAGGGTCGCCGCGCTGCGGACGCCGATGAACGAGTACCGCGACCAGACGCCGCCGTTCTCCGCCGACTCCAGCAGGAAGGTGCCCTCGCGCTCGGCGGCCAGCTTGCCGTAGACCCCGATCGGCGTCTCCGCGTCGGCCAGCAGCCTGCGCGTCACCGGGATGACCCGGCGGTCCTTGGCGTACTCGCGGAAGGTCTCCAGCTCGGGAGAGTTCATGCCTTGACCTCGATCTCACCGTGCTCGAAGCAGCTCCGGGTGCCGGTGTGGCAGGCCGGGCCTTCCTGGTCGACCAGGACGAGCAGGGTGTCGGCATCGCAGTCCACGAGGATCTGCTTCACATGCTGCCGGTGGCCACTCGTCTCGCCTTTGACCCAGTACTCCTGCCGGCTCCTCGACCAGAACGTGCTCCGGCCGGTCGCGGCGGTCCGGCGTACGGCCTCGGCGTTCATCCAGCCGACCATCAGCACCTCGCGGGTGTCGTACTGCTGCACCACCGCGGGGATCAGGCCCGCCGCGTCGAAGGTGAGTTCCTCGGTGTCCACCCGCTCATTGTCTCGCACTCCGCCAGACACCTTGACCGCACCCTGCTGAGCCCGTGCGAGCCGCGGGCAATCCTGACAGGATGTCGCAATGACCTCCAGTGTTGCCCGGGTACAGGGACTGTTGCAGGACCATCCGCTGGTCGACGGCCACAACGATCTCCCGATCGCCTTCTACGAGCTGGCCGGATACGACCTCGACAAGTACGACCTGAGCATCTCGGTGCCGAAGCTGAACACCGACCTCCCCCGGCTGCGGCTCGGGCAGGTCGCTGCCCAGTTCTGGTCGCTGTGGGTGCCGCAGGACGCGGACGCGGTGCGCCGTACGTTTGAGCAGATCGACTTCGTGCACCGGCTCGTGGCGCGCTTCCCGGAGGCGCTGCAGCTCGCGGTCACCGCCGATGACGTCGACGCTTGTTTCAAAGAGCGCCGGATCGCCTCCCTGATGGGGATGGAGGGCGGCCACTCGATCGGTGAGTCGCTCGGCGTCCTGCGGGTGATGCGCTCGCTCGGCGTGCGGTACATGACGCTGACCCACAACAACAACGTCTCCTGGGCCGACTCGGCGACCGACGAGCCGGTGCTCGGTGGGTTGAACGAGTTCGGTGAGGACGTCGTCCGGGAGATGAACCGGATCGGCATGCTGGTCGACCTCTCGCACGTCTCCACCGACACGATGCGGCACGCGCTGCGGGTGACGAGCGCGCCGGTGATCTTCAGCCACTCGTCGGCGCGGGCGGTCTGCGACGTACCGCGGAACGTCCCCGACGACGTCCTGCAGACGCTGGCCGGCAACGACGGCGTCTGCATGGTGACGTTCGTCCCGTACTTCGTCTCGCAGGCGTACGTCGACTGGGTCGCCGGCGCTCGCGAGGTGGCCGGCTCGCTCGACCTCGATCCGTTGGTGCCGGCCCAGCAGAAGAAGCTGAAGGAGGCGTACGACGTACCGAAGCCGCGGATCACTTTGGCGGACGTCGTGGCGCACGTCGAGCACGTCCGCGAAGTGGCCGGCGTCGACCACATCGGCCTCGGCGGCGACTACGACGGCTGCCCCGAGTTCCCCGACGGCCTGATGGACGTGGCGTCGTACCCGTCCCTCTTCTACGCCCTGGCCGACCGCGGCTGGAGCGACCAGGACCTGACAAAACTTGCCGGCAGCAACATCCTCCGCGTACTCCGAGCCGCCGACGAGGCCACCACCGCCTAATGTCCTAGAAGTCGCGGACTCGGTCGCGGCTCTGGCTGAGCTAGAAGTCGCGGACCTGGTCGCGGGTTTGGGTGAGTGGAGTGAAGCCGGCGGACTCGTAGGTGGCGACTGCGCCGACGTTGAAGCAGGGTGTCGAGACCAGCGCGCTTGACGCCCCCATCTCGCGGAGGGCCGCGGCGGCAGCGAGCGTGATAGCCTGGCCGTAGCCGCGACCGCGATGATCGCGGTGCACCCCCATCGGCTCGAGCAACCCGGGCTTGCCCTGGCCAGCCGACCAGACGGTGACCCCCGCGACGGCCGTGCCCTGCGCGTCGCGACCGAGCAGGCAACGGGCGGTCGCGTACGGAGTACCGGCTGCCATCGCGTGCCAGCGCTCATCGGTGAAGGTCGACCCATCGAACGACGCCCGCTGAATCGCCGTCCGCTCGGCCGCGCTCTCCGGCCCGACCGTCTCGATGCTGAGACCGCCGTCCTCGACCGGCGCGGCCAGATCGCGCCGCAACGGCTGCCACGGCTCGTCCAACGTCCAGCCGTCCTTCGTGAGGAGCTCCTGGATCACGCCCGCCGTCGGCGCCTCGAAGTACACCTTGCCCTCGATCAGCACCCCACGCTCCGGATCCGAACAGTCATCGACAATCCGCCGCGCCAACTCCTCATCGCGAAGCACCCCCGGCGCAAACGCCAGCCGCAGCAGATCCGGCTCATCCAGCATCCCGATCGCGACCGGCTCCCCATCCCGCTCCCACACCCGCACAGCCGCCGCGGTCCGCTCACCCCCGAACCGCCAGAACCACCCAAGATCCCCCGGATGCAACTGCACCGGCCCCTCATCGCTCTGCCACTCCCCCAACTTCCCCGCCACATCCGCAAGCCCCGCCACCCCAGGCGTCCCCAACCAAATCGTCATACCACCCATCCCACACCACCCCACGGACAAAACGCATCCGACTTTCCCACCCCCACCCCATCAACCCCATCAACAAATCCTCCTCGCCCCCCACGCCCGGGCCCGCCCCACCACACCCCATTGCCCCGCCCCACCGCCACGGCAAGCCCCACCGCCAACCCTCACCCCCCAGCCTCGCCCGCGCCCTCGTCCTCCTCACCACATCGCTCCCACGCACTTTGAGCACCGAGCAGTCGCCACTTGGGCGATCGGACGACTGCCCGGTGCTCAAAGTCATCGGTGGGCTGGTGCGGTGGAAGTCGAGGGGTGGGGTTCGGTGCGGAGTAGTGGGGGTTATCCACAGGGGCTGGGGTGACGAGGTGCGGACGGAGGTGCTGGAGGGTCAGGGTTAGGGGATGGATCGGCTTGGTGATGAGGTACGGAAGCGACTCGAATGCGTGTGGGGCATGCCGACGAGTCGGCGCGCGTTGCGCGAGCTCGGATTGTCCGACAACGATCTGCGGCGGCTGGTTCGCAACGACCACCTGCACCACGAGCGCAAGCACTATCTGGACGCCGGCATCGATCCCGTCCTGGCCAGAATCGCCGGAGCCCAAGCGGCGTATCCCGAGTCGGTCATCAGTCACTTCAGCGCCGCCGCGCTGGCCGACCTGCGGACGTGGACCGACAGAGCAAGGCCACACCGGCCGCCGACCGCTGCAGTCTGGCTCACCCGCCACCCGTCCGCGAAACGGAACCAGCGTCGCGATGACGTCGTACTACGTCGTGCAGGGCTTCCGCTCGGCCACCTGACTCGTCAGAACGGGTTCCTGACGACCTCGAACGCTCGGACGGTCGTGGACCTGGCTCGCGAGCTTCCGGCGCGCGAGGCCGTCGTGTCGATCGACCACGCGCTTCGAACCGGTACGCCGATCGAGGCGATTCAAGCAGTACTCGACCGCCAGTACCGGTGGCCGGGGATCCGCAGAGCACGGGACGCCGTGGCGCTTGCCGACCCCGGCTCCGAGTCGGCGCTGGAGTCGATCGCGCGGCTCGCGTTCATTCGCGGCGGGCTGCCTGCGCCGAATCTCCAGGCCCAGTTCTGGGACGGCTGGAAGTGGATGCTGGAGCGAGTCGACTTCTGGTGGCCGGAGCACCGCACAGTCGCCGAGGCAGATGGGTTGGCGAAGTACGAGGCAGACACCGCGGTTGAGCGACGACGCCGATTGCGAGACAGCTACGAGAGGGATCAGCGGTTGAGCGACCTGGACGTCGAAGTGGTCCGGTTCGGATGGGAGGACGTCGTCGGCGACAGCAGCCGGCTCCTCCACCGGCTACGCCAGGCATTCATCCGCGGTGGACGGCGTACCGGTCCATCTCCCACCTGGCGCTCCGCACTTGTCCTCCCACCCTCCACCGCCGCCTAACCACGCCTTTATCCCCATCCGCCCCCTCACCCTTCACCTTCACTTTGAGCACCGAGCAGTCACTCGAATCGCGAGCCGACGACTGCTCCGTGCTCAAGGTCGTCACGCATCTCGGTGCGAACGGCGACTTTGAGCACCGGGCAGTCGTCGGGGCGGTGGTTGAGTGGCTGGCGGGTGCTCAAAGTGAGCTGGTACGCCGGAGCGTGGCGTGGGTTGGGGCGGGGTGGTGGGTGGGGTGTTTGGGGATTCGGGGGTGGGGCACGGGGCGGGTTCACCGCAGTCGATGCTAGGAGAAGCAAGTGCTTACCCTGACCGAGAACGCCACTCTGGTGATCAAGAGCATCACGGGCGTCGAGGGCGCTCCCGAGGGTGCTGGGGTCCGGATCTCCCAGGACAACCCGACCGATCCCGCGCTGGCCGTGACGACGACCGAGTCGCCGGCCAAGGGCGACCAGGTGCTCGAGGAGAGCGGTGCCCGCGTCTTCCTGGAGCCCAACGCGGCCGCCACGCTGGACGACAAGATCCTGGACGCCGCAGTAGACGACAAGGGCGGCGTCGAGTTCCTCCTCGTCCCCCAGCCCGGCGCGCACTGACCCACACGCTGAGCTTGATCGGCTAACCCTGCACTTCACACGACAGGCTGTGTTGAGAGCAGGGCGTAGCCCCGCTGGTGGTCAGGGGCGCAGCCCCGCCGGTCGTCCCGGGTGTAGCCCCGCTGGTGGTTCAGGGGGCATAGCCCCGCCGGTGGTTCAGCGGGCACAGCCCCGCCGGTGGTTCAGGAGGCACAGCCCCGCCGGTGGTTCAGGAGGCACAGCCCCGCCGGTGGTTCAGGAGGCACAGCCCCGCCGGTGGTTCTGGGGTGTAGGCCCGCTGGTGTGGTTGGGGGTGGGTTAGAGGGCTGTGCGTTGGGCTATCCAGCTGTTGTGGAGGTGGGTGTAGACGCCGCCGGCGGTGACGAGGGTGGCGTGGGGGCCTCGCTCGACGATGCGGCCGTTGTCGAAGACGAGGACTTCGTCGGCGGCTTCGGCGGTGGAGAGGCGGTGGGCGATGGTTACTGAGGTTCGGCCGGTCATGAGGCGTTCGAGGGCCGCGTTGACCCGGACCTCGGTGCCGGGGTCTACGGCTGAGGTGGCTTCGTCGAGGACCAGGAGGTCGGGGTCGGCGATGTTGGCTCGGACCAGGGCGACCAGTTGGCGTTCGCCGGCTGAGAGGGATTCGCCGCGTTGGCCGACCGGGGAGTCGAGGCCGTCCGGGAGGGACTCGAGCCAGTCGGTCAGGCCCAGGGACTCGAAGGCGTCGAGCAGCTGGGCGTCGGTGACGTCGGGGCGGCCGAAGCGGACGTTCTCGGCCAGGGACGAGTCGAACAGGTAGCCGTCCTGCGGCACCATCACCACCCGCTCGCGCAGCGAGGCGAAAGCGATCTCGCGGGCATCGACACCGTCGAGCAGGACAGCGCCGGAAGTCGGATCCATCAGCCGGGTCAACAGCTTGGCGAAGGTCGTCTTGCCCGAGCCGGTCTCACCGACCACCGCGACCCGGCGGTGCGGTTCGAGCCGGACGTCGACGTCACGGAGTACCAGCTCCCCGTCCGGATAAGCGAAGTTCACGTCACGGAACTCGACCGTCACCGGCCCGCGCGACTGATGCACCCCGGCCTCACCCGGATCGACGACATCAGCAGGCGTAGCGATCACGCCGAGCACCCGCCGCCAGCCGGCGAAGGCGCTCTGCGCATCGGTCAGCACCTGTGTCGCGATCTGCACCGGATCGGAGAACAACGCCACCAGGAACATGAACGCCAAGATCTCGCCCAGCGTCGCGTGCCCGTCCACCCCAAGCAGCACACCTGCAGTCAGTACGCCGGCATTCGCCAGCCCCGCCGCCAGCCCACCGATCGAGAACGTGATCCCGGTGATCGCCTGCGCCTTCGTCGCCGTCTTGCGGTAGTCCTCGATCGACGCGTCGATCCGCTCCTGCGTCCGCTTCTCGATCGCGTACGCCCGCACGACCTGCGCCCCGACCACGGGCTCGGCGATCGCCGACAACATCTCCCCGACCTTCGCCCGCACCACGCCATAGGCCGCGGACATCAGCCGCTGCAGGTACTTCAGGCTGGCGAACAGCGGCAGGAAGCAGATCAGCACGACCAGCGCCAACTGCCACGAGTACACGAACATCACCACGGTCGCGAGCAGCATCTGCCCGATGCTCACCAGGAAGATGAACCCGCCGAACTGCAGGAACTGCGACACCGTGTCCACATCGGACGTCACCCGGCTGACCAGCGCACCCCGTCGCTCGGTGCTCTGCGTCAGTACCGGCAGGTCGTGCACGTGCCGGAACGCCTTGATCCGCATCGTCGCCAGCCCGCGCTCCGAGTTCGTCGCGAGCCGCACGGTCGTCAGGTACGACGCGAAGGCCGTCACCAGCACGCCACCGAAACACGCGACGCACATCCACGCCACGAACGACATGTCCGGCCCACCAGGACCCGACAACCCCTTGTCGATGGTCTGCTGCACAGCGATCGGTACGACGATCCGCCCGCCGGTCATGGTCAGCGCGAGCAACCCCGTGATCCACCAGCCGCGCGCCAGCTCCGGCGAGATCCGCAGACCCTGGCGAAGCGTCTCCAGGCCGCCCGCGTTGTCACCGGCGTCGAGACGGCTGGACGATGCGGCGGTACTCACGCGGACGCTCCTTCGGAGTCGAGATCATCGAGTTCTGCTTCGAGCGCGGCCTCTTCCTCACGCCGCGCCGCGTCCTTCTCGTACGCGTCTACCAGGTCCCGGTACGCCGCCGAGCGCTCCTGCAACTCGACATGCGTCCCCTGGTCGGCGATCCGCCCCTCATCGAGGAACAACACCTCATCGGCCAGCGCGATGGTCGCCTTGCGATAAGCGATCACCAGCACAGTCGTCGCCGCTTGAGAGCCCTGTACCGCCGTACGCAACCCAGCCAGGATCCGCGCCTCCACCTGCGGATCCACCGCGCTCGTGGCGTCGTCGAGAATCAGCAACCGCGGCCGCCGTACCAACGCGCGGGCCAGCGCGATCCGCTGCCGCTGCCCACCGGACAGCGTCGTACCGCGCTCCCCCACCTTGGTGTCGAGCCCGTGCGGCAAGGACTTCACGAACCCGTCGCCCTGCGCGATCCGCAACGCGTCCCAGACGTCCTCGTCGGAGTACTCCCCGCCGAGCGTGATGTTCCCGCGGATCGTGTCGTCGAAGAGCCAAGCCGTCTGCGCGACCAGCGCGACCGACCCGGCCAACTCATCGCGAGCCAGCTCCCGCAGGTCCAGCCCGTCGACGGCGACCGCCCCCTCCTCGGGATCGACCAGCCGGGTGAGCAACGTCGTCAGCGTCGATTTGCCCGACCCCGTCGGCCCGACGACAGCCACCGTCCGCCCGGGCTCGACCACGAAGTCGACCCCGGCAAGCACATCGCGATCGGGCAGATACCCGAAGCGCAGATCGGACACCTCCACCCGAGCCGCCGAGGCCGAGGTCAAGCGAAGTGAGCCGTACTCCATCCCACCCTCAGCCTTGAGCACCCGCTGTACCCGGTCCCAGCCGACCACGGACCGCGGCAGCTCACCGAGCACCCAGCCCAGCGCCCGGATCGGAAACCCGATCAGCGTGAACAAGAACGCCACCTGCACCACATCGCCCGCGTCGGCCGCGCCCGAACGAACCCGCCCGACCCCGACCAGCAGCACCGCCAGTACGCCGACGCGCGGCAACCCCTCGATCACCGGGTCGAACGCGCCGCGAGCCCGGTTGACCGCGATGTTCGCGTCGCGCAACGCGTTGGTCGGCCCGCGGAAGCGCTCGGTCTCGGCCGCCTCACGCCCGAGCGTCTTCACCACGAGCGCGCCGTCGAAGGACTCGTGCGCGACCTCGGACACGTCCGCCCGCAACTCCTGAGCCCGGGTGGCGAGCGGCTGCAGAGTGCGCTGGAAGATCACGTTCGCGACGAAGACGAGCGGGAAGACCAGACAGCCGACCAGCGCGAGCCAGACGTCGGCGGCGAACATCGCGGCGATGGCGAACCCGAGCATCGCTATCACCCCGACGGCCATCGGCAGCGGGGCGATCGGGTACCAGGTCGACTCGACGTCCGCGTTCGCGTTGGACAGCAGCTGGCCGGTCGGGTGCTTGTGGTGCCACTCCAGCGGCAGCTTCAGGTACTGCCGGGTGACGCGTTGCCGGTACGTCGCCTGCAGCCGGAACTGCATGACGCCGGCCCCGATCCGCCGGCCGACCACGCCGATGGCGCGCAGGATCGCGATCCCGAGGAACAGCGCGATCAGCGACGCGACCGCGCCGAAGGTGGTGTCACCCCGCTCCAGCGCCGGCCGGATCACGTGGTCGGTCGCCCAGCCGAGCCCCCAGCCGTCGGCGACCGTCATCGCGCCGTACAGCATGCTCGCCGCGACCGACCAGGTGAACACCCACGGTTCTTCCCAGATCGCCACTCGCAGGACCGCGAACCCTCGCCGGGTCACGCTCCCCTTGCTGGGAACCTTCGGCTGTGGCACGCAGACATCCTTCGAACGACACTGTCAGGACCGTAGCCAGCCACGAAGCTGACAACGATTGACATTCTGCCATTGCGCGCCGACAACTACGATCGAGTTGTGACCGATTACAGCAAGGTAGAGCGACTGGCGCTGTGTGACCTGTTCGACGAGGTCGGGCCTGATCAGCCGACGCTGTGCGAGGGATGGATGACGTTCGATCTCGCCGCCCATCTGTACGTCCGGGAGAACGATCCGATCGCGCAGCCGGGCATCATGATCGCCGGGCTGGCCGACACCACCGGCCGCCGAATGGAGCAGGCCAAGGCGAAGTACGGCTTCGCCGGGATCGTCGACAAGGTCCGCAACGGGCCGCCGCGGCTCTCGATCTACGGGATCCCGGGGATCGGGCACAACCTCAACACCACCGAGTACCTCGTGCACCACGAGGATGTCCGTCGCGCGGTCCCCGACTTCACCGTCCGGGCGCTGCCGGCCGAGCAGCAGGAGGGGCTCTGGAAGCAGGTGAAGCTGGCCGCCAAGTCGATGACGCGCAAGGCTCCGACCGGCCTGGTACTACGCCTGCCGGACGGCAGCGAGTCGGTCGCCAAGAAGCCGACCGCCGAAGGCTCGGTCACGATCACCGGCGAGCCGGTCGAACTGGTCCTGTTCTGCTTCGGCCGCCAAGCAGTCGCCCAGGTCAGCCTGGACGGCGAGCCGGCCGCGGTAGAGCGCCTCCAAGCAGCATCCTTCGGCGTGTAGGTACCTCAGTCGGTGACCGGCTCGCCCGTGGGTTGCTTTGCTGCGGCGGACTTCTTGCGCCAGCGCTGGATCAGGCTGCTGACCACCGTGGTCAGCAGCACCAGCACGATCGCCGCGACCACGCCCTGCCAAGGCTTCGGGAACAACGCATACCCGAGCAACCCGATGGCCATGTAGACCACCGCCCACAACGACGACGAAATCAGGTCCACCACCGCGAACCGGTGCCACCGATACCCCGCCAGCCCAGCCGCCAGCAACACCGGCACCCGCCCGCCGGGGATCAGCCGCGACGTCAGCAACACCGTGATCTCGTGCTCGGCCAGCCGCACCCGCAACGCATCCAACGACGCGTTGTTCCGCAGCCACCCGACCCGTTGAGCCAGCCGCTCCCCGCCCGCCCGGCACGCGGCGTACACGATCAAGTCACCCAGATACGCACCACCGGCACCGGCGATCAGTACGCCCACCAGCCCGATCGGATTGCTGTGCGAGGCCAGCACCGCACCCGCCGACACCGCCGCACCGGTCGGCAGGATCGGCAGTACCGCACCGATCAGTACTGCCCCGGCCAGCGCCGCCAGGTACACCCAGCCGAAGTCATCACCCGTCATCGCCCGACCACCTCGGTCAACTCGCCCGGCGCCAGCAGCTCCACCTCGACGGCAGGGTCCACCTCGGCCATCACCTTCTTGAACTCCTCCCCCGGCGGCAGGAACAGATCCGGCCGCAACCGATCGCACCCGATCGGCCAGAACGTCCCGAAGTGCACCGGGATCGCGATCCGCGCGCCGACCCGCCGTACCGCCTCAGCGGCCCGGACGGGGTCGAGGTGCCCCGGCCCGAGCGACGGACCCCAGCCGCCGACCGGTACGACCGCGACATCCACCGGCGCCACCTCCGCCGCCATCGCGTCGTACAGGTCGGTATCCCCCGCGAACCAGACACTCGGCGAGCCTTCGACGCGGAACCCGAGAGCAGGTCCGCGATGAGCGGACCAGGGCAGCCGCCGGCCGTCGTGGTCGGCGGTGACGACCGTGATGTCGAGCTTGCCGATCCGCAATTGGTTGCCGGGGGCAACTTCAATGCAGCGGTCCGAGTAGAAGGCGCCGCTGTGCGCGTCGATCAGCTTGGCCGCGCCCCGTGGCACGACCAGCGCCGCGTCCGGCGAGACCTTCGGCAGCGACGTCAGATGCAGATGGTCGGCATGCAGATGCGACACCAGTACCGCGTCACAGCGGCCGGCCTCCGGCGTCGGCGCGGGGCCACGGCGGCGCCGGACGTGCGCGATCCGAGCAGTCAGCACCGGGTCGGTCAGGAGCCTGGTGCCGTCCGACTCGATGGTGGTGGTGCTGTGCCCCCACCAGGTGATCCGCACTCTCAGGCCTCCACGCTTGCATCCGACGAACTCTCCACCTGGTCCTCGACCTCAGGTTCAGCGTGAGACTCGAAAGCGTCGTCGGGCTTGCGCTGGCCGAGCTGGTCGAGCCAGCTGATCAGGAGGCGGTGGATCGCATCGGAGCCTACGGGTGGCTCGTCGACGGCCCAGCGGCGCGGGTGCACCAGGACGGCCTCGGTCTGCCAGCCGCCGATCCCGCCGTGGCAACCGACCAGCTCCTCGAACGCGGCCACCTCCCGGGTGTACTCGTCCAGCCGGCTGATCACCACGATGTCCCCGTTGTGCGGCATCTCGGCCTGCCGCAGCATCGACGCGGCCGCCTGCGGACCGTACGGCTCCAGCGGGTCGGCGCCTTCGATCCGGCCCGAGCGAAGTACGTGGACGCCGGCCCGGCCGATCGCGATCGGCCCTTCCGCGAGCGTCTCCACCACGACGAACCCGACGCCCGGATGCGTCGCGAGCCCCGGGATCAGCCGCGGGTGGAGCAGTTCGATCTCCTCCAGCGGCACCCGTCCCGGAGTCCTGGCCAGGTAGATGAGGGCAAGGTTGCCCGAGGCCGTGACGATCATCTGCTCGTCGGCCGCGATCGGCGGCTCGCAGTCGGCGGGGCCCAGCTCGACCTCGCCCCGGACGGCCTTGCCGTGCAGCGCCTTGCGGGTCACCTTGCCGCCCATACTGGTCCGCATGGTCAGCTCGGTCAGGAACGCGTTGACCGGGCCCCAGCCCTCGGACCGGCCGGTCGCCGCCACCGGTTCCTTGGTCGTGTCGACCAGGTCGTCGACGACCTGGGTGAGGGTCCGGCCGTACCGCTGGAGGAAGGTCGAGCCCTGGCTCTGGCCGTGATCTGAGAGGACCACGATCTCGTACGAGTGCGGCAGGATGTCGATGATCCGCTGGAGCGCGCCGAGCACGCGGTCGAGCCCCTCGAGCGTCTGCAGCGACTCCGGCCGGGTCGGACCGGCGTGGTGGGCGACCTCGTCGTAGTCGACGAAGTCGCAGTAGATCGCCGGGGTGCCCTTGACCAGCTCGTCGGTGATCAGCGAGACGTTGAGGTCACGCAGCAGCACGTTGGAGATGGCCCGGAGGAAGATGTACGACCCGCCGCGGTTGACCCGCGGTACCAGGTTGCGAACGCGTTGCCGACGAGCCTGGTGGAGTTCCTTGACCATCTCGGCGAAGCAGAGCACCAGTCCACGGGCAGCACCCTGCGGGCTGGAGAAGAACCGGACGTACCCCCGGCTGCGGCCGTCCGGCAGTGCCGCGCGGCTGAACACCAGCTCCGACTTGGGCGCGTCGCCGGACCAGTTGTTGCTGATGCTCGCGCCACCATCGGCAAGCAGCCCGCGGCCGGTGGACATCCGCGCCTCGATCTCGGCGGCGTCCCGGGCACGGTTGGTCACCATGATCCGGCCGGTCTCCTTCTCATACCACCGGAAGGCCGGGATCTGGCCGGATCCGCCGTGCAGGATGCCCGCCTGGCTGGCCGGTGTGGTCGCCGGTACGCCGGTGTGCCACTCGACCATCGAATGGCGTCCCTCCCGGATCCAGCCACCCAGATGCGGCAGGTTGCCCGACATCACCATCCAGTTGAGCAGCGGCGCCGACAGCCCGTCGATCTGGATGATCAGCATCCCGGTCTTCGGCGCGGCGTCGATCCGGCGGGCCCGGCGCCGGACGACGCGCATCACCTCGGAGACGTAGGCGTCGTCACTGCCGGCGTACGCGATCCAGCCGACGAACGCGCTGACGGACGACATCACGATCGACACCACCAGCGCCGCCTCGGGGCCGCCATGCAGGTGCACGCCCGGATCGATCGTGACGCCGAGGTAGACGACCGCGAACTGGCTCAGCAGCCCGCCGATCAGCACCCCGACCGAGCCGATCAGAACCGCGATCCCGGCCAGGATCCAGCGCACGATCAGCCCGATCACCGCCAGGATCACGACCAGCCGCAGGATCGGCCAGGCGCCGTCACTGCTGCTGATCTGGGGCAGCGTCCAGAAGGTGATCAGCAGCGAGACCAGCGAGGCGAGTCCGCCGAGGATCATCGCCTGCAGGCCGCGGGTGGTACGGCGCAGGTCGAGCCAGACCGGCCTGTGCTGCCGCCGATCGCTGGAGATCTGCTCGGGTGGTTTTGCCATCAGGTACTTCGAACTCCCCGCTCGCCCATCACTGCCACCCCGAGCCTACGAGCCCACCCAGCAACCGCCCACTCCGCCACACCCCGGATTCTCCCCCGACCGTCGACTCAGGGTCACTGGAGTTCGAAGTAGTCCACCTCCGTGTAGAGGTCGCCTTTGGTCAGCCGGACGGTGTTCCAGCCGACATTCAGAGTGATCGGTACTGCCGCCTGGTGCCAGTTGTCCCAGCCGGTGGCCGGGTAGCTGATCGTCCCCTGGCTGTTGCCGTTGACAACCACGCCGTGGCTGGCCGTCGCGCCCATCCCGTTCGCGTAGCCGACGGAGAGCGTGTAGCCGCCTGCTGACGGAGCGAACACGGAGACCTGCACCCAGGAGTCCGCGTAGTCGATGTACGCCGCGACCGCTCCCTGCGATGCGCCGGCAGCTCCGGTACGGACCGAGCAGTGGTTGAGGGTGCCGCGCTCTGCCTCGGTACGGACCCGGCTGCCCCGGACGACCGGGAAGTCGTTCGCCCAGCCGAGGTCGGCGACGTACAGGTGCCTCGAGCCGTTGACCCAGCCGTGCAAAAACACCTTGTCCCCGACGAAGTCAGCCCCGCCGGGTCCGCAGACGTGGTTGTCGAAGCTGGCCGTGGTCATCAGGGGGCGGAAGGCCGTCGTCCACGGGCCGTTGAGGCTGGACGAGGTCGCGTACGAGGTCAGGTAGTTGCAGTCGTTGTAGCCGCCACCGGAGTAGAAGAGGACGAACTGGCTCCCCCGCTGGACCAGGTCCGGCGCCTCGATCACGCCGCTGGAGGTGAGCATCGCCGTGTTGCCGCCAGTGAGGGCCGTGCCGTTGTTCGTCGTCCTGGTGAGCCACAGGGTGGACGGCTGGCCGATCGCATTGCCGTCGTTCTTCCAGGTCAGGTACCGGGTGCCGTCATTGGCGACGAAGGTGTTCGCGTCGATCGCGCCGCCCTTGTCGAGCGGGCAGATCAGCGGCTGGCTGCCGACTGGAGTGAACGGGCCGAGCGCCGAGCTTGCGGTGGCGACGCCGATGCACTGCCGACCGGACGCCTTGTGCCAGGCGGTGTAGGTGAGGGTGAAGCTGCCGTCCGGGTTCGGATAGACGTCCGGCGCCCAGGTACGTCCGGCCTGTGCCCAACTCGCCGACGGGCCGCCGGGCATCGCGTCGCCGCGAATGGTCCACGGACCGTTGGCGCTCGGCGCGGAGGCGACCGGGACGTGACCACGACCGTTGTTGGTCGAGTAGGCATACCAGGTGCCGTTCTTGGCGAAGACGTCCGGATCGGGGAAGTCCTCGCCGATGATGTCGGCCGGGAACGCTGCCGCTGTGATCCGCTGAACGGCGGCCTGGGCGGGTGGATTGAGCATGGTCAGGGGCAGGACGAGGGCGGCGATCGCCGCGAGGACTCTGTTGCGCATAGGGGCTCCTCAGGTGGGGCGGTACCTGTGCGACCCACTTTTACATCGATTCACCTGAGAATCGAGAGCTGGAAATCTTTTCGATCCATTGACAGGCAATGCCATAACGTGGAAATTACTTCCACATGGACGACTCCGACATCCTGCGCCGGCTGCGCGAGCTGAGGCCCGCGATGGGCGGCGCGCTGGTGCGGATCGCCGACTTCCTGCTGGCCGAGCCGGCCGAGGCCGCGCGGCTCACCATCACCGACCTGGCCGATCGCACCGGCACCTCCCCCGGCACCGTCACGCGCTTCTGCCACACCGCCGGCTTGTCCGGGTTCGCCGCGCTCAAGGTCGCACTCGCCGAGCAGGTCGGCCGCTCCGGCGCGAGTCGCTGGCGTACGGACATCGGCCGCGAGATCGAGCCTGCCGACGACCTCGACCAGGTCCTCAAGGTTATCGTCGCCGCCAACACCCAGGCGTTGCTCAGTACCGCGGACCAGCTCGATCTGGCTGCCATCGATCAGGTCGCGCAGGCGATCACCGGAGCGCGCGCCATCCATCTCTTCGGCGTCGGTACCAGCGCGATCACCGCGGACGAACTGCGGATCCGGCTGCAGCGGATCGGTTTCGCCTGCTGGCTCTGGCCGGAGGTGCACGGCGCTCTCACCGCGGTCACCCTGGCCGACGAGCGCGACCTCGTGATCGGCATCTCCCACTCCGGCCAGATCACCGAAACCATCGACGTACTCCGAACGGCCCACGGCGCCCGAACAGTCGCGGTCACCAACGACCGCACCTCGACTCTCGCCGCCGAGGCCGATCTGGTCCTCACCACGGCCCAAACCGGCGCGGCCCCCGCCGACGCTCTGGCCGACCGCCACGCCCAACTGCTCGTCCTGGATGTTCTCTACACCCGAGTAGCCCAGCTGAACCACGCCCGCACCCTCACGGCCCTGGAAACAACCGCCACCGCGATAGACCCCCACCGCACCCCCAAGCCCAAGCGCCGCCGCACCCGGCCCAGCTGAAGGAGTTCCATGGACCGCCACACCACCCCCGACCCCACATCCCCGGCAAGCCCGCAAGGCGCTCTCCTCACCCCCAGCCGTCGCACCGTTCTGAGCAGCCTGGTTGCCGTAGGCACCGTTCTCTCAGTCCCCAAGGCCTTCGCCGCCCGCCGCCCCACCGACGCATCCGAAGCTGCCGCCTTCACCTTCCTGGCCGAGAAGATCGACCAGTACGGCACCGGCACCGCCCTCCGTGTCCCGCAGAGCTACACCGGCGGCTTCTTCGCCGACCTCAACTTCGTCTCCTCGTTTCTGTACGACGACGCCCTCACCGTCATCGCGTTGCTCCGCGAGGGATCCGCCGCTCAATTGACGAGAGCCAAAGTCCTCGGCGACGTCTTCCTCTACGTCCAGCAGCACGACCCGATCGGCGACGGCCGGACCCGAGCCTCGTACCAGCCCAACCCGCTGATCACCGCCGACGGCTCGCCCTACATCGGCTCCCCCGCCGCCTACTCCGGCAACCAGGCCTGGGTCGGTATGGCGCTCTGCCATCTCTACCAACGCACCGGCCAGCGGAAGTACCTCAACGGCGCCCTCACGGCGGCGAACTGGATCCAGTCCAAGACCTGGTCAGGCGCCGGCATCCCCGGCTACACCGGCGGTCGCAGCGCCGACGACCAGCCGCTCACCTTCAAAGCGACCGAACACAACATCGACATCGGCGCGTTCTTCGCGATGCTCAACCAGCAGACCGGCGACCGGGCCTGGTCGGCCCGCTCCCAGCAGGCGTTCGCCTTCATCCGCGCGATGTGGGACAACCCCGGCCGGATGCTCTGGACCGGCACCAACCCCGATGGTGTGACGATCAACCACTACCCGATCCCCGCCGACGTCCAGATCTGGGCGTACCTCGCCACCCGCGACGCCCGCTACAGCCAGGCCGTCGACTGGGTGATCGCCAACTTGGCGGCAACCGACGGCGGCTTCACCGGGATCAGCTTCAGCAACACAGATACGAGCAAGGTCTGGTTCGAAGGCACCGCCCATCTGGTCACCGCGCTCAAGGTCCGCCGCGCTCCTGGCGACCAGGCCCGGATCAACACCTATTTGGCCAGCCTCCGCGACGCCCAGCTCCGGGCACCGAACGCCGACGGCAAGGGCATCGTCTCCGCCTCCTCCGACGGCCTCGACACCGGCTTCGGCGACCTGTACTACGCGTCGCTCCACACCGGCGCCACGGCCTGGTACCTGCTCGCCGCCACCGGCACCAACCCGTTCGTGGTCTGACCGGCCCAACCGATCGGGCACGATCACTGGACCGGAAGGGCAACCGCGATGGAGACTCCGGGGTAGTTGGATTCCGCCAAGGTTTGAGGGGTTCTTGTGAGGAAATTACCGAGGGTGTCCGGGCGCGGCCTGATGGCGTTGACGGCCGTCGTCGCGGCGACCGCCGGCCTGGTGGGTCAGTCGGCCGGAGCGCCGGCCGCGGTACAGCAGGTGCAGGCGACCGGGTTGCAGCAGCAGTTGGACACGTTGCTGGCCGATCCGCGATTCCAGGGATCGCAGGTCGGCCTGCTGGTCCGCGACGCGACCACCGGCGAGACGCTGTACGACCGCAACGGCGGCACCCGGCTGGTGCCCGCCTCCAACACGAAGCTCTTCACGTCGACGGCCGCGATGCACACGCTGGGAGCCGGCTACCGGTTCCACACCGACGTACTGGCGACCGCGCCGGTGAAGGGCGGGAAGTTGCGCGGAGACCTTTATCTGAAGGGCTTCGGTGACCCGACCGCACTGGAGAGCGACTACGTCGCACTGGCCAAGCAGATCGCCAAGGCCGGGATCGAGCGGGTCGACGGCAACGTGATCGCCGACGACACCTACTTCGACCACGTACGCCTCGGCGACAGCTGGGCCTGGGACGACGAGCCGTTCTACTACAGCGCGCAGATCTCCGCGCTGACGCTCGCTCCGAACACCGACTACGACTCCGGTACGGCGATCGTCGAGAGCCGGCCGGGCGCGACGGTCGGAGCACCGGTCAAGCTCAACCTGGTCCCGGCCAACGGCGTGCTCAAGCTGATCAACACCGCCACCACGGGCGCGGCCGGGTCGGCCAACACGCTCAGCATCGAGCGCGACCACGGCACCAACGTCGTACGGGTGACCGGCTCGGTACCGGCCGGTGCCACCGTCGGCCAGGAGTGGGTCACGGTCTGGGAGCCGGCCCTGTACGCCGCGGACGTCTTCCGCCGGGCCCTCAAGGCCGAGGGAGTCCGCGTCGACGGCAGCACCCGGGAGGCGGCGACGCCGGCCACGGCCAGGCAGCTCGCCCGCGACGAGTCGATGACGGTCGGCGAGCTGATGACGCCGTTCCTGAAGCTGTCCAACAACATGCACGCCGAGACGCTGGTCAAGGCGATGGGCGCGGTCGCGAAGGCGGACGGGAGCTGGCCGGCCGGCCTGGGCGTCGTCACGGCGTACGCGAAGAGCGTCGGCGTCGACACCGCGACGATCCGGCTGTCCGACGGCTCCGGCCTGTCCCGCAAGGTGAACGTGACCCCGAAGAGCGTCACCGACATCCTGCTGGCCGCGGAGAAGGAGCCGTGGTTCCAGCAGTGGTACGACGCGCTGCCGATCGCGGGCAACCCGGATCGCTTCACCGGCGGAACCCTGCGGTCCCGGATGGCCAACACGCCGGCCGCGAACAACCTGCACGGCAAGACCGGCTCGCTGACCGGCGTCACGGCACTGTCGGGCTACGTCACGACCAAGGACGGCCGCAAGCTGGTCTTCTCGATGATCACCGACAACTACCTGACCAGCCCGCGCTCGGTCGAGGATGCGGTCGGTGTCACCCTCGCCTCCTGGACCGACCAAGCGCCGGTCGCCGCGATCAAGCCCGCTCCCGCCGCCAAGGCACAACTGACCGACGACGGCACCGGTCCCGAAGACCCCGGAAACGACTGGATCAAGGACCGCTAATCGAATAGACAGTGCGGCAGTGGTTCAGCACCATGTGGGAATGACTGCCGCACTGCCCACCGGGCACACCTTCCGCCGGCCCACCGAGGACGACGCGGAGGCGATCTTCGAGCTCGTCGCGGCGCGGAACATCGCGGCCATCGGGTCCGCCGACTTCACCCTCGAAGACATGGCCAACGAGCTCGGTGAGCCCGGCTTCGACCTCGACCGGGACGGCTGGCTGGTCTTCACCGGCGAGACCCTGACCGGCTACGGGACGGTCTTCGGCCAGGGTGATCACCACCTGCTCGACATCGACCTCTACAGCGCCGATCCCGCCATCACCGACTGGCTGCTCGGCGAGATCCTCGGGCGCGCCAAGGAGCTGGGCCGCGAGCACGGGCACGCGGAGGTGTCGCTCGACCTCGGCGTCTACCGCACCGACACGGCGAAGCGCGAGCTTCTCACCGCCAACGACTTCGCCCCTGGTACGACGTATCACCGGATGCGCATCGATCACACCGGGCCGGTGGCCGCGCCGAAGGTACCGGAGGGTGTGGTGCTTCGTCGGGGCGCGGCGGACGAGGAGACGCGGCGTGCGGCGCACGCGGTGTTCACCGAGACCTTCACCGGGCAGTTCGGGTTCACTCCCCGGTCGTACGAGGAGTGGTTCGCGGCGCGGGACGCCCAGTCGACGTTCGACTGGTCGCAGCTGAGTCTGCTGGAGCTGGACGGACAGGTGGTCGGGTTCATCGAGAGCAACGACCAGTTCGTCGAGGACGAGAACTGCAACTACGTCGGCCGGCTCGGCGTGCTCAAGGAGGCGCGGGGCCGGGGGCTCGCCAAGTTCCTGCTGCGCGACGCCTTCGCCGTCGACGCTGCCGCCGGGCGGGCCGGCACGATCCTCCACGTCGACACCAACAATCCGACTCCGGCGCTCGGGCTCTATCTCTCGGTCGGCATGCAAGCAGTCCTCGTCATCGACGTCTGGCGACGCACGGTCGCGGTCGACCGATGACGGGCCTGCCGGAGGGTGCGACTTGCCGGCCGATGCGGCTCGAGGACGTCGAGGTGGTCCAGCAGCATCTGGCGGCTCGCAGCGTGGCGCTGATCGGGCTGCATCAGTACAGCCTGGAAGGTGTCGAGGACTTCCTGCGCAATCCGCAGCTCGACCTCACTACGGACACCTGGCTGGTCTTCGTCGACGACGCGATCGTCGGCACCGCAGCCGTCGTGCACAGGCCGGACTGTATCGGCATCGAGCTCACCGCGACCGACCGATCCGTCGCCGACTGGCTGTTCGACCGCGCGATGGACCGGGTGGCGGAGGCGACTCGGGACGCCGGTCTGGGTGAGCAGCTGGTGCGGATCGGGGTGCTGGGCGCTGACGAACTGGTGGCTGAGCTTGCCGCCGCTCGCGGGTTCATTCATGAGACCTCGATCCAGCGGATGAAGATCGAGCACACCGGGCCGATGGACCGGCCCGCCCCGCCGGCCGGGATCGTGGTTCGCAGTGGCGCATCTGACGAGGAGTCGCGGCGGACGGCGTACCGGCTGATCGTGGAGACGTTCGCCGACCAGCCGTCGGCGAGCCCGCCGGAGTACGAGAAGTGGGTGGCGGCACGCGAAGCGCGGTCGACCTTCTCCTGGTCCCAGCTGACCGTGCTCGAGCTGGACGGCGATCCGGTCGCGATCCGTGAGTTCGACCGCAACTTCGTGAAGTCCGACAACTGCGGGTACATCGGGCGGATCGGTGTACTGGCCCAGGCGCGCGGCCGTGGGCTGGCGAAGTACTTGCTCCGGGACCAGTTCGCCATCGACGCGACGGCGGGACTCAGCGGCACTCTGTTGCATGTGGACAGCTCGAACCCGACTCCGGCAGTCGGCCTCTACCTGGGTGTCGGGATGCGGCCGGACATCGTCAACGACAGGTGGCGGAAGACGCTGCAGGTCTAGTTCAGGACGACTCGGTTGCCGGTGGAGCCGGCGAGGACTTGGCGGGTGGCCAGTTGCCAGTGGAGGGCGAGGATGCCCTTGAAGGGTTTGCCTTCAGGTCTGAAGCACTGCATGCCTTCGTCCGATTGGGGCAGGACGGAGTACTGGTAGGCGGCGATCCGGACTGCCTTGGCGTCTTGGGCCAGGACTCGGAGGACCACGTGGGGGACGCAGGTTTCGGTGTCGCCTCGGGTGGCTTCGACGATCAGGCGGTCCGGGGTGGCTGGGTCGGGGTAGGCCCTGGTGATCTCCAGTTCGTGGTCGAGGGTGAGCAGGGTGGTGCCTTGCTTGAACTGTGGGGGCGGTGGGCCGACATCCATCGAGCTGGTCGCGGGTGTGGTGGTGGTGACTGCTGGGCTTTCGTCGGCGTGTTGGCGGTTCACGGCGGTGACCGTGGCGGCGCCGCCGATCACGCCGATGGTCGCGGCGACGGCCATCACGATGCGGCCGCGTCTGCGGCGGTGCAGTGCGCGTTCGACGTACTCGAAGGGGCGCGGCTCCTCGGGCGTGCGCTCGTCGACGTACTCGGTCAGCAGGTCGGTCTCCGGATCACGCATGGCCAGGCACCTCCTCCTCGACCTCCAGTAGCGGCGCGAGCGCCTGGCGGGCACGGGCCAGCCGCGACTTCACCGTGCCGCGTGGCAGTTGCAGTTCGTCGGCGATCTGCTCGATCGACAGGTCGGTCACGTAGTACAGGACCGCCACCGCCCGCTGCGTCGGAGTGATCCTCGCCAGCGCGGCCGCCACGTCCACAGCATCCCCATCAGGACCCTGTACTTCGGAAGCGCGGCCGGTCAGCTTGGCCAGGGCACGCGTCGCGACCTGCTGGCGTCTGAGTCGGCTGACCAGCGCCCGTACCGCGACTGCGCGGACCCAGGCGTCGGGGTCGTCGTACCGGCTGATCTTGTCCCAGCGGTCGAGCAGCTTCACGTACGCGTCCTGGGCCAGCTCCTCGGCGTCGGCCCGCGAGGCGCCGATGGAGACGAGCAGGCCGATCAGGCGTGGCCACGTACGGCGGTAGAGCGCCGCCACCTCTGCCGCCGGATCGCCGTCGAGCTCCCTCACACCACTAACACGCGCTGCTCCCCTGGTCGGTTCCACTTCCCCGCCGACTTTTTCGCTCTTGCGTCCCGGAGATGTGAGAGATTACTCTCGAAACATGTCTCTCAGAAATCCGTACGGCGATTTCGAGATCACCGACCCGCAGGCGATGCGCGCGTTGGCGCATCCCGTCCGGCTCGCCGCGCTCAGCTACCTGCAGAAGAACGGACCGGCCACCGCGACCCAGTTGTCGGTGCACGTCGGCGCCTCGCCGTCGGTGACGAGCTGGCACCTGCGGCATCTCGAATCGTTCGGGCTGGTCAGAGACAGCCCTCCCCCGGACGGCGGCTCCGACAAGCGCCAGCGCTGGTGGAAGGCGGTCGCCCGCGGGTTCCGCTTCGAGATGCCCGACACCCCCGACGGCGCGGAGGCCGGCCGGATGCTGCGCACCGAGATGATGAGCCAGGCCCTGGACCACATCCAGCAATGGCTCTCCGACACCGAGCCCGTCCTCGACCCCGCCTGGTCCCGCTCAACCGGCTCCTCGAACACCCTCCTGACCATCACCCTCGCCGAAGCCGAAGCAATCGAGAACGCCATCGAAGACCTCCTCGCCCCCTACGTCCAACGCGGCGAATCCGGCGCCCCCACCGACGCCCACCCAGTCCGCCACATCCGCATGACGTTGCCCGAAGCAACCACCTGACCCGCTGACCTGCTTGACCCGCTAACCCGCCCGCCCGCATGACGTTGCCCGAAGCAACCGCCTGACCCGCTGACCCGCTGACCCGCTGACCCGCCGACCCGCCGACCCGCCGACCCGCCGACCCGCCGACCCGCCGACCCGCTGACCCGCTGACCCGCTGACCCGCTGTGAGGATCCACCATGACCGCTCCTGCCCAACCACCCGAGCCTCCGGCCGCTCCCATCTCCTCCGCGCCGACGGGGCCGGAGGCTCCGTCGGCGCGGAGTTTGTGGCGTGATCGGCAGTTCCGGACCTTCTGGTCGGCTCAGGGTGTTTCTGAGTTCGGTGATCGGATCAGCGAGCTTGCGTTGCCTTTGATTGCGGTGACGATGCTGGATGCTTCGCCCAGCCAGGTCGGGTTTCTGACCGCCGCGGTGTGGTTGCCGAACCTTGCGTCGTTGTTCATCGGTACCTGGGTCGACCAGCACCGCGACAAGCGGCCGTTGATGATCGCCGCCGATCTCGTCCGCACCGTCTTGTTGTTGTCGCTGCCGATCGCCTACTGGCTCGACATCCTCTCCCTCGGCCAGCTCTACGCGATCGCCATCCTGGCCGGTACCGCGCACGTCGTCTTCAACACCGCCTACGCGTCCTTCTTCGTCCGGCTGGTCAAGCGCGAGCAGTACCTGGAAGCGAACAGCAAGCTGGCATCCACCAGATCGATCTCATTCATCGCCGGCCCGGCCGCCGGCGGCCTGCTGATCCAATGGCTGACCGCACCGATCGCGCTGCTCGTGGACGCGTTGTCGTTCCTCTTCTCCGCGCTCCAGGTCAGCCGCCTGAAGGTCGAGCCGGGCACGGCCGACGACACCGAGGAGCCCTTGCTGACCAGGGCACGGGCCGGGATGAAGTACCTGCTCAAGCATCCGTACCTGCGCGCCAGTCTCGGCTGCGCGACCACGGTCAACTTCTTCAACATGATCGGGCTGGCGCTGCTGGTGCTGTTCGCCAGCCGCAACCTGGGTCTGCCGGCCGGCACCATCGGTGTCGCGTTCGGTGTCGGCGCCAGCGGTGGGCTCGTGGGAGCGCTCGCCGCGAACCGGCTGACCCGGCTGATCGGCGCCGGGCGGCTGATCGCGCTCGGTTCAGTCGTCTTCCCGGCCGCGTTGGGGATCGTCGTTCTCGCCGACGGACCGGTCTGGGTGCGGGCGGCCACGCTCGCGGCGGCCGAGTTCGTCGGCGGGTTCGCGGTGATGTGCTTCGACGTACCGCTGAACTCGCTGCAGGCTTCGGTGACCCACGACCACATGCGTAGCCGGGTCGCGGGCGCGTTCAGCAGCATCAACTACGGCGTACGGCCGCTCGGCGCGGTGATCGGCGGTCTCCTGGGCACCTGGCTGGGCGTCCGGGAGACGCTGCTGATCTCCGCCGCCGGCGGCCTCCTCGCCGTACTGTGGCTGCTCCCCTCGCCGATCATCCGGACCCATGACCTCGACGGGCTCGAACCACCGGCGATGTGACGGTCAGTCCAGCTCGACCGGCTCGTCGAGCTTGGCGACCGTACGGCGAAGCGGGATCTCCTTGATGAACAGGACCGCGATCAGGCTGACCAGCGCGCAGGCGGCCGCGATCAGGAAGATGCGCCCGGTCGCATCGCCGTACGACTGCCGGACCAGCTCAGCCAACTGCGGAGGCAGGTGGTTGACGTCCAGCAGGCTCGTACCGTCCGAGCCACCCTGCTGCAACTTGGCCGCCGCTGCCGCGCCACCCGGCCCGTGCAGGACACCCTGGATCAGCAGGTCCTTGACCCGAGTGGCCAGGACGGCCCCGAGAACCGCGACTCCGACCGCACCGCCGAGGCTCCGGAAGAATGCCACCGACGCGCTCGACGCCCCGATCTCGCTGACGTCCACGGTGTTTTGTACCGCGAGCACCAGGTTCTGCATCATCATGCCCATCCCGATGCCCATGAAGAGCATGCCGAGACCGACGTACCAGTACGGGCTGGTGTGGTCGATCGTGCCCAGGATGCCCAGGCCGATGGTGAGCAGGACGCCGCCGGCGATCAGGTACCGCTTCCACTTGCCGAACCGCGTCACCATCTGGCCGGCCCCGACGGAGCCGATGAACGAGCCGAGCATCATCGGGATGGTCAGCAAGCCGGCCTCGGTGGCGCTGTAGCCACGGGCGACCTGGAAGTACTGGCCGAGGAAGAGCGCGCTGCCGAACATCGCGACGCCGACGGCCATGCTGGCCACGATCGCCAGCGCGGTGGTGCGCTGCCGGACCACCTTGAGCGGGACCAGCGGCTCGCGGACCCGGTTCTCGACCATCACGGTCAGGATGCCGAAGACGATCGTGCCGCCGACGAACAGGACCGACTGCCAGGAGATCCAGTCGAAGTCGTGACCGGCGAAGGTCACCCACAGCAGCGGCAGGCTGGCGGTGATGCTGATCAGCACCGCGCCGAGATAGTCGACCGTGACCTGACGCTTGAACAGCGGCAGGTGCAGGTACTTCTGCAGGATGACCAGGCTGATCACGGCGAGCGGGACGCAGACGTAGAAACACCAGCGCCAGCCCAGCCAGGAGGTGTCGACGATGACACCGCCGATGAGCGGGCCGCTGACGGTGGCCACGGCCATCACGGCACCCATGTAACCGGAGTACCGGCCGCGGTCGCGGGGCGGGATCGCCGCACCGATGATCGCCTGGGCGAGGGCCATCAGACCACCCATGGCCAGACCCTGCAGCACGCGCGCGCCGATCAGGAACGGCACGCTGTGGGCCATCCCGGCGAGGGCCGAGCCGACCACGAACAGGCTGATCGCCAACTGCACGAGCAGCTTCTTGCTCATCAGGTCGGACAGCTTGCCCCAGATCGGGGTGGACACCGTGGTCGCCAGCAGGCTCGCGGTGAGCACCCAGGTGTACTGCGTCTGGGAGCCCTCGAGGTCGGCGATGATCGTCGGCAGGGCGTTGCTGACGATGGTCGAGCTGAGCATCGCAGTGAACAGCGCGGCGAGCAGCCCGACCAGGATCTCGAGGATCTCGCGGTGGGTGAGTTCCGGCGCGGCGGGCGCTTGCGGCCGGGTCTCCGTGACAGTCATCAGTCTCCAGTCGAGGGGTTTGAGTGCTTCGCAGACTCAGCGGTCTGGGTGACCGCGGCGGCGACGCGGCGCAGTACTTCGGCAGCCGCGGCCATCTCGTCGTCGTCCCAGTCCGCCAGGGCAGAGCGGAGTTGCCGGGCGTAACCGGCGTACAGGTCCTCCAGCCGTTTCCGGCCGGCCTCACTGAGCTGGACCAGGGACACCCGGGCGTCAGCCGGATCAGGCCGACGGCTCACCAGGCCGTCGCCCTCCAGCGCACTCAGCTGCCGGCTCACCACGGAGGCGTCGACGCTCAACTTGGCGGCGATCTCACCACCCCGCTGCTCGCCGTCCTTGGCCAGCACCTTCAGCACACTCGCGTCAGCGCGTCGCAGGCCCGAGTCGGGCCACAGATGCCGGTGCTCGATACAACGCACGGCCCGGATCAGCGAACTGACCCCTTCGAGCACTTCCTGGGCCGGCGTATCCCGCTCCACCTCCGGGACAGAGGTCTGCTGGACTAGTTGCATAACCCAACTATACACACATTTAGTTGGTTTCTGCAACCATATGTGCGGACTGCTCTGTTGTGACTACCGAGCGTGAAGGTCTAGCTGAGGTCGAGGTTCAGGCGGGCCAGGAGGCGGGCCAGGGCGGCCAGGTCGGGGGTTTCCCAGCGGTCGAGGATGGCGCGGAACTCTGCCTGGCGCTGGACGCGCATGGCGCCGAAGCGTTCGGCTCCGGTTTCGGTCAGGCGGAGGAGGCGGGCGCGGCCGTCGTCGGGGTCGCCTACGCGCTCGATCAGGCCGAGGGATTCGAGTTGGGTGAGGCCTCGGCTGACCGTTGACTTGTCGAGGCCGAGGGCTTGGGCGACGTCGGAGGCGCGGACGCCGGTACGACCGGAAGAGGTGCCCAGCTCGATCTGCGAGATCAGCGCATAGCCGGCGGCATCCATCTCCGGGTGGACGCGACGGGCCATCATCATCTGAGCCGAGCGCGACCGGCGGAACAGGTTGGTGAGCTCGTGCTCGACGTCGGCGACCAACCGCTGGCTGTTCCCGGTCACCATGTCGCTCACCGGACCACGATTCCGGCGTCGCGCAGCGCTTTCTTGACGTCCGCGATCCGCAGCTCGCCGAAGTGGAAGACGCTGGCGGCCAGTACTGCGTCCGCCCCGGCCTCGACTGCCGGCGGGAAGTGCTCGGGCAGCCCCGCTCCCCCACTCGCGATCAGCGGTACGTCGACCACCGCCCGCACCGCCCGGATCAGCTCTAGGTCGAAACCCTTTTTGGTGCCGTCGGCATCCATCGAGTTGAGCAGGATCTCCCCGGCCCCCAACTCGGCACCACGCCGCGCCCACTCGATCGCGTCCAGCCCAGCCGACTTCCGGCCTCCGTGGGTCGTCACCTCGAAACCGCTCGGCTGCTCAGCGGACCGGCGTACGTCGAGAGACAACACCAGCACCTGGTTGCCGAACCGGTGCGCGATCTCCTCGATCACCGCCGGCCGCGCGATCGCGCCGGTGTTGATGCCGACCTTGTCGGCCCCCGCCCGCAGCAGCCGGTCGACGTCGGCCGCCTCCCGCACGCCACCACCCACAGTGAGCGGGATGAACACCTGCTCGGCCGTCCGCCCGACCACCTCGTACGTCGTCTCCCGCGACCCCGACGAAGCGGTGATGTCGAGGAACGTCAGCTCATCGGCCCCTTCGGCGTCGTACAGCCGAGCCATCTCCACCGGATCCCCGGCATCCCGCAGATCGGCGAAGTTGACACCCTTCACCACCCGCCCGGCATCAACGTCCAGACAAGGAATCACACGCACGGCAAGGCTCACCCGGAAAGCCTACCGACTCCACCGCACCCGACCCGGCCAATAGTCCAGACTTGACCGGTGAAGATCCCCCGCCCCTGGCAGAAGAAGCCGCCCCGCGACCTGGCCACCGAGCTGCGGACGCCCCCGCCCGGACTCGTCGCAGAAGCGGCCCGTACTCCGGGTGGCTGGGTCTACGACATCGACCAGGACTGGCTCGACGACCGAACGGCAACGTGCCGCCCGAGGCGATCCGCGGCGGCTGGCGCGTCGACGACGCCGGCAAGCTCACCGGCGAGTTCGTACCCAACGAAAAGCACACCTCACCACGAGACGACTTCAGCGCGCTCACGGAGCCGGATCACTGGCTCGACTGGCTCGGCGAGGATCCGGGGCAGGTTGTGCGGGACAGCATCGAGCTGTCACTGGCAGATCAGGTCGCGGGCGCCAAGGTCCAGTGGTTGAGGTTCAGGGGCGAGCCGGCCTTCGTGACCGGCGGCAAGCCGTTGCCGCACGATCCGGGCAAGGCGCAGGTGGTGCGGACCGGCCTAGCCGTGGAGTTCATCCTCGCGGTCGTGCGGCCTTCGAATGAGCGGGACGTACTGACCGGCGTGTACACGCTGGCCATCGCCGGCATGGACGAGCCAGAAGCGCGCGAACGCTCCTGGCTCGACCTCGGCGCCACCATGGACCAGATCGGCCCCCTGCTGGAAACCCGGCTCTACGAACTGGGCTGAACAGCAGAAGGCCCTCCAGCCAGGCGCAACCGACGACGCTCAGAGGATGCCGCGGTCTGCGAAGACCATCGTGGGTTTCCGCGCATCGTCGGCAGGCTGGGCGACTAGTAGACGAGCCTGCCGGGGATGCGCTCGGTGACCTCTTGGAGGACCCAGGTGTTGCCGTCCGGGTCGGAGAACGCCGCCTGGCTGACGTACGAGCGACCCTCGGGATCGCGCCCGGGCTCGGGCCGGCCGCCTGGGGTGGCGTGGAAGATGTCGCCGATCTCGATGCCGCGGTCCAGGATCTCGGCGTGGGCGGCCTCGATGTCGTCGACGATCAGCAGCAGGCCCTGCAGCGGCGGCCCGGCGGGCGGGCCGAACTGGACCGACGCCGGGGAGCCCGGCGGGGTCAACTGCACGGCGCGCACCTGCTCGGTGAACTGGAAGTCGATGTCCAGCTGCCACCCCAGCCGCTGGTAGAAGTCCTTCGCCCGATCGATGTCGGTGACCGGGATGCGCGTCACCTCGAACTTCAGGGGCACCTTGGCCAGGTCCTGTCCTTCGGCCGGCGACGGAATGCTGTTCACAGTCATGATGCTTCCTTCTGGGGTGCTGATCGCCTGAAGCGCGGCTACCCCCGATCATGGGCGACAAGCTGCTCCATTGGAACCCGTCGCTCCCGCCGGTTCCAGGAGGCCAGCAGGGCCAACTTGTCCGCGTCGCTCGATCCGGCGTCCGGGTGGTACACGACGAGCTTCAGGTCCTCGGCTCCGTCGATCCGCAGTCGCTCGCGGTTGAGGGTCAGCTCGCCGACCTGCGGATGGTTGATCCGCAGCGGCGTACCGCGCTGGCCACGGACCTCATGCCGGGCCCAGAGTTCGCGGAACCGGGCACTCGCGCGCGACAGTTCCGTGGTGAGCTCGATCAGGCGCGGATCGTCGAGGTCGTTGCCGACGGACTGCCGCAGGTTCGCGATCAGGCACTCGGTGACGTCTTGCCAGTCCGGATGCAGGGCCTGCTCGGCCGGGTCCAGAAACAGGTCGCGCAGTTGATTGCCGCCGGCAGCGAGCCCGGGGGAAAGCGCTCTGGCGAGAGTGTTGGAGGCCAGGATGTCGAAGTACCGGCCCTCGATGAAGGCGGGCTGGGCCAGCGAGTCCAGGAGCTTGAGCGCGCCGGACGGTGGGATCTCGACCGGCGATCGGCGGCCGCGCGGGCGGGGCGCCTCGGAGACCAGGGACTTGAGATGAGCGAGGTGCTCGTCGTCGAGGCGGAGCACCCGAGCGATTGACTCGAGCACCTGCTGGGACGGGTTGCGGTCGCGGCCGCGCTCCAGCCGTAGGTAGTAGTCGGCGCTGATACCGGCGAGCATGGCGACCTCTTCGCGCCGCAGACCGGGCACCCGCCGTACGCCGAGGTCGGCGATGCCCGCCTGCTGCGGTGTCACCAGCTCGCGCCGGGCGCGCAAGAAGGCGCCGAGGGCTTTCTTCGTCCCGGACCCGTTCCGCAGAGGGGGTCCTGGCACACCCCGGGCTGGAGAGGGCTCTGGTTGCGGCAGGTGGCTGCTCATAGCGTGTTCAACGGTCCGCTCGGGCCGGATATTTCGACAGGAGACACAGACACATGACGGTCACACTGATCACCGGGGCCAACAAAGGCATCGGTTTCGAGACGGCAAAACAGCTCGTGGAGCGGGGACACGTGGTCTACGTCGGGGCGCGGGACGTCGAGCGAGGTGAGCAGGCCGCGGCCGCGCTCGGCGCACGCTTCGTCCAGCTCGACGTGACCGACGACGCCTCGGTGGACAAGGCGCTGGCGACGATCGGTTCGGACGAGGGCCGGCTCGACGTACTGGTCCACAACGCGGGCGTGCTCGGGGACGGACCGATCGACGGCCCCAAGGCGCTACGGGTCTTCGACACCAACGCGGTGGGAATCGTGCGGGTCACGGAGGCGGCGCTTCCGCTGCTGCGCGAGTCCTCGAACGCCGTGGTGGTCACCGTGTCCAGCAGCGCCGGGTCGTTCTGGGCGGTGAACAACCCCGACCGGCCGGAGTACCACCTGCCGGTCGCCCTCTACTCGGCATCCAAGGCCGCGGCCACCATGCTGACGATCCAGTACGCCAAGGCCGAGCCGGCCATCAAGTTCAACGCAATCGAGCCCGGCACCACCGCCACCGACATGACCGCAGCCTTCGGCATCGGCCGCTCACCCGAGGAAAGCGCCGCCTTCGTAGTACGCCTGGCAACCCTCGCCCCAGACGGCCCAACCGGAACCTTCCAGGACGAAACCGGCGAACTGCCCTGGTGAATCTGCCACCGCCCGTCAGAGGATGCCGCGGTCTGCGAAGGCCTTGTGGACGGTTGCGGCTGCGGCTGCTCCGTACATCGACTGTGCGGTGGCGACCGTGTGCGTGGCCGCGGCGGCGAAGGTGGTGTCCGGGGCGAACTTGAACTGGGCGTTGACGATGATCCGGTCGGCGACCTTCGGGCCGAGCGCCGTGCGGATCTGGAACAGTGCCTGCGACCAGATCTCGCCGTCCGCGTGCACCTCGCCCTCGACGTCCTCGGGGTAGTGCTTGCCGGCGTCCAGGCGGCGCAGACAGTGCGGGACCGTCGAGGTGTACGAGGTCGCGTCCCAGTCCATCACGCAGGCCAGCGGCGCCTTCACCGGTACGCCGTACTTCTTCGCCACCCAGTCGCCGACCGTCACCGAGAAGTAGTCGCCCCAGGCCTCGCCGATCGAGCCGGCCTCGAGCGAGGAACCGAATTCCGGCACCTGGGCGTCATGCACCGCGTGACCCGTCTCGTGGACGATCACCTCGCCGTCCTCGGCGTCGTCCACACCGCCCTTGCCGAGCGTGATCGTGTCGTGCTTGTCCCAGGAGAACGAGTTGTCGAGGCCGTACTGGTCGACCTTGTAGTCCTGGCTCTCGGCGTTCACCGGTGGCAACTCGCTGCCGAAGCCGAGCGACTGCAGGTACTTCTGCGCCTCGGTCCCCCAGAAGTACGACATCACCTGCTCGAACTGGTCGTCGTGCCGGTCGTAGAAGTAGGTGCCGTTCGTGCTGTACGCCGGGGTGCCGGTGCTGCTCCGCACGTTCGCCCACTTGCCACTCAGGTAGCCGGAGCCGTCCAGGTCCGTCAGGGTGACCTCGTAGTACTCACCGCGCGGAACCGCTGTCGCCGAGTCCTTCTGGTCGGTGAGCGTCTCGTTCCCACTGGACTGGACGGGGTTCGGAATGAACACCAGCGCCTTCGCCGTGCCGGCACCGGCCGGCGGCTTCGCATTGGCGATGGGCGCTGTCAGCCCGGCCAACGCCAAGGCGGCAGCCGCGGCCAAGGCGACGGGAGTGGTCCAGCTCTTCGGCACCATCGGAGCCTCCGTGTCGACGCAGGGGACTTACCAGCACAAAGTAAGTCGCGGCGATTCACGGCGGTAGTGCCTGCTACGAAGGTCGAGGGTTCTCATGCTCGGCCCGTCACACACAGCCAGCGCCCCACCTCGCGCCGGTGACGATGCCGGTGATCCCGGCTCGCTCGGACAAGGTGAGGCGCTGCTTTCAGCCGATTACTTCCAGGCCCTGCGCTTCTGCTCTGCGGGCTTGACAGGTGTCGTGGACTCCCAGACGCGGCGCCAGCGGGCGGCGTCGGGACCGGACTGCGACGGGGAGGCGCCGGCGGCGACCCGGCGGCGGGCCTCCCACCAGGTTGTTGCTTCCTCGTCCAGCAGGGCCGAGACGGCCGCCGAGATGCGCGGCGCGAAGTCGCGAGCGGTCTCACCCTCGGCCGGGTAGAGCGGGTCACCGTACCGGACTGCGACCGTCGGGCGACCAGGTACCGGCCAACCACGGCCACGGGGCATCGCGGCGAAGGAGCCCTTGATGCCGACCGGGATCACCGGAACGCCTTGCTCCACGGCGATGTAGGCCGCGCCCATCCGGAAGCGTTCCATCCAGCCGTCGGGCGAGCGCGTGCCTTCGGGGAAGACGACGACGTTCCAGCCGTCCGCGAGCAGGTCGCCCGGGGTCGCGCTGAGCTTGCCGCCACGACGCTCGATCGGGAACGTGTTGAACACGATCGCCGACGCGGTCGCCCGCCACCAGGTGTCGAAGAAGTAGTCCGCAGCCGCAGCGACGGCCGTCTTGCGACGCATGTCGTCAGGCAGCGTGCAGAGCACCAGCGGCGTGTCCAGGTGCGACGAGTGGTTCGCCACGATGACGGCCGGCCCGTGCACCTTGCGCAACGAGTCGAGCCCGCTCACCTGCGGGTTCACCTCGAAGCGGAGTACCGAGTTGAGAGCGCCCTTCTGCAGGACCTCCCGTACTGCGATCGCCGCGGGCGTGCGAGCCCACCTGGTCGGGAAGACCGACGACTCCTTCTTGACCACGTACGGCTCGGCCGAGCGCGGCACCTGCTGACGACGGCCCCAGCGGAAGCCGCGCGCGACCTGCTTCACGTCCCGCGCGGTGTCCCGGCCGAACCTCACCAAGCTCGTCCCCATCAGCGGACGTCCGCGAGCAGGTGCGGCGGGTTGTGGAGGTACGTGATGGACGGCGACCGGCCGACCGAGTGGCTGACCATCTCGAGCGCGTCCTGCAGCGTGGAGGCGGACCGGAAGCCCATCCGCTCGACCGTCTTGCGGTTCGCGCCGACCCAGACGATGTCGCCGCAGTGGTCCAGCGCGTGGCTGATCCAGTACCACATGTAGAACGGGTGCACGCCGTGGTACGCGTTCGAGGTGCGGTACAGGTGGATGTACCACGGGTCCTCGGCGTACTGCTTCTCGAACTTCGCCTCGATGCTGGCCGGGTCGGTCGACTCCGACAGCACCTCCTCGAAGAAGTCCACGTACGACGGGTGGTGCAGCTGGCTGAACTCGTAGTCGACCGGGTGGTACAGGATCACCGCGCCGTCCTTGCGGACGATCGGCTGGCCCAGGTACGAGTTGAAGTAGTAGCCCAGTCCCATGCAGGCGGCCAGGATCGGGTTCATCACCGAGTTGACGTTGTACGGGCCGACGAACGGCACGCCCATGATCGCGACGTCGGCCTGGCCCTGGACCTCGACCTTGTGCTGGCGGTGCACCGCCTCGATCGTCTTCTCGTGCACCGGCTCGATCTTGCCCGCGGTGACACCGGTCAGGCCGTAGTTGGCCCGGACGTCCTGGAAGATCTTGCGCTTGATCCTGGTCGGCGCGAGGTCGAGCCCGCGCTTGGCGCCGAGGTAGGCGGCCTGGTCCTTGATCGACCACTCCCACTCGCGCTTCTGCAGGAACTCCAGCGGTCCGCCGAAGATGTCGTTGTTCAGCGTGGTCTCGATCTGGAAGACCTTGACGTGCTGGGTGAGGATCTCGCCCATCCGCCAGGCCGACTCGTGCATCTTCGACCGCTTGTGGTCCATGAACGAGCGCGAGTGGATCATCGTGTGGCTGTTGTGGTGGTGCTTCAGCGACTTGTACGACGCCAGCCCGATCGACGTCGACTTGTGGCCGCCGTCCATCGCCACCAGGTTCACGTTCACGTAGACCAGCAGGTCGGACTCGGCCGCCCGCTTGGAGATCTCGACGTCCTCGCCGTGCTTGGTCTGACCCAGGTGGGCCAGGTTCGCCTCGTCCTCGGCGTCGAAGTTGTAGAGCTTGCCGTCGGGGTAGAACGACCGGAAGACCCGCTCGCCGACGATGTCGCGCAGCTCGTTCGGGGTGAGCCGGCGGTGCAGCGCGTTGGCCGAGATCAGCTCGACGTCGTCGACGCCCGCGTCGGCGGCCATCGTCAGCACCTGCTCGATGATCCGCTGCCGGATGTCCGGCTTCTTCATCGGCGGCAACGGGATGGAGATGTCGTCGAACGCGATGGTCAGCTTCATCCCCGCGAACAGCAGCTCCGGCAGCGGCTCGGACTCCAGCGGGTTGAGCAGCGCGTTCTGGATCGCCTCCTCGACGTCGCGCACCGCCGGCAGCGACTCCGGCGGGTAGACCACCCGGGTGCCGAGCGGGAACCGCTCCAGCAGGAAACCCTCACCGTTGTGCACGAGCAGCGGCGGCGTCCGGTCGTCCACCTCAAGCACAAACCCTGGCCGAGACATGTCAGAACCTCTCTCGTCGTACGTTCAACGGTGCAGCAACAACTGTGTCAATGGCGGCGGCGGTCATGAGGCCCTCACGTCGAAAGCGACCTTCACGGTGCCCAGCCGGCCGGCGGACTGCGCGTGGTCGAGCGCCTCACGCCACCGGTACAGCGGGTACTTCGCGCCGACGACCCCGTCCAGCGGAGCCTTCTGGGCCATCTCCAGCGCGGTCTCGAAGGCAGGGCGCCCGTTCGGCTCCTCCCGCGAGGACGCGTACGTCCCGGTCAGCTCCAACTCACGGAACCACACCGGCGACAGGTCCGCACCCGTCGACGGCATGCCGGCCAGTACCACCCGGCCGCCGGCCTTGGTGACCCGCAGCACGGTGTCGATCGAGTCCTTGCTGCCGACCGCGTCGACGGCGACGTCGACACCGCCGAGCAGGAACTCCTTGGCGTTCATCTCCGGCTTCAACCGGAACGCGCCGGTGGCCCGGCGGACGCCACGGAAGACCTCGTCGGGCGCGACCACATCGCTCGCGCCGAACGCCCTGGCCAGCTCGCGCTGCTTGGGGTGCTTGGCGACGACGGTGATCCGGCCTGCCTGGGTCAGCTCGCGCAGGGCGAGCGTCGCGAACAGCCCGACAGCGCCGGCGCCGCTGACCAGTACGGACTGGCCCGGCTCGATCTTGGCCCGGAGCGCGGTGTGGACGGCGCCGGCCAGCGGCTCGACCAGGACAGCCCGCTCATCGGAGAGGCCTTCCGGTACGGCGTACAGCTGGCTGCGGTGGGCCACCATGACGTTGCCCCAGCCACCGCCGGTGTCCTGGCAGAAGCCGGTCTGGAGTCCGGGCGAGACGTGGCCGACCGTGATCCGGTCGCACAGGCTCGTCCGGCCGGACACACAGCTCTCGCACGGCTCCACGCCACGCGCGGCGCACGTGAGGACCGAGTCCATGACTACCCGGGTGCCCTTCGGCAGGTCCTCGCAGTCGTCCAGCAGCTCGCCGACGATCTCGTGACCCGGTACGAACGGCAGCGACACCAGCGCGGAGAAGTAGAGCTTGGTGTGGCCGGTGACCATGCCGAGGTCGGAGCCGCAGATGCCGGACAGGATCGGCCGGATCCGCGCCCAGCCGTCGCGGTCGGCCTTCGGCTCGTCGATCGTGACGAGCCGCAGCGGCGCGGCCGGGCCGGTGAGGATGGCCGGGATCCGGCTGCCCATCGCCTTCGCGGCCAGGAACTTGGCCGGTGAGCGGTACATCTCCAAGGCGAGCATCATCGGGCCTTACCTCCGGTCAAACGCTGTACCCCGGGGATCTCCAGACGTGAAGAGGTGGCGGGTGTCTTCCAGTCGACGATCTGCCAGCGCGCGGCCCGGGCGGCCCGGAACAGCGAGACGTCCGGCGAGACGGCGACCGGGTTGCCGACGGTGGTCAGCATCGGCAGGTCCGAGTGGCTGTCGGCGTAGGCGTACGACTTGGACAGGTCGATGTTCGTGCCGCGGGCGCGGTGCTTGATCCACGCCGCGCGAGACTCGCCCACCAGCGGCGGGCCGGTCAGGTACCCGGTGCAGCGGCCGCGGTCGTCGACGGCCAGGTCGGCTGCGACAATCTCGTCGAACAACGAGTCCAGCGGCCTGGTCAGCGGCCGGACCGCGCCGGTGATCAGGATCGTCCGGTGGCCGGCCGCCTTGTGCTCGCGGATCCGCCGGACGGCAGCGCCGCTGAGCCGCTCGAGCACATGCCCGGCGAGAACCTCGTCGACGATGTGGTTGAGCTCTTCCAGGTCCGCACCCTGGTACCGGCGGTAGATCGTGCGCAGGAAGGTGCCGCGGTCCTTACGCTCGGCCGAGATCAGCTTCGGCAGCTTGCGCAGCATCGCGCCGATCTCACCGACCCGCTGGTGGCTGTCCAGCTCGGGCAGCCGCATCCACAGGTAGGTCTCGATCACGTTCGACGACAGCAGCGTGCCGTCCATGTCGAACGCGGCGATGATCTCGGCGTCGTCCGAGGGCTGCACCTTCTTGAGCGTGCCCGCGGACTCGGCCAGCGCCTTGTTCCGCTTCTTCCGGACGACGTCCAGCCGGCGCAGCGAGTCGGTGACGCTCGGGCAGTGCACTTCCTGCAGGTAGTGCTGCCAGTCGACGATCGAGGTGTCGCACCAGAACTTCTCCCGGTCGTCACCCTCGAGCGCGTTGTGCAGGGCGAGCACGTTGTCGTCGATGAACTGCAGCTCGGCCTGCGCGTACTCGGAGTACAGGTCCATGTAGCGGCGCAGGAAGTCGATCCGGCGCTTCTGCACGTCCAGCTCGCGCGCGTACTTGCGGGTCCGCTCGCCGCGAGGCGCGTGCATGATGATCTGGTCGGCGATCTTGTGCGCCTTCTCGCCGTACCGCAGCATGCTCTCGACCGAGTCGCCGCCGGGGAACTTCCAGACCGGCAGCCGGACCGCGCCACGCTCGCCCAGGTCGAATGGGTGCTTGGAGAAGTACGCGCGGACGCCGGCGTACAGCTGCTCGAAGGTCAGCGGGTTCCGGGCGCCGGAGCTGACGTGGTAGTACTCCGGCTTCGACAGCTCGGGCTCGGTCGCCATCACCGCGCAGATCGCGCCGACGACGTGGTCGACCGGGATGATCTCGACGACCGAGTCGGGGCTGGCCGGGAACTCGGGCAGCTCGCCGCGGCCGTAGGCCAGGATCAGCGGCTCGGCCATCTTGAAGCCCTCGATCCAGCCCGGGTGCGGGCTCTGCACCGCGGACTCGATGATGGCCGGCCGGACGATCGAGGTCGGCAGCTTGGCCGCGAACTCCTCGACGACGCGCTCGCCCAGCGCCTTGGTGAAGGTGTAGCAGTCGGTCCAGCCGAGGCTGCGCGCGCGCTCGGTGCCGGTCTCGACCAGCTTCTTGGCGACCCACTCGGTACGCCGGCGCTCGGTGTCGGCCGCGGCGGTCAGGTGACCGGCCCGGCGGTGCAGCTTCTCCGACTCCTTGCGGAACCGGATCAGCATCGCGGCGCTGCGCGAGGTCTCCTCGATCCGGGCCTTCATCGCCATCCCGGCCTCGGCCTCGGCCCGCCAGTCGACGTTGTGGTCGACCGGGGCTTCCGGGATCGCGCCCCGGCGACGGCCGGCGGTGTAGGCGGTGGAGATGTGCACGTAGTGGACCGGACGGCCGTCGCTGGCCTCGACGATCCGCTCGAGCAGGCTCTTGGTGCCGAGCACGTTGGTGGTGAACGCCTCGTGGATCGGCGGGTCGAAGGAGACGTCGCCGGCGCAGTGCACCACGATGTCGAGATCCTTCGGCAGCGCCGGTACGTCGGACAGGTCGCCCTCGACGACCTCGACCCGGGCGGCGGTCAGCTCGGCGGCGTCGGCGTACGGGGTGCCCTCGCCGTAGAACGGCTTGAAGATGTCCTTCTTGAGCATCTGCGCCATCCGGTCGGTGCCCTTGAGGGACCCCTTCGGACGGATGATCGCGACCACGGTGGTACCGGGCAGGTCGCCGATCATCCGGTGCAGCAGGGCCTCACCGACGAATCCGGTGATGCCGGTGACCAGGACCTTCTTGCCTGCCAGCTTGTCGGCAAGGCTCACTTGTCGCCTCCACGGGTGAGTTCGAGTGCCTCGGTCAGGGTGAACGCGCCGGCGTACAGGGCCTTGCCGACGATGACGCCTTCGACGCCGTCGCTGACCAGCGTGCTCAGGGCGCGCAGGTCGTCGAGGCTGGAGACGCCGCCGGACGCGACGATCGGCTTCTCGGTCCGCGCGCACAGGTCGCGGTACAGGTCGAGGTTGGGGCCCTGCAGCATGCCGTCCTTGGTGACGTCGGTGACGACGTACCGCTCACAGCCGGCTCGCTCGAGGCGCTCGAGCACCTCGTACAGGTCGCCGCCCTCTTTGGTCCAGCCGCGGGCGGCCAGCGTGCGACCACGGACGTCGAGCCCGATCGCGACCCGGTCGCCGTACTGCTGAATGATCCGGTCGCACCACTCGGGGTCCTCAAGGGCGGCGGTGCCGATGTTGACGCGGCGCGCGCCCGTCGCCAGAGCGGCCTCGAGCGAGTCGTCGTCGCGGATACCGCCGGACAACTCGACCTGTACGTCGAGCTTGCCGGTCACCTCGGCGAGCAACTCACGGTTGCTGCCACGACCGAACGCGGCATCCAGATCGACCAGATGGATCCAGTCCGCGCCGGCCTCCTGCCAAGCCATCGCAGCGGCCAGCGGGTCACCGTAGGAGGTCTCGCTCCCCGCCTCGCCCTGGACCAACCGAACAGCCTGCCCATCCGCCACATCGACGGCAGGCAGCAGCACCAGAGTCCCAGACCGGGGCGGTGGGGTGGGGGCCGAATCAGACACTGACATGGGCCACACCCTAGATGGCTTGGCTGGCAGTTTTGTAACCCAGTGCCCTGCTGAGTCGTTGAGATCCGATCTGTCGCAGCAATACCAGTGGGGTTACTGGTATGTACCATACGTAAGCTGTTGGGCATGACCACCGTGGCTGAACTCGAGACCGATCCGCATCCGTATCTCGCTCGGATCCGGCCCGTCGGGTTTAGCGACGCGTTGGGTGGCTGGGTGGTCGCCAGCCGGGCGTTGGCGATGGAGGTGATGCGGGATCCGGAGACGTTCACTGTCGATGATCCGCGGTTCTCTACGGCGCAGGTGGTGGGGCCGTCGATGTTGTCGCTCGACGGTTCCGTGCATGGTGAGCATCGGGCGCCGTTCGAGCATCCGTTCAGCCTGGCGCAGACTCGGGCTCGGTTTACGTCGTTCGTTTTGGAGGAGACCGATCGGCTTGTCTCGGCGATCGAGCTGCTGGGGGCCGCTGACCTTCGGACCACTGTCGCCGGCCCGCTGTCGGTCGCGGTGGTCGCGTACTCGCTCGGGCTCGACCGGACCGACGCCGCGACGGTGCTGGACTGGTACCAGGACATCTCTTCGTCGGTCAGTGGGATCGCGGCGGGGCTGCCGGTTACCGCCGAGGGGGCCGCAGCGTTCGCCAAACTTCACCAACATGTTGCCGGGAGCATCGATCACTCGGACTCGCTGATCGCCGAGGCCGCTTCTGCCGGGCTTGGGACCGATGAGGTGGTCGCCAACGCGGCCGTGCTGATGTTCGGCGGTATCGAGACGACCGAGGGGATGATCACCAACTGCCTCTGGCATCTGCTGACCAACCCGTCGCAACTCGCTCTGGTACTGGCCGATCACTCGCTGATCCCGAACGCGATCGAGGAGTCACTGCGCCTGGAACCGGCCGCGGCCGTGGTCGACCGCTATGCGACGCGCGACGTCTCGCTCGGCGGTGCTTCAGTGAAGCGCGGTGACTTCGTCAGCGTCTCGCTGGCCGGCGCCAACCGCGACCCGGCCGTCTTCCCCGATCCTGATCGGTACGACGTCCAGCGCGACAACGCCCGTCGCCACCTCGCCTTTGCCAGCGGCCCGCACATCTGCCTCGGCATGCACCTCGCCCGGCTCGAAGCGGTCAGCGCGATCACCGCGCTGCTCACCCGGCTCCCCGACCTGCGACTCGACCCGGCCTCTCCCCCACCCCACGGCCTCGTCTTCCGTAAGCCGTCGGCGGTCGACGTCAGCTGGACGGTCGCCTGAGGTCAGCTGACGTCGACCGAGCTGAGCTCAGCCAGCCGGACGGCTGAGCAGCAGGACGCCTGCCGGGAACGCGGGTACCTCGCGGTCCGGGTCGGCGTCCGCGTCGCGTTCGAAGTCGGCGAATCCTCGGTCGAGCTCATCGTCGGCGATGTGCTCGAAGGTCGAGAACGCTCGCAACTTCAGCCTGTCGTACGTCGCCCGCAGCGTCCGCGCTTCCGTGACATCGACCCATCGCGGCTCTTCCTCGGCTTGCAGACCGGCCTCCATCGCCAGTGCGCGAATCTCGTCGAACGGCAGGTACATCGCCGCGTCGACGCCGCGGGCGCTCGGGAAGTACCGGTACCAGTAGAGGTCCGGCATACGGTCGCCGAACTGGGTCCGGAGGATGACAGTGCCGCCGGGGCGCAGTACTCGGGTGACCTCTCGCAGCCCCTGGAGCGGGTCTGACCAGTGGTGGATCGTCAGGAAGAGCCAGGCCAGGTCGCAGGACTTGTCTGGCAACGGGATCGCCTCGGCGGAGCCTTCCAGATAGGTGACATCGGGGTGCTCGGTCGCCTGCTCCAGCATCCGGGCCGACGGTTCGACGCCGTACACCGGACCGCCGAAGGTCTCGGCGAGAGCCGGGGTGAAGCGGCCGATGCCGCAGCCGAGATCGAGAACTGTCAGTGGGCGGTTCGGGGGCGCGAATCCGGCGGCTGCCTGCATCCAGGTGTTCAGGCTGTCGGCGGGGAGGGCGCGGCCTTGGGCGTAGACCTGATGAAGCCGAGCGTCATAGTCCACCATTTGGCGATCCTAGCGATGGCCGGTCAGGCGGGGCATCAGGTTTATCGGGGCCAGAACACGTCGTACGCGAGGCGGAGGATCAGCGCCGAGACGACGACGAGGAAGATCACCCGGACGAAACGCGAGCCGCGCGCGACCGCGGTACGGGCGCCGAGCAGACCGCCGAGCATGTTGGCCGCGCCCATGATCAGGCCCAGTCGCCACAGCGGTGCGCCGTGGGCGGCGAAGACGAGGATGGCGCCGAGGTTCGTGGCGACGTTGGCGATCTTGGCCTTGGCGCTGGCGCGGAGGAAGTTGTAGCCCATCAGCCCGACCAGCGCGAAGATCAGGAACGAGCCGGTACCCGGCCCGACCGCGCCGTCGTAGAACCCGATCAGCAGTCCGACCAGGCTGGCGGCGACGTAGTGGGCCCGGCCGTCGAAGCGCAGTACGGTCGCGGACCCGAGATCCGGCTTGAACCAGGTGTAGAGCGCGACGCCGATCAGCAGCACCAGCACGATCGGCTTGAACCACGCCATCGGGATCCGCGTCGCCACCAACGCGCCGCCCGCCGCCCCGATCGCAGCCAGCCCGGCCAGCGGCAACACGGTCCGCCGATCAGGCTTCACCTTGAGGCCGAAGGTGACCGCGCTGGTCGTCGTACCGAACAACGACGAGATCTTGTTGGTCGACAGAATCTGCGCCGGCGATGCGTTCGGCAGCCCCAGCAACATCGCCGGCAACTGGATCAACCCACCACCACCGACCACCGCGTCGATCCACCCGGCCGAGAACGCGGCCACCACCAAGAACACCAACGTCCACAACGAAATGTCAGGCACAGAAGCCCCGCGGCCCGCGATAATCAATCACGGGCCCCATCATCAGGTAAGCCCATTGTCCCGCTCTACCCTTACACCGTCCGATGTGCTCCAGCCCACTGCTCAACCCGCGAGTACAGGCCGGTGCCGAGGAGGACGTGGCCGATCATGATCGGGTAGATCGCCGAGCGTTCGAACATACCGATGTTCCACATCCAGCCGGTGAAGACGTCGAGCATGAAGACCGCGAAGCCGGCCAGGCCGGCCATGCCGAGCGCGGTGCTGGCGATGGAACGTCCGCGGGCCAGGCCGATCCGGGAGCCGGTCACGCCGACAACGATGGCCATGATGTTGCCGGCGATCATCACGCCCTGCGCACCGAAGGTGTGGAAGGCGATCAAGCCGTTGTCGACGTTCGCATTGGAGCCCTGGAAGATGCCGACCAGCGAGACACCGACTCCGGAGATGGTGGCGAGGGCAACAATCACGACCGGGCGGATGCCCCTGCGGAGATCGAAGGTGAGAAAGGCGCCGACGATCAGGAGTACTCCGTAGAGCACCCAGCCGGCGTCCATGACCGCGCCGAGCGGGGAGTTGCCGACCTGCTGGAAGGCGACCTGGCTCGGACCGGTCAGGCCGAGGTGGCTGACCCAGTTGTAGAGGGGCGAGTAGTGCGGGTCCTGCCAGGCCGCGGCGGTGATGAACTCGGCGCCCCAGGAGATGAGCGGTCCAAGGAAGATGAGGAGCGCTCCGGTGCGGACCGTGTCGGCGCGGATGATGGTCTTCATCGCAGCGCCATTCCCGGGATGCGCCGGCGGATGGCTTCCAGCTCGGCCTCGTCGGAGATGCCCTGGAAGTCGTAGCGCGGCGTGTACGGAGCCTCCAGAACCTTCACGTCGTCGTCGGTGAGCTCGAGATCCAGCGACGCCACTGCTTCGTCGATCTGCTGGATCGAGCCTGCGCCGACCAGGGGTGCGGTGACGACCGGTTGGCGTCGCAGCCAGGCGAGTGCGACCTGGGCGCGACTGACGCCGTGGAGCTGCGCGACCTGGCCGACCGCGTCGATGATCGCGCGGTTGGATGCCTCCTGCTCGGGTGAGTAGAGCGTGTCCGCGTACGCGCCGTCGGTCTCGGACCGCTGCGTCGACCTGGCATCGTCCCAGCCGCGCGCGAGCCGTCCGCGCGCCAGCGGTGACCAGATGATCGTGCCGACGCCTTCGTCCAGACACAGCGGGATCATCTCCCGCTCCTCCTCGCGAGCGAGCAGGTTGTAGTGGTCCTGCATGGACACGAACCGGGCCCAGCCGTACTGCTTCTGCAGGCGCAGCGCTTTGGCGAACTCCCAGGCGTGCATCGACGACGCGCCGAGATAGCGCACCTTGCCGGCCTTCACCAGATCGCTGAGCGCCTCGAGAGTCTCCTCCCACGGGGTGGCGTGGTCGTTGCGGTGAATCTGGTACAGGTCGATGTAGTCGGTGCCGAGACGGCGCAGCGAGTGGTCGACCTCGGTCAGCACCGCCTTGCGCGACAGGCCCCGGCCGTTGGGACCGGTACGCATCGGATGCCGGAGCTTGGTCGCGATCACCACGGCGTCGCGGTCGGCGAAGTCCTTGAGCGCGCGGCCGAGGATCTCCTCGCTGGATCCGTTGGAGTACATGTTGGCGGTGTCGAAGAAGTTGATGCCGGCGTCCAGCGCGTGCTGGATCAGCGGTCGCGCCTCGTCCTCGCCCTTCGACCAGACGGGATGGCCGCGGTCGGGTTCGCCGTACGTCATCGCGCCGATCGCGATCGGAGACACGTCCAGGCCGGTGGTGCCGAGCTTGATGTACCGCATGATGCTCCTCTAAGCTATGTGGAGAGTTCTCCAGATACGTTAGTGGAGAGTTCTCCACTTAGCAAGGAGAGGTCTGCGATGGTTCGTTCAGACGCCCGGGAGAACCGGGCCCGCATCCTCGCGGCGGCCCGCGAGGCCTTCACCGAGGACGGCGCCACGTCCATGAACCAGGTCGCTCAGCGGGCAGGCGTCGGCGCCGGCACCCTCTACCGCAACTTCCCCACCCGGGAGACGCTCGTACTGGCCGTCTACCAGGACGAGGTCGAACGGATCGTTGGCTCCGTACCTGGCCTCCTGGCCGATCTGCCTCCGATCGAGGCCCTCCGGCACTGGACGACCGACCTGGTCGAGGCGATGCGGCGCAAACATGGCCTGGGCGACGCGCTCAGCCCCACCGCCCACCAGACGATCACCGAACAGACCTACGATCCGGTCATCACGGCGATCACGACCCTCCTGGACGCAGGCAAAAAAGCCGGCACCATCCGCCCCGACGCAGACCCCGGCGACTTCCTCCAACTAACAGCCGCCCTCTGGCGCACCCCCACCGGCCCCCAAGACCGCTCCCCCCGAATGCTCGCCCTCATCCTCGACGGCCTCCGCCACCAGCCGTAACTCCCTGCCCCCTCCCGCGGGCACGCAGGACGAGCAGCACCCGATCGAGCGCCACACGAGCGAGCACCATCCGACGCGTCGCCCACCCCACCGCTCACCCCACCCAACGCACGGCCCCACCAACGTGGTCAAACCGCGCGACGCAGGAGCGCCGACACCAGGGCGGGCGGGAGCACCCAGAGCCGTGAGCGACGCGGACTTCCCAGGGGCTAGGGGTGTCAAGCGGCGAGTGTTTGGGCGAACAGCGGCGGGAGCGTGGGGCAACCCAACCACCTGCCGGCCACGCCACGGATCAGCCAGCAATGCGGTCGCACTCGCGCGACGCAGGAGCGCCAACACGGGTGGGCGGGAGCACCCAGAGCCGTGAGCGACGCAGGAGCGAACAGCGGCGGGTGCGTGGGGTAGTAGAACCGCCGCCCTCACCCGGAGGTGAGAGCGGCGGTTGTCATGCAGGTGGGTCAGCCGCGGACGACGGAGACCAGGTGGTCGACGATTTCGGCGACCGGGACGTCGGTGCGGTTGCCCGAGCGGCGGTCCTTGACCTCGATGGTGCCGTCGGCGAGGCCCTTGCCTACTACGGCGATGGTGGGGATGCCGAGCAGTTCGGCGTCCTTGAACTTGACGCCGGGTGAGACCTTCTCCCTGTCGTCGTACAGCACCGTCAGGCCGCGGGACTCCAGCTCGGTGGCGATCGAGGCCGCCTTGGCGAAGAGGTCGGCATCCTTGCCGGTGGCAACCAAGTGGACGTCTGCAGGGGCGATCTCGCGCGGCCAGATCAGGCCGAGCTCGTCGTGGTTGCCCTCGGCGATCGCCGCGACGGCGCGGGTGACGCCGACGCCGTACGAACCCATGGTGACCGTGACGAGCTTGCCGTTCTGGTCGAGCACCTTCAGGTCCAGCGCCTCGGCGTACTTCTTGCCGAGCTGGAAGATGTGCCCCATCTCGATCCCGCGCGCCGACGACAGCGGACCCGAACCGTCGGGCGCCTCGTCGCCGTCGCGCACCTCGGCGGCCTGGATCGTGCCGTCGGCGGTGAAGTCGCGGCCGTACACCAGGTTGATCACGTGGAAGCCGGTCTTGTCCGCGCCCGTCACCCAGGCCGAGCCCTCGGCCACGCGGGGATCGAGCAGGTACCGGATCTTCGACGTGTTCTCCGCCCCCAGCACGCCCGGGCCGATGTAGCCCTTGGCCAGCGCGGGGTTCTTCTCGAAGTCCGACTCCTCGAAGGCAACGACCTCGGCGGGCTCGACCTGCGCGCCCAGCCGCTTCTCGTCGAGGTTCCGGTCCCCCGGTACGCCGATCGCGAGCGGCTCGCGGGTCCCGTCGGGGTGCACCAGCATCACGAGCACGTTCTTCAACGTGTCCGCCGCAGTCCACTCGCGACCGTCCGAGCGAGCATGCTTCGCGTTCAGCGCGTCGACCAGGGTGTCGATGGTCGGCGTGTCCGGAGTGTCCACGACCTCGGCAGCGGGCACGCCCGAGGCGTCGACAGCCGGCGACTGCGGCACCACGACGGCCTCGACGTTGGCCGCGTACCCACCGGGCGAGCGGACGAAGGTGTCCTCGCCGTTCTCCGCGATCGCCAGGAACTCCTCCGACGCCGACCCGCCCATCGCGCCCGACATCGCGGCCACGATCACGTAGTCGAAACCGAGCCGGTCGAAGATCGCGATGTACGCCTTGCGGTGCAGCTCGTACGACGCCTGCAGCCCGGCCTGGTCGATGTCGAACGAGTACGAGTCCTTCATCACGAACTCGCGCCCGCGCAGCACCCCGGCGCGCGGCCGGGCCTCGTCGCGGTACTTGTTCTGGATCTGGTAGATCGACAGCGGCAGGTCCTTGTACGACGAGTACAGGTCCTTCACGACGAGGGTGAACATCTCCTCGTGCGTCGGCCCGAGCAGCATGTCGGCGCCCTTGCGGTCCTTGATCCGGAAGATGTTCGGCCCGTACTCCGTCCAGCGGCCGGTCGCCTCGTAGGGCTCGCGGGGCAGCAGCGCCGGGAAGACCAGCTCCTGCGCGCCGATCCGGTCCATCTCCTCGCGGACGATGTTCTCGACGTTGCGCAGCACCTTCAGGCCGAGCGGCAACCAGGTGTAGATACCGGGCGCGGCGCGACGGATGTAGCCGGCCCGGACCAGCAGCCGGTGGCTCGGGACCTCCGCGTCCGCCGGGTCCTCGCGAAGGGTGCGAAGGAACAGCGACGACATGCGCAGAATCACGGGAGTCTCCAAGCAGTGAACGAGTGGTGGAAGAACTACTGTCGGCAAAGAGGATATCCGCCGACGGGCAGAACTCTCACCAGCTTTCCACAGCCCCGCCTCAGCGCCCCTCGCGGGACGCCTTCAGCGCCGCCCGGATCAACGGGAGCTGGAGCGGCAGCCGGGCGAATCCGATCGCCTTCGCGCGCGGCGTTCCCTTCCGCTGAAGGTCGAGCGCCATTTGCACGTTCGCCGGGAACACGGCGGCCAGCAGCCCCGCGCTGAGCAGGCCTGCCGGTCGCCGCGTCCGCGGATGCAGGAGCCCGGCCGCGCAGGCGAGCTCAGCGATGCCCGAGGCGTAGACGAGCTCCTTCTTGCGCGGCAACTGCCGTGGCACGATCCGCTCGAACGGCTCCGGCTTCACGAAATGCAGCACCCCCATGACCCCGAAAAGCACGGCCAGCCCGGTGGTGCTCCTGCTCCGTCTGCTCATGCCGACGACCTTAGCGGATGGTGTTACCCACGGGTAGCCACCCTACGGAAGCTTCCCGTACGGCGTCGCGGCCGCGCGGGCGGCGTACAGGAGAGCGGGCTTCTGCGCCGGCCACAGAGTGCTGGTGAAGCACGGGTACGACGGGAAGAACCCGCCACAGCTTCCCGAGTCCGGCCCGATCTCGAACGTGTACGCCGGAACGCCCCGCGTCCCGTAAAGCCAGTCATCGGTGGCCCCCGGCGCGAAATAGCCGACGCCACCGTCACCAGTGGAGACCGGATACCCGTTCAGCGCCCCCATCTTCTTGCCCAGGGCAACCAATGCGGCCTGGTTCGGCGCCGCCGTGTTCGTGTACCCGTACGGCGCCAGGATGTCGCTGCCGAAACTGTGCAGCGTCAGGAACACCCCGGTCGTGTCCGCCGCCGCGGGCTCACCGACCGCCCCCTTGGTGTCGCGGAAGATCTTGTCCAGCAACCCCTGGATCGCGACCGTCTCCGGCTCCGAGATCGCCTTCTTCCCCGGATAGGTCTCGTCGCACGGACCGCCCTGCTGCACGTCCCACTGGAAGCTCGAGTTGCGGTTCAGGTCGACACCGGCGTCAGCGGCCGGGCAGCCGCCCGCGGAGTTGTCGACGTTCTTGCGCTGCATCACCGGCCGCGTCGGGTTCGACGCGACCACGTCGACGCCGTCCGGGTTGGCGATCGGGATCACCCACAGCTCCCGAGTGTCCAGCAGCGAGGTGATCGCCGGGTCCGTCCCGTACGACCCGACGAGCAGGTCGATCCACTTGTACGCGACCTCGCCGGTCGCCAACTCACGCGCGTGGATCTGGGCGTGCAGGACGAACTTCGGCTTCTTGCCGGTGCTGTTCAGCGCGCAGTCACCGCTGGTGAGCTTGGTGATGCACAGGGCCTGGATGTCGTGCCCGCCCTGCCCCTTCGTCTTCTTCCACGAGTCGCCGATGTCGTACAGCTTCACCAGGTCGGGGTGGGCTGCCGTGACCGCCGCGTTGTGCTGCTCGTGGCCGGCCGTCGTGTGGTAGCCGCCGTAGTACGTAGTACCGGCTGCGGTTGAGCGGATCACCGGCTGGTAGACGTTGCCTGTCTTGCCGAGGACTACGCCACGGTCACGCAGACGGGCGACCTCGGCAGGGTTGGCGACCAGGATCGGGCGGGAGCCGTGGCCGTGGGGGATGTCGTAGCCGTCGCGGATCAGGTCGGCGACGGTCAACCCGGCGGGCAGCTTGAACGAGTAGTAGGACGGCGTGGTGTCGACCTCTGGCTGAGGCGCAGCGGCGGAGGGACCGGGCGCGAAGCCGGAGACGGCGAACGCGACGGTGGCCAAACCGGCCAATGACACAGCGAGTCTTCGCATGGAGTTTTATCCTTCGACTGGGCGGGGCGGCGCTGTCGAACAGCCAATCTCACCAGCGGTCACCGCGTCATCACAGTGAGCGCTCAGCCTCAGAACAGGATCGTCGCGAAGGTCTCGATGGTCCGGAACCCCACCCGCTCGTACGCCGCTCGCGCCGGCGTGTTGAACGCATTGACATACAGAGTCACCACCGGCGAGATCTGTCGCGCGAGTTCCACGACAGCCGCCATGCCGGGAGCCGCCAGCCCCTGACCCCGTCGCTCAGGATCGACCCAGACGCCCTGGATCTGGCAGACCCCAGTGCCGACCGAGCCGATCTCCGCCTTGAACACGACCTTGCCGTCCTCGATCCGCGCGAACGCCCGGCCGGCCCGGATCAACTCGGCCACCCGCGACCGGTAGAACGTGCCATCCGGGCCGGTCTGCGGCGGTACCCCGACCTCCTCGGTGTACATCGCGACGCACGCCGGGTACAGAATCCCCAGCTCCACCGGCTCGACCGCGCGCACGAGCGGATCCGGCGCGATCGCCGGCGGCCCCTCGATCACCATGAACGGCTGCTCGTCGCGCACCTCGCGCGCCGGTCCCCAATGTGGTTCGAGCACGGTCCACAACTGCTCCACGGCGCGGGCAGGCCCGAGGATCTGGAAGCAGTTGCGACCTCGCCGCAACGCATAGGCCGCGAACGAACGCAACGCGGCCTCCCCCGCACCGACCGGCACCATGTTGCCGCCTGCATGGCAGAGCGCCTCGAGTTCGCCCTTCTCGACGTACCCCCAGACCTCCGCACCGCGGCGCGGATCGAGCCCGGATGCCTGCACGAGCGAGTCGACGAAGACGTTCACGACCGGATCGCGGGCGATGACGGCCCTCGCTGCTGAGAGGTCGCGAGGACCCAGTACCCGTACGCCCACGCCGCAGAACCTAGCCGATTACCGCCGCTGTGGCGCGCAATGGGTCAGTTAGAGCGCGCGTGCCATCCAGATCAGCTCGTCACCCAGGTCCCGGTCCGGCGTACGCCGAGGTGCTCCGAAACCGTTCTTGCGATAGAACCGGATCGCCCGCTCGTTGCCGGCCAGCACATCCAGCAACAACTGATCCGTCCCCTCCGGCAGTGCCCCGATCGCCCCGTCCAGCAAGGCTTTCCCGATCCCTCGCCCCTGATACCCCGGCAGTACATAGAGCTTCCACATCACCCAAAATCCGGCTTCCTGCCCCAAGCCCACCATCCCGACCAAGCGCTGCTCGTCGACCAAGCGCTGCTCGTCGACCATGCGCTGCTCGTCGACCGCGACCAGGGTGATGCCGCGGGTGATGCCGCGCTCGACCGCCTCCGGCGACCACCACTGGGCCAACCCGTCCGCGATGAACTCGGCCGAAACCAACCCGTCGTACGCGACCGGCCAGGTCCTCAACCCGATCTCCCGCACCGCGTGGACATCGTCCACCACGGCCCGGCGGACGCTGATCATCCGCGGACCCTCACGATCTGCCCGTCCGGATCTACCACGGACAAGCCACCGTCAGCCTTCTCAGCGCGATAGCCGGTCGCCGTGAGCCGCTCGGCGACCTCGTCCAGGCTCTCCGTCGTCGTCAGCTCAAGCTGCACCTCAGGCCCGCCCGCCAGCTGTACTTCGGCCCCGCGCCGGAACCTCGCCAACTCGGGATTGTCCCCACCCAGGACGTCCAGCAGCCGCTCCCAGCCCGCCTGATCCGAGACGGCGAGCACCGGCGTGACCGACCATCGGGTGTCCGGATGGGCGGCATGCAACTTGTACCCGTACAGATCCTTGGGACGCTCGTCGATCCACAACCCCGCGCCATCCGGCCCCCGAGCCGTCAGCACCCGCCCGAACGCCTCGTCGAAGATGCTCACCTCCTCGAAGCCGGCCGCGTCGAGCCGGTCCTTCAGCTCGTCGATGTCGTCGGCCTCGAAGGTCAGCCTGGTCTGCCCCGGCTCGCCGCCGGTATCGCTCCGAGCCGCGTCGTGCAACGCGACCATCCCGCGGCCGGCGACCATGTCGATCCAGATCCCGCTCTCCGACTCGATCCGGGACCGCAACCCCAGCGTCTCCAGGAACGCCCGCATCGTCTGCACGTCGTTGCTGAACCTCAATGCGCGAATCACGACCTCATTCATGCCGATCCCTCTCCAGATAGTCCGTCAGCGCCTGCTCCACCAGAGCGGACAAGCTCGTGCTCTCGTCGATCGCCTGATGCTTGATCCGCCGGATCAGGTCCGGCGGCAGGTACACGTTGAACTGCGCCTTCTTGGCGGCCTCTTCGGTCATGGCTAGAATGCTAGCAATCTAGCGACCTAACAAACAAGCCCCCTGGCCGGAGCCAGGGGGCTTGCGAAAAGCGGAGCGGATCAGACGGCGGTCAGCAGCGCGTCATCCAGCTCCTTGAGCAGCTTGGCCTTCGGCCGGGCGCCGACGACGGACCAGATCAGCTCGCCGTGGTGGAAGAGCATCAGCGTCGGCAGTGCCATCACCCGGTAGTTCGAGGAGATCGCCGGATTCTCGTCCGAGTTCACCTTCACCACGGTCAGCCGGTCGGCGCGCTCGACCGCGATCTGCTGCAGGATCGGGACGATCTGGTGGCACGGTGGGCACCACTGCGCCCAGAAGTCCACCAGGACGGGCTTGTCGGCGCGTAGTACCAGCTGGTCGAAGTTCGTCTCGTCGGCCACGAGTAGTTCGGTCATCGGTTGGTCCTCCAGTTCTCGGCATCGGTCAGGAGGCCGGCGAGTTTGATCCGCAGTTCGGCCAGCTCGGCGATCCGCCGGTCGACCTCCGCGATCCGTGCCCGGTACGCCGTCAGCGAGGCCGGGCAGACGTCCGCCCGGTCGTTGCCGGCCCGCAGGCACTCGATGAACGGATACGTCTGCTCCGCCGTCAACCCGAGCGACAGCAAGGCCTTCACCTCACGGACCACGATCACGTCCTCGGCGCTGTAGGCCCGATATCCGTTGGGCTCCCGCCGGGGCTTCAGCAGCCCTTGAGACTCGTAGTACCGAACCGCCTTGACCGTCACTCCGGCCTCGGCCGCCAAGTCCCCGATCCGCATCTCCGCCTCCTTGACTCGACGCTAAACCCTGCCCCCAGGGTCAAGGTCAAGTCAGCCTAGTTCGGCTCGGAGCCAATCGCCCAGGACTTTGGCGCTCGCATCCACCAGGGCCGGCCAGTCCATCGCGGCCTCATCCGCCGAGTCCGACACATGCTTGACCAGCCGGACCGGTACGCCGAACTGGCGGCAGGCGAAGGCCACCCCGTACGCCTCCATGTCGACCAGATGAGCGCGCTCGGCGAGGCGGGCCCTGACCACCGGGTCGGTGACGAAGACGTCGCCCGAGGCGAGGACCGTACCGTCGCCGCCCTCGATCTGGATGGACTCCTGCGGGTCGAGCCCGATCCCGCGGATCGCCTCGGCGTTGAGGTCGTGGTTGACCACCTCGCTCGGCAGGTAGATCCCGGCCAGCCCGTCGCGCAGTGCTCCCGTCGTACCGACGTTCAGGACCGTGAGGTCGCTGGTGTCACGGCCGGCCAGCGCCTGCGCGGTGATCACCGCGGCCGCGGTCTTGCCGACTCCGGTGATGACCACCGGGATGCCTTCCGGAACGTACCGAGCCTCGCCGCGCGTCGCGCTGATCACGATGTAGTCCGCCACGCGGCGAGCGTACCGGGTCACCCGAAGGTGCCCGGCCGCGTTACGTCGTGTGGGTCAGCCGACCGTGACGGTGGGCTCGCCGCTGTCGACGGACTCGCCCATCTCCTCGGCGATCCGCAGCGCCTCTTCGATCAGGGTCTCGACGATCTTCGACTCGGGCACCGTCTTGATCACCTCGCCCTTGACGAAGATCTGGCCCTTGCCGTTGCCGGAGGCAACTCCGAGGTCGGCCTCGCGGGCCTCGCCCGGTCCGTTCACGACGCAACCCATAACGGCCACCCGGAGCGGAACCTCCATGCCCTCGAGCCCCGCGGTGACCTGCTCGGCCAGCGTGTAGACGTCGACCTGGGCGCGGCCGCAGGACGGGCAGGAGACGATCTCGAGCTTGCGCTCGCGCAGGTTCAGCGACTGCAGGATCTGCAGGCCGACCTTGACCTCCTCGACCGGCGGCGCGGACAGCGAGACGCGGATCGTGTCGCCGATGCCCTGGGACAGCAGCGCGCCGAACGCGACCGACGACTTGATCGTGCCCTGGAAGGCCGGCCCGGCCTCGGTGACGCCGAGGTGCAGCGGCCAGTCGCCGGCCTCGGACAGCAGCTGGTACGCCTTGACCATCACGACCGGGTCGTTGTGCTTGACCGAGATCTTGAAGTCGTGGAAGTCGTGCTCCTCGAACAGCGACGCCTCCCAGACGGCCGACTCGACCAGCGCCTCGGGCGTCGCCTTGCCGTACTTCTTCAGCAGCCGGGGGTCGAGCGAGCCGGCGTTGACGCCGATCCGGATCGAGGTGCCGTGGTCCTTGGCGGCGGCCGCGATCTCCTTGACCTGGTCGTCGAACTTGCGGATGTTGCCCGGGTTGACCCGGACCGCCGCGCAGCCGGCCTCGATCGCGGCGAACACGTACTTGGGCTGGAAGTGGATGTCGGCGATCACCGGGATCTGCGAGTGCCGGGCGATCTCCGGCAGCGCGTCGGCGTCGTCCTGCGACGGGCAGGCCACCCGGACGATGTCGCAACCGGCCGCGGTGAGCTCGGCGATCTGCTGCAGCGTCGTGTTGACGTCCGAGGTCAGCGTGGTGGTCATCGACTGTACGGACACCGGCGCGTCGCCACCGACCAGCACCTTGCCCACCTTGATCTGGCGGGTCTTGCGGCGCGGGGCGAGGGTCGGCGGAGGCAGCGCGGGCATGCCCAGGGAGATGCTCATTTTTCCTTTGTCCGGTTGAGAGTTATCCGTTGAAGAGCTTGATCGGGTTGACGATGTCGGCGACGACGAGCAGCACGCCCATCACCACGATGACGCTGGCCGCCACGTACGCGATCGGCAGCAGCTTCGCCACGTCGACGTACCCGGGGTCGGGCCGGCCGAGCAGCTTGGCGAACCCGCGCCGGATGCCTTCCCAGATCGCGCCGATCATGTGCCCGCCGTCCAGCGGCAGCAGCGGGATGAAGTTGAACAGCGCGAGGAACAGGTTCAGCGAGGCGAGCAGCGAGACCCCGAAGGCGAACTTGGCCGGCACCGTCAGGTCCTGGTTCGAGGCGACCTCGCCGGCGACCCGGCTGGCGCCCACGACGCTCATCGGGCTGTCGGCATCGCGGTCGCCGCCGACGATCGACTTGGCCACGCCGACCAGCTTCTCCGGGAAGTGGCCGAGCGCCTTGACCGTGGCGACGGTCAGCTCGCCCATCTTGTCGAGGACGAAGCCGAAGTCCTGCCGGACCACCTTCTGCTCCGGCGAGACCCCGAGGAAGCCGACCGAGACGAACTTGTCCGAGCCTGGCTTGTCCACCACCTGATTGAGGATCGTGTGGGTGGTCAGCGTCTGCTGCTTGCCGTCCCGCTCGACCACGATGGTGGCCGGCTTGTCGGTGTTGGAGCGGATCAGCGGCGTCAGGTCGTCCCAGCTGCTGATCGCGGTGCCGTTGAAGGACAGGATCTTGTCGCCGACGTGGAAGCCGGCGGCCTTGGCGGGCGACTCCTTGTCGGACGGCTGGCACACCCGGCCGGCCTTCGACGCCTCCGACGCGGGGATCACGCAGTCGGTGACGGTGGCGACCGTGGTCTGTGCGACGCCGGCGCCGTAGAACATGAACAGGCCGGCGAACAGGAAGAACGCGATCGCGACGTTGACCAGCGGACCGGACGCCATCACGATCAGCTTCTTCCACCACACCTTCTGGTAGAACAGCCGCCCGTTGTCGGCCGGATCGATGGTCTCGTACTCCGCGGTGCGCGCGTTCTCCACCAGCGACTGGATCGGTCCGGTGTTGGCCTTGCGGACCTTCGTCGGGTCCTGCCCCTTGGCCGGCGGCATCATCCCGATGATCCGGACGAAACCACCCGCCGGGATCGCCTTGAAGCCGTACTCGGTCTCGCCACGCTTGGTCGACCAGACGGTCTTGCCGAAGCCGACGAAGAACTGGGTCACCTTCATGCCGAAGGCCTTGGCCGGCAGCATGTGACCCATTTCATGCAGCGCCACCGACGCCAGGATGCCGATCACGAACAGCACCACGCCGATGAAAGTGAGGAGTGCGCTCATACCTGTGTGGTCTCCTGGCCCTGCTCGTTCGTGCTGCCGGTCAGTTCCCGGGCCCGCGCGCGGGCCCAGGCGTCCGCGGCGAGCACGTCGTCGACGGACAGTTCCTCGTACGAGGGTACGTCGTGTTCGGTCACGATCCGGGCCACGGTGTCGACGATCCCCAGGAACGGCAGCCGCCCGGCGCGGAACGCCTCCACGCAGACCTCGTTCGCCGCGTTCAGCACGGCCGGAGCGGTACCGCCCCGCTCCCCCGCCTCGCGGGCCAGCTGGACGGCCGGGAACGCCTCGTTGTCGAGCGGCTCGAACTCCCAGGACGACGCCTTGGTCCAGTCACAGCTCGGGGCGGCGTCCGGTATCCGTTCAGGCCAGCCCAGCGCGAGCGCGATCGGCAGCCGCATGTCCGGCGGCGAGGCCTGGGCGATGGTCGAGCCGTCCACGAACTCGACCATCGAGTGCACGATCGACTGCGGGTGGACGACGACCTCGATCCGGTCCATCGGCAGGCTGTAGAGCAGGTGGGCCTCGATCACCTCGAGACCCTTGTTGATCAGGTTGGCCGAGTTGATCGTGATGACCGGGCCCATGTCCCAGGTCGGGTGGTTGGCTGCCTGCTCGGGCGTCACGTCGGCCATCTCGGCGCGGGTACGGCCGCGGAAGGGTCCCCCGCTCGCGGTCACGACCAAGCGGCGTACCTCGTCGGCGGTACCGGTGCGGAGGCACTGGGCGATCGCGCTGTGCTCGGAGTCGACCGGGACGATCTGACCTGGCTTGACCCGCTTCACCACGAGCGGGCCGCCGATGACCAGTGACTCCTTGTTGGCGAGGGCGAGGGTGGTACCGGCGTCAAGCGCGGCCAGGGTGGGCTGCAGGCCGACGGATCCGGTGATGCCGTTCAGTACTACGTCGCACGGCATGCCGGCCAGCTCCGTGGACGCGTCCGGGCCGGTGATGATCTTCGGGATCCGGAACTGTCCTTGGGAGTAGCCGCGCTTCTGCGCCTCGGCGTAGAAGGCCAGCTGCAGATCCTGGGTCGCGGTGGCCTTGGCGACCGCGACGACCTCCACCTCGAACTCCAACGCCTGCTGGGCCAGCAACGCGACGTTGTCACCGCCCGCGGACAGCGCGAGCACCCGGAACCGATCCCGGTTGCGGCTGATCAGCTCGAGCGCCTGCGTCCCGATCGAGCCGGTCGAACCGAGGATGACGACGGTGCGTTGATTCACGCCACCTATTGTCACAGGTACTGGTCCTCGCTCGACTCCCGGCAGCGCTACCGTTGGCTCCATGAGCCTGGAGCAGCCGCCGCCCGCCCGCAGGGCATCCGACCATGACCGCGAGCGCGCCGCCGCCGTGATCCAGGAAGCCCACAGTGACGGCCGGTTGGACTTCGAGGAGATGGACGAACGGCTGACCCAGATCTACTCCGCCAAGACCGAGATCGAGCTGCGCACGGCCACCGCGGACCTGCTGCCCGTCGCGCACGGCAGCAACGCGGCCGAGCTGACGATCCGCGCCAAGCACAGCGCCCAGAAGCGCGAGGGCGCCTGGATCGTGCCCGAGCGGGTGACCGCGGTCGCTGAGCACTCGTCGGTGAAGCTCGACTTCACCGACGCGGTGATCAGCTGGCGCGAGGTGCATGTGGAGGCGCACGCCAAGCACAGCTCAGTGGTGATGATCGTGCCGCGCGGCTGGAGCGTCGACATCGACAACGTGGACATGGTCCACAGCGCCGCGAAGAACAAGGCGACCGCACCGACTGTCGGCGGTGTCCGGTTGGTCGTCACCGGCCAGGCTCGGCATGGCTCGATCATCGTGCGGCACCCACGCAAGCGACACTGGTGGTGGCCCTGGTACCGCAAGTGACTCCGTTAGCGTGTGTCCATGACGGTTTCGCTTGATCTTGTCGACGTCGACTCGCTGCTCACCGAAGAGGAAGTCGCCATCAGGGCGACTGCCCGGCGGTTCGCGGACGAGCGGTTGCGGCCGCATCTGCCCGAGTGGTTCGAGTCCGCGAGCATTCCCGCGCGCGATCTGGCCAAGGAGCTGGGCGCGCTCGGTCTGCTGGGCATGCACCTGACCGGGTACGGCTGCGCCGGGCTCGGGCCGGTGGCCTATGGGCTGGCCTGTCTGGAGATCGAGGCGGCCGACTCGGGGATGCGGTCGTTGGTGAGCGTGCAGGGTTCGCTCGCGATGTACGCGATCTGGAAGTACGGCAGTGAAGAGCAGAAGAACGAGTGGTTGCCGCGGATGGCGGCGGGCGAGGCGATCGGCTGCTTCGGGCTGACCGAGCCGGACTTCGGGTCGAACCCGGGTGGCATGCGCACCAACGCCCGCCGCGACGGCGACGACTGGGTGCTCAACGGGTCGAAGATGTGGATCACCAACGGGTCGGTGGCCGATGTGGCGGTGGTCTGGGCGCGGACGGATGACGGGGTCCGCGGATTCGTCGTACCGACGTCGGCGGCTGGTTTCTCGGCGCCGGAGATCACCCGGAAGATGTCGCTGCGGGCGTCGGTGACGTCGGAGCTGATCTTCTCGGATGTGCGGTTGCCGGCATCTGCAATGCTGCCCGAGGCTCGTGGATTGTCCGGGCCGTTGGGGTGTTTGAACGAGGCGCGGTTCGGGATCATCTTCGGCGCGATGGGCGCGGCGCGGGACTGCCTGGAGACGGCCGTTTCGTACGCGGCTGATCGACAGGTGTTCGACAAGCCGCTGTCGGCGTACCAGCTCACGCAGGCGAAGTTCGCGGACATGGCGGTCGAGCTCAACAAGGGCACCCTGCTCGCCGTCCACCTCGGCCGCCTGAAGGAGAAGGGCACGCTGCGCCCCGAGCAGGTCAGCGTCGGCAAGCTGAACAACGTCCGCGAGGCGATCGCGATCGCCCGCGAATGCCGCACGATCCTCGCCGCCAACGGCATCAGCGGCGAGTACCCGATCATGCGCCACGCCAACAACCTCGAATCGGTCCTCACCTACGAAGGCACCTCCGAGGTCCACCAACTGGTAATAGGTCAAGCCCTGACCGGCCAACCCGCCTTCCGCTGACCCGTGCTCAGTACCCGTGCTTGAGAATCGATGGATCGGGTACTGAGCGTGAGGAATCATCCACGGACAGTCACCCGGAGGTGCCGATGAGGATCAACGGGGGCATTGCACTCATCGCGATCGGGGCGATCATCGCCTTCGCCGTCCACGACACGCTGAGCGGGATCGATCTGACCGCGGTCGGCATCATCATCATGCTCGGCGGCGCGTTCGGGCTGTGGTTCTCGTACCGCCTCGCGAACGCCAAGCACGACGAGGAGATCGAGCTGATCAAGCCGTCGGTCGAGGAGCAGTACACGACAGAACCGCACGAGTACGCGATCCAGGAACAGATCGACGTCACCCCTACCCATCTCCCCAAGGAGCCTTAGGCGCGCGCCGCCCCGGGCTCAGACCAGGCGGGCGCCGCCATCCAGGTGGAGGACGGTGCCGGTCAGGAACGGATTGGTGATCGCGCTCAGCACCGCCGCCGAGATGTCTTCCGTCGTGCCGATCCGGCGGGCCGGGTTCTTCGCGGCGACATCGGCGTACAACTTCTCCTTGCCCGCGCCCAGCCCGTCCCAAGCACCCGAATCGATGATGCCCGGCGAGATCGCGTTGACCCGGACCGGCGCCAGTTCGACCGCGAGCGCCTGAGCCAGGAACGCGACCGCGCCGTTCGTCGTCGCCGTCACCGCCATCCCGGGCTTCGGACGCCAGGCGACGATCCCGGAGAAGAGCGTCACCGACGTCGTCGGCCGCAGGTGCTTGACCAGCAACAGTGCACCGATCACCTTGGCGTCGAACGCTGCTGCGATCGCCTCCCGCTCCAGCTTCTCCACCGGGCCCTTCGCCGGCGCATTGGCCAGCGAGATCAAGTGCTCGACCACGACATCACGCCGGTCGAGTTCCGCCGCCAACTCCGCGATCGAGTCTTCGTTGCCCAGGTCAACGACTGCTGTCGCCACTTCCCCGTTGATCGAATCCGCCACCTTCTGTACTGCCTCCGCGCTGCGGCCCGTGATCGTCACCCTGGCCCCTTGGTCGACGGCATCCTGCGCCAACCGCCGGCCGATGCCCGAACCGCCCGTCACGATGAGGACCTGCTTGCCGTCGAGTTCTGTCCCTGTTGTCATGCGTCCAGCCTCTGCGTCTTCTGCCATCGGCACAAAGACCAGTTTTCGATGCTCCCCATAGACTGCCTCTATGCCTACCTTGCGAGCCCTGGAGTGCTTCGTCGCCACCGTCGAGGCCGGGTCGATCACCCGGGCTGCCGCTGCCCTGCACCTGTCGCAACCCTCGTTGTCGCACCAGATCGCAGTACTGGAGAACGAGCTCGGTTCGCCACTGCTCGAGCGGCTCCCCCGCGGCATCCGGCCGACCAGCGCCGGGCGGGAGGCGTTACGGCATGCTCGTGCTGCTTTGGAGTCGGCCGCTCGCGTAGTACAGGCTGGTCGAGCCGTTGGCGCATTGGATGAGGGGCAGCTGCGGATCGGCTGCGCGGGGTCGATGACGGCCGGCCTCGTCGCTCCACTGCTCCGTGCCTGGCGACGGCGTCATCCTCTGGTGCGGCTCGCCCTGCAGGAGCGGAACAGTGCCGACGCGCTCGCCGCGATGATCACCGCCGACGAGATCGATGTCGCGATCGGCCCGCGCCCTACCCGCTGGGACGGCCTCACTGAGCTGCTTGCGAGCGAGGAGCTCGTCATCGTGTTCTCCGCCGGCGATCCGCTCGGGGACCAACCCGGACCAGTTCCTCTTGCTGCACTCCACGGCTATCCGGTGATCCAGTACGCCGGTCCGCATGGCCTGGCGAGCTGGCTCGACGGGCTCTTCGCCGAGCATCACGTGTCACCCGAGGTTGTCATCCGCACGCAGCAGACCACGTCGGCACCGGCCCTTGCCGCGGCGGGGTTGGGGGCGGCCGTAGTACCGGTGAGTGGGGTTCCTGCCGGGTTTGTGGGGACTGTGCATCGGCTGGATCCGCCGCAGTCGCGGGACGTCGTGGCGCTGACGGCCGGGCGGGGCGACGTACTGGTCTCGCAGTTCGTCGCGTCGGTGAAGGCGACCGGGCTGCGGGTGCCGGCGGCCGTTGCCAGGCAACTGGAAGCGGTTTAAGACTGGCTGAAGGCCACTGCGCAGGCTGGCTCTCAGAAGGGCGGGTGGTCGCTATGACCGACAAGAACCGTGCGCTCCTGGAACGCCTCTGGCCGATGGACGGGCAGCTCGCGTTGTCGGCCGAGGCCGAGCACGAACTGCGCACCGAGGACTACGTGCTGGAGATGCCGCAGTCGGGGGAACGCATCGTCGGGCGGGACAGGATGCGCGCGATGCAGCGCGAGTACCCGTCGCCGCCGTCGATCGTGATCCAGCGGATCACCGGTGCGGGCGACCATTTCGTCGTCCTCGGCCGGTCGGACTACGACGGTGAGATCTTCCATGTGGCCAACATCGTGGAGTTCAGCGACGGGCGGATCGCGCGGGAGACCCGCATCTACGGTTCGCCGTTCGAGCCGCCGGCCTGGCGTTCGAAGTACGCGGAATAGCTCGCCACCCTGCGGCCTCCGCCACCAATACACTCGGCTGCCTCGAACCGCGTGACCGGAGGAGCCGAGATGACGACAGCGCCACCAACCCAGGACGACGTGCTCGGGTACTTCGACACGCTGTCGAACTGGGGACGCTGGGGCGACGACGACGAGCTCGGCACGCTGAACCTCATCACCGACGACGTCCGGCTGGCCGCGGCGCGGGCCGTCCGCCACGGCAGGAGTGTGTCGTGCGGGTGGGAGGTCGCAGTACCGGAGGAGATGGAGCGGTCGACGACGGCGTGCCCGTGCGCCGCCGACATGCCGGGCGCCGAGCACATGCCGGCCGCGTTCCACGCCGACCGCCGCTGGGGCTTCTCGAACGAGCGGCTCGGCATCTTCTTCCACGGCAACACGATCACCCACCTCGACTCGCCCTGCCACCTCTTCTGGGACGGCAAGATGTACAACGGGCGTCCGCACTCGCTGGTCGACGCCGAGACGGGATCGGCATGGGCGGCCGTCACCGCGGCGGCGAACGGGATCATCACCCGCGGCGTCCTGCTCGACATCGCGCAGGTCCGCGGCGTGCCGTGGCTCGAACCAGGCGACGGCGTACATCCGGACGACCTCGAGGAGGCCGAGCGCCGCCAGGGGGTCCGAGTGCAATCCGGCGACGCCGTACTCATCCGAACCGGCTACGGCCGCGCCCGACACGAGACTGGCCCGTCCGGCGGCATCACTAAAGCCGGCTGGCACGCCTCCTGCCTTCCTTGGCTGCACGAACGAGGCGTCGCCCTGATCGGCGCCGACACACCCCAAGACGTCCAGCCATCCGGCTACGACAACATCCTGATGCCTGTCCACGCCGTCAGCCTCGTCGCCATGGGCCTCTGGCTACTCGACAACTGCGACCTGGAGGCCTGCGCGACAACCGCCACCGAACTGGCCCAATGGGACTTCCAGCTATCCCTCGCCCCACTCCGCCTAGCCGCCACCTCCGGCAGCCCAACAAACCCAATAGCCACCTTCTGAGTCCTCGCCCCGCCGGGCTCGGAGCTCCCCTGTGGATAACTTCCGCGCTGAGCGACCCCTGACGGATACGCTCAGTTAGGAAGGACAGGGTGGCGGCGGCGGTGCACGGCCACCAGGCAACCTCGGCGGCGTGCTGCTGCTTCTGCTACTTGGCGACCTCGGTGGCGCGGGACTCGCGGACGACGGTGACGCGGATCTGGCCGGGGTAGGTCAGCTCCTCCTCGACCTGCTTGGCGATGTCACGCGCCATCACCTGCGCGGCGATGTCGTCGACCGCGTCCGGCAGCACCATCACCCGGATCTCGCGACCCGCCTGCATCGCGAACACCTTCTCGACGCCGTCGTGATGCATCGCGATCTCCTCGAGCCGCTCGAGCCGCTGCACGTACGCCTCCAGCGACTCGCGCCGCGCCCCCGGCCGTCCACCGCTGACCGCGTCCGCCGCCTGCGTCAGCACCGCCTCGACCGTCCGCACCTCGACCTCGTTGTGGTGCGCCTCGATGCAGTGCACGACGTCGTCGTCCTCGCCGTACTTGCGGGCCAGCTCGGCCCCGACGATCGCGTGGCTGCCCTCGGACTCATGCGTCAGCGCCTTGCCGATGTCGTGCAGGAACGCGCCCCGCTTGCACCGCTTCACATCCAGCCCCAGCTCGGCCGCCATCATCCCGGCGATGTGCGCCGACTCGATCAGGTGCTTGAGCACGTTCTGCCCGTACGACGTCCGGTAGCGCAGCAGGCCCATCGTGCGAACCAGTTCGGGATGCAGATCGGTGATCCCGACATCGGCCATCGCGTCCTCGGCCGCCCGCTCGCACAACTCCGCGACCTCGCCCTTGCTGCGTTCGTAGATCTCCTCGATCCGGCTCGGGTGGATCCGGCCGTCCAGCACCAGCGAATCCAGGGTGAGCCGCGCGGTCTCCCGGCGTACCGGGTCGAAGCAGGACAGCAGCACCGCCTCGGGGGTGTCGTCGATGATCAGGTTGACGCCGGTGGTCTGCTCGAAGGACCTGATGTTGCGGCCCTCGCGACCGATGATCCGGCCCTTCATGTCGTCACTGGGCAGGTGCACGACCGACACGACCGACTCACTGGTCTGCTCCGAGGCCAGTCGCTGAACGGCGCCGGTGATGATCTTGCGCGCCTTGATCTCACCCTCGTCCTGCGCCTGCCGCTCGATGTCGCGGACGATCGTGTGCGCGTGCCGCTTCGCCTCGGCCTCGATCGCGGCGACCAGCTCAGCCTTCGCCTGCTCGGTGGTGAGGTTCGCGACGCCCTCCAGGATCCGGCGCCGCTCGTCCTCGAGGTCGCGGATCTCCGCCTTGCGCTGGTCGAGCTCGGCGAGCTGGGTGGTGAGCTCGGCCTGACGCTCCTCGATGCTCCGGTGCTGCTCGTCGAGGCGTTCCTCGCGCTCGGTCAGCCGGTGCTCGCGGCGCTCCATCTCCAGCCGCTGCTCCCGCAGGTCCTCGCGAATGGACTGGGCCTCGGACTCGGCTTCCCGGCGTACGTCGGACGCCCGCTGCTCAGCCTCACGCCGTACTTCGGAAGCCCGGGTCTCGGCGTCACGCCGGATCTCCTCGGCACGCTGCTCGGTCGCCTCGGTGCGGACGCGGAGTACCGTCGCTGCTTCTTCCGCCTGCCGAGTCACCAGCTCGGCAGCGGATCTCGCGTCGGCCGTGATCGTCGCGGCCTCGAGCTTGGCGTTCGCCTGGGCGGCGCTGAGGGCCGCGGACTGGTCGGCGACCTTGCGGCGCGACAGCGTCAGGCCGATCCAGGCGAGCAGGCCGACGATCAGCAACCCGATCAGGACGAGCCCCACAGATGCCGCCGTCGGCATGGCCGCGAGTGACATCGGCGTCTCCCCTCTGCGAGTCGCGCCCGGGGGCGTGACGTTGTATGCGTCGAAGGGAGCTTTCACAGCGATCAGCAGGACGATACGACGAAGAGCACCACCCGGTTCGGCGGTGCTGCAAACACCCGGCGGTGCCGGGTCGTCCTATGCGGCAGCTCGGTCGAGCGTAGGTCTCGCGTCCCCCGCGCCACGATGATGGGTCATGGCCCGGGTTTTGTCCGGCCGATCCAGCCGGTCCTGCTATGTACGCCATCTCGCGATGGAATGCTCCCTTGCTGATTCCGAGGCTAGGCGTGGCCATCCACAGGGTCAAGACGAACACCCGTCGACCGGTTTCCCGGTTGAATCGAGACCTTCACCCTGCTGCCACCCCATGGTTACCACTCAGTCACTCAGCGCCGCCCAACCACGCTGCTCTCGGCGCGCCACCCGGCCCCATCTGCCGCCGAACACCCGGGACGTACGTACCCGAACACCCCGGCTGTACCCACGTACCGGCGGCGCAACGGCAACAGCAACAGCAACGGCCCGGGCCTCCCCTGCTTGCTGGCAGGTGGAGGCCCGGGCCGTCGACGTGTCTTGCGGGGCGCTACCTCGGGCCGGGGAGCCCGCCTTCCGACGTACCGGTCGCGGTGCCACCGGTCTGGACCCCCTCGGTACCGGAGCCGGCCGAGCTGCTCGGGTTGCTCGACACGTCGGGCACCTCTCCACCGACGACAGTGCCATCCACCGCCTCGGGAGCGGCCTCGTCGGCGATCTCCGCCTCGTCACCCTCAGGGTCGGGCGCGGCTTCGTCGACGCTGCCCGGAACAGGTTCGCCGGATGCTTCAGGATCCGGCGCGGCCTCGTCGACAGTGCCGGGGACAGGCTCGTCGCCCGCACCCTCGGTGTCTGCCGTGCCGGGGCCGGAGGATTGGTCTGGTCCAGCATCGGCAGATCCTGCCGTACCTTCATCGGCCGCGGACGCGTCCGCGGTGGTGTCCGCACTGCTCTGCTCGGTCGAGGTGGTCCCGGGCCCGCCGGCGGGCTTGGCAGGGTCCGCGTGGGAGTCGACGTAACCGCCGACCTTCTCCTGCACGGAATCGACCTTGTCGGCGTACTTTCCGCCGGTCTGCTTGTCGATCAGGTCGCCGGCTTTCTCCACGCCTGCCTTGATCTTGTCCGGGTTTTGCTTGACGACATTCCGGAGCCAGTTCTTCGCCTGGTCTTGGAAATCGTTCATTGCACCCTCCGAGAGGTGTCAGGGGCGGATCGGACGAAAATCCCAGCCTACGGACCACACAAATCCGATCCGTACTTCGGATCACACACCGTCAACCCCCACCCGTCAACGTCCCTCGCCGCGAACCCCTCGCCCAACGCTCCCCAACCACCTCCACCTGACGCACAGTCACCACCCGAAGCGATCCGCCGAGCTGTCAGGAGACGGCGGGTGCGGCTGTGTACTGCTCATCGGTGACGGGTTCGAGCCACTGGACCATGTCGTGCTCGGTGTCGGCCTCATTGATGGCGAGGTGAACCATGAGGCGGTTGGGGGCTGCGCCGTGCCAGTGTTCCTCGTCGGCTTCGAAGAGGACTCGGTCGCCAGGCCGGATGACCTCGATCGGGCCGCCGCGACGCTGGCACAGGCCGACGCCTTCGGTGACGAAGACGGTTTGGCTGAGCGGGTGGCGGTGCCAGTGCGTGCGAGCGCCCGGCATGAAGTGGACCAGGTTCGCCGCGATGCGTGAAGGCGGTGGGGCCGCGGCGACGGCGTCGATATAGACGTCACCGGTGAACCAGTCGGCCGGTCCCTTGGCAGTGTCGATGGAGCTGCGGGTGATCTGCATGAGTTCCTTCAGTTGGGGTTGGTCGGTACGTTGGCCGGCGCCGCCCAGGAGGCGAGCAACTGGAGGCGCTCGGCCGACGGTGAGCCGGGCTCGGCGGTGTAGACCAGCAGTACCAGTCCCGGCTCTGCCGTGACTGCGAGTTCCTCGTAGGCCAGGGTGAGTTCACCAGCGACCGGGTGGTTGAAGCGCTTGGTGCCGGTACCGTGCGTACGGACGTTGTGGTCGGCCCATAGCCGGCGGAAGGTCTCGCTGCGGGTGGAGAGCTCGCCGACGAGGTCCTGGAGGCCGCGGTCGTGGGGGTCGCGGCCTGCCTCGGCACGCATGATGCCGACGCACATCTGGGCGAACAGGTCCCAGTCGGGATAGAAGTCCCGCGAGGCAGGGTCGAGGAACTGGAACCTGGCCAGGTTCGGCGTACGTCCGCTGTCGCCGATGACCGGTGAGTAGAACGCGCGGCCCAGGGAGTTCGTGGCAAGCAGGTTCTGATGCGGATCCCGCACGAACGCGACGCCGTCCTTGATCGCGTCCAGCGCCCATTGCAGGCTGAGCCGCGACGCTGCCTTGGCCGCGGTACGGCGACGCGGGCGACCCGAGGTCGGCATCCCGTCGGCAGCCCGCGCGAGGTCGAGGAGGTGGGCCCGCTCGGTCTCGTCCAGCTGAAGAGCTCGCGCGAGCGCTTCGAGCACGCCGGTGGAGGCGCCGGCGATCTGGCCCCGCTCCAGCCGGGCGTAGTACTCGACGCTGAGACCGGCGATCGTTGCGACCTCGCTGCGGCGCAGACCGGGTACTCGCCGGGCGCCGGTACTGGGCAGCCCTGCCTGGTCCGGAGTGATGCGGGCGCGCCGAGTCGTGAGGAACTCACGCACCTCCTGACGATTGTCCACGACTCCGACCCTAGCCCGCCGGAAGCGCCGGCTGAGCGATGAAGGGTGCCCTGTGAGTACACCTATCGACAGTGACTTCTTGCCCGTCGGACCGCCGGGTTCACTCGTTCGTGTGGCCTCTGACCGGGGCCAGAACGCCAGTACGAGGAGGAGCGCGTGATGCGCCAGGTAGTCATGCACGGCCCCGGGAACGTACAGGTCGAGGACCGCGAGGACCCGAAGATCCTCGCGCCGACAGACGCGATCATCCGCTTGTCGGCGACCTGCATCTGCGGAAGCGACCTGTGGCCCTACCGAGGTACCGAGCCCGTCGATCACCAAGTGATGGGCCACGAGTACGTCGGTGTCGTCGAGGAAGTCGGTACGGAGGTACGGACCGTGAAGGTCGGCGACTTCGTGGTGGGCTCCTTCTGGGCCTCGGACAACACCTGCGAGATCTGCCAAGCCGGCTACCAGGCCTACTGTGTCCACCGCGTTCTGATGGGCACCATCGGCACCCAGTCCGAACGGGCCCGCATCCCGCTGGCCGACGGCACTCTCGTCGCAACCCCCGGTATGCCCGGCCCGGATCTGATCCCGTCCCTGATGGCGGCCTCCGACGTACTCGGCACCGGCTGGTTCGCCGCTGTCGCCGCCGAGGCCGGACCGGGCAAAACGGTCGCGGTCGTCGGCGACGGCGCCGTCGGCCTGCTGGGCATCCTGGCCGCCAAGCAGCTCGGCGCCGAGCGGATCATCGCCTTCAGCCGGCACGCCGATCGCCAGGCACTGGCCAAGGAGTTCGGCGCCACCGACATCGTCGAGGAACGCGGAGACGACGGTGTGAGCCGGGTCAAGGAACTCACCGGTGGGCTCGGAGCGCACTCGGTGATCGAGGCCGTCGGTACCCAGGAAGCCATGATGCAGGCCATCCGCTCCACCCGGCCGGGCGGGCACGTCGGATTCGTCGGCGTTGCCCACGACGTCGCGATCCCCGGTGACGAGCTGTTCATGGCCGGCGTCCACATCCACGGTGGACCGGCGCCGGTACGGCAGTACCTGCCCCACCTGATCCAACTCATCTGGGACCGCAAGATCAACCCCGGCAAGGTCTTCGACCTCACCCTGCCGCTGGACCGCGCCGCCGAGGGATACCGCGCCATGGACCAGCGCACCGCCACCAAGGTCCTCCTCACGGTCTGACCAGCGAAGTGCACGGTGACATCGCACGCAACCCCGAAGGGGCCTGATGCAACAAACTTCGTTGCCCCCGGACGTCAGCTGGTCGACGCCCTCGCAGAAAGTACGCCGCCAGGCGCAACTGACCGCCGGATTGGTCGCGACCGTGGTTTTCCTGACCGCGATCGCACCGCTGGCCACGGACATGTACGTCCCGGCGTTTCCGCAGGTCGGTAGTGATCTCTCCAGTACCGCGACGCAAGTTCAGTTGACTCTGACAACGTTCTTCGTCGGTATGGCGCTCGGCCAGTTGATCGGCGGCCCGGTCTCGGATCAACGCGGCCGGCGGATCCCGTTGCTCGCGGCACTGCTGGCCATGACCGCAGCCTCGATCGTTTGCGCACTCGCGCCGACCATCGCGGTGATGACTGTGGCGCGACTCGTCCAGGGTTTCGCCGGTGGATGGGCGATGGTGATCGGGCGGGCGATCATCGTCGACCTGGCCAGCGGCGTCCGGCTGGTCAAGGTACTGAACGTCATCGCCGCGGTCGGCGGCATCGCGCCCATCGTCGGTCCGCTCCTGGGCGGGCTCATCTTGCAGCTGTCCCATTGGCGGGTCTCGTTCTGGCTCGTCGCAGTGCTCGGTTTTGGGATGGTGCTGGCTGTCTTGGTTGCCGTACCCGAGTCGCTGCCGCGCTCGCGTCGTCAGCCCGGGGGGCTACGCAATTTTGTGACCGCCGGTGGCGTCGTCCTGGCCAACCGGGAGTACGTCGGCTACCTGGTGGTGGCGGGGGCCGCGATGGGCGCGTTGTTTGCCTATGTCGCCACGTCCGCCTTCGTCCTGCAATCCATGAACGGGCTCTCACCGATCGCGTACTCCGTCGACTTCGCGGGGAACGCCACCGGGATGACTGCGGCCGCACTGGTTGCAGCCCGGCTCGCTGGTCGGATCTCTACCCGCAAACTCATCCTGACCGGACAGATCGCCGCTTTGGCCGCAGGCATTGCCATGCTGCTGGGTGCCCTGTGTCTCGGTACACCACTGCTCCTGGTACTCGTGTGCTTCTTCGTCCTCATGACCGCCCAAGGCCTCATGATCCCCAACGGCGGAGCCCTCGCGTCGGCCGCAGTACCCGAACATCCGGGCACAGGATCCGCTGTGCAGGGCTTCGTCCAATGGGTCGCCGCCGGAACCATCGCACCGATCGCCGGCCTTGGCGGCGAGCACACCGCCGTACCGATGGCCACCCTGATAACCGCCGGTGCCATCGTCTCCATGCTCGGACTGCTGATCCTGGCCAAGCCGAGAACCATGCCGAGACCAACAGCCGGCGCAACTGATGCCGACTGAAGTCCGCCGCCGCCTATGCTCCACCCCATGACGTCGGAGGAAGCCCTACACCGCGAGGCGCTCGCGCTGATCGGCCCCGAAGCGACTCACCGAGACGCCGAACAAGCGCTCCTCGCCGCGGGCTGGACACCCGGTGGCGCCGGCGACTGGGCCATCGCGCTCCGGTCACCCGACGGCACCACAGCCGCACGAATCAGCCCATTCGACCCAACCGGCCCCTACACCGCAGCCCTGTACCGCGAGGCCGCCCATACCCGCCAGGTCCCCGTACTCTTCGCCCACCGCCGTCTCACCGGCGGCGGCGACCTCCAACTCATGGAATGGCTCAGCCCCGTCCCCCTGCCGGAAGCCATCGCCTTCCACCAGGCCATCACCTCCTGCTCCCCCGAGGTCGCCGACCTGGTCGAGGTCATCAACCGCATCCACACCCAGGCCCTCGAAGAACTCCCCTGGTGCGGCCCCCTCGACGACAACCCGTCAAACGTCATGCGCGGCGCAGACAACCGCCTGGTAGTAGCAGACCTCTTCTACGCCGACGGCCCAAACCTCTACGCCACCGCAACCCAGGATCCCGACTTGGTCGTAGCCCGAATCCCAGAACCCGAACGCCGCTACATGACCGAGATCCCCCTAGCCGCCTCCGGCCCCTGGAACCCCACCGAACAAACCGCCCTACGCACAGCCCTAGCAGCCGCAGACACCCGCAACACCACCCAAACTCCCCCGCACTAGCACCACTTCCAGCCCAACCACCCTCTGCGTTGCCACCAGCGCGCTCCCGGCCCCCTTCGAAAAACGGCCCAGAGCAATCCACATCGACGACACCAGGCACCGCACCCCGAAATCACAGCCTCGAACTCAGCCCGCTCCGAGTTCCGCTCGCCCCGAACTCCACGCCAGGCCAGGCATATGACCGAGGCGAGGCACCGTCCTCCCTGGGATCGCCAACGCACTGACCGCGAGGTGCTGGGGCGTGCGCCAGGCCGGCGCGGCCGGGCACCGTCCTCGCCGGGGTCACCAACGCACTCGCCACCGAGCGCTGAGGCGCGTTGGGCACACGGGGCGTGCGCCGTGGCGAGGCACCCTCCTCGCCGGGATCGCCAACCCACTGAACACCACACGCTGGAGCGGGGCACGGCACGGCACAGCACGGCGCGGCGTGTACCGGGGCGAGGCACCCTCCTCGCCAGGATCGCCAACCCACTGACCACCAGGCGACCGGGGCGGGTGCGGCGCGGGACGAGACGCCCCCATCGCCCTCCTCAACCGCGCGGCCGGTGCGGCTCCGGTGGGGGCTATTCGGCTTCTAGGCCGGAGTCGTTTAGGAGGGGGAGTTCTTCGTCGGAGGCGGCGAGTTCTTGTTTGACGACGGTCATGGCGAGGGCGCCGGGGTAGCCCTTGCGGGCGAGCATGCCGATCAGGCGGCGCATCGCGACCTGGCGTTCCAGGGAGCGCATCGAACGGAGCTTCTTGCGGACCAGGGCGCGCGCGGTGGCTTCTTCCTGGTCGGGCTCGATCTCTTCGATCGCGTCGCGGGCCAGTTCGTCGTCGACTCCACGCCGACGGAGTTCTTGGGCGAGCGCGCGCTTGCCCAGACCGCGACCGCGGTGGCGTGATTCCACCCAGGCGTTGGCGAAGGCGGCATCGTCGATCAGTCCGACCTCGGTGAACCGATCGAGCACCTCATCCGCCACCTCGTCGGGAATCTCCCGCTCCGCCAGCAGATCGGCCAGCTCAGCCCGGGTCCGCGGCTGCCCACTCAACTTGTCGAGCAGGATCGTCCGCGCCGTCGAATGCGGATCCGCGAACTCATCAACCTCAGCCTCCGCAGCCTCACTTGGACGCCTCCCACCGAACTTCCGGCTCCCCCGCATCCCTGACCGCCGCCGCCCAGACCCATCCGACCTCCCAGCCCCACCAGACGACTCCCACACCCCACCGCCAGCACCAGCACCAGCGGGTTCATCGGCGCCGGCGGGCAAGTCGACGGCGGACGGGGCAGCGTTGACTTCGGATTCCTCGGGGGATTCGTTGGAGTTTGTTGCTGTGTGGGTTGTGTTGCTGACAGCCCAGTCGGGCATGCCGTCTGGTTGGCCTTCGAAGGCGTCGAAGGCGCCGTCGTCGGACGAGCGACTCCCACCGATGCGGCCCGCCCTGACCCGATCGGAACCGTCAGCGCCGGCACGGCTGGACTTACCCGTCGCAGCGCGACCAGACCGGCCAGAGGCAGTACCGCCGGATCTCCCCGTGGCGTGACCACCCGACCCCGCATCGCCCGAAGCGCCGCGGCCCGAGCTGGTACGAGCCGAACTCGAACTGGCGCGGCCCGAGCTCGAGCTGGTACGAGCCGAGCTCAAGCTGGTACGAGCCGAGCTCGAGTTGGCGCGGTCCGAACTCGAGTTGGTGCGAGGTGACTTGCTGGAGCGGGATGTGGCGGGCTTCTTGGGGGCTCCGGTTTTGTTGTCCAGGGACCACGGGAGGGGCTGGACCGGAGCTCGTTCGACCTCTGGGTCGGGGCTCACCGGCGCCTGCTTCGGCGTGGTGAGTCCCGTTACCCCCCGGCGGACTCCCGCAGGCAACTCCGGCAGGGCCTTGGGACTGGCCTGCCCGGAGCTGCCCGGACGGTCGTCGCCGGGAGACGAGGGGTGATCAGAAGTCGACATCGACCTCGGCCGCAGCCTTGCCCGCAGCCTTGGCGTCGACCGGCTCCACCGCCACGCCGATGCCCATCTTGTCCTTGATCTTCTTCTCCAGCTCGTTGGCCAGATCCGGGTTGTCGCGCAGGAAGTTCCGCGCGTTCTCCCGGCCCTGACCGAGTTGGTCGCTCTCATAGGTGAACCAGGCGCCGGCCTTGCGGACGAAGCCCTGCTCGACACCGAGGTCCAGCAGGCTGCCCTCACGGCTGATGCCCAGGCCGTAGATGATGTCGAACTCGGCCTGCTTGAACGGCGGGGCGACCTTGTTCTTCACGACCTTGACCCGGGTCCGGTTGCCGACGAAGTCGGTACCGTCCTTCAGCGACTCGATCCGGCGCACGTCGAGCCGGACCGAGGCGTAGAACTTCAGCGCCTTACCACCGGTCGTCGTCTCCGGGGAGCCGAACATCACGCCGATCTTCTCGCGCAGCTGGTTGATGAAGATCGCGGTGGTGTTCGTCCCGCTGACCGCACCGGTCATCTTCCGCAGCGCCTGGCTCATCAGCCGGGCCTGCAGACCGACGTGGCTGTCACCCATCTCGCCCTCGATCTCGGCCCGGGGCACCAGCGCGGCCACCGAGTCGATCACGACGATGTCGATCGCGCCGGAGCGGATCAGCATGTCGGCGATCTCCAGCGCCTGCTCACCGGAGTCCGGCTGCGAGACCAGCAGCGCGTCGGTGTCGACGCCCAGCTTCTGCGCGTAGTCCGGGTCGAGCGCGTGCTCCGCGTCGATGAACGCCGCGATCCCGCCGGCCCGCTGCGCGTTCGCCACCGCGTGCAGCGCGACCGTCGTCTTACCGGAGGACTCCGGGCCATAGATCTCCACCACCCGACCGCGCGGCAGACCGCCGATCCCGAGCGCGATGTCGAGCGCGATCGACCCGGTCGGAATGACCTCGATCTTCGCCCGCTCCTGATCGCCCAGGCGCATCACCGCGCCCTTGCCGCAGTTCCGCTCGATCTGCGTCAGCGCGGTCGCCAGCGCCTTCTCGCGATCCGCGACCTTGCGATCATCCTTCGCCGCTGCACCAGCCATCTGACTGCCACCTAACCCATCTACTATCGGGGCCGCTGTCCCAGCCGCCCGGAGGAAATTCGTTGTCGCCAGAGACGGTATGGGTTCCGACGGACAGTTTTTGATGCCAGACCGAATCTGTGGAAAACCCGGCCGGTCCGCAGAACCCGTACGGGACAAAATAGCCCGAACACCTGTTCGAATCACAACTGACACGCCGAAGCACCCCGGAGATCGTCACCGACCCGCCCAGTCCCTACCCTGACGGACGTGACCGACCGCCCTGACGTCCCCGACTCCGCCGTCGTCCTGGCCCTCAGCCGGGTCGAGTTCGGCATCGACTCGGTTCTCGACGCGCTCCGCACCCAGGACCCGTTCGGCATCCGCGGCATCCTGACCGAGTACTCCGCCCAGGAGCAACCCAACCTGGCCGAGAAGGGCCTGATCCTCGCGATCGACCGGCTGCTGCGGATGAAGGTACCCGGACATGCCGAGTGGCCGACCCTGCCGCTGGGCAAGCGCTGCGACTGGTGGGTGGAACGGCTCGGCGGGTTCGCCGCCGTGGTGGCGGGTCTCCCCCGGCTCAGTGGCGCCGCCGCGGATGCGCTGCCGGTCAAAGACACCCTCGGCGCCGCAGTACAGGCCATGGTGATCGGTGCGGTCTGTCGCGAGTACGGCGTCGACGCGCACGCGGACCGGACCTCCGTGATGGCCCGGGTGCTCACAGCACGCCCGATCACGCCGGACGACGTACTCCGGTACGACGACCCGACCACCGCCGGCAAGGACATCGCAGCGCAACTGGGACTGGGTGACGAGTCAGACGAGGCGGGCCTGCGCAAGGGCATCCGCCTGGTCTGGCGGATCAGCAAACTCTTCGGCGGGCTCGGAGAGGTGTTCGAGGACCGTCCGCGCGGCAGTATCGGCGCCAGGATGCTCGGCAAGCTCCCGGCGGTCGGAGTGGTCGGCGGGTTCTTCGACGAGCGCAAGGGCATCCGCAAGGCCGCGTACGCCGCTGCCGAGCTGCTCAGCACCAGCGCCTTCCGGGTGAAGCCGACCGGATAAGGGCTGTCTGTGCCACCCGGTCGCTGCGATGATTCACCCCATGAGCGCGATCGCCATCGTCAACCCGGATCCGACCTGGCCTGCTCAATACGACAAGACGGCCCAGGTGATCACCAACATCCTCGGCGACACGGTCGTACGGGTGGACCACATCGGTTCCACCTCGGTACCGCGCCTGGCGGCCAAGGACATCCTGGACATCCAGGCGACCGTCGCTGCCGAGTCCGAGCTGGAGGACGCCGTGCAGCTGCTGACGGCAGCCGACTGGGAGGCCAGGCCGCCGCGCCGCGACCACCCGGTGCCCGGACTGCCCAAGGACGAGTTCCAGTGGGTCAAGCGGCTCGTGGTCGAGCCCATGTACCGGCGCCGGGTGAACCTGCACCTGCGGGTGATCGGTCGCGCCAACCAGCGGTACGCGCTGCTCTTCAGGGACTATCTGCGCGCCCACCCGGACACCGCCGCGGCGTACGGCGAGTTCAAGCGGCGCGCCGCGACCCTGCCACTGGAGTCCGTCGGCGAGTACGCCGATCTGAAGGACCCCGTGTGCGACCTGATCTACCTGCCGGCTGAGGACTGGGCCGCGCGTACCGGCTGGTCCTCCTGAACCGATGCCCCTTCGGGCAAACCTCTGCGGAGGGTGACCGGAGTACTACTCGGGGCTCGTTGACGCGCCCCCGCGGCAGCCGGGAGGCTGGGCGCGGGGGTGGTTACGGATGGCGGGAACAGGGCGGCTCGCGGCATTGCCGTGCGGCAAGGTGTCGAAGTGGATCGTGCTCGGGTTGTGGATCGTCGCGGTCGCGGTGTGCTTCAGCCCGGCCGGCAAGCTGACCGGTGCTCAGGACAACGATGCTGTGTCCTGGTTGCCCGGCAACGCCGAGTCCACCGAAGTACTGAAGGCGACGGCTCAGTTCTCCTCGCCTGACGAGATCCCCGCGGTGCTGGTCTACGAGCGACCCGGTGGGCTGACCGAGGCGGACAAGCAGGCTGTGACCGGCCACGCGGCTGAGTACGGGAAGTTGCCGAACGTCGATCGCGAGGTGGTCGGGCCGATCCCTTCGGAGGACGGCAAGGCGCTGCAAGTCCTGGTACCGATCAACGCGGGCGACGGCGGTTGGGACACCATCGGCGCCAGAGCCGAGGACATCCGCCGGGTCGCCGCCGACCGACCTGACGGCCTGTCGTTCCACTTGACCGGCCCCGGTGGCTTCGCTGCCGATTCGCAGGAGGCATTCGCCGGCATCGACGGCAAACTCCTGTACTCCGCGGCCGCTGTCGTGATCATCATCCTGCTGCTCACCTACCGGAGCCCGGTGCTGTGGTTGCTGCCGCTGATCTCGGCCGGTACTGCGCTGTTCGCGGCGCAGGCTGTCGTGTACCTGCTGGCGACCAAGGCAGACCTTACGGTGAACGCACAGAGCGCAGGCATCCTCACAGTGCTCGTCTTCGGCGCAGGGACGGACTATGCCCTGCTCCTGGTGGCTCGCTATCGAGAAGAGCTCCGCCGGCACGAGGATCGGCACGAGGCGATGGCCTTTGCCCTGCACCGATCCGGGCCGGCCATCTTCGCATCAGGCTCGACAGTGGTAGCCGGCATGCTGTGCCTGCTGCTCGCCTCGATGAACTCGACTCGCGGCCTCGGCCCGGTGGCAGCGGTCGGCATCGTGGTCGCCCTGCTCGCCATGCTGACCCTCCTGCCTGCCCTGCTGGTGGTCTGCGGCCGCTGGGTGTTCTGGCCGCTACGGCCGACATACGGGTCCGACGATCACACGGAGACGAGTGTGTGGGGGCGGATCGGGCGACGGATCGCAGTACGGCCGCGGCTCACCTGGGTCACGACCACGGTTCTGCTGGGCGCCGCGGCGTTGGGGATGCTCACACTCGACGCGAACGGACTGTCGAACGAGGAGTCCTTCACTGGAACCCCGGACTCGGTAGTCGGCGAGAAGGTGGTCGCGGCGCACTTCCCAGCGGGCGCAGGCAACCCGCTCGTCGTCGTAGGCAAGGCAGACCACGCCACGCAGATCCGTACTGCGATGTCGTCGGTCAAGGGCATCGCGTCGGTCGCTGAGCCGCAGACCTCGGGTGGGCTCGCCTACATCGAGGGCACGATGACCGATGCGGTGGACACGCAAGCAGCGAAGGACACCGTCGACCGGGTGCGGGCAGCCGTCCACACTGTCGACGGTGCGGACGCGCTGGCCGGCGGTGGCGCGGCGATCGTGCTGGATACCCAACGGGCCTCGAACCACGACAACAAGATCATCATCCCGGTGGTCCTCGCGGTGGTGCTGCTGATCCTCGCCTTGTTGCTGCGATCGCTGCTGGCGCCGGTGATGCTGGTGGCAACCGTCGTACTGTCGTTCGGCGCGGCTCTCGGAATCAGCTCGCTGGTGTTCCATCACCTGCTGGGCTTCGACGGCGCCGACAGTTCCCTGCCGCTGTTCGTGTTCGTCTTCCTGGTGGCCCTGGGCATCGACTACAACATCTTCTTGATGACCAGGGTGCACGAGGAATCGAAGGTGCACGGGACCAGGCGTGGGGCGCTGATCGGCGTCGCCGCGACCGGCGGGGTGATCACCTCGGCCGGGCTGGTGCTGGCCGGCACGTTCGCCGTACTGGCGACGATGCCGGTTGTCGCGTTCGCGGAGATCGGCATCGCCGTCGCCCTGGGCGTCCTGCTGGACACGATCGTCGTCCGGTCGGTGCTGGTGACCGCGCTCAACCTCGACATCGGGCGGCACCTGTGGTGGCCGAGCAAGCTCGCCCAGAAGCGCGATCCGGCGCCAGAAGCACTCGACGACCCCGAACCAGAACGCGCCCTGGCCGGCAACTGACCGGTTGGCCGCAAAGCAGCACAAGCTGCGGCGACCGGCAGGCTGGCCAGTTCAGCCAGCGCTAGCTGTGGCAGGGCTGGCCAGTTCAGCTGGCGCTAGCTGTGGTGACCGGTGGGGTTGGCCAGTCCTGCTAGCGCTCGCTGGGTGGGAGTTGGAGGTGTGCCCAGACGGCGCGCCAGACCTCTTTGGCCGCCTCCCCATCGGCGAGGGCCTCGTCGACCGTACGGCCGCCGAGCTCACTCAGCGCCTGGGTCTCCGCCCAGGTACGCGAGTAGGCAGGACCCAGATGGCTGTCCATCCGGGTCCAGAACTCCGTCAGTCTCATTACTGCCCATCGTTGTCCGGCGGCCGGTTCCAGCCACCTTGCTGTCCGCCCTGCGGCGGCTGACCCCAGCCACCCTGCCCCTGCTGAGGCGGCTGTCCTTGCGGCGGTTGCCCCTGGGGAGGCCGACCCTGCTGAGGCTGTCCCTGCTGAGGCTGGCCCTGAGGGGGCTGACCTTGAGCGGGCGGTCCCTGCGGCGGCTGACCCCAACCACCCTGGCCCTGCTGAGGCGGACCTTGCGGTGGCTGTTGCGGTCCCCACTGGCCAGGCTGACCCTGCTGCGGGGGCTGGGGCTGCCCAGGGTACTGCCCCGGACCAGGCTGACCGTACTGCTGCGGCGGCTGACCGTACGGCCCCTGCGGACCGGCGCCATAGGGGCCAGGCTGACCCGGCTGCCCGTACCCACCAGGCTGACCCTGTGGCGGACCGTACTGGCCAGGCGCACCGGGCTGGCCACCGTACTGGGAACCCCACTGCCCCTGCGGCTGGCCCGGGTACTGCCCGTATTGGCCGTATTGCTGCGTCTTGGCCTTGCGACCACGGAGCACGAAGAAAGCCACGGCACCGCCGCCGAGTAGCAGGAGCACGATGATCAGGATCAGCGCCCAGGCCGGGAAACTGCTGCCGGCCTCCGACGTCAGCGAGACCTTGCCCAGCTTGTCGAGGCTGTCGTACGTCGCCGTGCGGCCGTCGACCTTGGCGCCCGCGTCGTGCTCGAGGATCTTGCCCGGCATGGTGATCTTGAAGTCCACCACCGGCGTGATGCCGTTCGTGTCGCCGTCCAGGCCCAGGTCCTTGATCGAGACGAAGAACTTGTCGCCCTCCTTGCGGAACCCGACCCCGTCGTCGGTCGACTGGCCCATCGAGCGGAACGGCACGTTGTCGAACGTGCAGTTCGAGCCGACGTACTTGTCGTCCTCGAAGGATTTGCAGGTGACTCCCTCGGTCGAGGTCTGCTGAAGCCCCTTCTCGACCGATTGCCGGAGCAGGTCGAGCGACTGGCCGCTGCTGCTGGCCAGCTGCTTGTCCAGGCCGATCTTCATGCTGCCGGAGACGGTCTCGTCGGAATTGACCTTGAGGTCGCCATCGAGCTTCACGCAGCCGGTCAGGCCGACCAGGCAGGCGATGATGACGAGCGCGGTGCGCACGCGGTTCTTCATGCCGCCGATCATTCCAGAAGCCGGGGACAGCCCGCGGCCACGGTCCGGCCGGAAATTGTCGGAGCGGCCAGGCAAGATGGGCAACGTGCAGAAATCCAGCGCGTTGAGCCGATTCTCGCCCGCGACCCGGGCGTGGTTCGGCGACGTCTTCGAAGCGGCCACCCCGGCCCAGCTCGAGGCGTGGGACGCGATCACCGCGGGCCGGGACGCGCTGGTGGTCGCCCCGACGGGTTCAGGCAAGACGCTGGCGGCCTTCCTCTGGGCGCTCGACCGGCTGGCCACGACCCCACCGCCGGACGATCCGAAGCTGCGCTGCCGGGTGCTCTACGTGTCACCACTGAAGGCGCTGGCGGTCGACGTCGAGCGCAACCTGCGAGCGCCGCTGATCGGGATCCGGGAGACCGCCCGGCGGCTGGGCGAGGCGCCGATCGACGTCGAGGTGGCGGTTCGTTCGGGCGATACGCCGGCCAACGAGCGCCGGCGGTTCGCCACCAAGCCTGCCGACGTGCTGATCACCACGCCCGAGTCGCTGTTCCTGCTGCTCACCTCGCAGGCGCGGGAGTCGCTGCGCGGGGTCGAGACGATCATCGTCGACGAGGTGCACGCGGTCGCCGGTACGAAACGTGGCGCGCATCTCGCGCTCACCCTCGAGCGGCTGGACGCGTTGCTGCCCAAGCCGGCCCAGCGGATCGGCCTGTCAGCGACGGTGCGACCGGTCGAGGAGGTCGCGCGTTTCCTCGGCGGCGAGCGGCCGGTGAAGGTGGTGCAGCCGAAGTTCACCAAGCAGTGGGACCTGAGCGTCGTCGTGCCGGTCGAGGACATGGCCGAGCTGGCCAAGACCGAGATCGAGACCTCCGGATCGGCCGCCGGGCCGCCGCAGCACGCGTCGATCTGGCCGCATGTCGAGGAGCACGTCTTCGACCTGATCTCGGCGCATCGGTCCACCATCGTCTTCTCGAACTCCCGGCGATTGGCCGAGCGGCTGACCGCCCGGCTCAACGAGATCGCCGCCGAGCGGGCCGAACTCGAGCTGCCCGAGGCCGGGTCGCCTGCCCAGCTGATGGCTCAGTCCGGCGCGTCGCTGGCCGCTCCTCCGCTGATCGCCCGCGCGCACCACGGCTCGGTCAGCAAGGAGCAGCGAGCTCTGATCGAGGCCGATCTGAAGTCGGGCCGGCTGCCCTGCGTGGTCGCGACCAGCAGTCTGGAGCTCGGCATCGACATGGGCGCGGTCGATCTGGTCATCCAGGTCGAGGCGCCGCCATCGGTCGCGAGCGGGCTGCAGCGAGTCGGCCGCGCCGGTCACCAGGTCGGTGCGGTCTCCCGTGGTGTGCTGTTCCCGAAGTTCCGCGGCGACCTGGTCGACACGGCCGTGGTGGTCCAGCGGATGCGCGACGGCCTGATCGAGAGCCTGCACATCCCGGCCAATCCGCTGGACGTGCTGGCCCAGCAGATCGTCTCGATCGTCGCCCTCGACACGATCGACGTGGACGAGCTCTACTCCCTTGTACGCCGCTGCGCCCCGTTCGCGTCCTTGCCACGCTCGGCCTACGACGGTGTGCTGGACATGCTGTCCGGGCGGTACCCGTCGGACGAGTTCGCCGAGTTGCGGCCGCGGATCGTGTTCGACCGGGTCAGCGGCGAGATCTCCGGCCGGCCCGGTGCGCAACGGCTCGTGGTGACCAGCGGCGGCACGATCCCGGATCGCGGGCTGTTCGGCGTCTTCCTGGTGGGCGAGTCGACCAACCACCGCGTCGGCGAACTCGACGAGGAGATGGTCTACGAATCCCGCGTCGGTGACGTCTTCACGCTGGGGGCATCGAGCTGGCGGATCGAGGACATCACCCATGACCGGGTCCTGGTCTCTCCCGCTCCAGGCCAACCGGGGCGACTGCCGTTCTGGAAGGGCGATGCGGTCGGTCGCCCAGCCGAGCTCGGAGCCGCGACGGGCGCCTTCGTCCGGACCATGGCCGCGCTGCCGCCTGCGAAGGCGGTCAAGCGGGCGCGCGACGCCGGCCTCGACGAGTACGCGGCGAACAACCTGGTCGCTTACCTCGGTGAGCAGCGCGAAGCGACCAGCCGGGTGCCCGACGACATCACGATCTTGGTCGAGCGGTTCCGGGATGAGCTGGGCGACTGGCGGGTCTGCATCCATTCGCCGTACGGAGGTCAGGTCCACGGTCCCTGGGCGCTGGCGATCGCCGCTCGGCTCCGCGAGCGGTACGGCATGGACGCGCAGTCGGTCTCCGGCGACGACGGCATCGTGCTGCGCCTGCCGGAGACGGACGAGCCGCCGCCGGGCGCCGACCTGGTGCTGTTCGACGCGGCCGAGATCGAGGATCTGGTCACCGCCGAAGTGGGCGGCTCGGCGCTGTTCGCTGCCCGCTTCCGTGAGTGTGCCGCGCGGGCGTTGCTGCTCCCCCGGCGCAACCCTGGCAAGCGGTCACCTCTGTGGCAGCAACGGCAGAGGTCGGCCCAGTTGTTGAGCGTGGCCAGCAAATACGGCTCGTTCCCGATCGTGCTGGAGACACTGCGTGAGGTGCTGCAGGACGTCTACGACCTGGATGCGCTGAAGGACCTGCTGACCGGCATCAGCGAGCGGCGGATCTCGGTGGTCGAGGTGGAGACGCCCGAGGCGTCGCCGTTCGCGAAGTCGCTGCTGTTCGGGTACGTGGGCGCCTTCATGTACGAGGGCGACACCCCGCTCGCCGAGAAGCGTGCCGCGGCGCTGGCACTCGACCAAAGCCTGCTCGCCGAGCTGCTCGGCCGCACCGAGCTGCGCGAGCTACTCGACGCCGAGGTGGTACTTCGCACCGAAGCCGAGCTGCAACGCCTCGCCGAGGACCGCCGTGCTCGCGATGGCGAGGGTCTCTTCGACGTACTGCGCCTGATCGGACCGCTGTCGTTGTCCGAAGCGTCGCAACGATGCGTCGACGGCTCGGACGCCGAAGCCTGGCTGACCGAGCTCGCCGCCGCCCGCCGGGTGGTCCGGGTGCGGATCGCGGGCGAGCACCGATGGGCCGTGGTCGAGGACGTCGCTCGGTTGCGTGATGCCCTCGGCGTACCACTGCCGCCTGGAATCGCCGAAGCCCATGCAGAGTCCGTCGCCGACCCGATGGGCGATCTGGTGTCGCGCTATGCCCGCACCCACGGGCCATTCCGCGCCATCGATCTGGCGACACACTTCGGCATCGGCGTCGCTGTCGTGTCCGACACCCTGCGCCGGCTCGCAGCGGCCGGACGGGTGGTCGAGGGTGAGTTCCTGCCCGGTGGGATCGCGATGGAGTGGTGTGACAGTGAGGTTCTGCGACTGCTCCGTCGCCGCTCGCTCGCCGCTCTGCGCAAGGAGGTCGAGCCGGTCGACCCGGCCGCGCTCGCGCGATTCCTGCCTGCCTGGCAAGGCATCACCAGCAGTCGCGGTCGTGGGTATGACGTACTGCTGGGTGCTGTCGAGCAGTTGGCTGGATGCGCGGTCCCTGCGTCGGCGCTGGAGTCGATTGTGCTGCCGTCGCGGGTGCCTGGGTACCAGCCGTCGATGCTGGACGAGCTGACAGCGACTGGTGAAGTGGTGTGGGCGGGTTCCGGTTCACTGCCTGGTACGGACGGCTGGGTCTCGTTGCACCTCGCGGACAACTGCGACCTCACGCTGCCCGATCCGGATCCGTCCTTCGAGATCGGCGAAACCCATCAAGCCGTGCTGGACGCGTTGGCCGGCGGCGGCGCGTTCTTCTTCCGGCAACTCAGTGATGTCGTCGGCTCGACGGCTGGAGTGGTCGACGACGAGACCATGGTCGGCATCCTGTGGGATCTCGTCTGGGCCGGGCATCTGACCAACGACACCTTGGCACCGGTCCGGTCATTGGTCGGCGGCGGCAGGGGCACCCACCGCACCCGTCGTCCTACGCCGCGCGCGCGACCCGGGCGTCCCTTGCGGCCGGGGCGTCCGGCGATGCCTGCGCGGAGCGGTCCGCCCACAGCAGGCGGGCGCTGGTCGTTGCTGCCTGAGCGCAATGAGGATGCGACCAGGCGGGCACATGCGGCGGCGGAGACGTTGCTTGATCGCTATGGGATCGTCACGCGCGGATCGGTCATCACCGAGCGGACGCCGGGCGGGTTCGCGGCGGTGTACAAGGTGTTGAGCGCGTTCGAGGAGTCTGGACGGTGCCGGCGTGGGTACTTCGTCGCGGGGCTGGGGGCTGCGCAGTTCGCCTTGCCGGGGGCGGTCGACCGGTTGCGGGCGATGGCCGAGTTGCCGACGGGAGGGTTGGGGTCTGGGGGCGCGGGGTCTGGTGGGTCGGGGTCTGTTCGGTCGGGGGCCGGCGGTCGGGCGAAGGAGGAGCCGGCTGCGCGTGCCGTAGTACTGGCTGCTTCTGATCCCGCCAATCCGTACGGCGCCGCTCTGCCTTGGCCCGAGCGAGAGAACGCGGGCGGGCATCGACCGGGGCGGAAGGCCGGCGCGCTCGTGATGCTCGTCGACGGCCGGCTGATCGTGTACGTCGAACGCGGCGGCCGGACCGTACTGAGCTTCACCGAGGATCCGGAGCTGCTGCAACCAGCGGTGGATGCGCTAGCGCTGGCAATCAGGGACGGGCACCTGGGCAAGCTCAGCGTGGAGACGGCCGATGGCGAGCAGGTGCGGCATACGGCGTTCGGGGATGCGCTGGCCAAGGCCGGCTTCCATGCGACTCCGCGCGGTTTGCGGCTTCGGGCCTGAGCCATGCCTGAGGGAGACACCGTCTGGCGCGCATGCAAGCGACTCGATCAGGCGCTGGGTGGGCAGGAACTGACCGAGACGGATTTCCGGGTGCCGACGCTTGCTACAACGGACCTCAGCGGGCGGACCATGCTCGAAGTCGTTGCGAAGGGCAAGCATCTGCTGATGCGACTGTCCGGCGGGCTGACAATCCACAGTCACTTCCGGATGGACGGCAGCTGGCACCTGTACCGGCCGGGCGAGTCATGGAAGGGCGGTCCGGATCATCAAGTGCGGGCGGTGCTGAGGACCGCTGACTGGACTGCGGTGGGTTACCGGCTGCCGGTGCTGGATCTGCTCGCGACCGATCAGGAAGACACCGTCGTGGGTCACCTGGGGCCGGATCTGCTCTCGCCTGACTTCGATCGGGAGCTGGCGCTGACCAACCTCGCTGCTCAGCCGGAGCGGACGATCAGCGAGGCGCTGCTGGACCAGCGGAATCTGGCCGGGATCGGCAACTTCTATCGGACCGAGGTCTGCTTCCTGCTCGGTCTTCATCCGTGGCGGACGGTGGAGTCGGTCGACCTGGCAGCGGCAGTCGACCTCAGTCGGCGGCTGATGAAGGCGAATCTGCGGCATGGGGCCCAGGTGACGACGGGCGTGGACCGGCCCGGCCAGCGGACCTACGTGTTCGAGCGGCCTGGCAAACCGTGCCGGCGGTGCCGGACGACGATCCGGACGGCGCCGATCGGCGAACCGCCCCGGGAGCGGGTCAGCTACTGGTGCCCAACCTGCCAGCCCGAACCCTGAAATCGCCTGTGGATGAACCGCCGACCCGGCGGGCAACCGGATACCTTCCCTGACGAGTCGAACATTTGTTCGAATCCGAGAGGAGACCTTCATGTGCGACATCTGCGGCGGCATCACGAATCCGGAGTACGAGCAGCGACTGCGGAGCAACATCCGCAAGCACGGCTGGACGGTGCAGTTCATCGAGGGCGTGGACGACCGCAATCCCGCCTTCGCCTACACCCTCGGGATGAGCCTGCACGGGCACCCGGAGTTCGTCACCTTCAACTGCCATCCGGACTACGTCGGGCGCGAGTTCGAGCCGCTCGCGGAGGCGGTGTTGTCCGGACGTCGCTTCGACGAAGGTGACGGGCTCAGCGATCTGCTGCAGCCGCGACTGCTCCGGGTGCCTGACTCGACCACACACCTCTACACGGCGAACACGATGTTCAGACAGCCCGGAGAACCACCCATCGAGGCACTGCAGCTGGTCTGGCCGACCAGGACGCCGTGGTTGGAGAGCGGACGATGAACGTCCGTGAGCTGCCAGGGTCAGGCAGCGGAGGCAACGACCTCAGGCTCGATGGCCGGATGCGCCAGTACGAGGGCCTCTTCGCGGGCCAAGTCCTCGCTCACCTCGGCGAAGATCGTCGACAGCGGTACTTCCAGTGCCATGCAGATGGCAGCGAGCAGCTCGCTCGATGCCTCCTTCTGGCCACGCTCGACCTCGGAGAGGTAGCCCAGGCTGACCCGAGCATCAGCGGACACCTCGCGCAGAGTGCGCCCCTGGCGCAGCCGCTTGCGCCGCAGGACGTCGCCCAGGAGGCCACGAACCAGCACCATGAGGTTTCTCCCTTCCGCCTGTCGGACCGAACCTACTCGCACCGTAGCTCGACCGTGGGGACCAACGGTACCCGTTGCCGGGTCACTACTCCTCGCAATGTCCAGCTTCGGTGCGCCGTGCCAGTCTGCCCTACCTGTTCCCATGGTGGTCTCAACACCCCGATCAAGCCAGTTCTTCCGCCACCAACTCGGCAGCGAGTTCGAGAACTGCCTGCACGCTCCCCTGCCGAACAGCAGCCCGGTCACCGCTCAGAGCCAGCTTCCGGACCCGTACGGTGCCTGGGCCCGCAGCCGCCACGTAGACGGTGCCGGCCTCGATACCCGCTTGTGGGTCCGGGCCGGCCACACCAGTTGTGGCTAGGCCGTAGGTGGCCCCGAGGCGCTCGCGCACACCCGTGGCCAGGGCAGCCGCCGTGTCCGGATGAACCGGGCCCACATCGGCCAGGAGCTCCGCTGGGACACCGGCCAGGCTGGCCTTCAGATCGGTTGCATACACGACGACTCCGCCTCGATAGACCGCTGACACGCCCGGCACCTCCGTCAGCGCTGCGCCGACCAGGCCGCCGGTCAGCGACTCCGCCGTCGCGAGGGTCTCCCCGCGCTCCTTCAACCGCGCAACCAGGCCCAGCAACACCTCCTGGGAGCCGGCTTCGTTCGCGGTCACGGGAGCGGGCGTTTCGCGGCGGCCCGGAGGCGGAGGGCGCGACCGACGTAGTCGAGGCCGGTGACGATCGTGACGATGACGGCGGCAGCCATGAAGACGACCGCGGTCCAGTGCACGGCAGCGACCGAGTGCCAGGGAAGGAGGTAGAGGCCGAGCGCGATCGCCTGCAGGACCGTCTTCAGCTTGCCGCCGCGGCTGGCCGGCATCACGCCGTGCCGGATCACCCAGAACCGGAGGGCGGTGACACCCCATTCGCGAACCATCACGACGATGGTGACCCACCAGGGCAGGTCGCCGAGGATCGAAAGGCCGATGAACGCTGCCCCGGTGAGTGCCTTGTCGGCGATCGGGTCGGCGATCTTGCCGAAGTTGGTGACCATGTTCCACCGGCGCGCGATGTCGCCGTCGAACCGGTCGGTGACGATCGCGACCACGAAGGCCGCGGTGGCGAGCAGCCGGTTGCCGTCGCTCGCGCCGGCGTCGCGGAGCAGCAGCCAGACGAACAGTGGCACCAGGACGAGCCGCAGGACGGTCAGCGCGTTCGCCACGTTCCAGGCGCTGGGCGCGCTGAGCTGGCCGGCGGCCGCGCGCGGTACCGGGTTCGTCGGCGGGATCGTCACGCGGTCAGGTTAGCTGCCGGAACGCCCTCTCGGGTGCGTACCTGCGCGCCGAAGGCGGCGATCAGGTCGACGCCTTCGGTCCCGACCACCTCAGCGGTCACCAGATCGCCGATCGCGAGGTCCGCCGGGAAACCGGTGAGCGTCGTCGAGCCGTCGACCTCCGGGCCTTGGTGGGCGGCGCGGCCCTCGGCGGTGTCGCCATCGATCGACTCGACCAGGATCTCGACGGTCTCGCCGATCCGGGCCTCGGCGCGGGCCGAGGTCAGGTCCTCGGCGAGCCGGGTGACGCGGTCCAGCCGGGCCGCGATGGTGTCCTCGTCGAGCTTGCCGTCGTACGTCTCCGCCTCGGTGCCGTCCTCGTCCGAGTAGCCGAACACCCCGATCGCGTCGAGGCCGGCGCGGGAAAGGAAGTCGCAGAGAATGTCCACGTCCTCCTCGGTTTCACCCGGGAAGCCGACGATGACGTTGCTCCGGATGCCGGCCGTGGGCGCCTGCGCGCGGACCTGGGCGATCAGCTCGAGGAAGCGCTCGGAGTCGCCGAAGCGACGCATCCGGCGCAGCAGCGGGCCGGATGCGTGCTGGAAGGAGAGATCGAAGTACGGGACGACCCCGGGGGTCGAGGCCATCGCGGTGATCAGGGTCGGGCGCATCTCGGCGGGCTGCAGGTACGAGACGCGGACGCGGGTCAGGCCTGGTACCTCAGCGATCTCTGCGACCAAGGTCTCGAGCAGGCGGAGGTCGCCGAGGTCCTTGCCGTACGAGGTGGAGTTCTCGGAGACCAGGAAGACCTCGCGTACGCCATTCTCAGCAAGCCAGTGTGCCTCGCCGAGCACCTCGGTCGGGCGCCGGGAAACGAACGCACCACGGAAGGCGGGGATCGCACAGAACGCGCACCGGCGGTCGCAACCGGAAGCCAGCTTCAACGGAGCCATCGGCCCGCCATCCAGCCGACGCCGAACAATCCGAGGCCCACTAGCAGGCGCGGAAGCAAGGTCCGGAGCGTCGATCGTCAGCTTGCTCGGATCCGAGGCCTCGACCGTCCGACCCTTGAGGCCCTGCTGCCCCTGGGCCTCGTCGCCCGCCGTCACAGCGTCACCGTTCAGGATCTGCTGAGCGCTGGCCTTGATACCGCCGTTCGCGGCCCGCGTCGCACCGGCCCTCATATCGCCGTTCGACCGCTGCGTCGCACCGACTGCGGTGTCGCCGTTCAGAGCCTGCGTTGAGGCAGAGGCGTCGCCGGTCGGATTCTGAGTGGCGGTGTCGCCGTGGCCTGGGACCGCTACGCCTTGGGCGGTGGCGCGGTCGGCCGGGGCCAGCGGGAGGAGTTTGCGGCGGTCGCGGGGGACGTGCGACTGGTGCTTGGTCCCGGCGAGGATCGAGCGGAGTTTCTCGGAGATGTCCGCGTAGTCGTCGAAGCCGAGGACAGCGTCAGTCTCCGGGAGTGCTTCGGCCAACTGCTCGCCGTAGCGCTCGGCCAGGCAGCCGACTGCGACAACTGCTTGGGTGCGGCCGGACTCCTTGTAGTCGGAGGCGGCGAGCAAGGTGTCGACCGAGTCCTTCTTGGCCGCCTCGACGAATCCGCAGGTGTTGACCACCACGGTGTCCGCCTCGGCAGCATCCTCGACGAGCCGGAAGCCACCGGCCTCGAGCCGGCCGGCCAGCTCCTCGGAGTCGACATCATTGCGAGCACAGCCCAGCGTGACCAGGGCGACGGTGGTGGGAGTCGTAGTCATCACCCACGAGTATGACCCCTCACCCGACCCCACCGAAATCAACACCACCCACCCCAACCCACACTCCGCCACCCGCAGCCGCCGACGACCCAATCGACAGAACTCCAGCTCCCCACCTCCCCAAGACACCCAACCCAATGCTCATCCCCACCACCCGAACGCCTCAAGGGCCGTGTCCAGAGGACCCGCCGCCGAGTACCAACGCTGGCCACAGACACCAGGCCCCAATCCCAGCCCCGACGCTGACGCCCCGGCTGGCTCCAGCGGCTGGGTCTGGGGCTAGGTGGCTGGAGCTCAACCCCGGCACACGAACTGGGTCTCAAACCGGTGACCAGCGCTCGGCCCAGCGCTCGAACTGAATCTCAGACCGGTGGCCAGCGCCCTTCCCGGTACAGGAACTAGGTCTGAAACCGGTGGCCAGCGCTCGGCCCAGCGCTCGGACTGGGTCTCAGACCGGTGGCCAGGGCTCGGCCCGGTACAGGAGCTGGGTCTGAAACCGGTGCCCGAGCTCCGGGGCTGGCCTCACCGGCCGGCGGCTGGCTCGATGCCGCCGGCGTGGACCCACGGGCGCAAGAGTCAGCACGTGAGTTGGCAGTCGGACGCCGCCGGTGCTCGGAAGGTGGCCGGTTCTCCGGGGCCGCAGGGTTGGGCGGTTGGTCGGTTTCGCGGCGTTGCCGCTGAATCCATCGCCGCCGGTGGTGGTGGGCCGCCTGAGCGCGGGGCGGCAGGGCTGGCTCTGCCTCGAGAGGAGGTGGCTGGGCCTCGGAAGGACGCGAGCCCGGCGGTGGTGGGGCCTCGGGAGGACGCGAGCCCGGCGGTGGTGGGGCCTCGGAGGTGGCAGAGCCTCGGGGTGGGTGGCCTTCGGGGTGGGTGGGCTTGGGAAGCGGGTTGGGGTGGTTAGTCGTTGGGGGTGGCTAGTTTGCCGGTGGGGAGGATTGTGAAGCGTTTGGCGGGTGGGGTGACCTTGGTGCCGTTGATGTAGACGGTGATGTTGGCGCCGCTTTCCAGGGTTACCCGGATTTCGCCGGCGTAGTTGATGGTTTGGGTGGAGCCGGGGCCGAGGACGCCCTGGAAGAGTTTGAGGCCCTTGGAGTTGCGGATGGTGACGTAGGAGCCGTCGCCTCGGGCGGTGAGGGAGAGCTTGGTGCGGAAGGGGGCCGGCGGCTTCGCGGGGGTGGTCGGTTTCGCCGACGGCTTGGCGGAAGGCTTGGGGGCGGGGGTGGTGACGGCGGGGGTTGGCGTGGTTTTCGACGCGTTGGCCTCTACGTCGTTGGGGAGGGTGAACAGGCGCATGATGCCCCAGCCCATCAGGCCGACCAGGATCGCGCCCAGGACCAGGCCCCAGCGCGGGCGCGCGGAGTGCAGGGTCGGGCGCTTGTCGCTGGCGCGTTCCTCGCGACGGACGCGGTCCGGCTGCGGCGCCGGGTGCGACTCGTCGAACTTCGCCAGCAGGGCTTCCGGATCCGCCTTCACCACCCGGGCGATCGCCCGGATGTGACCGCGGGCGTAGAAGTTGCCGCCGCAGCGGGAGAAGTCGTCGGCCTCCATGGCGACGAGCAGCCCGGATCTGATCCGGGTCGACGTACTCAGCTGCTCGATCGTCATGTCCGCCCGTTCGCGGGCCGCCGTGAGCTCGCTGCCGATGCTCACGCCCCACCACCTCTCTCCACCGTCTACGAAGTTGGCTGCCAGTACGCCGACGTCACAACAGTCAACGCCCTGGGCTCGACGGGTTCACGCGAGGCTCAGACTTGTTCCCTGACCGGACACCTGGTGTCCGCCAGCATGTGCAGAGCCTGTACCACGTCTTTGGTGGACGCTTCCCCGTTGGACGGCTTGGCCGTCAACCCGAACGGTACCGCGAGCGAAGTACCGGTCAGCCGCCGGTTGGCGTCGGTGACCTTGCGAGTCGCGGCCGGCATCTCGCTGAGCACCGGTCCGGGATCGAGCAGGTGGACCGCGATCCGGCCGTCGTCGAGCAGATGCCGCCGCTTCAGCACGGTGACCTCCTCGATCTCCTCCCACCGGGTGCCTATCCATTCGTTGCGGATCCGCAACCGGATACCGACCTCGTCGGCGACCAGCATCGCCCCGACGGTCAGCGCCCGGGCGCAGATCACCGCTAGTACGGCGAAGGCCGCCGCGGCGATCCAGCGCAGTACGCCGGTCGGGCTTGTCGACCCCGAGGTCGCGAAACCGATCGCGACCAGCGCGGCGCCGACGGCCAGCGCGCCGTGCACCGGCTGGGAGGCCTTGACGGTGAACTCGTGGGTGGCCTGGTCGATGTCGACTGCGTGCTGCTCAGACCGGGGCATCGCGGTGTGGGCGGTCACGGGTCACTCTCCTCGCAATGTGGCGACGAAGTCCTCTAGGTCGTCCGGTTTCACCAGTACGTCGCGGGCCTTCGAACCCTCGCTCGGCCCGACCACACCCCGGCTCTCCAGGATGTCCATCAGCCGGCCCGCCTTGGCGAAACCGACCCGGAGCTTACGTTGCAGCATCGACGTCGAGCCGAACTGGGTCGACACGATCAGCTCGGCCGCCTGGACGACCAGGTCGAGGTCGTCGCCGATCTCGTCGTCGAGGTCCTTGCTCGGTCCGGCCGGCGCGATCAGATCCTCGCGGTACGTCGGTTGCAGCTGCTCCTTGCAGTGCTCGACGACCGCCCGGATCTCGTTCTCGGTGACCCAGGCGCCCTGGATCCGCATCGGCTTGCTCGCGCCCATCGGCAGGAACAGGCCGTCACCCTGGCCGACCAGCTTCTCCGCGCCGGGCTGGTCGAGGATGACCCGGCTGTCGGCCAGCGACGAGGTCGCGAAGGCCAGCCGGGACGGCACGTTGGCCTTGATCAGACCGGTTACGACGTCGACCGAAGGACGCTGGGTGGCCAGCACCAGGTGGATACCGGCGGCCCGGGCCAGCTGGGTGATCCGGACGATCGAGTCCTCGACGTCGCGCGGCGCGACCATCATCAGGTCGGCGAGCTCGTCGACGATCACCAGCAGGTACGGGTACGGCGTGAGGACGCGCTCGCTGCCCGGCGGCGGCTTGATCTTGCCGCCGCGGACCGCCTTGTTGAAGTCGTCGACGTGCCGGAACCCGAAGGCCGCCAGGTCGTCGTAGCGCATGTCCATCTCGCGGACGACCCACTGCAGCGCCTCGGCCGCCTTCTTCGCGCTGGTGATGATCGGCGTGATCAGGTGCGGGATGCCCTCGTAGTTGTTCAGCTCGACCCGCTTGGGGTCGACCAGCACCATCCGGACCTCGTCCGGCGTCGACCGCATCAGCACCGAGGTGATCAGCGAGTTGACGAACGACGACTTGCCCGAGCCGGTCGCACCCGCGACCAGCAGGTGCGGCATCTTCGCCATGTTGGCCACGACGAAGCCGCCCTCGACGTCCTTGCCGAGCCCGGCGACCATCGGGTGGTGGTCGTTGCGCGCGGTCGCGGACCGGATCACGTCGCCGAGGCTGACGATCTCCTTGTCCACGTTCGGGATCTCGATGCCGATCGCGGACTTGCCCGGGATCGGCGACAGGATCCGGACGTCGGCCGAGGCCACGGCATACGCGATGTTCTTCGACAGCGCGGTGACCTTCTCGACCTTGACCGCGGAGCCGAGCTCCACCTCGTACCGGGTGACCGTCGGGCCACGGGTGTAGCCGGTCACCTGGGCGTCGATGCCGAACTGGTCGAACACCTCGGTGAGCTTGCCGACCACCGCGTCCGACGCCTTCGTCCGGGCCTTGTGGACCGAGCCGGGCTTGAGGATCTGCCCGTCGGGCAGCGTGTAGGTGATGTCGCCGGAGAGGCTGAGTTGCTCGACCCGTTGCGGCAACGGCGTGTGCGGCGGCGGCTCCGGAGCCGGTTCGGGCTCCAGGTCCTTCTTGGAGCCGGCCTTCATCGCACCCGCGACGGCACCGTAGATCGGCGGAGCACCGGCCGCGGCCGCGGCGGCGCCGTCCGCGTCGACGTCGTACGGCTCCTCCTCCGGATCGATCGGAGCCTTCTTGCGGCCGCGCTTGTTGATCTCGCGGCCTTCGAGCACCGGCGAGTCGTACGGCTTGACGGTCGGCTCGCCGTCGTCGTCCAGGGCGGCCTTCGCGCGCCGCTCCTTGCGAGTCAGACGGACGGTGTCGTCAGCAGCCGCGGCCACGGACGGCGCGTCGGCCGGGAGCTCAGTACGTCCGAGCAGTACGTCGAATGCGGCACGCACCCGCAACGGGATCGCGTAGATCGGAGTACCGGTGACTACGAGGGCGCCGAAGAGGGCGAGCAGGACGAGTAGCGGCGCTGCGACGTACTGGGTGAGCAGGTCGGACAGGAGCGAGGAGACGACGTACCCGATCGCTCCCCCGGCGTCCTGCAGCCGGCCGTCGGACGGGTTGCCGGGACGCGGCAGCCCGTTGGCGATGTGAACCAGACCCAGTACTCCGAGGGAGACGGCCGTCCAGCCGATCACCTGGCGTCCGGCCGGGCCGTTGCGGTCCGGGTGACGCATGGTGCGCAGGGCGATGAACAGGAGCATCAGCGGTACGGCCCAGCCGAGCATGCCGACACTGCCGCCGACTGCCACCCGGATGCCCTTGCCGACCGCGCCGGGCATGTCCCACCAGATCGCGGCGGCCACTACGAACGCCAGGCCGATCAGGGTGAGGCCGGCGCCGTCACGGCGGTGGGCCGGGTCCAGGTCGCGGGCGCCGTGGCCGATGCCGCGGACCATGCTGCCGAGCACGTGGGCGATCCCGATCCAGACCTTGACCAGCCCTCTGGCGAGGGCGAGCATGGCGGCCGCGAACGGACCCGCGCTGCTCGCTTTGGGCACGGCCGTGCGCGCAGCGGTGGAGCCACTGCGCTTCGTGCTCTGCCCACGCTTCTGGGCGCCTGACGGACGGGAGCGGCCACCAGCCGCCGAGCGGCCCGATGCGGGGCTGCTGGCTGCCGACTTCCGCGCCCGCGCCGGGGAAGACGTGCGGGTCGCCATGTCTAGCAGGCTACCCCGACTACCACTCGAGTCACACGTGTCACACGCCGATCACACCGCCCCATCCGTAGCGTCACAGCCCCACGCGGCCGGGCGTGTCCCAGCGGCCGCAACGCAGGCCTCAGGCGCCGGTCACGCCGTCCAGATGTTCGCGGAGGAGGTCGGCGTGGCCGCAGTGGCGGGCATACTCGCCGATCAGATGGATGTAGATCATCCGGAGCGAGGACACCTCGTCACGGAAAGTGAACTGCTCATCCAGAGAATGGCCTTCGGCGGCCTTGTCTGAAAGCGCCCATTCGTCGATCAGGGCTTCGTACTCCGCCTGTGCCCGGCCTGCGTCGATGAGTTCGAAGTCCGCGTCCTTGCCGAGAGCCGGATCGAACACGGGCGCAGCCGGATTGTCGCCCGCGAAGTGGATGCGGAACCAGATTCGTTCGACCTTGGTCGCGTGCCGGATCAGGCCGAGCAGGGAGAGGTTCGACGGTGGCAGCGGGCGGGCGGCCAGTTGCTCGGCGGTCAGGCCGGCGCATTTGTACAGCAGCGTGGTCCGGTGGAAGTTCAGGTAGCCGGCGAGCAACTCCTGCTCGGGCGCGACGAGCGAGCCCTCGGGCCGCTCGACCTCAGGTGCGATCCAGGTCATCCGCGCATCCTCCCCCAGCGGTCACCCCGCGAGCCATTGCATTAAGCAACAACCCGGAAAAGCACACTCACCCACGCCTGGCGTCTCACGATACGTTCGAGTATCCCAGCCAATGAGATGGCTGCTGGCGCGAAGGCCGGATCGTTGGCTACGGTCTTGGGCAGGTCATGAGTGTCAGCGTCAAGCCCCGGCTCGCTGGCCGGCAACCCTCCACCGCGGTGGGGTGCCCCGGGTGAGGACCCGGCCGTTCGGATACCCCGATTCGGCAAGTGCGGACCACCCGGGAGCAGAACCATGTCGATCCTCTCCATCCTCGAGCCTGCCAACGCCGCCGTGACCACCCGGCCGGCCCTCGCCAAGCTCACCACCGGCAACATCCCCGCCACCGTCGCGAGCGACCTGCTGGTCCCGCTGGCCGACGGCCGCGTGACCGACTACGCGAACTTCGACCACGGTGCGAGCGCGCCGTGTCTGGAGTCGGTGCGAGCGGCGGTCGAGGCTGCCCTCCCGTCGTACGCGTCGGTGCACCGTGGCAACGGCTACGCCTCGCGCATCACCACCCAGTGGTACGAGCGGGCTCGCGCCGAGGTTCACGGCTTCGTCGGTGCCCGCGAGGACGACCAGGTGATCTTCACCCGGCAGACCACCGACGCGCTCAACCTGCTGGCTCGCGCCGTACCGGCCGACGCGACCGTGATCGTGTTCGAGTCGGAGCACCACGCGGCCCTCCTCCCCTGGCCCGCCGAGCGCACTACCAGGCTCGCGGCGCCCACCAGCCACACCGGAGCGGTCACCGCAGTCGCCGACGCACTGCGCGCCGCACCGGAGGGCCCGCGCCTGGTCGTCATCACCGGCGCGTCGAACGTGACCGGCGAGATCTTCCCCATCGCGGAGATCGCCGCCGTCGCCAAGGCCCACGGTGCCCGCGTCTGCCTCGACGCCGCGCAGCTCGCACCGCACCGCGTGGTCGACATCCAGGACCTGGACGTCGACTGGGTGGCGCTCTCGGGCCACAAGCTCTACGCCCCGTACGGCGCCGGCGCGCTGATCGGCCGGGCTGACTGGCTCAACGCGGCCGACCCGTACCTGTACGGCGGTGGCGCGACGGCCGCAGTGACCGGCGACACGACCGTCTGGAACCAGGGCCCGGCCCGGCACGAAGGCGGCTCCCCCAACGTGATCGGCGCGATCGCACTGGCCGCCGCGTGCGCCGCGATCACCGAGCACCGCGAGGCGATCGAGCAGCACGAGCGCAGCCTGCTTGCCCGGCTCCGCACCGGCCTGGCCCAGATCGCCGGCGTGAACACGTACGACATCTTCGGCGCCGACGCCGACCGAGTGGGCACGGTCTGCTTCACCATCGACGGGGTCAGCTCGACGCTGGTGTCTGCGGCGCTCTCGGCGGAGTACGGGATCGGCGTACGGGACGGCAAGTTCTGCGCGCACCCGCTGGTCGGGCACCTGCTCGCCGACTCGCCGGAGGCAACCGCAGTCCGCGCAAGCCTCGGATTGGGTACCACCCGCGAGCACGTCGACCGCCTCGTCAGCGCGGTACGCGCCCTGGCCACCAACGGCCTGACCACCGAGTACGACGAGACGCCGCACGGCTGTCAGCCCCACAACGACCCCCGCGACCTGGTCGCGCCCAAGATCTGGTGAATCACCCCGCACTCGCCGACCGCCTGAGCCGCTCCACCGCTCGGTGACTGGCTGAAGACCACAGACGTGGCGAGTGCAGGACCTAGTGGTGAGCGGCAAACGCCTAACGGTCCGGACGGTTGGCCAGCCAGGCAGCGATCTGGCTGCGCGAGCTGAAGCCGAGTTTGTCCAGGATGTGCACGACATGCGATTCCGCGGTCCGTCTGCTGATCACGAGTCGGAGCGCGATCTCCTTGTTCGTCAGCCCCTGGGCCACCAGCTCGGCCACCTGATACTCCCGATCACTCAGCGATCCTGCAGCGGCGGCCACCGGCCGCGGTGCCGGTACTGCGGCCGTGCGCCCGGCGACGAACGTCATCGCCTCGTCGAAGCCGGCCGCGGCCGCCGCTGCGCCACGCCCGAAAGCCGCCCGGTACCGGTCGTTGCCCAAGGCATCCGTCACCTCACGCTCACAGGCGTCGTGAGCGTCACTCATCCTCAACGAGCCGAGCAACCGCTGCCCGCCACCCATCGGCCACACCTGGTGCGCGACCCCGAGCAGCTCGGCAGCGCGTTCGGCCCGGCCCATCGCTGCAGTGGTCCAGCACAGCAGCTCCAGCCAGGTCGCTGCGCCCAGTACGTCATTGAAGAGGGCTGCAAGCCTGACTGCCTCGATCAACCTAGCAGTCGCTTCAACGTACGAGCCCTGCATCCATTGAGCCAGCGCGCACGCGTAGAGCAGGCCCCCACGTGCGTACTGCTCCCCCGTCTCGTCGCAACGCTCTAGTGCCCGCTGGGCGAGTGCCATACCCTCAGCTAGCCGTCCCTGCCAGATCTCTGCCTGGGCCGTAGCCGAATGGAGCTGCAGCAGGAAGCTACTGGGTTGATCCAGCGCCTCCAGCCGGCGGATCGCCTCATGGAAGAGCGGTGTCGCCTTCTCGATCTCGCCGGTCAGGAAGTAGTAGGCACCGAACACGAAGACGGTGTGGGCGAGCATGTCAGCGTCGTCGTGCTCACGCGCCCAGCTGTCGGCCTCCGCGGCGTACGCGTAGATCGTCGCGGCCTCGCCCATCAGGCTGAGGGCGAAGGACAGGATGCCAAGAGCAACGGCCCGGTCCCGGCTCGGCTCCGGGTTGAGTTCCAGTGCTCGCTCCAGCCAGAGCTTGCCCTCGGCAGGATGACCGCAGAACAACCAGTCGAAGTGCAGCACGACCACGAACCGCAGGAAGACCACAGGGCTGCTAGAGCTGTACTCCAGAGCCGCCCGGAGATTGGCATGCTCGTCCCTGCACCAGGCCTGCGCCTCAACCTGTGCCGTACTGCGACGCCAGTCCTCACTCCACATCGCCGCGAGCCGCAGGTAGTGATCCCGATGCAGAGCCTGTACCGCGTCTGCCTGGCCCGCCTCCCGAAGCCGCCGAAGCCCGTACTGCCGAACAGGCTCCAACAGCCTGAATCGACCCTGCTCGCGCTGCACGATCGACTTGTCCACCAGGCCGGCCAGAACGTCCAACCCACCGCCAACCGCCTCAGCACCGGTTAGGTCGAAGCCGGCAAAGACCGAGAGCCGAGCCCAGAGCTCCTGCTCCTCAGGACTGCACAGGTCATAGCTCCACCCGAGCGCTGCGCTGAGTGACTTGGACGAGAGACCGTCCAACCGGTCCAGGAGCTCGGAGACCGACAAGACCCGCAACCAAGCAGCAGCCAGCTCGACGGCCAGCGGGATTCCGTCGAGCCGCCTGCAGATCTCGGCAACGGCAGCCCCGTTCACCGAGTCGACCACGAACCCAGTGGACACAGCAGCGCCACGATCGGCGAACAGCCGCACAGCATCGGAGGCGAGCTCACCGACGGCCAGTGGCGGCACGGCGTACACATGCTCGCCTTCAACACCCAGCACGTGCCTACTGGTAGCCAGGACCCGGATGCCCGGCGCTGCCGGCAGCAACTCAAACACCAGGGCAGCACACGCCGCAGCGAGGTGCTCACAGTTGTCGAGCACCACCAGCAGCGACCGATCACTCAGGTAGTCGGTCAACCACGCAACGGGATCCTCATCGGCATCCCGCAGCCCCAGCGCTACCCCCACCGTCCTGGCGAGCAGCGCCGGCTCACGCAACGCGGCAAGCTCCACCAGCCACACACCGTCAGGAAACGTCCGCCGAACCTGTACTGCGGTGCGCAACGCGAGGCGGGTCTTGCCCACCCCGCCGGGACCGGTGAGCGTGACAAGGCGGCTGGTAGCGAGCAGTGCCCTGACATCCAGCAACTCTTGGCGCCTGCCGACGAAGCTGGTCAACTCCGCCGGCAGGGTTCCCATGCTCCGAATCTAATCCAGATAGTGCTTCAGGTCAGCCGCCGCGTGCCGGTACTCCGCCTGGGTGGAAGGTAGTTGCCGGATCGGCGTAAGCAACGCCATGTCGTGGATCTGCCCGACATATTGCACAGAAATGACGTCCACCCCGGCCTCGTCGAGCTTGTGTCCGTAGGCCTGCCCCTCGTCGCGCAGCGGGTCGTTGCCGGACGTGTGGATGATGGCCGGGGGCAACCCGCGCAACTGGTCGACCCGAGCCTGCAGCGGAGCGGCGTACGGGTTGTGCCTGGTGGCCTCGTCCGGGGCATAGATGTCCCAGCCGAACTTCATGAAGTCACGGGACAGGAACCGTCCGTCCGCGAAGTCCCGGTACGACTCCGTGTCCAACTCAGCTGAGGTGGCCGGGTAGAGCAGCAACTGGACCTTGATCGACGGACCGTCGTGGTCACGCGCGTAGAGCGTCAGCGCTGCGCTCAGGTTGCCGCCGACGCTGTTACCGGCGACAGCGAGCCGCGCTGCATCGAGTCCCAAGGCAGCGCCCTCCGAGGCGACCCACTGCAGCGCAGCGAACGCCTCTTCCAGCTGGGTCGGGAAGACCGCGTCCGGGATCGGCGTGTACTCGACGAACACGGCCGCGTACCCGGTGGCGATCACCAGGTCCCGGGTCAGCGACTGGTGGTTGTCGAAGTCGCCCGCGATCCACACGCCGCCGTGCAGGAACAGGATGACCGGCAACGGCCCGTCGACACCCGAAGGACGCTGGATGTAGACCTTGGCGCTCACCCCGTCGACGGTGATGTCGTGCTCCGTGACATCGACCCCGCTCAGGTCGGGCGGCGCGGTTGCCTGCAGACCACGCAACACCCCACGAACCTGGTCGCCCGGCAGCAACCAGTACGGGTCCGGGTTCTTGTTCACCTCGGTCAGGAACTCCCGGACCCGGCGCTCGATCCTCAGGTCGGTACCGGCGTCCGGGACCTCGATTGCGCTCATCTGACTTCTCCCTGCTCACGGTGGGGACTGGTGGCCCGAGTCCAGCACCAGTCCCCGTGAGCGGGCATCCGTCAAAATACCGATCGCGCAACTACGGCTGGAGTCCCGTGTGGTGGGCGGCGAAGGCCAGTAGGTCGGCCCACTCGGAGGCGACCATCGCTGCCGGCTTGCCGAAGCCGTGGCCGGTGTTGACCTCGATCCGGGTCAGTACCGGTTTGTCCCCCGCCTGCACGTGCTGCAGCGTCGCCATGAACTTGTGGCTGTGCAGCGGCACCACCCGGTCGTCGTGGTCGCCAGTGACGACCAGGGTCGCCGGGTACGACGTACCGTCGTGCAGGTTGTGCAGCGGCGAGTAGGCCAGCAGGTCCTCGAACTGGGTCGGGTCATCGGGCAGTCCGAAGTCGGATGCCCAGGCGGCGCCCACAGTGAAGAGGTGGAAGCGCAGCATGTCCATCACGCCGACGCCGGGCAACGCCACCGCGAACAGGTCCGGCCGCTGAGTCATCACCGCCCCGACGAGCAGCCCGCCGTTGCTGCGCCCGTGGATGGCCAGCTGGGCGGGCGTGGTGATCTTGGTCTTGGTCAGGTCCTCCCCGACCGCGATGAAGTCGTCGAAGACGTTCTGCTTGTTCCGCAGCCGCCCCTCGTCGTGCCAGGAGCTCCCGTACTCCCCACCGCCGCGCAGGTTGGTGATCACCAGTACGCCGCCCGCCGCAAGCCAGGCCGGCCAGCCCGGACGGTAGTCGGCCATGATCGGGATGCTGAAGCCGCCGTACCCGTACATCAGCGTGGGCCGCGGCTCGTCGAAGCTCAGGTCGGCCCGGCTGATCAGGAAGTACGGCACCTGCCGCCCCGGCTCGACCCGGCGGCTGACGGTGATGTCCGGCGACAGGAAGCCGACGCCGGCCGGCACCAGCGACGGCAGCGCACGGAACTCGCCGGTCGCCGCGGAGACCACGTAGGCGACAGTCGGATCCGTGGTCGACGAGAGCCCGATGAAGAGCTCGTCGTACTTCGGTGACGAAGTCAACCCCACAAAGCCCCCGCCCGGCACCGGCACCACCCGGCCGCCAGAGCCATCCAAAGCGTGCAACGTAAGCACCGGCTGCGCATCCACCAGCGAAACCACGGCCAGCCCCGACGCCGTACCGCTGACGGTCAGCAACGCATCCTGGCCCTCGGGGATGAGGTCGGTGAAGTTGCCCTCCAAGTCCGACGTCACCACCCGGCCCCGGGGCGCATCCTGGTCGGTCTGCAGGACCAAGCGGTCGCCGGACATCCGCACGAAGATGTTCTCGTCGCGGAACTCGTCGATCACCTTGATCGGCTCGCCAAGCACGCTGCCCTCGAGCGGGTACACCCAGATCCTCGACGCCGGGTCGGTGCCCTCGGCAAGCGTCACCACGAGGTAGCGGTCGTCGTCGGAGACCTCGGGCTGGATGAAGAGCTGCGGGTTGTCGGGGAAGCTCAGGATCAGCTGGTCGTCGTCCTGCGGCGTACCGACCTTGTGCAGCTTCAGCTCGCCGGCACCGAGCGCCTGCGTTTCGGTCCCCTCACTGCGGCCGCTGGCCGGGTAATGGAGGTAGAGGTACGCCGACGAGTCCGGTAGCCAGGTGGCCTGGGAGAACTTGGCACGGGTCACCACGTCGTCCACATCGGCACCCGTGGCGATCTCCCGGAGCCGGAAGGTGGTCCAGTCGCTACCACTCTCGTTGACCCCGTAGGCGAAGTACCTGCCGTCCGGGCTGATGGTGAAGTTGCCCAGCGAGTCAGTGCCGTCCACGGACAGCTTGTTGGGGTCGAGGATGACCCGGCCGCCCTCCAGCAGCCCCTCCAGCGAGTCGGCGACGTAGAGGACGTCCTGTGCCTGGGAGCCGTCGTTGCGGCCGACGAAGTACCAGCCGGACTTCTGCACCGGTACTCCGGCCCGCGGGCGCGCCAGGATCGCAGTCATCGTCTCCTGGAACCAAGCGCGCTCGGGGTAGCTCGACAGCTCGGCCTCGGTCGCAGCGTTCTGACGGGAGACCCAGTCCTTGGTCTCGTCGGAGTCAGCGTCCTCCAGCCAGCGGTACGGGTCGGCGATCTCACGTCCGTGCAGTGTGTCGACGACACTCTCGTCACGGCGACTCTCTGGGTAGCTCATGCGAGCCAACTTACTGCGCGTCAGTGGTGGGCGGCCGGCAGGTCCTTGCGCCAGAGCACCTTGCCGTAGAGGTCACGCAGCGAGGCGGTGAAGACCTCTGACCGCGGATCAATGGAGACGTGTCCGAAGAACTGGTTGCCACCCGACGGCGGCTGGTTCGGGAAGTCGGCCGCCTTGACGAACTCCAGCCGGGGGCCGAAGGTCGGGTCGAGCGCGTTCGGCCCGAAGGTACCGGCGTTGACCGGACCCGCGACGAGCTCCCAGAACGGGTCGAAGTCGGTGAAGGCCGCCCGCGACGGGTCGTAGTGGTGCGCGGCGCAGTAGTGCACGTCGGCGGTCAGCCAGACCGTGTTGCGGACCTTCCGGCGCTTGAACTGCGAGAGCACCCAGGCGATCTCGTGCTCGCGACCACCCGGCGCACCCGCCAGCCCGTTGGCGACAGCCTCGATCTCGGTACCGTCCGGCACCAGCAGCCCCAGCGGCATGTCGCTGGCGATCACCTTCCAGGTCGCCTTGGAAGCGGCGGCCTCGCGAACCAGCCAGGCGGCCTGCTCGGCACCCAGCATCGCGACCGGCCCTGCGACACCCGGCGCCGGGTTGGCGCCGCGGTACGTCCGCATGTCGAGGCAGAAGACGTCGAGCAGCGGGCCATAACTCACCTTGCGGTAGATGCGGTTGCGGCCGGCGGTGTGCACCATCGGCAGGTACTCGAGGAAGGCCTGCCGGGACCGCTGAGCCAGGACGTCGACCCGCTTCTCGGTGTAGCGGTCGTCGGTCAGGATCTCGCCCGGGTACCAGTTGTTCAGCGTCTCGTGGTCGTCCCACTGGCTGACGATCGGCACGTCGGCGTACAAGCCGCGGAGGTTGTGGTCGAGCAGGTTGTACTTGTACCGCCCCCGGTACTCCGCCAGCGTCTCGGCGACCTTGCTGACCTCCTCGGTCACCACGTTCTTCCAGGTGGTGCCGTCCGGGATCGCCACCGACGCCGCGATCGGGCCGTCGGCGTAGATGTTGTCGCCGGAGTGCAGGAAGAAGTCGGGACGGGTCTGGTGCATCGCCTTGTACGCGATCATGCCGCCGATGTCGGGGTTGATGCCGTAGCCCTGGCCGGCGGTGTCACCGGTCCACACGAAGCTCACGGGGCGGTTGCGGCCCGGCGTACTGAAGGAGCCCTCGATGGTCTCGCCGCGGCGGCCGTAGGCGTCCTCGAAGCCGATGCGGTAGTCGTAGCGCTGGCCCGGGCGCAGACCACGCAGCGGCAGTTGCGCCGTGTAGTCCTGGTCGGCCGAGGTGATCGGGCCGCGCAACGTCACGGCCCGGTCGAACCGGCCATGACTGGTCAGGTCGACGGTCAGCCGGGCGCGGCGATCGGTCCTGGACCAGACGACGGCGGAGTTCGAGGTGACATCGCCCGACATGATTCCGGATGGCAGAGCAGGACGGTCCCGGCGTACTACGGAAGCGGCGGCGGTCACGCTCGGTACGGCGGCGGTCGCACCCGCGACGGCAGTGGCGGCCAGTAGCTGGCGGCGGCTCAAGTTCATGAGCCGAAGGTGCTCCTCCGGAGTGACATCGCGGTGTCCGCGGAACGAACTGAGTAACAACTTGCCCGAGGTATCGCCGGGGGCTTGCGCGGGCGTCGATGATTGAGTCTCACAGGGTCGAAGGGAATTCCGGTGCAGTCCAGGGAACAACGCCTCGCAGAGGTGTTCATCAAGCTCGCCGACACGCTCGGCGACGATTTCGAGCTGGCCGCCTTCCTGGGCATGCTCGCCGAGTCGACGGTCGAGCTGCTCGAGGTGGACGCGGTCGGCCTGGATCTGGCCAGCGACGGCCATGTACTCCGGGTCTTCGCCACAGTCGACTCCCCCGCCCAACTGGTCGAGCATGACCACCCGGCCTACGCCACGACCGAGGAACTGCCGCTTTGCCTGCGGGGCAAGGTGATCGGCTCGATGAACCTGTTCCGGACCGGCCCAGTCACGTTCAGCGAGCAGGAGCTGACGCTGGGGCAAGCGCTGTCCGACATGGCGACGATCGGACTGCTGCACGAGCGCGAGCACCGTGACCGGCAAGAGCTGTGCGGGCAACTGCAGCAGGCGCTGGACAGCCGGATCCTGATCGAGCAGGCCAAGGGAATGCTGGCTGAGCGGACCGGGCTGAGCCTGCCGGAGGCCTTCGCGGCGATGCGCTCCTACGCCCGCGGGAAGGGCTGTGGACTGAAGGCCGTGGCCAGCGGTGTGGTGGACGGCACACTCCGCACCGCGAGCCTGCTGACTCCCTGAGCCTGACCACGCCACGCCCCTACCGAGCGGTCGGTTGCGTGTGGTCGCCCAGCGTGGTTCCGTTGGGTGCTACAGCCACTCTTCTCGTGGCGCTGCCCTGGACCCGGTGGCGCATCGACTGATGCACTCCCGGATGGGGCGTTCTCCTTGTCGCAACTGCTTGCCGAAGACCCGCACCCCCAAAGACCGCAGCAGAAGTACGCGAGTCTTTACAGCGACCTCTTGCACACGGTCCGGGACCTCGGCCTGTTGCGACGTCGCTACACCTACTACTGGACCCGCATCGGCCTGGTACTGGCCGCCCTCGGCGGTGTCATCACCGGATTCATCCTGCTCGGTGACTCCTGGCTGCAACTGCTGATGGCCGGCGCCCTCGCGCTGATCCTGGTCCAGGTCGCGTTCCTCAGCCATGACAGCGCGCACCGGCAGATCTTCCACTCCGCCGCCTGGAACGACTGGACCGCCCGGCTGCTGGCCGGCGGCCTGGCCGGGATGAGCATCACCTGGTGGAAGAACAAGCACAGCAAGCACCACAACGCGCCGAACCAGCTCGGCAAGGACCCCGACATCGCGATCGGCGTCGTCGCCTTCACCCCCGACCACGCGGCCAAGCGCAAGCGCGGCTTCATGAAGTGGTACCAGGACCGCCAGGGCTGGCTCTTCTTCCCGCTGCTGACGCTGGAGGGCCTGAGCCTGCACGTGTCTAGCCTGCAACACCTGTTCCGTCGCGGCGCGACCAAGGTGGAGCGGGTCGAGGCGGCGGTCGTCGTCTCCCGGCTCGGCCTGTACGTGACCGCGCTGTACGTTCTGCTGCCGGTCGGCAAGGCCAGCGCGTTCCTCGGCCTGCAACTGGCCGTCTTCGGCGTCTGCCTCGGCGGCTCGTTCGCGCCGAACCACAAGGGCATGCCGCTCGTGCCGGCCACGATGAAGATCGACTTCCTCCGCCGCCAGGTGCTGATGTCACGCAACATCCGCGGCGGTGTCCTCACCGACTTCGCGATGGGCGGGCTCAACTACCAGATCGAGCACCACCTGTTCCCGAGCATGCCGAGGCCCACGCTGCGCCACGTCCAGCCGATCGTCCGCGAGTACTGCGAACTGCACGGCGTGAAGTACACCGAGGTCGCCTTCCTCGAGTCGTACAAGATCGTCGTCGACTACCTCAACAACGTCGGCCTCCGCGCCCGCGACCCGTTCGCATGCCCCCTGGTCAGCCAGTACCGGAAGTAGTCAGGCAGTACTTGAGGTAAGCAGCGGTAGGGCGGCGGCCAGCGCATCGTCGGCCGCTGCCCGTCCCAGCGCCTGGTGGTCGGCCAGCACGGTCGCGCCCTGCAGCAGCATCAGCAACTGACGCCCGGCCCGGTCCGGGTCGGCAACGCCCGCCGCGGCGGCGATCTCCGTGAGCAGGGCCTGATAGCCGTTGAGATGCTCGACCACCATGCTGTGAGCCGGCTCGAAGTGCCGCTGAGTGGCCGCGTTCACCAGCGCGCAGCCCCGGTAGTTCGCCTGGTCGAACCACTCCCCCAGTACGCCGAACACCGCGGTCAACTGAGCGACCGGGTCAGCCCCGCCCGTCTCCGCGGCCCGCCTGAGCCAGGCGTTGTTGCGCTCGCTGCGAGCCTGGAGGACGGCGGCGATCAGCCCGTCCTTGGAGCCGAAGTGCCGGTACAGGGTCTCCTTCGAGGCTCCCACCGACGAGCAGAGCTCGGCGATCCCGACGCCGTCCAGCCCGCGCTCGTAGAAGACGGCGGTGGCGGCCTCCAGCATTGCCGCCCGGGTCCGGTCGGGGTCGAGCGTGGTTCCTTTGGCGACGGGCATGAGACAGATGGTACCGATCGGGCCCATCTCTTGTTAGCGTTGCGATGGTACCGGTCGGTTCGATCAGATGAGGTGTCGCTTGACGTACGCCAGCACCGTCACGTTCACCGTCGCCAGCGGCGGTCATGAGTTGCCCGGAGTACTGCATCTACCGGCGGGCGACGGGCCGCATCCGGCGGTGCTGTTGCTGCACGGGTTTCCGGGGTGGGAGCGCAACTTCGACCTCGCCCACGTCCTGCGCCGCTCCGGCTACGCGACACTCGTCTTCCACTACCGCGGTTCGTGGGGCTCCGCCGGGACGTGGGCCTGGAGCAACGTTCTCGAGGACGCGGCGGCCGCCGCCCGGCAACTACGCGCCGATCCGCGCATCGATGCCGCCCGGCTCGCCGTCATCGGCCACAGCATGGGCGGATTCGCGGCGCTGCAGACAGCCGCGGCCGATCCCACGATCCCGGTGGTTGCCTCGATCGCCGGCTTCGACTTCGGCGCCGCCGGTACCGCGCCTGATCCCGACCAGTATGTCGAACCGTTCGACGGCGACCTGCTTCCGTTGCAAGGGACCAGTGGCCGCGCACTCGTCGACGAAATGGTTGCCCACGGCCCCGAATGGCGCCTGGCGGACCTGGCGCCTCGGTTGGCGGATCGCCGAGTCCTGCTGATCGGGGCGAGCCGAGACACGGCCGCACCCCCGGAGCAGCACCACCTGCCACTGGTGGAGGCATACAAGAACGCTGAGCACCACCTATTCCCCACCGACCACGCCCTGTCGGACCACCGCGAAGAACTGGCCCAGGCAGTCATCACCTTCCTCAGGGGCTGAAACCGAGGCAGGGCCGAGCCGGAGCAACCCGGCGGTGAGGCTAGTCCGGGCGGTAGGCGGGGAGCGAGCTTCGCTGCCCGTAGTGTGAGGCGCATGTGGTTGGGATTGCTGTGCGCCCTGGCTGCCGCTTTGGCCTATGGCCTGGCGTCGGTGATGCAGTCGATGGCTGCCGCGGCGACGCCCGGTGGTGATGAGGGCGTTGATCCCCGGTTGTTATTCCGGGTTGTCTCGCAATGGCGGTTCATGGCCGGGATCGCTCTGGATCTGTGCGGGTTCGGAGTGCAGCTTGCCGCATTGCAAGTGCTCCCACTCTTTGTAGTCCAGGCGGCGCTGGCGGCCAGCCTCGCCGTGACCGCGGTGGCGGCGAGGTTCCTCGGGATCAGGTTGGGGCGGCGTGAGTGGGCGGCGGTCGGCGCGGTCTGCGTCGGGCTTGGGCTGCTCGGGCTGTCCGCGGAGAGTGAAGGCGCCGCCTCGATCGGCAGCGGCTTCCGCTGGGGCCTGGTGATCGCCACGGTGGCCCTCGTCGCGATCGGCCTGTCAGCAGGGTTGGCGCCCAAGAGACTGCGAGCACCGATGCTCGGCCTGGTGGCCGGGCTGAGCTTCGGGGTGGTGGCGATCTCGGGCCGGATCATCGACAGCTTCAAGCCGATCGATCTGCTCACCGATCCCGCCGTCTACACGGCGGTCGTCGCAGGAGCCGGGGCGATGCTGTTCTTCGCCTCGGCGTTGCAACGCGGCAGCATCACGACGGCGACGGCCATGCTGGTCGTCGGCGAGACGGTGTTCCCGGCCGCCGTCGGCATCCTGGCGCTCGGCGATCGGACCCGCCACGGCTTCGTAGTACCGGCAGCGGCCGGGTTCGCTCTCGCGATCGCGGCCGCCCTGGCCCTTGCCCGGTACGGCGAGCTCAGCTCGACGGAGGAATCTCCCCCGAGCCGCGAATCGTCAACTTCACCGGCACCCTGACCGTCCGGCCCGGGCGGTGCGGCTCGGGCAGCCGCTCGGTCATCAACTGGATCGCGGTACGGGCCATCACGTCGGCCGACTGCGCCACCGCAGTGAGCCCAGGGCTGAGCAGGTCACCGAGCGCCAGGTCGTCGAACGACACCAGCGCCACGCGGTCACGCCGACCGGCCATCCCCCGCAGTACCTCCGCAGTCGTCATGTTGTTCGCGGAGAGAATGGCCGTCGCGGGCTCGGGCCGGTCCAGTACCGCGGACAGCGTGATCCCGATCCCCTCCGTCGTCGGCTCGGACAGGTGGACGAGGTCCTCGTCGACGTCGATCCGGTGCCGGGCCATCGCGGCCCGGTACGCGACCACACGCTCGCGAGCCGTGAAGATCCGCTCGTCGTCACCGAGGTACGCGATCCGCCGGTGCCCCTGCCGAACCAGGTGGTCGATCGCCTGGTCGATGCCGCCGGCGTTGTCGGCCAGCACCGCGTCGGCCTCGATCCCGTGCGCCGGCCGGTCGATCGTCACGACCGCCATCCCGGCGTCCACGTGCGGAGCCAGGTACTCCTGGGTCTCCCCGATCGGCGCCATGATCAGCGCGTCCGGGCGCCGGGCGACGAACTCGAGGCAGACGTCCCGCTCGCGCTCGGGGTCCTCGTCGGTCAGGCCGATCATCACGACCGAACCGCTCCCCCGCGCCCACAGCTCGACCGCCCGGCCGAGCGAGGCGAAGAACGGGTCGCCGATGTCGCGGATGACGACCGCGATCGTGCCGGTCTTGCCGCGGCGCAGCATCCGGGCGCTCTCGTTCGGCGTGTAGTTCAGGTCCTTGATCGCGGCCTGGACCTTCGCGGTCAGCTCCGGGCTGACGTTCGGCTCCTCGTTGACCACCCGGGAGACGGTCTTGAGCGCCACGCCCGCCCGGGCCGCGACCTCTTTCATGGTGGGCCGGCGCTGCCCGGCTCCATTCACACCAGTAATGCTCACGTCTGGCCCACCCCTCTGAATTAGGACTGCACGACGACCGGGATGATCATCGGCCGGCGACGGTGCGTGTCGCTGACCCACTTGCCGACCACGCGGCGGATCACCTGCTGCAACTGGTACATGTCGTCCACCCCGCTCCCGATCGCCTTCTCGATCTCCGCCTCGATCTTCGGCCGCAGCTCGTCGAAGACAGTGTCGTCCTCGGCGAACCCACGTGCCTGGATCTCCGGCCCGGCCATCAGTTTGCCGGTGACAGAGTCCATCACGGCGATCACCGAGATGAAACCCTCATCGCCGAGAATCCGCCGGTCCTTCAGCGAGGTCTCGGTGATGTCGCCCACGGTCGAGCCGTCGACGAAGACGTAGCCGCACTCGACCTTGCCCGCGACGACGGCGTTGCGGGCGATCAGATCGACCACCACCCCGTCCTCGACCACGACGACATTGGCCGCCGGTACGCCGGTCTGCCGGGCCAGCTCGGCGTTCGCGTGCAGGTGCCGGATCTCGCCGTGCACCGGCATCACGTTGCGCGGCTTCACGATGTTGTAGCAGTAGAGCAGCTCGCCCGCCGACGCGTGGCCGGACACGTGGACGAGCGCGTTGCCCTTGTGGATCACGTTCGCGCCATGCCGGGTCAGCCCGTTGATCACCCGGAAGACCGAGTTCTCGTTGCCCGGGATCAGCGACGACGCCAGTACGACGGTGTCGCCCGGCTGGATCTGGACGACGTGATGGTCGTTGGCCGCGATCCGCGACAACGCCGACATCGGCTCCCCCTGCGAACCGGTCGACACCAGCACGACCTGCTCGGGCGGGTAGTTCTCCAGCTCGCGCATGTCGATCAGCGTGTCGCCGGGCACGGTCAGGAAGCCCAGATCGCGGGCCACCGCCATGTTGCGGACCATCGAGCGACCGACGTACGCGACCTTGCGGCGATGCTTCACCGCCGCGTCCATCACCTGCTGCACGCGGTGCACGTGCGAGGCGAAGCAGGCGACGATGATCCGCTGCTTCGACGCCTTGCTGAAGACGCCGTCGAGCACCGGCGCGATGTCGCGCTCATGGGTGGTGAAGCCTGGTACCTCGGAGTTGGTCGAGTCGACCATGAACAGGTCGACGCCCTCCTCGCCGAGCCGGGCGAACGCGCGCAGGTCGGTGATCCGGTTGTCGAGCGGCAACTGGTCCATCTTGAAGTCGCCGGTGTGCAGCACCAGGCCGGCCGGCGTCCGGATCGCCACCGCGAGCGCGTCCGGGATCGAGTGGTTGACCGCGACGAACTCGCACTCGAACGGGCCGAACCGCACCGTCTCACCCTCGACGACGGTCTGCTGCGGCACGTTGCGGTGCCGGTGCTCCTTGAGCTTGCCCTCGAGCAGCGCCAGGGTCAGCTGCGAGCCGACCACCGGGATGTCGCCACGCTCGCGCAGCAGGTACGGCAGACCACCGATGTGGTCCTCGTGGCCGTGCGTCAGGACGACCGCCACGATGTCGTGCAAACGCTCCCGGATCGGCTGGAAGTCCGGGAGGATCAGGTCGACACCGGGCTGGTTCTCGTCCGGGAAGAGCACTCCGCAGTCGACGATCAGCAGCTTGCCGTCGTACTCGAAGACCGTCATGTTCCGGCCGACCTCACCGAGGCCGCCCAGCGGGATGACACGGAGAGCGCCGGGCGCGAGTGGTCCCGGCGCTTGCAGATCAGGGTGCGGGTGGCTCATGCAATCAGTCCTGCCGTCTTGAGATCGGTGGTGAGCCAGTCCACTTGCTCGCCGGTCGCCTCGACCAACGGCGCGCGCAGCGTCGCGTGCTCGATCACGCCGGCCAGCTTGAGGGCCGCCTTCACCATGATGGCGCCCTGCGTCCTCGTCATGATCGCCTCGACGGCCGGAACCAGCTGCCGGTCGATGCGTCGCGCGGTCTCGAGGTCACCGGCGACCACGGCATCGATCAACTGCCGGTACTGCGGGCTGGCGACATGCCCGACCACGCTCGCGATGCCCACGGCACCCATCGCCAGCCAGGCAAGGTTCAGCTCATCCGCACCGCAGTAGTAGTAGAGGTCCGAATTGGCCAGGACCTTCGTCGTGGCAGCCACATCGCCCTTGGCGTCCTTCACCGCGACGATCCGCGGGTGCTCGGCCAGCGCGAGCAGCGTCTCGGTGGTGATCGGCACACCGGCCCGGCCGGGGATGTCGTACGCCATCACCGGCAGCCCAGTGGCGTCGGCGACAGCCTTGAAGTGCAGCTTGATGCCCTCTTGCGGAGGCTTGTTGTAGTACGGCGTCACCACGAGCAGGCCGTGCGCGCCGGCGGCCTCGGCTGCCTTGGCGGACTCCACGCTGTGGGCGGTGTTGTTGGAACCGACCCCGCTGATCACCTTCGCGCGATCGCCGACCGCCTCGAGGGTGGCGCGGATGATCAGCACCTTCTCCTCGTCGCTGGTGGTCGGCGCCTCGCCGGTGGTGCCGTTGACGATCAGGGAATCGTTGCCCTCGTCGACCAGCTTGCCGGCCACCTTCTGCGCCGCGTCGAGATCGAGCGAACCATCGGGCTTGAAGGGGGTGATCATCGCCGTGGTCAACCTTCCGAACGGAAGGGCCGTGACAGCGGTGTCTGCGGTAGAGGACATGGGGCTCAGATTACCGCTCCCAGCGCCTCAAGAAATGAGTAGGCCTGGTGGCTGTCCGCTCGGGGGTCCGGGCAGCCACCAGGCTCACTCGTCCTATCGCTGCAGCCTCCGCAGTCGTTACACCTTCCACCAAAAAAATCCGAAAAACTTCCTGCGAACACGCTCCGCACCCGGCCTCTTACTTTCTGTTCACTTTTCGCCCGATCAGACCCCTAACGACGAGCCACACTCACTCCCACCGCGTCGAAGACATCCACCAGGAACTGGATCGCGCCCGGCAGCAGCAAGACGCCGGCGACGACCAGTACCGGCACGATCAGCAGGTTCTCCACCCAGCCGCCGGTGCGGAAGCGCAACGGCCGCGGCAGCCGGATCTCGTACCAGGTCTCGCCACCGATCGGCAGCGGCCACAGCCACGGGCAGCCTGATCGCGTGAGACTGTCACCCAGGCAGTGCACGAACATGCCGACCGCGACGGCCACGCCGATCCACTTGCCGATCCCGTCCAGCCCCGAGTGCAGGTTGTGGACCGCCGACTCGCCCGGCAACCAGGTGCCCGCGATCGTCCAGGCGCCGGCGGCCAGTACCAACGTCACGACCCAGTCGCCGAGCGCATCAGCGGCCAGCAGCAACCCGACGAGCGCCACGGCCAGTACCGCGCGCCAGCCGCCCGCCGCGCCCGCACTCGAGGTCGCAAAGCCGAGCCCGATCGCAGCCGCCAGCGTATGACTGGCATGCCGGTGCTGCCCCGTGCTGTCCTCGTCGCGCGGGCCCTTCGTCAGCGAGTACAGCAAGCTCGAGAAGGCCCGCACCACATTGGACACGAACCCGGTGATCGGCCCGAGCAACCGGGACGCGCCGGCCCCCGGATGATCGAGGTCAGGCAGCAACGCGTACCCGGCCGTGGCAGCAGCGAACGGCACGACCTCCGCGATCGTCGTCAGCCCCACCAGCGGCGCGACCGCGAGCCCAGCGGCCCAACCGGACAACGCATGCGAACGCCCCATCACGGCGCCCCACCCCCATCAGTCGTGAGCTTCACATCCTTTCAGCGCCGACCGGCAGAAACCGGGAGCCACACGGGCCGTCAGCTTTCCGCCATGCCGGATTCCGCCAGCTCCGATCCACTGCCGACGCCGCGATCGCGCCCAATACTGAGGCCACCAATCCCCTCCACCGCCGTCCCGGCGAAGTCCTAGGAGAGCTATGAAGAAGTCCCTTGCAGGGCCGGCCATCCTGCTCACGCTCGTGCTGGCGGGCGGTCTGGCGACCAGCACCGCCCAGGCCTCGACCTCAACCGTGCAGTCCGTGGCGGCTACCCAGGCTGTGTCTCCCGAGCAGACCAGCGCGCTGGCAGCCAAGCTCAATGCGCTGCGGCCGACGGACGGATCGACTCTCGCCGCCCAGCTCAATGCTCAGGTGGCGATCGACGACGACCTGAGCGCCGCGGTCCTCCCCACCGCGTGCAACCCGTCCACGCCGGTCCGTGACTGGGCGGCGGCGCAGCGAGCCGACTGGACGGCCGCGGACCAGCAGTTCGCGGACGCCCTCAACAGCTTCCAGCCGCTGCTGTTCGACGCGCTGCTGTGGCCGCAGGATGCAGGCTCGACGTTCGGCCTCAACGGTGAGTTCAGCACCGACATCACCCACACCTTCCGCGACCTCGGCCGGTTCTGGGACATCGATGCGACCGGCATCCGGCTGGTCCCGATGAAGGGCACCATGCTGACCGACCCGGCGCGGATGTACCGGCTGTTCCACGTCGTCTACGGCCTGAACGACGCCATCTCGACTGCGCTGGCCACCGAGGTGGTGACCACGGTGAACCAGCCGAAGTTCGACTACGGCAACCACCCGTTCTTCAGCTTCAACGCCTTCGCCTACCCGGGCGCGGTCATTCCCGGCTTCGTCATCCCGAAGATGATCGTGATGGGCGACGGGGTGCTCGAAGCCTTCAAGGCGATCGGCTACTCCGACGTCACCGCGCAGGCGATCCTGGCCCACGAGTACGGGCACCAGGTCCAGTTCGCGGACAACCTGTTCACCACCGCGCTCACCGGGCCGGAGGCGACCCGGCGGGTCGAGCTGATGGCCGACTCGTTCGCCGCCTACTTCCTCACCCACGCCCGCGGCGATGCCCTGCAGTACAAGCGAATCCAGCAGTTCGACCAGGTGTTCTTCCAGCTCGGCGACTGCGGCTTCACCAACCCCGGCCATCACGGCACCCACACGCAGCGTCTGCGTGCGGTCGACTGGGGCTACAGCATCGTCCAGAGCGCCCCCAACCAGGGCCACATCCTGCCCAGCCGTACCTTCGCCGGCCTCTTCGAGACCCAACTGCCCATCATCGTCGCCTGACGATCCGGCGGGGCGGAAGATCCTTCCGCCCCGCCGCGGGTCAGCGGGCCGGCGGCCTGAACACGTACGGCACCTTGGTCTTGGCGGAGCGGGTTTCGGGGTGAGCGAACGGGACTGCGTCGGGCTTGCAGACCGTGCCCTTCGCGGGCAGAGCGCCGGTGAGCAGGTAGGCGCTCGCCTTGCTGTCCGCGCAGGATGACGAGAACAACGAGGTATGGCCCCAGCCGCTGACGCTGAGCAGCCGTGCGCTGCCGAGGATCTTCGACGTGCTGACCGCGTCCTCGTAGCGAGTCGCCGGGTCCCAGCGGTTGCCGATCACCAGCACCGGATTGGCAGAGCGCTTGGTGAACGGGCCGAGGTACCGGTCGGTGTCGTGTCCCGGCCAGCTCGCGCAGATGCTCGAACTCCAGATCCAGGCTCGACCGAAGTACGGCCACTTCTTGTCAGCCGCCTTGGCACTGCTGGCCCAGTACGACGCACTGGCCGGGTTCAGCGAGTCGCTGCACCACACGCCGTAGAAGCCTTCAGCACCTTGCTCGTATGCCGGTGCGGCGAGCGCCGCGCGTGCTGCCTTGACCTTGCTCGCCGACGCGGTCGCGAGCCCTTGGAGGTACTCGGCCAGGCTCGGGAAGCTGCCGGCGTTGTAGAGCGCGCCGAGCGTCTCGCTGACCATGTCGGCATACGTAACGACCTGGCCGTCGGAGAGCTTGATCGGGTGCTTGCGGAGCTTGGCCGCGAGTGCGTCGTACCGGGCCTTCGGGTTGCCGGCGCTGAACGCGCAGTTCGGACCGCCGGCGTCGCAGAGCCGGAGGAACTCCTGCAGCGTCTGGTAGGCGCCCTGCTCGCTCTCCAGGCGAGCGTCGACCGGCTTGCGGACCCACTCGAGGCCGCGGCCGGTGGCATCCGAGACCGGGTCGATGACGCCGTCGATGATGACCGCGCGGACCTTGTCCGGGAACAGGTTCGCGTAGACCGAGCCGATGTAGGTGCCGTACGAGTACCCGGCGTACGTCAACTTCTTGTCGCCGACCGCCTGCCGCAGCAGGTCCAGGTCCCGCGCGACGTCCGCGGTCGACATGTGGTTGATGATCGGCCCGGCGTACTTCTTGCAGGACTTGGCGTACGCACGGTCGAACCCGACCCAGGCCTTCTCCTCGGTCGCCGTCACCGGGAATTTGAAAGGCGCGGTCGCGGCATCGGCTTGGTCCTGCGTCTTGAAGCAGGTCAGCGGAGTACTGCCGGCGACGCCTCGGGGGTCGAAGCTGACCAGGTCGAACCGGGCGCGCACCTCATCGGAGTACAGGCTCTGACCGACGGCCTGGAGGAACCCGACGCCCGAACCACCCGGACCGCCCGGGTTGAGGAACAGCGAGCCGATCCGTCGCTTCGAGTCGGTCGCCTTGATCCGGCTGACCGCCAGCGAGATGGTCGCGCCGCGCGGGTTGTCGTAGTCCAGCGGCACCTTCGCCGTCGCGCACTGGTAGCCCGGCGCCGAGTCACACGCATGCCAAGCCAGCTTGGGCACCGGCACGCTCGGAGATGCAGATGCCGGTACCACGGTGAGCAGACCTGCGACGAGCGCGCCGGCCGTGGCGAGTGTCTTCCAACGTCGAGCCATCGATGAACCCCCAGTGAGCGGACCGCTACAGGTTTGGGATTCTGCCTCATCAATCGTCAGGCGTCGAAGTCGAGGGTTACTTTCTCGCTGGTCGGGTGGGACTGGCAGGTGAGCACGTAACCCGCCCGGATCTCGTCGGGCTCGAGCGCCCAGTTGGTGTCCATCCGAACGGTGCCGTCGACAACTTTTGCCCGGCAGGTCCCGCAAACTCCGCCCTTGCACGCAAAGGGCGCATCGGTCCGGACAGCCAGCGTCGCGTCGAGCACTGCCTTTCCGTGCTCACCCAACGGGAAGGTCGAGCGACGGCCGTCGAGGATCACCGTGACCTCGGCCGCCTCGGCATCCGTCGTGGTCTCCTCGACCCGGACCACCGGTGCTTCGTCGCCGACATGGAACAGCTCGGCATGGACGTCCTCGCGGGCCACGCCCTGGTCGATCAGCAGCTCCTGCGCGCCGACGACCATCGCGTACGGACCGCAGAGGAACCACTCGTCGACGGACTTCACCGGCAGGATCGTGTCGATCATCCGGCCCAGCCGGTCCTTGTCGATCCGCCCGCTGAACAGCTCGACATCGGTCGACTCCCGCGACAGCACGTGCACCAGGTGCAGGCGTTCGGCGTACCGGTCCTTGAGGTCGGCCAAGTCGTCCGCGAACATCACCGAGCCGGCCGTGCGGTTGCCGTAGACCAGCGTGACGCGACTCTGCGGCTCGACCTGCAGGATGGTCGCGACCAGCGAGATCACCGGGGTGATCCCGCTGCCCGCGGCGATGAACGCGTAGTGCTTGGCGTGGGCGGGATCGAGCGGCGTGCCGAACCGGCCGAGTGGCGTCATCACGTCGATCGTGTCGCCGACCTTGAGCGCGGTCGACGCGAACGACGAGAAGTCGCCGCCGGGGATCCGCTTGACCGCGATCCGCAGTACGCCGGAACCGGCCGGCGAGCAGATCGAGTAGCTGCGCCGGACGTCGTCGCCGGTACGCCGTACCGTCAGGTGCTGTCCTGCGGCGAACTCATACTCCGCCGCGAGCTCAGCCGGTACGTCGAAGGTGATCGCCACCGAGTCGTCGGTGATCTCGTCGATCGCCTTGACGGTCAACGGATGGAAACTCGCTCTACGCCTGGTCATAGTCGTCATCGTTCAGATCGCCTTGAAGTGGTCGAAAGGCTCCCGGCAGGAGTTGCATCGCCAGAGCGACTTGCAGGAGGTGGACCCGAACCGGCTCAGCTCGGTCGTGTCGGGCGAGCCGCACAGCGGGCACCGGATGGTCAGGCTCAGCGACACCGGTCCCCCGACCGCACGACGGCCCGTCGGCGGCGCGATCCCGTACTCCGTCAGCTTGGCCTTGCCCTCGTCGCTCATCCAGTCCGTCGTCCACGCCGGCGAGAGCACCGTCTCGACGCGACCCTTCAAATGCAGCGAGTCCAGCGTGAGCTCGACCTCATGCTTGATCAGGTCCATCGCCGGGCAGCCGGAGTAGGTCGGGGTGATCGTCACGACCACCTCGTCGCCCTCGTGCCGGACGCCGCGCAGGACGCCGAGATCGGCGATCGTCAGCACCGGTACTTCGGGATCCGCGACCTCCCCGACTGCCTCGAAGATCGCGGTGTCCGTCACCATTTCGCTCCTGGATGCGAGCGGGCGACGTGCTGCATCTCTGCGAGCAGGTACCCGAAGTGTTCGGTGTGACGGCCCTCGCGACCGCCGCTGTGCTGGTACGACGAGGTCGGCCGCTCGCAGGTGGACGCATCGATCACCTCGTTGACCCGGCGCAGCCACTCCTCCTCCAGCGTCGACGGGTCGACAGCGACGTCAAGCCGCTGGACCAGGTCATCGGACGCGAACAACTCGGCCGTGTACGGCCACATCGCGTTGAGGCCGGCCTGCATCCGGCGGTGGCTCTCTTCAGTGCCGTCGCCCAGGCGTAGTACCCACTGGGTGGCGTGGTCGACGTGGTACGCGACCTCCTTCACCGCCTTGCCGGCTACCCCCGCGAGGGTCTCGTCGGTGGAACCGCGCAGTTCTTCGTACAGGAGGTGCTGGTAGGTGGCGAAGAAGAGCAGCTTGGCCATGCTCTGCGCGAAGTCGCCGTTCGGGAGTTCGGTGAGCTGGACGTTGAGGAAGTCGCGCTCGTCGCGGAAGTAGGCCAGGTCGTCCTCGGACCGCCCGGCGCCCTCGACCTCGCCGGCGTACTGCAGCAGTGACCGCGCCTGGCCGAGCTGGTCGAGTCCGATGTTGCCGAGGGCAACGTCTTCCTCGAGCTGCGGGGCGGCCGCGATCCACTCGGCGGTCCGCTGCGCCGCGATCAGCGCGTCGTCGCCAAGTCTCAATGTATAGGTGAAGAGGTCGCTCACAGGTGCTCGACGCCTTCCGGGACCTGGTAGAAGGTCGGGTGCCGGTAGACCTTGTCGGCGGCGGGGTCGAAGAACTCGTCCTTCTCATCCGGGCTCGACGCGGTGATGTCGGTGGCCGGCACAACCCAGATCGAGACACCCTCCTGGCGACGGGTGTAGACGTCGCGGGCGTTGCGCAGCGCCATCGTCGCGTCGGGCGCATGCAGGCTGCCGACGTGCACATGCGAGAGCCCGCGGCGGGACCGCACGAACACCTCCCACAGCGGCTCGACCGTCGGGCGCTGGGTGGTTCCGGTCGTCTCGCTCATGCTGCGCTCTCCTGCGTCTTGGCGGCCTGCTTCGCCGCATAGGCGGCCGCCGCCTCGCGGACCCAAGCGCCGTCTTCATGTGCCTTCACCCGGTGCGCGAGCCGCTCCTGATTACACGGACCGTTGCCCTTGACAACTTCGTACAGCTCGGTGAAGTCCGGCTGGGTGAAGCTGTAGTGCCCGGTCTCCTCGTCGTAGGTCAATCCGTCGTCAGGCACCCTGATACCGAGCACGTCCGCCTGCGGGACGGTCATGTCGACGAAGCGCTGCCGCAGCTCGTCGTTGCTGTGCCGCTTGATCCCCCACGCCATCGACTGCTCGGAGTGGGTCGAGCTGGCATCCGGCGGGCCGAACATCATCAGGCTCGGCCACCACCAGCGGTTCAGCGCATCCTGCGCCATCGCCTTCTGCGCGTCGGTGCCGTTGCACAGCGTGTGCAGGATCTCGAACCCCTGCCGCTGGTGGAACGACTCCTCCTTGCAGACCCGGACCATGGCCCGCGCGTACGGACCGTACGAGCAGCGGCACAGCGGCACCTGGTTGACGATCGCGGCGCCGTCGACCAGCCAGCCGATCGCGCCGATGTCGGCCCAGGTCAGCGTCGGGTAGTTGAAGATGCTGGAGTATTTCTGCCGGCCTTCGTGCAACAGGTCGAGCAGGTCGGCACGGTCCACGCCGAGGGTCTCGGCAGCGGCGTACAGGTAGAGGCCGTGGCCGGCCTCGTCCTGGACCTTCGCCATCAGGATCGCCTTGCGGCGCAGTGACGGCGCGCGGCTGATCCAGTTGCCCTCGGGCTGCATGCCGATGATCTCGGAGTGCGCGTGCTGCGCGATCTGCCGGATCAGGGTCTTGCGGTACCCCTCGGGCATCGCGTCGCGCGGCTCGATCCGGCCGTCGGCGTCGATCGTCGCCTGGAAGCTGTCCATGGTTCCGAGCATAGCCGACTTGTGACACTTTTTCTGCAGATCGCACGAGAAGTGTCACAAGCTGCTGCTTGGGGGTGCTAGCTCCACCTTCAGGTGTGGGCTCAGGCCACTGGGTTGGGGGCTTTTGCGGGATCAGGATTGTGGTCAACAGCTCAACCCATCCACAGTTTCTGAAAAGGGTGAATCCCGTGACGCAGCTCATCACCTCGCAGCCCCCGGTGACCGACCACCGGGGCCCGGTCACCAGCGCCGAGCGCGCGCTGGCGCCGGACCTGATCCGCGGCGCGATGCTGCTGCTGATCGGCCTGGCCAACGCCGCCAACTTCGCCTTCGCCGGCAGCCCCGGCCTGAACGGCACCCCGCACGGTCTCGAGCGGATCCTGAACTTCCTCAAGATCACCCTGGTCGATGCCCGGGCCTACCCGGTCTTCGCGGTGATGTTCGGCTACGGGCTGGTCCAGCTCGCCCGGCGCCAGCGCAACTCGGGGGCGTCCGCGGGCGGCGTACGGAAGATCCTGCTGAAGCGCAACGCCTGGCTGGTCGTCTTCGGCCTGGCCCACGCGACGCTCCTGTACTTCGGTGACTTCCTCGGCGCGTACGGCCTGGTCGGCATCATCTGCACGCTGCTGCTGCTGAACCGCGGCGACCGGTTCCACAAGATCGTTCTGTGGATCTGGGGTGCCCAGATCGTCTACGTGATCGTCACTGCCGTCATGGCCGCTCTCGCCGTCATCAACAGCTCGGGACCGGGCCAGGCCATGACGAACAGCCCGAACCCGTCGCTGGCCGCCACGAGCTACGGCTCCAGCCTGGTCCACCGGCTGCAGGAGTACCCGGCGCACACCGCCTTCGTACTCGGCTTCACCGTCATCGTCTGGCTCGGCATCTGGGCCGCCCGCAAGCAGATCCTGGAGAACCCGCTCGCTTTCAAGCCGCTACTGACCCGAGTGGCCGCGGTCGGCATGGGCATCACCGTCCTCGGCGGCCTGCCGCTCGCCTTGGTCGCCGCCGGCTGGCTGCACGTCGACGAGGCCGCGATCAGCAAGCTTTCTTTCCTGCACGACCTCAGCGGCCAGTTCGGCGGACCCGGCTACATCGCCCTCTTCGCGCTCCTGGTCGGCAAGCTCACCGCTGGTAGGCGGCCTGCCGAGCTGGGCCTGCCGGTCCAGGCGATCTCCGCTCTCGGCCAGCGCTCGATGAGCGGCTACCTGTTCCAGTCGGTCTCCTGGATGGTCCTGCTGGCGCCCTTCACCCTCAACCTGGGGCAGCGCTTTGGAAGTACCGGCTGGACCGCCTTCGGCGCGGCAGTACTGGTCTGGACGATCTCGGTGATCGCCGCCTACCAGATGAAGAAGCGCTCGTACCGGGGCCCGGCCGAGACCCTGCTCCGCAAGCTCGTCTACTGACCCCCTCCTGAAGCCGCCTCCGGCAGGACACCTACCCGACGGGTGTCCTGCCGGAGGCTTTCGTTCACCCCTTTGAAAGGATGTCGGCATGAACCACGACGACTTCGGCGTACCGGAACCGGAAAGCCTGACTTCGATGGGCACCACCGAGGACCCGATCGCCGAGTCAAGCGTCCGCCTGGCCCTACCCGCCGAGGCCGACGCCATCGGCGAGATCCAGGTAGCAGCCTGGCGACGCGCCTACGAGGGCCTGCTCCCCGCGGACGTCCTGGCCGACCTCAACCCCGCCCAGTTCGCCGCCCAGTGGCGCGCCGCCCTGATCGCCCCCGGCGAAGCCCGCAACCGCGTCCTGGTCGCCCTGGCCGGCCGCACCATCGTCGGCTTCGCCGCCATCACCGCCTCCGACGACCCAGACGCCGACCAACGCCACGACGCCCTCGTCGCCGAACTCGCAGTAGACCCCTCAGCCACCCGAGCCGGCCACGGCTCCCGCCTCCTGAACGCCGTCGTGGACACCATCCGAGCCGACAAATTCCAACGGGTAACCGTCTGGGTCAACACCACCGACGACGTCCTCCGAGCCTTCTACACAGACTCCGGCTGGGCCCCCGACGGCGCCACCCGAGAACTAGACCTCTACGGCGACGAATCAGTACGAGTCAAACAGGTCCGCCTACACACAGACCCGTCCGCCTCCGAGTAGCTGTTAAGGCCCACCCGCACTCGCTCGTCGAGCCCGGGTGTTGAGCCCACCCAAACCCCACGCCGGCCACCGCGTCGACCAACGCGACCCCAGTCGACACCCGGGCAGATGAGTTCGCCCCACCCGTACTCGCTCGTCGAGCCGGCGCATTGCCCCCACCCGACCACAAGCCACGCACCGCGTTGGCCAACGCGAGACCGGTCGGGCTGTTCCTTCAGCTCCACCGGGCAGCGAAGCCACTACGTCAGCAACGCGTCGCTCACCCTGGCAAGTTGGGTGGACGAGTACCAGTGCAGGAATCAGCCCTTGACGATAAGCCGAGCGGCAGAGTAGCCACCCCCGAGATCATGGCTCCGCAGACCGACACACCAACCGGCTTCAACTGGTGATGCATTCAGTGGTACTCCCAGATCAGGCCCGCATGTTCGATCTGCTCATCCGTCGGTACGCATCAAGCCTGTACCACTACCTCAGCCGTCCCATGAGCGGCGGCCCGACCTATATGGGATCAGGCGTCTCGCTCGTCTCCTGGCGGGCATCATCGATCTCATGCTTCTCGTCCCGCCGACGAGCCCGTGAAGCCCATTCCTTGGCCTCTTCGGCATCGCCCCAATGCCCATGCTTGCGGGACATATCCCGAGCACCGACGTGCTCCGTCTTACCTCGCCCAAGCGCCACACCGCCACGATAGCTATGGAAGTCGGTCATCGTCCGCCACCAGCCGGATCAATCGACGACGGCGGGCAAGGGATGCGGACTGCCCACCACATAGTGGCGACAGGACAAACCATGACGACCCCCGTCGTCTGACTCGGGCTGGCCGATGGGTGCCGCCATCGACACCAACGCGTACGAGCCGATCGACGTCGCGCCCGCCACTGGCTTGTGTTGGCGCGATCCTCCGGCTCGGTGAACGAGCACGGGTGGCGAAAGCATCGAGCCTCAGGACGGTTGGCGCTGCGGACGGCGGGCCCAGCTGCGGTGAGCCGCTGCGGCCGGTTTGGACTGGTGGCATCTCCAGTAGCGGCGAACGCGCTGGCGATCACCGATCGCCTGATGGCGGCTCGAACCCCCAGCCGAATGCGGGCGTGCGTGATCGGCGTCGGGACCGGAGGGCGGTCGGCGCTGTGGACGCGGGGTCGTTGCGGTGAGGTGTTACGGGCCGGTGGAGGGGGTGCCGGTTTCGCCCCAGGGGTTGAGGTCGGCGACGGCTTCGGGGGTTAGCCAGGACAGGCCTCTGGCCGCGGGGTTGACTGGGGTAGGGGCAGTGGTGCTGCGTAGCCAGTTGGGCTGAGGGTTGTGGGGATCGGTGTTGATGGACCAGTCGGCTGTTGTGGGCGCGAGCCAACTGGCCGCAGTGCCGTCCAGCGTCAAGGTGCCCGGCACTCGGCGGGCATCCGAGGCAGGCGAGGTGCCCCATGGCGAGATCGGCGGGGTACCGAGGGGCCCTACGCTGGCCGGGGCCGCCGGGGCGCCCCAGCGCGGCGAGGTTGGCTGCTCGCCCATGGCGGCTGGGGTTCGCGGCTCGCCCATGGCGGCTGGGGTTGGCTGCTCGCCCCCGGTGGCTGGGATTGGCTGCCCGCCCCCGGTGGCTGGGATTGGCTGCCCGCCCCCGGTGGCTCGGATTGGCTGCCCGCCCATGGCGGCTCGGATTGGCTGCCCGCCCCCGGTGACTGGGATTGGCTGCCCGCCCACGGTGACTGGGATTGGCTGCCCGCCCATGGCGGCTCGGATTGGCTGCCCGGCCACGGTGACTGGGATTGGCTGCCCGCCCATGGCGGCTCGGATTGGCTGCCCGCCCACGGTGGCTGGGGTTCGCGGCTCGCCCACGGTGTCTGGGGTTGGTGGGGGGTCCCAGGGTGAGGAGGTGTTTGGGGGTGGTGGGGTGATGGAGGGTAGCGGGAGTCGGGTTGGGGTGGGGATGGTCCAGTGGGGGCGGGTGATCTGTACGACGCCGTTGGTGATGGTGATGGTCCAGTGGCCGGCGTGGACGGCGCGGTGGTGGGCGCCGCACAGCAGCACGAGGTTGGTGATGGCGGTGGGGCCGCCGTCGGCCCAGTGGGTGAGGTGGTGGGCGTGGCAGTGGGAGGGTGGGGCTTTGCAGATGACGCAGCCTTTGTCGCGGCGGTTGAGGGCTCGGCGGATGTAGCGGGTGACGAACCGGTACTCCATGCCGACGTCCAACGGCTGGGAGTCGGTGCCGAGGACGATCGGTAGTACGGCCGCGTCGCAGGCCAGCAGGCGCACCGCCGAGGCGGACAGGTTGTCACCGAAGACGAGTTCGCCGACGGCCGCTGAGGTCAGGGCCTTGAGGTCGGCGTAGTCGATGGTGACGGTGAGGTGCGGGACTCCGGGGATGCCGGTGGTGGGGTCGGCGCCGGTGGCGATGTTGAGGATGGTGGTCAGGGCGTCGGCTTGGCGTTTTTCGTGGGAGCGGGGGTCGAGGTCGCCGTCGACGGTCCGGTGGGGTTTGGCGAGGTCGTGGATGGCGGTTTTGAAGTGTTCGGCGTTGGCGCCGGCCAGGTAGCCGCTGAACTTCACGCCGTGGTCGGCGGGCCGGATCCGCAGTGATTCTTTCTGGTAGGCGTCTTCTTCGGCGGGTTCGGGGCCGTCGGTGTCGAGACGGTCGAGGACCTGACGGCCGAAGTCACGCAGACCGCTCGGGGTGAGGTAGCGGGCGGCTTGGATCATCTGTTCTTCGGCGACGCGGAGAGTCTCGGCGGGAACGGTGGAGGGGGCTTTGTCCAGGGTGGTGACGATGACCTTGGCGTGGTCCGCGGTGAGACCGGTCGGGTCGTCGTCCGCCACGGTGAGGGCGTGGGTGACGGCCTCGTATTTGGGGAGGTTCTTGAGGAACGTGAGGTCGTTGCGGGTGTCGGCGGGGTCGCGGCGGTGGCGCAGTTCGAGGAGTTCAATGGTGTTCTTGGCGCCGAGTTCGCGAGCGAGGCCGCGGGACTCGACATCGTCGACGACGTCGAGGTAGTAGGTGTCCAGAATCCTGCGGGCAGCCTCGACCGTGTCCAGAGTGACGACCAGTTCGTCGTCACTCTGGAGGTAGGTCGGTCGCAGCTGCGGGATCTCCATGGACACAACAGTAGACCGACCCGCCGACACTTTTCAGAGCCGAGAAGCCCTTGTGGATAAGGGATCCACGATTGGCCGGAAGCGGCCAGGTTATGCACAGCAGACTGGGCGGGTACCGATCACCCGGTAGCGTTGAGGGCGAAGCGGCGGCGGTAGTTGCTGGGGGTTAGGCCGGTGCGGCGTCTTAGTTGGATGCGTAGGTTGGTGGCTGTGCCTAGGCCGGATTGGCGGGCTACTGCGTCCAGGCGGATTTCGCCGGCTTCCAGTAGGCGGCAGGCTAGGGATACTCGCTCGGCGGTTAGCCAGGCTAGAGGCGTAGTACCTAGCTCTGCTTGGAAGTGGCGGTGGAGGGTTGCTTGGCTCATGGCGGCGTGGGCTGCAATGTCAGCGATTGTGAGCGGGCTGGCCAGTTCTTCGCGAATCCAGCTGAGAAGCGGGGCCAGCGAGGTGTCGGCGACGGCCGGTACGGGCTGGTCGATGAACTGGCGTTGGCCGCCGTCACGGTGGGCGGTGTAGACGAGTCGGCGGCTGACTGCGTTGGCTACCTCGGCGCCGTGGTCGCGGCGGATCAGGTGCAGGCCGAGGTCGAGTGCTGCCGCGCTTCCAGCCGCTGTGAGGACGTTGCCTTCGTCAACGAATAGTACGTCCGGTTCGAGCTTCACCTCGGGGTACATGGCGGCGAAGAGGCCGGCCCAACGCCAGTGCGTGGTGGCTCGGCGACCGTCGAGCACGCCGGCCGCCGCGAGGGTGAAGGCGCCGGTACAGAAGCTCACCATTCTCGCTCCGCGCGCAGAGGCCCGAAGTACGGCGTCGAGAACAGCCGGAGGCGGCGGTACTTCGGGATCCGGGCGGTTCGGGACGATGACGGTGTCCGCGTCGTCGACCTGGTCGAGCCCGGCGACTCCGGTCAGCTGGAAGAACCCACTGTGCATGCGGACGGCCGGCTCCGGCGTACAGAGCACCAGTTCGTACCACTCCCGATCCAGCTCCGGCCGCCGCAACCCGAACAACTCCGTCGCGACCCCGAGCTCAAACGGATTCGACCCCTCCCCGACGATCACCGCCACCTTGTGCGACTGCGGCTGCGACTGGGATTGCGAGGATCGTTTCGACATGTGTTATTCCTAGCACTCACGCGACGGGATTGCACCTGGCGAAGATGGTCCGGTGACCAACGAACCGATCGACCTCCGCGCCGTGCTCGCCACCTTCGACGACCTGTGGAATCCCCGGATCGCCGCGCGCATCAACGACTACGACATTCGCGTGACGCACGTGAAGGGCTCCTACATCTGGCACGTCCACGACACCACCGACGAGCTCTTCCTCACCCTGGACGGCGACTTCAACATCGCCGTCCGCGACCCCGACGAGCGGGTCATCGCCCTCCCCGCCGGCTCCCTCTTCGTCGTCCCGAAGGGCATCTACCACCGCCCGTTCTCCGACGGCGGCGCGCAGATCCTCGTCATGGACCCCGCCAACACCCCCACCACCGGCGACACCCACGACCCCCTGCCGGCCCACATCCAAACCCACACCGGCATCGAGCTCTAAACAGCCTGGAGCGCTCCGGCGGCCCGCAGCAGCAGGGCTTCGTAGATCGACGGGTCGTCGGCGGTGGCGATGGGGAAGCCGGTGCCGTAGGCGTCTGTGTAGTGGACTTCTACGCCAGGATTGGCAGAGTTTGTACCGTCGGCCAGGAACAGGTGGGGGCTGCACTGGACCGCGTCGGTCTGGGAGACGGCGAAGTCGGCCATCACCAGCTTGCGGGCGCGGCCGTCGTCGAGTGCCGCCGCCAGGTGGTCGACGTCGACTGCGCCGGTCTCGGCGGCAACCTCCAGCAAGACCGAGCGGAGGCTGATGCAGCGGCTGTCGACCCAAAACGCCTTGCGCAGGGCGAGATCCAGGGCTTCACTCGCGGCGAGGCCTTGCTCCTTGACCGCTTGCACGGCCTCGAGGGCGGGCAATGTAGTCGTCGGATAGGTCCAGTCGGGCGCTTGCCAGAGCTTCCAGCCGGCGTCCGGATCGAGTCGGCCGATCGCGGAGACCTCGGAGTCGGTACCCGGGCGCGGACTGCTGTGCCCGTTCAGCAACTCCAGCGGAAACGCATGGTGATCGAAGGCCACCTGCCCTTCCAGCCCCAACCGGGCTCGCGTCGCATGCAGCCGATGCACGGCCAGATGGGCGAACGAGCACCAGATGTCGGAGTACACGACGATGGTCCCCGGAGCGACAGCAACAGTCATCAGTTTCCCCTTCAAAACAATGGAAAATCCACCGTATCATAGAACTGGACCGTGGTCCGGTTAACCGCTGACGTGATTGAATGGGCAGGTGACTCTCACCCACGAGGTCGTGGCCGCGGACGGCCGCACCCTCAAGTACTGCCTGTATGGCGATGAGGCCGGCGTACCCGTCATCGCCCACCACGGGACGCCCGGGACGCGCTGGGAACGACCGGACGTCATCGCCGCAATCGAGGAGACGGGCCTGCGGGTACTGCTCCACGGCCGCCCGGGCTACGGCTCCGATCGGCAACCTGGCCGCACTGTCGCCGACGTGGCAGCTGATGTGGAGTTGCTGGCCGACGCTGCGGGATGGGACCGGTTCGCGGTCACCGGCTTCTCCGGCGGCGGACCACACGCCCTCGCGACTGCCGCGTTGCTCCCAGACAGAGTGATCCGCTGCAGCACCGTCGCAGCAATCGCACCACCCGGTACTACGGCCTTCGCTTCACTCGACTGGACAGCCGACGCCCACCGCGGAGAACACTTCCTCCGCGAACAACTCACCCGCCGAGGCCCCGAAATCCTGCAAACCTTCACTTCCGAAGCACCAGATGGCGGCCGCACCGGAGTACCGGATGGCCGGCAAGCCGGAGTACCGGGCGGCACTCGTACCGCGGCGTCGGACGGTGGGCGGTATGAGCGGATGTGGGCAGCCTGTGTCGACGGGCTGGACGGGTGGATCGACGACTACCTGGCGTTGAGCAAGGCGTGGGGGTTCGAGTTGCAGGACATCGTCGTACCGGTCGAGGTGTGGTTCGGATCGGAGGACGACAACTCAACGCCGGCTCACGCCGAATGGCTGGCGACTGCCATCCCCGGCGCCGAAGCACGCAGCTATCCCGGCGGCCATGACCCCGATGACACCAGCCAGCGACAGATTTTCGCAGCCTTGCGCGGCGACTAGCTGCATCGCCAGGCGGCGTCCGTCAAGTCACGCAGAACTCGTTGCCTTCGGGGTCTTGCATGATCAGGTGGAAGCCTTCGGGGTGGTCCATCGGTTGGAAGAGCGTGGCGCCGAGCGACACCAAGCGGTCGCCCTCCTGCTCGATCTTCGAACGTCTGGAGGTGCCTTCGAGGCCTGGGGCGACCTTGATGTCCAGGTGGAGGCGGTTTTTGCCGGCCTTGGATTCGGGGACTTGGAGGAAGAAGATGTCGGGACGGTTGCGGTCCTTGTCGACGAGGGTGCGGCCGGTGGGGCGTTGGTCGACGGGGATTCCCTGGGCGTCGGCCCATTCGTCCCAGGTGGTGAAGCCGTCGGGGACCGGCATCGGGAAGTCGTAGCCGCCGAGGGCCTCCATCCAGAAGCGGGCGACCAGGTCGGGGTTGGCGCAGTCGAAGACGATGTGCAGATCGAAGGCAGTCATGCCGCCGTCCCGAAGCCGGCCCGGTAGAGGTCGCGAAGTAGGCAGATCTCGGCGCCGTGGTGCATCGTCTCGCGGTTGAGGTGGACGATCAGGGACAGCATCGAGTCATCGGCGTACGGGCCGCCCTTGGGGCCCAGAGGCGCGGCCAGTCCCGCATCGTCGAGGCTGCGGATCGCGGCGTGCCACTTGCCGTACCAGAGATCCAGGAAGGCCAGGCCGGCGTCGGCCGTCACCGGCAGGTCGGTCGGGCGTTGGCGCGGATCCCACATCGGGGCGTCGATCGTGCCGTCGAAGAAGGTGTTGTAGCGGGCCGCGAAGCAGCCGACCGCGATGTGCACGAGCCGCCACGCGATCGTCGGCACCGGCGGCGGCGAAGGCTCCGGATCCTCGACGTCGAAGACAACCGCACCAGAAGCATCCGCGTGCACAGTCCAGCTCGGTTGCGCCGGCGCCCACTGGTACTCCGCGTCGGTCATCCCCTCCAGCCGCGGCCGCAGGTGAAAATCCCAGTAGAACTCCAGCTGCCCGATCACCAAATCTCCGCAGTCACCCATGCGACCGACCCTAGAACCAGCCACCGACAAAAGTCAGCGATAAGCCCGGGCCTGTACTTCGAACAGCTCCGCGTACCGCCCCCGCGCCCCCATCAAAGCCTGGTGACTCCCCACCTCGACCACCCGCCCCCGATCCATCACCACGATCAGATCCGCCATCCGCACCGTCGAGAACCGGTGCGACACAAGCACCGTGATCCCGCCCGTCTCCGCCGCCGCCACCCGCGACGCCTCCGCGAACCGCTCGTACAAAGCGTGCTCCGCCTCGGGATCGAGCGCCGCCGTCGGCTCATCGAGCAGCAGCACCAGCGGTCGCTCGCGCAGAAACGCCCGGGCCAAAGCCAACCGCTGCCACTGCCCACCCGACAACTCGGAACTGTCAGAGAACCGCGTCCCGAGCTGCGTGTCGAGTCCGCGTGGCAACGAGTCGACCAAGTCAAGCGCCTCCCCACGCGCCAACGCAGCCCGCAAGGCCGGCTCATCACCGAGACGAGCAAGGTCCCCGACTCCCACCGCGAGTCGCGCGCTGAACTCGTACTTGACGAAGTCCTGGTACCCCGCCGACAACCGCTCCCGCCAAGCCACCGGATCGATCGTCGACAACGGCACCCCGTCGACCAGAATCGAGCCGGAGGAAGGGTCGTACATCCGCGACAGCAGCTTCACCAGCGTCGACTTCCCAGCCCCGTTCTCCCCCACCAGCGCCACACTCGTCCCCGCCGGTATGAACAGATTGACCGAGTCGAGCACCGCCGCGTCCGTGCCCGGATACGCGAAGGACAGATCGCGCAACTCGATGCCCTCGACAAGGCAAACCGGCGCCGACCCCACACTCGACGTCCAGGAGTGCGCCGACGCATAGTCGCGCAGCCAGCGATACCGTCCAAAACTCCGCAGCGCGACTCCGACCCGGCTGACCCCGTCACCCGCCTCCGACGCGGCCCCATCCACTTGCGGAGCAAGCAGAACCACCAGCGCAAGATCACCCGGCGACGCCGAGCCGCGTCCCGCCAACACGATCAAATAGACGACAGCACCGAGGTACGCGAGCCGGAAGACGGTCTTGGCCAGCGTGACGGCCGCCAGCCCGCGAACCATCGCGCGGCGCTCACCGGCGTACATGGTCCCGGACAACGACCGGATCCGGGAGAGCAAGGTCGGACCGAGGCCGAAGACCCGCAACTCGGTCGCCGCACGTGGATCGCGGGCCAGCTCAGCCAAGGAACGGACAAGCCGGCCGTACGGCTGCATCCGCTCCATCGTGTCCTGCATCCACTTCGAGTCGAGGCTCGCGGCCCACACCTGCCCGAACGCGAGCACGAGCAGAACGGCGAAGACCGGGTGTACGCCGCTGAGCATCGCCACCACCAGCGCGATCGTGACACCGGTGGAGATCAGCTGGAACAGCACCAGCACGAACCACCCCAGTTCGCGAGCACTGTCGCGGAGTTGAGCCAGCCGATCCGCGACATCCGGCCGCTCGTGCTGCTCGATCCCGGGGATGTGCGTGGTGAGCCGCAGGATGTCGGACAGTACCCACCGCTCGACCCGATCCGCGCCGGCACTCTCCAGGTACCCATCCACCGAGGTCCCTGCGAAAGCCACGGCGAAGGTCGCGAGGATGACCATCACACCCAGCCGGATCGGCCCGTCGCCGGCGCCGCCGACGCCATCGACGATCAGCTTCACCCCGTACGTCCGCACCGGCGCGATCGCGGCCTGCAGGCAGAGCATCACCACCAACGCCGTCGAGTGAAACGGCGCCGCTCGCCACCCCGTCATCAGCCACAGCCGCAGAGTCCCCGCCTGCTCACGCATCCGAAGGACCTCCCAGGTAGCGCTCAGCCTGCAGCCGGAACATCGCCGCATACCGGCCGCCAAGTTCCAACAGCTCGGAATGCGTCCCGGTCTCGACGATCCGCCCGCCATCGAGCACGCAGATCCGATGCGCGTCGCGAACCACCGAGAACCGGTGCGAGATGATCAGCGACGTCAGCCCGCGGGTGAGATCCAGGTACTCCGCAACGAGCCGCGCCTCGGCCCGGACATCAAGCGCCGCAGCAGGTTCGTCGAGTACCAGCACCTTGGCCCCACCCTGTACTGCGAACAGCGCCCGGGCCAGCGCGATCCGCTGCCACTCCCCACCCGACAGATCCGCGCCGTCCTGCCAGGCCTTGTCGAGCACGGTGTCCCAGCCAAGCGGCAGCCCGTCGATCAGCTCGTCCACACCGGCCCTCCGAGCGGCCCGCACCCGACCAGCCTCGTCGTCGTACCGCTCGATCCGCCCGAAGCCGACGTTGTCCCGGACGGACAACGGAAAGCGGACGAAGTCCTGCGCGATGGCCGCGATCTGCCGCTGCCAGATCTCCAGCCCGGCAGGCGAAAGCGTCGCGAGGTCCACCCCGTCGACGGTGATCCGCCCCCGAGTCGGCTGGTACGCCCCCGTCAGCAGCTTCACCAACGTCGACTTACCCGCCCCGTTGATCCCCACCAGCGCCAACGCCTCACCACTGCGAAGCTCAAGCTCAAGCCCGTCGAAAACATCGCGATCCGCACCCGGGTAGCGGAAACCGACCTGTTCGAACCGAATCAGTTGTCCAGGCGCCTGACTCAGATCCGCTGCAGAAACACCCGTCTCGGGATGACGCTCGTCGATCAGGACCGGGACGTGGAGCATCGCTCGGTACGCCGTAACCCCACGTCTCACCTGCAGCGCGGTGTACGGCGACACGCTCACCGCCAGGGTCAGCATCGCCGGCAGTACCGTCGCCGTCTGCGCGACGCCGAGATCGCCCCGGCCGGCCCGCAGAGCGACGTACAGGATCGCCGCCGCGAAGAGAAGCAGATAGCCGGCGAGCGGGATCATCCCGCGAAGAGCGCCCGATCGCCGCGTGCGCCAGATCTCCCGCATCGCGGCCGTCCACTCGGTCCGGTACCGATCGACCAGCCAGCCATGCAGACCGAAGACCGGCAACTCCTTGGCGCCCTCATCGGTGCCTAGCTCGAACAGGTACTGCGCTCGCCGCTGATCCTCAGTCATCCCCTGGTACGCCTCGAGCTCACCGTCGAGCTTCTTCAGGTACCGCCGCTCGGTCACCAGCACCGCGCCGGCCAGCACCACCGCGACGACCCAGTTGAACAGCGCACCGACCAGCACCGTCTGGCCGATCAGCATCACCCGAGCGGAGAACAACCCGATCACCCGGCCGAGCGAAGCCTCGATCGCCCACCCATGCCCACCACGCGCCCGCTCGACCTCGTCAAGCACGACCGGATCGTCCAGATGCGCGATCCGGCGCGGCGCGAGCAACGGCGAGGCGAGCCGCGGCCACAGGTCGTACGCGGCCGACTGGGCAAGCATCCACTGCGCGGTCGACAACACCTCCGGCAGCACCCCGCCCAGCACGAAGACGATGCCGAAAGCAACAAACAGTGCCACGAAGGAACCGCCGACCGGGCCGCCATCCAGCACACCGGGCAGCGCACCCACCACCCGCCCGATCAGCAGATTCAGCACCGCAGCCGCGCCGGCCGACGCCAGCGCAAGCAGCAACGTCGCCACAGTCGCGCCCGGAACAACCCCGTAGGCGTACCTCAGCAGCATGCGCATCGACCTGATGCTAATGCCGGACGACCACCGCCTCGCACTGCTTTTCGCGGCGGCTCTCTTAACATCTCCAGCGATCGGCGACGGGCCGGGGGTGGTGCTAGACCTGCACTGCCTGCCATGACAGATTGCGACGGTCCGATCACGCAAGGTCTTGGAGAACGTATGAAGTTCCGTACCCTGGCCGTCGCCCTGGGTATCAGTACCGCCGCACTGCTCGCGATTCCGGGCTCCGGGGCGACCGCCTCGCTGCAGACCGGGACGGAGCGGGTGCAGTCGGGTCCCAACAAGGTGGCCACCCGGTACCTGAAACAGAAGCTCGCCTGGACGCAGTGCGGCGACCCGGAGTACCGGACCTACTGCGCCAAGATCACCGCCCCGCGCGACTGGTCGAACCAGTACTCCGGCCACGACATCGACCTCGCCATCAGCAAAGTCACGCCAACGAGCAAGAAGAAGCCGAGCCGCGTCATCTTCGGCAATCCCGGCGGCCCCGGTGCAGCAGGGCTCGGCATGGCGCCGTACCTGGCCGGCCAACCCGGCCTCGGCAAGGACCACCTGTTCGTCGGGTTCGACCCACGCGGCACCGGCGACAGCGCCAACGTCACCTGCCAGGGCGCACCCGGCTTCACGATGGACGCGCGCGACCGCGACAGCGAGAACCTCGACCTGATCTCCGAGGCGGCCCTGCTCACCCGGCCGTACTGCGAACGCCAGTCCCGCGGGCTGCTCCCCTACGTCAACACCGCGCAGACCGTCCAGGACATCGACCTGATCCGTCAACTGCTCGGGTATCAGCAGATCGACTGGCTCGGGTACTCCGGCGGCACCTGGCTCGGCGCGTACTACCAGACCTACTTCCCCGCCCACGTCGGCCGCTTCGTGCTCGACTCGAACACCGACTTCACCCGGCCGTGGTCGGAGACCTTCGAAGCCCAGCCGCAGGCGTTCGAGCGACGCTTCCGGGAGGACTTCGCACCGTGGGCGGCCAAGTACGATGACCGGCTGCAACTGGGGTCGTCGCCACGCTTGGTGATCAGAACGTATGAGCGGCTGCGCCGGGAACTGAAAAAGCAACCGGCCGTCGAGGAGTTCCTGGACGGGTCGATGAAGATCACCTACGACCAGAACACGCTCGACCAGATCGTCGCCTCGGATATGTATACAAAAATGGATTTCCAGTCACTGGCGCTGGATCTCGCATTTCTCCGGGGCCTGTCCGCCGCGCAGACCACCGGTGGACCGAAGGCGGCACAACGCAAGGTCGACGCATTGCCGCGGGCCCGTCAGCAGGAACTCGTCCGGCGCGCGACCAACGGACCGATCGGACTGCCGCCGATCGGCCAGGGCGTCGGCCAGGGGATCGGCCAGGGGGTCGGCGACGACGCGGAGAGCGCGACCTTCACCGCCGTCACCTGCAACGACACGGCCTGGCCGCAGGGCCGCGGGATCGGCGACGAGCTGGCGGCCGACCTCGGCCCGAAGTACCCGCTGATCGGCTGGTCGATGAACGAGAACCCCTGCTTCTACTGGGATCGGCCCGCGCTCGAGATGCCGACCCCGACCGGCAAAGGCTTGCCGACGACGTTGATGGTGCAGTCCGCGCACGACCCCGCGACCAACGCCTCGCTGGCCGCCGCGGCGCACCAGCGGTACGCCGGATCGCGGCTCGTCACGATCACCGGCGAGGGCGACCACGGCATCTACGGCGGCGTGAACAAGTGCGCCGACAAGATCATCAACACCTTCCTCACCACCGGGGTGGCACCGGCCCGGGACACCAGTTGCAAGGGCGAGGGAATTCCGGCGCCGTCGGTTCCCTATTCCGAGGACGAGCCCGGCGCCGGCACGCCACTGAACCGGATCGCCGGATTCACCAAAGCAGTCTCCGGATATCTGCACTGATCGTTAATGCCGCAGTGAATTAGCGGCATTTCCACCGCACGGAAAGCGAACGCCCCGTCACGATCCGCGAGATCGTGGCGAGGCGTTCGTTGTCACCCTGCGTTTGTCAGGGCGATGTCAGGGTTCCGTCCCTGTGCCACGCAGCGTGACCACGGCAACCTTGAGTCAGCGCGGGAGATCCGGAACATCGGCTGGGAGGGCCCGATGTGAGGGTGGCATCGCCGAACGTGGCTTCGGCCGGCTGTGGGGTGGGGGGACTGCCTGGGGGGTCAGACAGACACAGCCGGCCGGGACCCCGTTCACGATGGCGCATCCCGGCTCCCAGATCCCTCGCGAGGTACCTTCGATCCCCCAGGTCGTGGTGCCTCGCGAGGCCTTTTTCTGTGATCAACGATCAGCGATCACCGATGGCGGTCCAGGTACTGCGCCTGGTACAGCGACGGCGGGAACAGACCCGGGCGGTTCGCACCCTCGATGTAGCCCGCGGGCTGGCTGAACGGGCCGTCCCCGGTGACCACTCCCCGGCAGCCGATCGCGTAGTTCTGCGCCGTCGGCGGCTTCTGGACGACGAGCTTCGCGGTGCCCGTGTCGCAGTTCCAGCCGACCGAGTGCGAGGTCGCCCAGCCGTGCCCGGTGCCGTAGTCGCCACGGTTGTAGATGCCCAGCGTCAGGTCGACCTGCGGCGCGACGTCGCGGTGGTTGTCCCAGAGCAGTCCCTGGCTCCAGCGCCGGTGGCCTTCGCTCGAGGCGAGCGCGCCTTCCGAAGTACCGCGAAGGAAGACGATGCCCGAGGCGCTGCTGGCGCCGTTGGAGATGAACGCATGCCGCGCTTTGGTGGCGTGGCAGTCGACGAACAGCACCTGCTGGGAGAACGACTCGCAGTTGAAGTTGTAGCGCAGGCCGCCGGTGACGACCGAGGCCGGATCGAAGGCGCGGCAGTTCCGGACGGTCACCCGGGTCGCCTCGGTGGTCTCGACGCCGGCCTTCGCGAAGTGCAGGAAGGTGCAGTCGCGGACCCACGCGTCCTCCACCTGGCGGACCTTCACGCCGACCCACGCGTGCGCCTCGTCCACGTCCGGGTCACCCGCGAACTGGATGTCGATCCGCAGGCTCTCGACCCCGACGCCGGTCACCAGGCCGGCGCGGTCCCAGACGTACAGGTAGGACTGGGCCAGATCGCGCCGTAGATGCTCGAAGAGGGGCACGTCAACAGCGACAGTGTTGCCGCGGATCGACTCGATGTAGCGGTTGTACGTGATCGGCTGACTGTCGACGGTCCAGCCGGCGTCGGTCGCCGTGCCGCCGTGATCGACCGCGGTGAGCCACGCCTCCGTGCACGGGTGGATCAGGATGATGTTGTCACCCTTCTTGAGCGCACTGGCGTCCGCGACCTCGAACGACCGCGAGCCGACCTGCACCCAGTCGCTGGTGATGTCCGTCCTGGTCCCGGGGACCTGACCGCGCCAACTGGTGCTGGTACCACCGCCGAGCACGATCACGTCGCGCGAGACCGGGGTGTTGCCGGTCGCCTGGATGATGGTGTGCCGTTTCGGGTCGGCGCCGTCGCCGGAGCCGCGGAGGACGACGCCGGACTGGTTCACCCGGAGGGTGCCGGCGACCGGATAGTTGCCCGGGGCAAGCAGCAGCGCGCCGCGGAAGCCGCTGTGGTCGGGGGTGCCGCCGGCGACCTCGTCGATCGCGGCCTGCAGGTGGGCGGTGTTGTCACCCTCGATCGGCTTGACGGTCTTCACGGTCCGGACGTGCGGGATCGGGCTGTCGCCGTACTTGTAGCCGGCATAGCTGAAGTCGGGGATCCGGTTTCCCTCGGCGTCGGCGGTGTAGACGAGCCGGTACTTCGCGTCGTACCGGACCCGCTCCGACTGCCACAGGCCGGTGGTGGTCGCACCCGACGCCTGGCTCATGCCGAGCGAGCCTAGTGCCGCTCCCCCGACCACAGCTCCCCCGGCTCCGAGCAGACTCCTCCTGCTGAACACGTTCGTCATCGAGCACCTTCCTGATGGGCGGATCAGTCCGCCCATCCTGCGGTGCGTCCCGCGCCTTGGCAAGCGCTTACCGGCGTGTTGGGAACAGCTTCCCGTCTGACGGAACTCGCCGAGGTGGCGGCGGCCTGCGTCCGGACGAGGCGGGTGTTCGGGGTTATAGACGGTTTGAGCGGTCGGGGGTGCTGCTGCCGCCAGTACCGGGGTAGCCGTCGGCTACTGCGGCCAGTGGGGCTGCTCGGCCGGCGGACCAGGCGGCTCGGAAGGCTCGCCGGTCGAGGGTCTGCTCGATCGCGCGGCGGGTGGCGAGCTGGTCCGGCTTCTCGACCTGCGGGACCGGCGCGCCGATCACCTCACGGATCCCGTCGGCCGCACCGATCAGAAACGCCGCGTACTCCGTCCGCTCCCGCTGCCGGGCAACCGTCGCCAGCTCCTCCAGCACGCTCGCGGTCCGCCACCGGTCGCCGAGATCGCGATGCTCGGCCAAGCTCTCGTCGAGCAGATGCACCGCCCGATCCGTGAAACCCCGCCGCCGCTCGACGATCCCCAACTGGTTGAGCGACCAAGCGACCCCTTCGCGATACCCGAGCCGCTGTGACAACGCCAGGCTCTCCAGCAGCAGGTCCTCAGCCTCGGTCAGCTCACCGCTGTACTGCGCGATCGTCCCCAAACTGATCAGCGACCAGGCCAGCCCCTCGCCATCCCCAAGCACCCGGAAGCTGTCCCGAGCCCGCTTGCACCGCCGCGCCCCGACCTCCAGATCGCCACGCAACCAGGCGACAAACCCAAGATGGTTGTGCGCCCAAGACATCCCCGACCGATCGCCGAGACTCTCGAACAGGTCATAGCTCTGGCAATGCAGGTTCTCGGCCGTCTCGTAGTCCCCGCGCTCGCGAGCCACTCCCCCGAGCCGCTGCATGACGAGCGCCGTACCGGCTGTGTCATCAAGCGCCTTGTACTGCGCCAGCGCCGACTCCAGTCGCGTCGTCGCCACGCCGTACTCACACTGCAGGAACGCGAGCATCCCCGCCCCCAGCGCCGCCTTGGCCTGGTACTGCGGTTCGACCCCGGCCGACCCGGTCAACGCAAGCGCCCGCTCGAGCCACTCGCCGCCCTCCGCATACTGACCGCGCAGGTAGCAGAACAGCCACAGCCCACCCGCCAGGCGAACTGGTTCGCCCGCAGTACCCGACCGCAGCGACCACGACATCGCCGCGCGGATGTTGTCGAGTTCACCGTCGAGGCGATCCAGCCAGTCTGCCTGGTTCGCACCCCGCAGATGACTCTCGGCCTCTTCGGCGAGCGCGATGTAGAACGCCGCGTGGTGCCGTGCAACCTCATCGGTCCGGCCCGCCGCCGCCAGCTGATCGGCGGCGAACTCGCGGATCACGGCGAGCATGTCGTACCGCGCGATGCCCCGATCGCGGCTCACCCGGATCAACGACTTGTCCACCAGCCGGCTGGTGAGGTCGAGCGCTCTGGCCCGCTCCAGCGGACCCGGCACGACCGTCCCGGACAGCACCGCGGCCGCCGCATTGAGGGTCCAGCCTCCGACGAAGACCGAGAGCAGCGCGAACAGCTCGCGCTCCTGCGGGGTCAGCAGGTCGTGGCTCCATTCGATCGCGCCGTACAGGGACTGCTGCCGGGGACTCGCAGTACTCGATCCGCCGGCCAGGATGCCGAAGGACGTCTCCAGCTCGGCCGCGAGCTCTTCGACCGTGAGGACGTTGGTGCGGGCGGCGGCCAGCTCTATCGCGAGCGGCATGCCTTCGAGGCGGCGTACGACGCGGGCGACCTGGTCGCTCTGCCCGGTCGGCGCCTGCCCGCGCGCGGTGGCCCGATCGACGAAGAGCTTGACCGCGGGCGAGGTGTCGATCTCGTCGTCGGACCGCGGCAGCGCCAGCGGCGGTACGACGTACACGCTCTCACCGGGGATCCGCAGGAGTTCGCGGCTGGAGGCGAGGACGGAGAGGTTCGGGCAGCTCTCCAGCAGGGTCGAACAGACCCTCGCCACCTCGGCGACGACATGGGCGCAGTTGTCGAGCACGAGCAGCAGGTTGCGTCGGCCGATCTGCTCGGCGATCTCCTCGAGCAGCCGACCGCCGTCGAGCGGATGCAGGCCCGTCGACGCGGCCACGGCCGGAGCGACCGCCGACGGATCGGAAATCAGGGCGAGCGGCACCCAGCAGACGCCGTCCTCGAAGTGATGGGCAACCTCCGCGGCCACCGCGAGCGCGAGGCGGGTCTTGCCCACGCCGCCGGGACCGCTCAAGGTCATCAGCCTGGTGACCCGCTCACCGACCCGCCGGCCGACCTCGGCGAGCTCGCCCGTTCGGCCGACCAGCTCGTTCGCCGGGACCGGTGCCGGTCGCATCGACGGGCGGGGACCGGCGTTGCCGTCGCGGCGGGCGGCCGCGGTGAGCTGGGCGCGATCGGGCGCGCCGAGCCGGAGAGCGTCTCCGAGCAGCCTGAGCGTGTGTGGTCTGGGCGCTCGCCGACGACCTCGCTCGAGCGCCGCGATGGCGTCGACGCTCAGACCGGCGAGTTCGGCCAGTCCCTCCTGCGACAGTCCGGCGTCTCGCCGGTGCCGGCGGAGCAGATCGCCGAAACCCGTTGCCTGGGCGTCGTCCGAGCCGCGGCGAGACCCGTCTGAAGGCAAAGGACGGCCCACCCAGTCTCCGACCTCGTCCGTGGCGGTCGCCACGCACACCCTGAAGGTATCCCGATCGGCACCGCGTTGTCAGGCTGAGCCGCACCGTTCACAGCCAACTGCCAGGAAACTCCCGGCTTACCGCTGAGTACGGTGCTCGATTGCCGTCCGCATCGATGCGCGGGCCCGCCTGCGGTCACCGGCCGCATCGTAAGCGGTCGACAGCCGGAACCAGACCCGCCAGTCGTCCGGCGCCGCCTCGGCCTCTTCCTTGTACTTCGTGAAGGCGGCGTCCGCGGCGGCCCGGTCGATCCGTCCCGACGGCCGCCTGGGCAGATCGTCGACGGGCAGGCCGCCCGACTCGGCCAGCTCCTTTGCGAGCGCCTCGGTCCGCCGGCCGAACTGGAGCTCCCGCCAGACCAGGTACAGCCCGACGAGCGGGATCACCAGCACCGCGATGCCGAGCACGACCGCGACCGCGTCGCCGGTGCCGATCAGCAGGACGCCACGCCAGCCGAGCAGTCCGGCGTACGCGATGAAGACGATCGCGATCACCGCCACTGCACGTTTTGGAGTCAACACAGCGCGGTCATCTCAGCTGAGGTCCATGAAGTGCTCGAGGCCGACCGTGAGGCCCGGCGTGTCGACGATCTTCCGGACGCCGAGCAGGACGCCGGCCATGAACGATTCGCGATGCATCGAGTCGTGCCGGATCGTCAGGGTCTCGCCGATGTCGCCGAGCAGGACCTCCTGGTGCGCGACGAGCCCGCGCAGGCGGACGCTGTGCACGGGGATGCCGTCGACCTCGGCTCCGCGCGCACCGTCGAGGCCGGTGCTGGTGGCGTCGGGGATGGGCGCTGAGCGGGCGTTCTGGCGAGCCTCGGCGATGAGTTGCGCGGTGCGCTGCGCCGTACCGGAGGGGGCGTCGACCTTGTCGGGGTGGTGCAACTCGATGATCTCGACGGATTCGTAGTACGGGGCCGCCTTGGCCGCGAACTGCATCATCAGCACAGCGCCGATGGAGAAGTTGGGGGCGATCAGCACGCCGGTACCGGGGTTGGCCTCGAGTTGTGTGCGCAGCGTCGCCAGCCGCTCGTCGGTGAATCCGGTCGTGCCGACGACGGCGTGGATGCCGTGCCCGATGCACCAGCCGAGGTTGTCCATCACGACCTCGGGACGAGTGAAGTCGACGACCACGTCGGTCTTCGCGTTGGTGAGCTCAGCCAGGTCGTCACCCTGGTCGAGGGCGGCGACCAGCTCCAGATCGTCGGAGGCTTCCACCGCCTGGCACGTCTGGGCGCCCATCTTGCCTTTGGCACCCAGCACCGCAACCTTGATCATCCGTAGCCTTCCTCGCGCTTTTGCCGATCCGGGGTCAAGGATCTCACTGGCGCCTGCCGGGGTCGCGATCAGGGAGTGTGCTTGGCCAGCTCGGCGGTCGGCACGTAGATCTGCAGGTTCATCGTGGTCGCCGGTGGCGCGATCAACTTGTAGTCGACGTCGAAATCGAGACCGCAGGTTCTGAGCGCGTCGATCTCCAGGTCGCTCACCGGGCGGTTGAAGAACAGCAGCGGCTGGCGGTTGCCCGGCCAGGGCTCCTTGGTGGAACACACCTCGGTGATGCCGGCCGCGGTCCGCTCGCGCTCCTTGGGCGCCACCCAGGCCTCGCCGAAGGGGCGGCCGCGCAGCATCAAGACGATGCCGGCCATCTTGTCCAGCGCGATGATCGGACGGCCGGACGGGGTCGTGTACGGCTTGAGCAGTTCGTCGAGGGCCTGGTACCTGGCGGCGTTGCCCTTCGTCAGCTTGAGGTCGCCGAGCGACTTGAGGTTGGTCGCTGTGGTGAGATCGCGGTGGGGGGCCGATCGGTACGGGTTGAGCATCAGGCCGCCGTACGAGATCGAGGCGACTGCCACGAGTGCGCCGACGGTCACCAGGGCGGTCGTCGTACGGGCTACGAGCGGGGCCTTGTCGAGGCTGGTCAGGACGGCGATCATCAGCGCGGCCCAGGCGGCGAACGCGTTGAAGCCGATCATGTAGATGGGGGTGTTGGTCCCGAACGCCTGCACGAACGGGAGCACGGTGAGCAGCCCGAGAATGACCCAGGATCTGAGGGTTTCCACTTTTGGCGTCCACTGTTTGGTGGCTACCGCGGCGGCGGTCGTGATGACGGCGACCAGTACGGCGGCCAGCAGGGTGACCTGGAACTTGCCGTTGTTGACCGGGCCACCGTGGAGTCCGCCCTTGTCGATGGCTTGGTAGACCGACAACGCGAGGCCAGCCGCGGCGAGCAGCCACGCGGCGGCTCGTAGTACGGGCTTGCGGGCCACTACTCCGGCCGCAGCGGCGATGAAGAGCAGGAAGTGCTGCTTGAAGGTCTCACCGACGAGCTTGATGCCGGTGTTCCAGTACATCTGCACGAGCGTCGCGGGCGTGTAGGAGCTGCCTGCGATGAAGCGGTTGACCGCGAGGATGCCGGGGATCGCGACCGTCAGCGGCACCACGAAGACCTGCACCGCGACGGCGATTCCGGTCACGCCGACCAGCGCCCAGAAGATGCCCCGGGCAACTGCTTGCGATCCTTGTTTGCTGAGCACCACGATCGCGGCGACGACGATCAGGGTCAGCACCACGATCGACGACCATTTGGCGAGCACCATCACGCTGATCACCACACCGGCCAGGGTGAGCGCCCAGATCGGCGGCTTCTTGTCCCTCTCGATCGCGGTCGCCGCCCAGAGCACACACGAAACCCCGGTGAGCGACCCGAGCAGAATGACGTCGTTGTACCCCGGACTGATCGGCAACCAGCTGTAGGTCATGCCCCCCGCGGCGAGGATGGTGGTGATCCCCGCCGCTTCCCAGAGCCCGGTCTTCGGCGCCTCCGGCCTACGGGTGCGCAGCCAGCGCATGAAACTCCACCCGAAGAACAGATGCCCTCCGACGACAGTCACCAGCCGGAAGATCCGCAGCTGCGCGATGTCCCAGTGCAGCAACTGAAAGACCGGCCCGTAGATGTACTGAATCCCGGTCAGCGCCAGCGGATTGCTGCTCCACCAGCGGTAGGACAGCAGGTAGTACCCCTCATCCGTGATGTCGAAGCCGTACCCGACGTTCCGGGCCGCGGTAACAATCCAGGTTGCGCTGACGGCTGCTGCCACCACCAACACAGCAACAATCAAGCCACGGCTACGCCCCGTGACCCTCTCATTGCCATCAGCAACCGCCTCAACACTCACTGGAGAACCTTAGACCGGTTACCGGGGTACTCCCCCACGCCGGCGCCACGCTCGGCGAAAGTGGCGAGGCCAGCCTCGGACAGCTAGTGGCCAACATAACTCACCCGTCAGCGAACCGGAGCGTGATGCGGCTGCGGGCAGAGCGCAGTGCGTCAGTCTTATCCGCTTTTCTACTTGAATGTTTCAGTCTCGAGGTCGCTCTTGTTCGGGTCTGAATGTTCTTGCGTACCTCTGATCGACGGATGGACACCACCAGATTCCGGGTCGATATTCCTGAACATGTGAAGCGGTAGATCCTCGAGCGCTCAGAAGAGGTCGATACATGAACGGAAGACCGCCCCAATCCCGCACCACGCCACTACGCCGATCGCTGCTCCTCCTGGTGGTGAGCACTCTCGCCCTGGGTGGCCTGGTCGCCACTTCGGCGCCGGCCAACGCCGCAACCAACCAGTTCCGGGGTATGAACTGGGCCGTCCTTGGTGACAACTTCAGCAAAGGACCGCTCGTCATCTCCGGCCTCAGCCAGACCGACAGCAACGCGACCGTGCGGGCCAAGGCCAATGCGGTGTATGACGACCTGGCCGCGATCGGCGTCAACACGGTACGGCTGCCGATCAACACCCACACCGTGGGCACGACCTGGTGGGAGGCGTACCGGGGCGCCGTCGACGCGGCGACCGCGCGCGGCTTCAAAGTCATCCTCACCTACTGGGAGGACGGCGCCGCTTCGGGCGGCAAAGTGACGAACTACACCGCCTGGAACACGATGTGGTCGCGAGTGACCAGCACCTACGGTTCCAACGCCAATGTCTACTTCGAGCCGATGAACGAGCCGCACGGCTACAGCTCGACCGAATGGCGAAACGTCGCCGCCGAGTGGCTCAGGTACCACTACTCAGCCGTGCCCAGCCGGGTGCTCATCGGCGGTACCGGCTTCAGCCAGGACTTGCGCGACATCTGCAATGACAGCCGCTTCAACGGCACGCTGATGTCGTTCCACACCTACACCTTCTTCGCCGGCGCAATGACGTACGACGGTTGGCGCAGCTACATCCAGACCCGGCTGGGTAACTGCGCCTCCCGCGCTGTGATGACCGAGTACGGCGCGCCGATGTCCAACGGCCTCAACTACGCCAACGCGAGCAGCACCGACAACTACGTGCGCTACCTGCGGGCCGCCACCCAGGTTATGCGGGACAACCAGATGGGCGGTACCTACTGGCCCGCGATCGGCGGCAAGCGCACCGACGGCGGCGGTTTCGACTGGTATTCGATGTTCTCCCAGAGTGGCAGTGGCACCACCATCGATTTGGCGGTCCGCAACTCCTCCGGCCGTGACCGCGTCAGGTACGGCTGGGGCCTGTAACCAGAGCTGACCAAGACATCAGCCCGAAGGACAGGTCGGCGAAAGCCGAACTGTCCTTCGGTCTGCGGCCGCGCCGCACGGTCATCTGGGACACGCGGCACAAGCCACCCACTAGGCGGTGAGGGTTGTTGTGTAGGTGGATTGGGCGTCTTCGGCGAAGTGGCAGGCTGCGGATTGGCCGGTGGGGAGTTGGCGGAGTTCGGGGGTGTCGATGGAGCAGCGGGCTTCGGCGCGGAGGCAGCGGGTGTGGAAGCGGCAGCCTGAGGGTGGGGACACCGGGGAGGGTGGGTCGCCGGCCAGGACGATGCGTTTGCGGCCTTGGCGGGCCAGGCCGGGCTCGGCGGAGAGCAGGGCTTGGGTGTAGGGGTGGGCTGGTACGTCGTAGACCTGATGGTGCTCACCAAGCTCAGCGACCCGGCCGAGATACATGACAGCTACTCGGTCGGATACGTGGCGTACTACCGACAGGTCGTGCGCAACGAAGATGATGCTCAGGCCTAGTTCTCGTTGTAGGCGCATCAGGAGGTTTACAACCTGCGCCTGCACGGACAGGTCGAGCGCCGACACCGGCTCGTCGCATAGTAGGACGTCAGGGTTCAGTGCGATGGCGCGGGCGATGCCGATGCGCTGCCGCTGACCACCGGAGAATTGATGCGGAAACCGCGTCTCATCCTCGGCACGCAAACCGACCAGCTCCAGCAACTCCCGTACCCGGGCACGGATGTCGAGGCCGCGCGACACATCCGGATGTACCTCCAGCGGCTCCGCGACGATCTCACCGATCCGCATCCGCGGGTTCAGGCTCGAGTACGGGTCCTGGAAGACGACCTGTACGTTCCGCCGCCACCTCCGAAGCTCACGACCGCCCATCTTGCTGACGTCCTCACCGCCATACAGAACGGACCCCGAAGTTGGCTTCTCCAGCGCCGCGAGCAGCCGGACGAGAGTCGACTTCCCGCACCCCGACTCCCCCACGATCCCGAGCGACTCGCCACGGCGCAGTACGAGATCGACCCCGTCCACCGCGCGGACCAGCGTCTTCTGGCTGAAGGAGAACGCCGGGCTGATGTCATAGTGTTTGACCAGGTTGGTTGCCAGCAGCAACTCGTCACTCATCAGACCGCCTCCTGCGCGGGGATCGACGTACGGCGGATGCAGGCGGCGTCTCGGCCCGGCGCGATCGTCAGCAACGGCGGCACCACCTGAGCGCACTCCTCGATCGCCTCCGGGCACCGGGTCCGGAAGGCGCAACCCGACGGGATGGCGCGCAACGACGGCGGCGTACCGGGGATCGTCGGCAACTCCTGCCCCTTCAGGTCAGCCGAGGGCATCGACCCCAGAAGTCCTTCCGTATAAGGGTGCAAGGGCCGTTCCAGCGCCGCAGCAGTAGCCGCCCGCTCGACCACATGTCCGGCGTACATCACCACCACGTTGTCGGCGACATCCGAGACCACCCCGAGATCGTGCGTGATCAGCACGACCCCCATCTCCCGCTCAGCCTGCAGATCCTCGATCAACTCCAGGATCTGCGCCTGCACGGTCACATCGAGAGCGGTGGTCGGCTCATCGGCGATCAGTACGTCGGGATCGAGCGCCAGCGCCATCGCCAGCATCACCCGCTGCCGCATCCCACCGGAGAACTCGTGCGGATAGTCATGGACCCGCTTGGCCGCCGCCGGGATCCGCACCTGATCCAGCATCTCCGCCGCCCGCTTCATCGCGTCCGACTTCGACAGCCCCCGATGCACCCGATAGCACTCGGCGATCTGCCGACCGACCGACTGCACCGGATTCAAAGCAGACAACGAGTCCTGGAACACCATCGTGATCCGGTCCCCGACGATCTTCCGTCGTTCCCTGACGGTCATCGCGATCAGATCTTCACCCCGGTACTTCGCAGTCCCGGAAACGATCCGCCCCGGCGGCATCTCCAAAATCCCCGTCAGCGCCTGGGTGGACACACTCTTGCCCGAACCCGACTCCCCCAGAATCGCCAGCGTCTCCCCGGCCCGCACCTGCCACGAGACCCCGTCAACAGCCCGGACCCGCCCGTGCGGAGTATCGAACTCCACTGACAGATCCTCGACCTGCAGCAGTACCTCGCCAACCGTCGTAGTCATCGCATCAGTTTCGGGTCGAGGGCGTCGCGGATCGAGTCGCCGATGATCATGAAGGAGATCGTCATCGTCGAGATGAACAGCGCCGGCCAGATGAACAGGTGTGGTGCGTCCCGGTACGACGCCGCGACGCCGAACTGCGACCCCCACGAGATGGACGGCGGCTGCAACCCCACGCCCAGGAAGGTCAGGATCGCCTCCAACCCGACCAGCCCGCCGACGCCGAGAGTCGTTGTCGCCAGCAACGGCGCCATCGCGTTCGGGAAGACGTGTTTGCGCAGGATCCGCAGCGGCGGTACCCCGACCGACCGGGCGGCCAGCACGAACTCCCGGTTCCGCACCGAGAAGACCGTCGAGCGCATCAGCCGCATCCCGAGCGGCCAGGACGTCAGCAGGATGACCCCGACGATGATCCAGATGCTCCGGTTCGGCACCGAGTTGAGGACGACGATCAGCGCGACCAGCCCCGGCAGCGAGAACAGCACGTCCGCGGTACGGGAGATCAAGTTGTCCACAAACCCCGGGAAGTACCCGGCGAGCAGCCCAAGAACCGCCGCGATCAGGAAGCCGCCGATGCTCGCCACGACACTGACCAGTACCGACGGCCGGGCACCATAGATGACGTTGGCGAAGTAGTCGCAGCCCTGCACGTCAAAGCCGAAGGGATGGCCAGGAGCCCGCCCCTGCTGCGACTTGCCCAGCTCGCAGAAGCGCGGATCGGTGGCGGTGAAGATCCGTGGCACCGCGGCCATCAGGAAGAACGTCAGCACGAGGACCGTACAGAGCACGAACTGCGGTTTGCGCAGCAGCGCCCGGAGCAGTTCCCGGTTCGAGAGCGTCCGGCTGCCCAGCTCCAGAGCCTCGGACTCGAAGATCGCCTGTGTCTCAGACATTGCGCACCCTCGGATCGATCGCGCCGTAGATGACATCGACGAGCAGGTTGACGGCGATGAACATCACGAAGGCCAGCGTGGACAGCAGGACGACCACGCCACCCTCCTTCAGCTTGATCGCCTGGAACATGAACTGACCGAGCCCCGGCAGGTTGAAGATGCTCTCCGCCAGCAACGCGCCGGCGAAGATGCCGCCCACGTCGACACCCATGAAGGTCACCATCGGCAGCAACGCGTTCGGCAGCACGTGACCCCACAGGATCCGCTGCTCCCCGAGGCCCTTGGCCCGGGCGGTCTTCACGAAGTCGGCGTTCGCGGTCTCGACGATCGACGTCCGGGTCAGCCGGGCCAGACCGGCGAACCCGGTCAGACCGATGCACAGCGCGGGCAGCAGGTACGACGTGGGATAGCCGTGCGCGATCCCCGACACCGGCAGCCACTTCAACTCCACACCGAACACGTACTGCGCAGCGAAGTACACGACCAGCAGCGGCACGGCGAGGATGAACAGCGTCGCGAGCAGCAGGATCCGGTCGACGGCGCCGTTGCGCTTGAACCCGGCGTACAGGCCGAAGAGCAGGCCGGCGATCCACTGGATCACCAGGCCCATGGTGGCCAGCTTGAGCGTCACCGGGATCCGCAGTTGCAGCTGCGAGGCGATGTCGGCACCGGCGAACGTGGTCCCGAAGTTGCCGGTGAAGATGTCCTTCATCGACAGCAGGTACTGGACCACGAACGGATCGTCGAGGTGGAACTGCGCCCGCTTGGCCGCCATCACCGCGGCCGGGATCGGCTTGTCGCCGGCCAGTTCGCGCAGGGGGTCCCCGGGCATCGCGAAGACGAGCGCGAAGACCCCCAGCGTGACGATCAGGCCGATCGGCACCGCCGCCAGGATGCGGCGCAGGACGAACCGGGTCACTTGAACGTTGAGTACAGGGCCTGGACGCCGGTGTACTTCGACACCCGCGGCTCGATCTTGGCCGAGTGCAGGTACGGGTTCTGCTTGGCGTACAAGGGAATCAGCGGCATGTCCTCGAGCGCGATGTCCTCGGCCTGCTGGTACAGCTTGATCGCCGCCTCCGGGTTCGGCTCAGCATCGCCCTGGGCGAGGATGGCGTCCAGCTTGGGGTTGCTGTAGTGGGCGAAGTTCGCGTCACCGGTGGTCTTGAACATCGGCGTCAGGTAGTCCTCGATCGACGGGTAGTCGTGTCCCCAGCCGCCGAACCGCAGGCCGTCGAGCTTGCGCTGCTGGGCCAGCTCGGTGAGCTCGGAGCCGACCTTGCCGGTGTACTTGACCTCGAGCCCAAGGTTCTGCCGGAGCATGTTGCCGATCGCCTCGGCGTACAGCTGACCGGTCGCGGAGGTGGTGTTGTAGTTGATGTTCAGCGGCCCGGAGAAGCCGCCGGCCTCCGCCAGCAACGCCTTGGCCTTGGTGACGTCGAAACTGCAGTACTTGCAGGCGTCGGCACGGTAGCCGTCGATGTCCGGCGAGATCAGCCCGTTGGACGGCGTCGCCAGGCCGACCAGATCGGCCATCGCCTTGCGGTCGATCGCCATCGAGAACGCGTGCCGCAGCCTGGGGTCCTTGAACCGCTGGTCCCAGGCCGGCATCACCAGGTAGTTCGCGCCCGAGCTCTCGCCGGTCACCCAGCCGTCCGGGGCGTCGGTCTTGAAGGTCTTGATCTTGGTCGACGGCACATCGACGAAGTCCACCGTGCCGGCCAGGAACTCGTTGTACGCCGTGTCCGCGTTCGGGATGAAGCGGAAGGTGATCGCATCCGCCTCGGGCGCGTTCGGCCCCTTGTACCCGTCCCACTTGGCGAGCTTGACGTCGCCGCCGTTGCTCCAGTCGCCGTCCAACTTGTACGGCCCGTTGCCGATCGGCTTGCGCTTGTACGCGTCCGGGTCCTTGCGCACCTCTTCGGGCAGCGGCGCCAGGCCCAGGTACTGCAGGGTCAGCCCGAACTGCGAGAACGGCACCTTGAGCTTGACCGTGAAGGTCAGGTCGTCGACCTGCTTGAGGCCGCTCATCGCCTTCACCGAGGTCGGTGCCGGCGTGGCTCCCTCGGCGGTCGGCGGGTTCAGCGCGTCGTACCCCTCGACCTTGGAGAAGAAGCCGTTGTTGTCCCAGGCGTTCGAGCCCTCGGCGGTCAGGTTCCAGCTGTCGACGTAGTCTTTCGCGGTCAGTGGCTGACCGTTCTGGAAGCTGTTGCCGGCCTTCAGCTTGATCGTCCAGGTCTGGCTGGTCTTGTCCGGGGTGACCGCGTCGGCCATCACGTTGACGACCTTGCCGGTGTTCGGGTCGGTCGCCACCAGCGGCGCGAACATCGCCTGCGCGATCTGGATGCCCGGGCTGCTGTTCTCGTTCAGCGGGTTGATGAAGTCGAGCGGATCCGCGGCCAGCGCGATCACCATGCTCTTGGCGCCGCCCGTCCCGGAGCCGTTGTCCTTGCCGTCGCCACAGCTGGTGAGCACCAGCGCGAGACCGAGCGTCACCCCCAGAACCCCAGTGACTCGTCGCACGTCGAACCAACTTCCTCGGCGGAGGGCCGGTAGGCGGAATAGCCGCCATGTTGGCTGGTCGAAACTGGCGATGTCAACGTTGTCAGAGCCAATCCAGAGGCAAGTAACAAACGCGTTACCTTGACGAGACCTCAGAGCACCCAGAACACACTCCGCGTACCGACGTCAAGAACTCGCCCCAATTATCCCAAGTCATCAGACCTCAGCCGAGACTCGTCACGCTCCGTAGACTGCCCGTCGAAGATCTCCGCGAACCGCCCGCCCGGTACTGCGAACAGCTCCGCGTAGCTCCCCTCCTCTACCACCCGCCCCTCATCGATCACGTAGATCCGGTCCATCTCCCGCAACGTCCAGGCGCGATGCGACACCACGATCGTGATCCGCCCGGCCCGGGTCCGGCTCAACTCGCCGAAGATCTCCCGCTCCGCCTCCGCGTCGATCGCCGAGGTCGGCTCGTCGAGGATCCAGATCCCGGCGTCGCGCAGATAGATCCGCGCCAACGCCAGCCGCTGCCACTGCCCACCCGAGATCCCGGTACCACCCCACTGCTGCCCCAGTTGCGTGTCCAGCGTCATCCGGTCCGTGAACGACCCCGCCTCAGCCGACACGAGCGCCGCCCGCACGTCTTCATCCGGTACCACCTCCGCCGGCGTCCCGAGCCGGATCACGTCGCCTAGCGAGAACTCGAACTTCCCGAACTCCTGCACCAGCAACCCGAAGCACCCGAGCCGCTCGCCCTCGCTCATCGAGGCCGCGTCGACCCCGTCGATCAGCACCCGCCCCGCGTCGACGCCGAGCAACCCGATCAGCGCGTTGATCGCCGTCGTCTTGCCGGCGCCGTTGACACCGACCAACGCGATCATCTCGCCCCGCTCGGCCCGGATCGACACGTTCCTCAGAGCAGGCTCGACAGCACCGGCGTAGGTGAAGCTGACGTCTTCCAGCCGGATCTCACCGACGTCATGCCTGACCGTCTGCGGTGATGCAGGCGGGACACTGGCCAGGAAACGCCGGTAGATAAGGGCTTGTGGCGACGCGGTGATGATCGTCCCGAACGCATAACCACAGGTCCTGATGGCATTGAGACCCGAGATCGTGCCCGCCACCGCTGCCGCCGCACCCGCTCCCGAAGCGCCGCCCAGGACCAGAGCCGCCAAGGCCCCACCGAAGAGCAGGGCGGTAGCCAGCGCAGCCGCAAGTTCCACCAGCATGGCCTTGCGGACCATCAGGTCGAGGACCCGGGTCGCGTCACCACGATGAGCCGCGACCACTGCGGCCACCTTCCGCCCCGAACCCACCACCGCCAGCTCGGTCCCCGGGCGTTGCTGGACGAGTTGCTCGGTGGCATAGCTCGCCCGCCGGTCGAAGGTCGCGACCTTGGGCCAACCGTCGGCCTCCATCTGAGAGATGACGGTGAACCCGAGGACGGTCGGCGCCAGCGCGGCGACCACCAGCAGCCCCGACACCGGGTTGATCGCCCAGACGACGGCACACAACATCACCGACGTGACGCCGGAGCCGAGCACCTGGAGGGTTCGTCCCGGCACGTCATCCATCACCGCCGTCGCCGTCTGGCTCGCCTCCAGGTCGGTCACCACCTCGGGCCGGGCGAGCATGCTGGGCGTCAGCTGCGCGGCGGCCTCCGCGAGGTCCGATCGGTAGCGGAGCCGGAGTCTGAGCGACATCCGCTGGGTCGACGACAGCGAGACCTGGCCGAGCGGATACATCAATCCGACGACGGCAGTGAGACCCGCCAGCGCGATCCATGGGTCGTCGTCGACGGTCTCCACGACCCGCTCCAGGAGGACGACCTGAGCCGCGGGGAGTACGGCTTGGGCAAGCAGTAGCAGGGCGGCGATGACCAGCCAGCCGGGAGTATGACGGGCGGCGTCGCGGAGGGCGGCACGGGCGGTACCGAGGGAATCCAGCACGAGATCCTCTTTCGCAGGAGGGCAGGCGAGATCTCACCGGAGTGAGATACGTCGGCCGCTAAGTGCGATGAGATTCCGTTCGGAGTGGAACCCAGAGGCAGATAACGCTGTGACGCAACGAACCGCAGCCTACCAATCGGCAGGCCGCGGTTCGAGGGGTCAGACGGTGGTGTGTCAGACCGTGAAGGGGGTCTTGTCCTTGAAGGGGCCCATGACGGTGAGGGTCTGGTCGCCGGCGTAGAGATCGGCGGCCAGGGTGGCCACGTCGTCCAGGGTGACAGCGTCGATGCGGTGCAGGATCTGGTCGACGGTGGGGAGTTCGCCGTAGACGAGTTCGGCCTTGGCGATCCGGGTCATCTTCGCGCCGGTGTCCTCCAGGCCCATCACCACCGAGCCGCGCATCTGGCCCTTGCCGCGGAGGAGTTCGTCGGGGGTGATGTTGCCCTTGGCAATGTTCTCCAGTTCGGCCCGGACCACCTCGAGGACCTCGGGGGCCTTCTTCGGCAGGCAGCCCGCATAGACACCGACCATGCCGGAGTCGGCGTACGCCGAGCCGAAGGTGAACACCGAGTACGCCAGTCCTCGCTTCTCGCGCACCTCCTGGAACAGCCGCGATGACATCCCGCCACCGACGATGCCGTGCAGCACGCCCGCGGCGTACCGGCGCTCGTCGTTGCGCACCAGCCCGGGCATGCCGAGCACGAGATGCGCCTGCTCGACGTCGCGGTAGTGAACTTCCACTCCCCCGTACGTCGGTACGCGGCGCTTCGCCTCTGGTCGTACCGGCGACGGTTCTGCCTCAGCAGTCATCCAGTGGCGCTCGAATGCCTTGCGGACCAGGCGGACGACGTCGGAGTGCTCGACGTTGCCGGCCACCGAGACGACGATGTTCTCGGGCAGGTAGCGACGGCGGTACCAGCCGCGGACCTGGCGAGGCGTCAGGCCGGCCACCGATTCCGGCGTACCGGTGATCGAGCGGCCGAGTGGGGTCTGCCCCCAGAGTTGCTCGGCGAACAGGTCGTGGATGTGGTCCGACGTCTCGTCGGCGTGCATCGCGATCTCTTCGTCGATGACGTCGCGTTCACTCTCGATGTCCGCCTCGGTCAGCGTCGCCGAGGTGATCATGTCGCAGATCACGTCGACCGCCAGCGGCAGGTCGGAGTCGAGCACCCGGGCGTAGTAGCAGGTGTACTCCTTGCCGGTGAACGCGTTCATCTCGCCACCGACGGCGTCCAGCGACGCCGAGATCTCCATCGCGTCGCGCCGCTCGGTGCCCTTGAACAGCAGGTGCTCGAGGAAGTGCGTCGCGCCGGACAGGTGGACCGGCTCGTCGCGTGAGCCGACGCCGACCCACACGCCGAAAGTGACCGAGCGGAAGCCCGGCACGGACTGGGAAAGCACGCGGAGCCCGGAGGGCAGGACGGTCCGTTTGACCGGACCGCCCTCCTCCGGGCTCAGCAACGTGCTGGTGATGGCACGTGTCACTCGGCGGGAGCGACCTCTGCGTCATCGGCCTTGGCCTCTTCCGCCTTGGCATCCTCGTCCAGGACCGGGATCAGCGACAGCTTGCCGCGGTCGTCGATCTCGGCGATCTCGACCTGGAGCTTCTGGCCGACGGACAGGATGTCCTCGACGGCCTCGACCCGCTTGCCACCGGCCAGGCCGCGCAGCTTCGAGATGTGCAGCAGACCGTCCTTGCCGGGGAGCAGGGAGATGAACGCACCGAAGTTGGTCGTCTTGACGACCGTACCCAGGTAGCGCTCGCCCTTCTCCGGCATGGTCGGGTTGGCGATCGCGTTGATCATCGCGCGCGCCGCGTCGGCCGAGGGGCCGTCCGTCGCACCGATGTACACCGTGCCGTCGTCCTCGATGGAGATGTCGGCACCGGTCTCGTCGGTGATCTGGTTGATCATCTTGCCCTTCGGGCCGATGACCTCCCCGATCTTGTCGACGGGGACCTTCACCGAGATGACCCGCGGCGCGAACTCGCTCATCTCACCCGGGGCGTCGATGGCCTTGGCCATCACGTCGAGGATGGTCAGGCGGGCTTCCTTGGCCTGGGTCAGCGCGCCGGCCAGCACGCTGGCCGGGATGCCGTCGAGCTTCGTGTCCAGCTGCAGCGCCGTGACGAAGTCCTTGGTACCGGCGACCTTGAAGTCCATGTCGCCGAACGCGTCCTCGGCGCCGAGGATGTCGGTCAGCGCGACGTACTCGAGCTTTCCGTCGACCTCGCCGGAGATCAGGCCCATCGCGATACCGGCGACAGGAGCCTTCAGCGGCACACCGGCCGAGAGCAGGGACAGCGTCGAGGCGCAGACCGAGCCCATCGAGGTGGAGCCGTTCGAGCCGAGCGCCTCGGACACCTGACGCAGCGCGTACGGGAAGTCCTCGCGTGACGGCAGCACCGGCACGAGCGCGCGCTCGGCGAGGGCGCCGTGGCCGATCTCGCGACGCTTCGGCGAACCGACCCGGCCGGTCTCACCGGTCGAGTACGGCGGGAAGTTGTAGTTGTGCATGTAGCGCTTGCGCGTCTCCGGGGAGAGCGTGTCGAGCTGCTGCTCCATCCGGAGCATGTTCAGCGTGGTGACACCCATGATCTGGGTCTCGCCGCGCTCGAAGATCGCGGAGCCGTGCACCCGCGGCAGCACCTTGACCTGCGCCTTGAGCGGACGGATGTCGCTCAGGCCGCGGCCGTCGATGCGGACCTTGTCCTTGAGCACGCGCTGCCGGACCAGCTTCTTGGTGAGCGAGCGGAAGGCTGCGGACAGCTCCTTCTCGCGGCCCTCGAAGTCGGCGGCCAGCTTGTCGACCACGGCGGCCTTGACGGCGTCGGTGGCCTCCTCGCGGTCGTGCTTGCCGGCGATCGTCAGAGCCTGCGACAGCTCCTCGGTGGCAGCGGCCTCGACAGCGGCGAACGCGTCGTCCTGGTAGTCCGGGAAGACCGGGAACTCACCGGTCGGCTTGGACGCCTTGGCGGCCAGCTCCGACTGGGCGTCGACCAGGATCTTGATGAACGCCTTGGAGGCCTCGAGGCCCTGGGCCACGATCTCCTCGGTCGGCGCCTGCTTGCCGGCGGCAACGGCGTCGAAGGTGCCCGGGGTGGACTCGGCCTCGACCATCATGATCGCGACGTCACCGGAGTCGGTGACCCGGCCCGCGACCACCATGTCGAAGACGGCGTCCTCGAGCTCGGTGTGCGTCGGGAACGCGACCCACTGCTTGTCGATCAGGGCGACGCGGGTGGCGCCGATCGGGCCCGAGAACGGCAGCCCGGCGATCTGGGTGGACATCGACGCGGCGTTGATCGCCAGTACGTCGTACAGCTTGTCCGGGTTGAGCGCCAGGACGGTGATGACGACCTGGATCTCGTTGCGCAGGCCGGAGACGAACGACGGCCGCAGCGGGCGGTCGATCAGCCGGCAGGTCAGGATGGCCTCCTCGGAAGGGCGGCCCTCCCGGCGGAAGAACGAGCCCGGGATCCGGCCGGCGGCGTACATCCGCTCCTCGACGTCCACCGTCAACGGGAAGAAGTCGAACTGGTCCTTGGGCTTCTTGCTGGCCGTGGTGGCCGACAGCACCATCGTGTCGCCGTCGAGGTAGGCGGCGGCGGAGCCGGCGGCCTGCTGGGCCAGACGGCCCGTCTCGAAGCGGATGGTGCGGGTGCCGAAGCTGCCGTTGTCGATGACGGCTTCAGCGAACTCTGCGCCCTCCATGGGCGCGTTTGTGGATCCCGACACGGGATACCCCTCTCGTCACTTGAGACGACTGTGAGGCGCGAGTCTCCCGGGGGTGTGCCGGTCTTCGATCGAGGCCCGCGGGTGCCGCGCCGTTGTGCTGCGCTGTCCCGAAAGCCACTACCGAGGACCGGTCGTCGGCCCGGCACGCGTCTCGCGTCGTCTCGTTGTCGTTGATTATTCAGTTGTTCCGCACGATCGTGCGGGGCTCCGTACTTGCGCACGGATACGCGAGAAGCGGCCACCCGGAACGCGGTGGCCGCTTCTCACGACGTCATCGGCGAAGGCCGAGCCGCTCGATCAGGGACCGGTAGCGGTTGATGTCCTTCTTCGACAGGTAGTTCAGGAGCCGGCGACGCTGGCCGACCAGGAGCAGCAGACCACGACGGCTGTGGTGGTCGTGCTTGTGCTCCTTCAGGTGCTCGGTCAGATCGGCGATCCGGTGCGTGAGCAGCGCGACCTGGACCTCGGGGGAACCGGTGTCGCCCTCGGTCAGGGCGTACTCGCCGATGATCTTCTTCTTCGCCTCAGGATTGGCTGACGACACGTAGTGATCCTCTCGATGTCCGTTGCGCGGCGCACCGGGGCTTAGGTCACCCGGGCACTCTCGATCCGCGGCCGTTCAGACGGCAGCGTCCAGGGTATCAGTCCGTGGACGCGTCACCCTAATTCTGTGACCCCTAGCGGTCACTCGGTAAGGATGCGGCGTGCCCCGTCGACATCGAGTTTCATCTGGACCAGGAGGTCGTCGATGGTGTCGAAGCGGATCTGGGTGCCGCGCAGGCGGGTGACGAAGTCGATCGCGACCTTGGAGCCGTAGAGCTCCAGGTCGTCGCGGTCGAGTACGTACGACTCTACCCGGCGGTCCACACCGTCGAAGGTGGGATTGCTGCCGACGCTGATGGCGGCCGGCAGCGGTTCGGCGTACCGCGGAGCGCCGGGGGCCCGTTCCAGCACGGTCAGCCAGCCTGCGTACACGCCGTCGAGCGGGACGGCGGCGCCGGGCAGGGCGGGGATGTTGGCCGTCGGGTAGCCGAGTTCGCGGCCGCGCTTGTCACCCTCGATGACGACTCCGGTGACCCTGAGCGGCCGGCCAAGCGCCGCGGCGGCCCCTTCGACGTCACCCTTGGCGATCAGATCCCGGATGTACGTCGAGGACCACGGCTGGGCATCACCCGCCAGGCTCAGGCCCTCGACCTGGAACCCGGCTGCGGCACCGGCCGCGACGAGCGTGTCGACGTGTCCCGCGGCCTTGTGGCCGAACCGGAAGTTCTCCCCCACCACGACCGCCTTGGCGTGCAGGGTCTTGACCAGGACCCGGTCGATGAACTCTTCCGGCGACCAGTTCGAGACGTCCTGGTCGAACGGCAGGATCAGTACCGCGTCCGCGCCGGCCGCGCCGAGGAGCTCCGCCCGCTGGGTGGGCGCGCTGATCATCGCGGGAGCGTGGCCGGGGCGTAGTACCGCCATCGGATGCGGGTTGAAGGTCATCGCGACCACCGGCAGCCCACCGAGCTCGGCAGCCCGCGCCTTGGCGTGCCGCAGCACCTCCTGATGACCGCGGTGCACGCCGTCGAAGTTGCCGATGGTGACGACCGACGGCCCGAACCCCGGGTCCACCTCGCCCAAACCGTGCCAGACATGCATGGCAGAAGGATTCCACGTGACCGGCGCAGCTGTATCAACAGGTCCCGTCGTCACCCCTTGTAATCGGACGGTGACTCAACTTAGATTGGGCCCGCACTTCTTTCGCACCCTCGGAGGTTCCGTGAAAGTTCAGCGTCTCGTCGCCGCCTGCAGCTCGGCGGTCCTGGTCGGTTCGATGTCCCTCACAAGTACCGCTCAGGCTGCCGCCCCGGCCTTCGCGCCAGTTGTGTTCAGCAAGTACGTCGCTCTCGGTGACTCCTACTCCTCGGCGCCGCTGGTGCCGCTGCCCGACATCCTGTCGCTGGGTTGCCTGCGCTCCTCGAACAACTACCCGAAGCAGCTCGCCGCTCAGCTGCGGGTGACGTCCTTCACCGACGTCAGTTGCGGTGGCGCGGACACCACGAACATGACCCAGCCACAGAGCACGCCGCTCGGGACGTTCCCCCCACAGTTCGACGCGCTCCGGCCGGACACCGACCTGGTCACCGTCGGGATAGGTGGCAACGATTTCGGGGTCTTCGGGGACATCACCGGGACGTGCCCCGGCCTGCGCGCGGCCGATCCAGCCGGGTCGCCGTGCAAGACACACTTCACGGTCGACGGCGTGGACACGCTGGCGGCGAAGATCACCCAGACGCAGGCACGGATCACCGAGGTGGTGAAGGGGATCAAGCTGCGCTCGCCGCGCGCGACCCTAGTACTGATCGGGTATCCGAAGATCGCGCCGGAGCAGGGCGTCTGTCCGGCCATTCTGCCGTTCTCCGACGGCGACTACGCCTATCTGTACTCGGTCGAGCAGAAGCTCAACCAGGCGGTGTCCGGCGCTGCGGCTGCCGGAGGGGCGGTCTATGTCGACACCTTCGGGCCGTCCACCGGGCATGATGCGTGCGCTCCTGACGGGCAGGCGTGGATCCAGGGCAAGGACATCAACCTGCTGCGGGCGCTGAACTACCACCCTCGGTACGAGGGCCAGGCCAGCGTGGCGTCGCTGACCTACAAGAAGCTGACCGGCACGCCCACGACGATCACCGCGGCCGAACAGACCCGCTGGGCGACAGAAGCCCGCCAACTCAGCCGCAAGGCCTCCACCTCCACCCCGGCCGTCGAGGCCGCCTTGAACCGCCTACGGACCGGCGCGCAACGCTGACCCTTTCCAATCCGTACGGCGGACACCGGACCGGCCCCTTTCACGCAAGGGACCGGTCCGGTGCTCATTCCGGGGTTGTGTCGGATCGGGGTGGCAGTGTTCGTTGCAGAGGTATCGGTTCCGAGGACAAGGGAAGGTGTCATGAGGCTGCTACTGACCTCTGCGGGTGTGGAGAACACCAGCATCGAGGCTGCGCTGGTCGAGTTGCTGGGGAAGCCGATCGCCGAGGCTGATGCGCTGCTCATTCCCACCGCTCTGTATCCCTTCCCCGGTGGGGCTGGGATGGCACAGCGGGCGATCACCGGGCAAGGGCCGGGGCGGTTGGCGGACCTGGGGTGGAAGTCGTTGGGTGTGCTGGAGCTGTCCGTGCTGCCGAGCATCGACGAAGGTGCGTGGGTGCCTGCGGTTCGGGACGCTGACGCGTTGCTGGTGTGTGGCGGCGACCCGTTGTTCCTGGCCGGCTGGATGCGGCGGTCCGGGCTCGCTGAGCTGCTGCCGACGCTGCGCTCCGAGGCGGTCTACGTGGGGGTGAGCGCCGGGAGTATCGCGACCGCCTCCACCTTCGTCGAGACCTACACCGACCCTCCGCGCGGAAGCGATGGGCCGCTGAAGTCGGAGGAGGTCGTCTTCTCGGCGCCGTCAGGTGACGTCAAGAAGACGCTCGTCACCGGCCAGGGAGCCGGGCTGGTCGACTTCGCGGTGATCCCGCACTTCGAGCACCCGGACCACCTCGACGCGTCGCTCGCCAACGCCGAGAAATGGGCGGCGCGGATTCCCGTACCGACGTACGCGATCGACGACGCGTCCGCGATCAAGGTCGTCGACGGTACGGCCGAAGTCGTCTCCGAGGGCCAGTGGAAACTGTTCTAGGGCCGGATCACCGGGTCCGATGACATACCCGGGCCTAAAGTTCCGCCATGTCTGTCACTGAGATGTGCCTGTGCTTCCTGGTCGCACGCGACCCTGATGGCGCGGTGACCCACGTGCTCCTCGGACGGAAGAAAGACGGCTTCGGCGCCGGAAACATCGTCGGTCTCGGCGGCCACGTCGATCCTGGAGAGACCCCACGGATCGCCGCTGTTCGAGAGGTTGCCGAGGAGGCCTACGTGACTGTCGCCGAGTCAGATCTCACCGAGCGCGCCACGATCGTCTTTCGTTTCCCCGCCCGCCCGAAATGGGACCAGCGTGTCACCGTCTTCATCGGCGAGTCCTGGCAAGGAGAGCCGAAGGAATCCGACGAAATCGCTCCCGAATGGCACCCCGCCGAAGCGCTGCCCCTCGATCTGATGTGGGACGACGCAAGCTACTGGCTTCAACGCGTCCTCACCGACGAACACCTCGACGCCGACATCGTCTTCAACGACGACAACCGCACAGTCCGCCAGGCCAGCCTGACGCCACGCAATCTGTCACCACAGAGCATCGAAAACTGAACCGCCGCGTCGCGGACACCGTCCACGACGCACCTCCCAGGTCACCCACCGGAAACCTCTTCGGAGTCTAAGGCGACATACGTTCGAGGGAGCGGTGGATGTAGGCCATCGTCTTGCCCAGGTCGGCCGCGAATGATGGGTTGATCTGGGCCATACCGGCGTACCAGAGTCCGAAGGCGACGTAGCGGGTGGCGATGAAGTCGTCCAGGTGTGTGAGGTCGGGCAGCTCGCGGCGTTGCGCGTAGCCGTCGAGAAGTGCCGCGCGGTACGCCGGGTAGTCGTCGCGGTAGTGGTTGTCCCACAGCGGTACGGCGAGGTCGTACAGCCAGTACCCGAAGCCGCAGTCGTCGAAGTCGATGACCCGCACCGCATCGCCGTCGAACAGCGCATTGTCCAGGTGCAGATCGGCATGAATCAGACCGAAGGCGTCCGCTTGCGTCCCGAGGTCTGGCATGACGGTTCGCATCCGGCGCGCGACCTCATCGAACTGGGCGCGCACCGGCGCCGGCAACAGATCCCAGCAGTCGGCCGCCGACACCCCGCCGTACTCCATCGTGTTGCCGAAGAAGGTCTCCCAGTCCCATCGCATGCGGACAAACCCTTTCGGTGGAATCCACCCCGAGGCATGCTCATGCAGCCGCGCAAGAACCCCACCCAAGCGCCTGAAATGCACGGCCTTCGGATGAGCCGCCTGCATCCGCCCACCCTGCCATCCCAGCACCGAGCAAACCCGCCCATCGGCGACAGCGGTCCACTCCCCCGTACGCGCCCGAACCGGCGCCGGCACGCTCAACTCCGTCTCCGTGCGCAACGCCGCCAGCCAATCCAGCTCCGACCCGACGGCGACGCTCGAATCAACACCCAGCCCATGCCGATTGGCCCGATGCACCCGCAGCAAGAACTGGCCGTCCCGGGAGTCCACTCTGAACGTCGTGTTCTCCCCATGCGCAATGAACGAAAGCCGCGGCTCATCAATCGGATAGCCCGCCAGCGCCCGGACAGCCGTACGCCGAATCCGCGCAACCTGCGCCCGCTTCGACACCAGTTCAGCCATCCGGGCAGAGTATCGACGCACCTGGGCCTTCCACCACGGACTTCCCGCCACCCGGCCGCCTCGTCCGCTCGTGGTAAGCGCGAAGACTGCCCGACCGGGCAACGACGTCCTGTCGCGTCCAGGCCGGCTGCGGAGGCTGATCGCGCGTCAGCGGGGATTCGTGGTGCGCCAGGTGAGGTAGTCGGCGATCGCGTCGGCGACGTCGAAGGCTGGCGTGAAGCCGGTTTCCCCGGTGAGGCGGGTGATGTCGAGGTAGGGGTCGTCGCCGGGGCCGTTCTGTCTGCCGGGGATGACGTCGAGCTGTGCGCCGGGTACGGATGCCCGGAGTGCGTCGATGACCTCTTGGTTCGTGGATCGGCGGCCGTTGGAGATGTTGTAGGTGTCGTGCTGCAACGTCTCCGCTGTCATCAGCAGGGCGATCGCATGGCCGGTGTCCGGGGCATAGCAGTTGTCGCCGCCGTCGCCGTCGTAGATGGGTCGCGGCGTCTCGCCACGACGGAGCGCGCTGACGCACGCCGGGATCGGGTTGAACGGTGATTCCGGATCCATCAGCGGTCCCCAGGTGCCGCCGATCCGGAGCAGGACCGGCTGGACGCCGGTGCCCTGGAGGCTGTGCGTCACCAGCGGCTCGACCGCCTTCTTGAACGCGATGATCAGATGCGGATACTCCACATTCACCAGCGAAAGCTCTTCGTGCCAAGGGATCTCGGGCCGGCCGATATACACCCCGATGCTGCTGGCAACGGCGAACCGGCGGACGCCCCACGCCCGGGCAGCATCCAGTGCGTTGAGCAGCCCGGTCAGGTCGGTGCGGAAGTAGTCGACCGCGTCCTCGCCCGGGATGGTGCCGGCCAGGTGGACGATGTCCGAGATCTCGTACTGCTTGCCAAGAGCAAGGAATGCGTCCCGGTCGTTGGTGTCAAGAGACTCCACGAGGACCTTGCCGGCCAGGAAGGACGGGACCTCAGTACGCCGGTACGCCGTGACCACCACCTCCTGCCCCAGCTCCACCAGCGCCCGAGCGGTCTGCGCGCCGATCATCCCCAGTCCTCCCGTGATGAGGATCATCGGATCACCTCGTAGTGGAGATGCGTCACGCCGGCCGCCGGTACCGCCTCGACAAGCCGCAGACTCACGTGCGAAGGCAGCGACTGGAAGTACGGCCGGCCTCCACCGAGCAGGATCGGCACCTGATGCAGAACCAACTCATCGACCAGCCCCGCCTCGAGAGCTGCCGTCACCACGCCACCACCCATCAGCGCCACGTCCTTGTCACCGGCCACCGAGCGCGCTGCCGCGACAGCATCCTCGATCCCCGTCGTGATCACCGTTTGGCGATCCCTCGTCCCCGGAATCGGGCGGTGCGTGAGCACAACCAGCGGTGCATCAGGATGCGGTGTCCCACCGTTGATCCAGCCGGAGTCGTCGTAGGTGTTACGACCGGCAAGGCTGGCCCCGACCCGGCCGGCAAAGGCGTCGAACACCCGCGCACTGGCCTCACTGAGCTTGAACCCGTCGAACTCCTTGCTGGGCGTGTCCCCGTCGAAGTACCAGTCGAACAGCATCGACCCGTCACCCAGCCCACGACCCTCTCCCGGATCGCGCCCGGTGATGTACCCGTCGACCGACACCGACAACGCGCTGAAAACCTTGCTCATGACACTCCCTGGACGAAATCGAAGAACCGGTCGGGGTCATAGGCGTTCTTGACCGCCACCAGCCGTGGATGGTTGCCTGCGTGGTACGCCGAAGCCCAATCGGCAAGCGCCGGGTCGGGAAAGTTGGGGTACACGCGCCCTGACCCGTCGACATGAGCCGTCGCCCAGGACTCGTCGACCCAGGAATCGTCGCCGATGTGCTCCAGCAGGAACCGCTCGCCACGATGAGCGAACGCCGTCGCATCCTCCGCGACCCGGTTGTAAGCCCCACCCATCGCGGTGAAGGCAATCCCGCGCCCACCCTCACCCAGCTGGCCCAGCAGCGACTCGATGGTCCGCTCCGACAGCGAACGCGAGAAGAACTCCGACCGCATCCGTACGGGGGGAAGCCCAAGCGGGTCCGCAAAGGAGCTCTTCAGAAGGTGAAACGGCAGGCCCGCACGCAACTCCAGCGACTCGGCCAACCCAGCCGACTCCAGTAGCTCCCGCGTCGGCCCCTCCCCGGGGAGCGAGGCGCCGAAGAGAGTCGCCTCCATCGGCACGCCGGGCTTCGACGCGATGTGGAGGTTGACGGTGACGTCGTCCGGAGCATCCGGCGCCCAGGTCTGCCAGGCCGCGACAACCTTGTCAACACCAGCCCCGGACCAGTGCGCCTCGACCCGAGTCGTCAACGGCTCGGGGACGGTGGCGAATCGAAGTACCGTCACCACGCCGAACTGACCGCCACCCGCGCCACGCAGAGCCCAGAACAAGTCCGGTTCATGGTCCTCGTCGCAATCCACGACGCTGCCGTCCGCGAGCACGACCTGTACTCCGATCAGCCGATCGCAGGTCAAGCCGTACCGCCGCCCGAGCAACCCGATCCCGCCACCGAGCGTGAGGCCCGCGATCCCGACGGTCGGACCACATCCGGCCGGCAACGTGCGGCCGTGCTCGTGGAGGGTGGAATACACCTCCGCCAACAGGGCACCCGCTCCGATCGTGGCGAGCTCGCCCACCACCGAGATGCCGTCGAGGTCGGACAGGTCGAGCAGGATCCCCTCCGTCGACGAGCGACCGGCGAAGCAATGGCCGCCGCCGCGAAGAGCGACCCGGTCTCCGGTACGACTCGCATAGCGCACCGTCTTGACCACGTCCGACACCGACCGGCACCGGACTACGAGCCGCGGCCGCACGTCGTGGTAAGCGGCGTTGACCGGCAGGCGAGCAGCGTCGTAGCCCGGCGAGTCGGGTCCGAACAACTCACCGTCGAGGGTCAGGTCGGCCATGACGACGAATCTAGGAGGGTCGTACCGCCCCGGTCTTGAACAAATCGTGCACCGGCAGCGGCCTGTCGCGGGTGGCGAGGAAGGGCCGGTACGACGCGGAGTGGTCGTGGCCGCACAGGCACCGCTCGATGGCGCCGCCGAGGAGCTGGGACGGGGTGACGCCCGTCAGTCGGAGGCACTCCCGGCTGAGGTGGGCCTGGTCGGCGTACCCGGCGTCGATCGCGAGCCCGGCCATACCGTCCGCGCCGCGTCGACCGCTCGCCGTGGCACCGGCTTGGGCCAGCGCGAGGAAGCCCTGGAATCGCAGGGTCCGCTGGAGAACCTTCGGACTCATCCCCACCGCCTGCTGGCAGCGACGGCGCAGTTGGCTCGACGACAGCGCGAGGTGGTTGGCGAGGCGGTCGATGTTGACCGGACGCCAGGGCATCAGCGCCCGCACAGCCTCGCCCACCAAGGGATCCAGGCCGGTACGCCGGAAGTGCTTCAGCAGTTCGGTCTGCAACAAGAGCAGCCCGCGCTCCGGCGTACTGGCCAAGGCGACGGCCTCCACGAGCCGGTCGGCCGAATCGCGCCACAGGTCCGCGAGTCCGAGGCGCTGATCCACCAAGTCGTCGAGCACGGTCGGAAGCGGCGGCGGAGTCCCCGGCTGGAACCGCACGCCGACGATCGTCGTGTGCGGCGGGATGACCTCGACCTCAGGACCGGTCAGCGGGCCGAGCAGTTGCGGCCGGCCACCGATCGGGAAGTGGATCTCGACTCCGCCGGTGGGCAGATGCCGTTGCACGTACGCCGTACCGCCGGTGCGCTGGATCCACACCGTGCGCACCGTCGTCGCCAGCTCCGGCAGCGGCGGATGCTCGACGTAGGACTCCACCTCGGCATCCTCGCACCCGAAAGGCCGACGCCGAGGCAGCCGCGGAGCGAGACCGAGACGCCGGCGTCAGAGGAGTGCGCTGGTGAGGGTGGTGAGCGCCTCGCCGAGCGGGAGGTTCACCCGCACCGCGGCGTACGGGTCGCCTCGGGTGATGCCCTGGTTGATGATCAGGACGGGTTTGCCGGCCTTCGCGGCGTACCGGACGAAGCGGAAACCGGACATGACGGTCAGCGACGAACCGAGAACGAGCACCGCTCGGGCGTCGTCGATCAGGCCGTAGCAGCGCTCGACCCGGGTCTTCGGCACGTTCTCGCCGAAGAAGACGACATCCGGCTTGAGCAGCCCGGATCCACAGTCGGCGCAGTCGACGAGGTTGAAGTCCTTGACCACCTCGTCGGGCAGCTCGACATCGCCGTCCGGGTTGATCCGCGTCGCCTGTCCTTCGAAGAGCGGGTTGGCCGCGCGCAGCCGCCGGTCGAGTTCTTCGCGCGGAGTCGTCTGCCCGCAGTCCAGGCAGATCACCCGGTCGAGATTGCCGTGCAACTCGATCACATCCCGCGCCCCGGCGGCGCTGTGGAGCCCGTCGACGTTCTGGGTGATGAGCCCATCGACATACCCCCGGGCCTGCAACGCGGCGACGGCCCGATGCCCCGCGTTCGGATCGGCCCGGGCGATCGTCCGCCAGCCCAGGTGGCTCCGCGCCCAGTACCGCTGCCGGCCGGACTCGCTCCCGACGAAGTCGCCGTACGTCATCGGCGTATGAGTCCGCAGACTCCCCGTCTCACCCCGATAGTCCGGGATCCCCGACTCGGTGGAAATCCCGGCCCCGCTCAACACCACCACGCCGCCACCACCGACCACCTCGGCAACGGCCGCGACGTCCGTCACACCGGGCGCAAGCGACAGCACATCAGGGCCCGGAGACCAGGTCAGTGTGGGACGGGAACGCACCCCACAAGAGTACGTTGCCTCACCACTCGCCTGTCCTGTTCAGCCGTCGAGACCGCGGCGAGCAGGCTGTGACCTGCGGATAGGGTTCGGGGAGGTGCTAGAGCGGTTTAGGGGAGGGTGATGCTCGACCGGTCCGGGTCTGCGGTGGGGATCGTGTTTCGGTCGCGGGTCTACCGGTCGTCGTTCCTGGCTTTGCTGATCGCCGGGATCGGGATGTCGGCAGCCACCCCTCAGCTCACGCTCTTCCTCGTCCGGGAGTTGCACACCCCGTTGCCGGTGGCGGGCCTGTACTACGTGACGAACCTGGCGGCGCCCGTCGCGGGATACCTGGTCGGGCGGTTGTCGGATCGGACTCCTGAGCGGCTGTTGTGGTTCAGGATCTGCGCGCTGGTCGGCACGGTCGGATGGCTCGCGATGGCGGCGGCCAACACCGTCTGGCTGCCGTTCGTGATCAGCGCGATCGCGTTGAGCGTGTCCGGTGGGTCGATGGCTCAGCTGTTCGCGGCCTGCCGGGACGAGTTGAGCCGGCACCCGACGAAGGCGGACAACCGGGTGGTCGCGACCGTTCGGATGGCGTTCGTGATCGGCTGGATGGTCGGGCCGGTCGCGGGAAGCTGGTTCGGCGGGCAGTTCGGTCTCCGCGCGCTCTTGGTGGCGACGGCGACCTGTGTCTTCGCGCAGCTGATCCCGCTCGGCCGCCTGCGGGTGGAGCGGTACGACGACGTCACCCTGCTCCCGCGCTCGACAGGCCGGCGCCAGATCGACCACATGATGCCGCTGCTGGTCTTCACCGCGATCTGCGTCCTCGCGATGACCGGCGACACCATCAAGTTCGGCTACCTCCCCATCTACATGGCCGACCAACTCCACGTCTCCGACACCATGCGCGGCGCAGTGATCGGCATCCAGCCCCTGCTGGAACTCCTCCTGCTCCCCCTCGTCGCCCGCCTGGCCGACCGATTCGGCGGCCTCAAGGTGATGACAGCCGGAGCCGCCCTCGGCCTGGCCGGAAACCTCGCCTACGCAACCAGTACCTCCGTAGCGGCCCTCTTCGTCGGCCAAGCACTCACCGCCGGCCTCTGGGCCTGCGTCGGCGCACTCGGCGTCTCGATCGCCCAGCACCTGTACCCCGAAGGTGTCGGCACGGCATCCGGTATCTTCCTCAGCTCCATCCCGGTCAGCTCAGCCATCGGCGGCGCGATCGGCGGCCTGGGCGTCGCAGCCATCGGCCTCCCTCACGTCTTCTTCCTCCCAGCCGCCCTGACCACGCTGTCGACCATCGCCTTCGCCGTCCTCAGCCGGCGTCGGCAACCAGGCGAGCAAGCTACCTAGCGTCGGCGTACCAACCCCCTGTGCCGCTGGATCTGGCGCCCCGGGTGGTTCAATTCCCTCGTGACTGAGACGGTAAAGGCCGCGGGCGGTAGCCGGACGATCGCGAAGGCCGCTCTGATGGTCGGGGCGCTGGGCGTGGTGTTCGGAGATATCGGGACCAGTCCGATCTACACGATCCAGACCGTCTTCAACCCCACCGACCCGCACCCGGTGCCGGTGACCACCGGCAACGTCTACGGGATCATCTCGCTGATCTTCTGGTCGGTGACGCTGATCGTCACGGTCAAGTACGTGCTGCTGGTACTGCGCGCCGACAACGACGGCGAGGGCGGCATCCTGGCGCTGATCACGCTGATCAGAGGCAAGGCCGTCCCGGGCACGGCGCGGACGAAGTACATCCTGGCCGGTCTCGGCATCTTCGGCGCGTCACTGTTCTTCGGCGACTCGATGATCACCCCGGCCATCTCGGTGCTGTCGGCGGTCGAGGGCCTGAAGGTGGTCGAACCTGGCCTGAGCCACCTCGTCGTACCGATCACCGCGACCATCATCCTGGTGCTGTTCGCGGTCCAGCGGCTGGGGACGGCGAAGATCGGGCGCTCGTTCGGGCCGGTGATGATCGTCTGGTTCACCGTGATCGGCGCGGCCGGGATCGGCGGCATCGTCGACCACCCGCAGATCCTGAAGGCGCTCTCGCCGACCTACGCGATCGGCTTCATGACCGGTCACTTCTCGATCGCGTTCTTCGCGCTGGCCGCGGTCGTACTGGCCATCACCGGCGCCGAGGCCCTGTACGCCGACCTGGGCCACTTCGGCCGGGCGCCGATCAGCCGGGCCTGGCTCTTCCTGGTCTTCCCGGCCTGCACCCTGAGCTACCTGGGCCAGGGCGCACTGGTGATCTCGGACCCCGCCAACCTCAGCGGCCCGTTCTTCCTGCTCGTCCCCGACTGGGCCCGGCTGCCGCTGGTCCTGCTCGCGACCGCCTCGACCGTGATCGCCGCACAGGCCGTGATCACAGGCGCCTTCTCGGTCGCCCACCAGGCGGTACAGCTCGGCTACCTCCCGAGACTGCGGATCAAGCACACGTCTGAGGAGGCAGCCGGCCAGATCTACATCCCGTGGATCAACTGGGCGCTGATGATCTCGGTGCTGACGCTGGTCTTCGCCTTCGAGAGTTCGGCAGCCCTCGCCTTCGCGTACGGCATGGCGGTCACCGGCACGATCACGATCAACTCGATCCTGTTCTTCTATGTCGTCCGGCGGCATTGGGGCAAGCCACTGTGGCTGGTCATCGCGGGGGCCTCGACCTTCCTGCTGGTCGAGCTGCTCTTCCTCGCGGCCAACCTGACCAAGATCGCGCACGGCGCGTGGTTGCCGCTGATCATTGCGATCACAGTCTTCACCGTGCTGACCACCTGGCAACGCGGCCGGGTGCTGGTCACCCAGCGGCGTGAACAGCGAGAGGGTCCGCTGCGCGAGTTCATCGACCAGCTCCACGAGTCCAAGCCACCACTGCAGCGGGTGCCCGGTACCGCCGTCTTCCTGAACCGCAGCAAGACCAGCGTGCCGCTCGCGATGCGTGCGAACGTCGAGCACAACCACATCCTGCACAAGCACGTGCTCATCCTGTCGATCGAGACCGACCCGGTCCCGCACGTCGACGTCGCCGACAGCGTCACCGTCGACGACCTCGGCCACCTCGACGACGGCATCATCCACGTCGCCGCCCGCTTCGGCTACATGCAGACGCCGGACGTCCCCACGGTACTCCGCCTGACGGCCGAGAAGAGTCCCGAGATGTCGGCCGATGTCGAGGACACGTCGTACTTCCTGTCGACGATCGAACTCGGTCTCGGCGACGCGCCGGGGATGACGCGCTGGCGCAAGCGGCTCTTCATCGCCACCTCCGGCATCACCGCCGACGCGGCCGAGTACTTCAGCCTGCCGCGCGACCGGGTCGTCATCATGGGGTCCCGCATCGACGTCTGAGCTCGACTTTTGCAACTTGCTGCAAAGGCTCGGCCGGACCGAACTTCGCTCCGGACACCGCCGTCGGACCAGCAAGGACGGACCACCCCCTGGTCCGCCACTTTGTCTGGGGGAATGTCAGCATGATCAGAAACGTCGTTGTTGCAGCAACTCTTCTCGCCACCACGGTGCCGGCCACACAGGCCTTCGCCGCGAGCCCGGAAACCCAAGCAGGACTGGCGAACTGCGTCAAGACCGTACTCAACCTGCCGGCCGACTCGCTGCCCGGATCGAGCCAGGCCACCACCGCCGACCCGTCCGGCCGGTACATCCTCGGGGAGGCCAACCGCGACGGGCACCAGCACCCGCAAGCCGTGCTCTGGGTGGACGGCGTACCGCGCTGGCTCGGCACTTCGCTGGCCGGTGCCGAATCGTTCGGCTACTCGGTCATCAAGGGTGGGCTGGTGCTCGGTACCACCTATGGCAGTGACAAGAACGACTACTGGATCTACTCCGCCAAGACCAATTCATACCGGATCCTGGATGTACCGGCGAACCTGCAGTTCCCGGACTTCCACGCGATGAACAGCAACCAGGACATCGTCGGTCTCAGCTGGGACGAGGCGCTCGGCAAGCGGGTCGCCTTCGTCTGGCCGGCCGGCCGCCAGCCGCGGCTGCTCCCGACGCCGGCGGGTGCCACCGTCGAGTACCTCGACGACATCTCCGACGAGGGGCTGATCGTCGGGCGGGTCACTCCCGACGGTGAGTTCGGTGCGACGAGCTACCTGTGGAAGAGCTGGAACGCTCAGCCGACCGCGCTCCCCGGGATCGACGACGGCGACGTCTGGGCACGCGACATCGAAGGCACCTCGATCGGCGGCCAGCAATACGCCTCCGACGGCACCACCGGCCTGCTCTGGAACACCCGGACCTCCCGGGTCACCCAACTGGAGCGGGGCGTCATCGACCTCAACACCTCCCACGACGCCGTCACCGAAGGCATGTGGGGCGCGAACGGCGACTACCCGTCGATGATCATCCGCGCCAACGGCACCAAGCTCACCTTCCCCGCAGGCACCATGCTCACCCACATCTTCGAACGCAACACCCAATGGACAGCAGCCGGCTACGACGTAAGCACCAACACCCTCCAACCCGTCCTCTACGCCTGCTGACAAACCCCCTACCCCCGCCTGCCACCAACCCCGGCGGCAGGCGGGCCCGGCACTCCCCACGCGGGCGCGCGCGACCAGCCAAGAACCCTCCTGCGTGCGATCCGTCAACAACTCCGTCTCCGTCGGACCGCCGCCAATAGCAGCGCAGTGCTGGATGCGAAGAGTTCTGCCTCGTCGCGCCGGAGCACTAGCCCAGGCTCGCTCCGCCCCCGCTCACTCAGCCGCAGGCTCTCACCCACCCTGAGTGCGGGCTCCGTGGTCGTCCAACGGCCAGCCGGAACCCGATGCAAGCCGTCCTTCGAACCGTCCTGCAAAGGGCGGCTCCCGCGGCGACCACGCCTTCGCGGTCACCTGGATCTCAACGGCTCAGGAGACCATGTGGTTTTCCCAGGCTCAGATGGCCAGTTCGGTTCTGTTGCGAAGGTTGAGTTTGCGTTGGGCGCTGGACAGGTGGGACTTGACGGCCGCCGGAATCCATCCTGGCGATGTTCGCAGCTTCTACCTGAATCTGCAGAGGTGGGCGATCGAGGCCCCCCAGGCAGGCTACTGGTCGCCGCGCTGCTGCGGGACCGGGGCTTGTTCGACGATCTGCCATAGCGCTTGGACATGTCTGAGGAACTGCTGCCGACCTTCGTCGGTTGCTTGAACTGTAGTTTTGGGAACCGTCCGAGGTAGGTGAGGCGTGCAGTCAGGGCTGAAGGCCGGCGATGAAGATGTCTGCCAGGCGGCGGGCGACCTGGGTCCAGTTTCCGGTCTGCGGGAGTTGCTGAGTCAGCATGGCGCCGAACACGACGACATCGGCCTTGCTGATGTCGGCGCGGATCGTGCCGTCGGCGCGGCCCTGACTGATCAGCGAGTCGAGGATGCGGTGCACGTCGGCCATCACCGCCTTGGTGGCGGGGTCGGTCAGCGGCTGACCGCTCTGCATCGGGAGAACGATCTCCTTGCCGTCCCTGATGGTCTGGTAGAGGAAGGCACGGATGGCATCGAGCGGAGGCCGGTCGTCAGCGGCGGCCGAACGCGCGGCGTCCAGGACCATTTCGGCGGATCGGTGGGCCAGGGCTGCGAGGAGCGCATCGCGGGAAGGGAAGTGGCGGTAGACGGTCCCGACGCCGACGCCGGCGTCCGCCGCGATGGTCGCCATAGGTACAGCGGCGCCTTCACGCCGGACGGCGATGATGGCGGCTGCCAGCACGCGGTCCCGGTTGTCGAGCGCATCACGCCGCGGTCCGCGCCGACGACCGGCGGACTTCGAAGCTGGCTCGCTCACGTCGCAATGATCGCAGACCAGGGCTCCAGGTCGTCGACTGTCCAATCGGATTCCAAACCGGCCGGCCCGTCGGGTAGCGCTCGCGCACGGCAGCGGTGAACTCGTTGCGACCGACCGCGACACTCGCGCCAAGCGCGCCTCTGCAGATCGATCTGAATGATTGGCCACACTGGCGGCCGCGGTTGTCCTTCGGCTATCCGGCGGTCCAATGCGCCTTGGTGAAGGCGGCAGCGGAGTCGAGCGCCTCGGCACCTTCGTCGAGAAGTGCGGCGAAGCCTTGGAAGACGTGCGGCACCTCCGGCCATACCTGCAGCTGCACCAGTACGTCGTACGCGGCGGCGCGGGCCGCGAGACGGGTGGCGTCGTCGAGAAGGATCTCGTGCGAGCCGGCCTGGATGAGCAGCGGCGGCAGACCGGTGAGATCGGCGAAGATCGGGCTCACCGTCCCGACCGCGGGATCCCCGCCGGCCACGTAGTCGCCGACCCGGCGGCGAAGACCGTCAGGGGTCAGGGCCGGGTCGACCTCGGCCTTGGTCTTCATGCTGGCACCGGACAAGGTGAGGTCGACAAACGGTGAGAAGACCGCTGCCGATGACGGCTGCGGCAAACCCGCCTCCTTGAGAGCGACAAGTGTCGCAACCACCAGACCACCCCCCGCCGACTCCCCCACGAAGGCGACCTGGGAACTCGGCACGCCACTGTCGAGCAGCGCTCGATACGCGGCGACCGCGTCCGTGAGCGCGGCGGGATACCGATGCTCGGGAGCAAGCCGATAGTCCACGGTGATCACACGCGCGCCGACCCGCCGAGCAACGTCGGCCGCCAACCCGACCGAGTCCCGCGCCGACCCGAGCGCGTACCCACCGCCGTGGAAGTACAGCACGACGACCGAAGGATCGTTGCCCGGAGTCCCGACCGTGATCACCGGTACACCGCCGAGCTCGCCCGGTGTCGTAACGATGTCGTCGGCCAGCGGCAGCGAGGAGATCATCTCGTGAAAGATCACCCGCTGCTCGTCGACGTCTCCCCCGATGTCGAACTCGCCGTGCCGCAGAATCTGGTCGAGCTGCTCGCGTTCCTGGCGGCTCACAGGGCCGTCTCCTTCGGGTTGTCGGGGTCGGCGAGAGGCGTCAAGGCGATCACCGGGATGATCCGATCGGTCTTCTGCTGATAGCCGGCGAAACCTGGGTAGCGGCGGGCCTGCTCGGCGTAGTACGCGTCCCGCTCGTCGCCTCGCAGTTCGACAGCCTGGACCGCGATCGTGTCGTCGCCGACCTCGATCCGCGCCTCGGGATGGGCGAGCAGGTTGTGATACCAGGCAGGATTGCTGTCGGAGCCTGCCTTGGAGGCGAACACCAGATAGCGTTCCCCGTCCAGCAGATACATCATCGGAGTGATCCGCGGCTCGCCGGAACGAGCGCCTGTGCTGTGCAGCAGGAGCAGCGGCGCTCCTTCGAAGTACCCGCCGACTTTGCCGTTGTTGGCCCGAAATTCCTCGATCACCCGGCTGTTGTGGTCCGTAGTCATGAAGGTCCTTTGGATGGCAGGGGATGGCACTCAGCGTGGCGGCCCGACGATCACGTTCCCGTACTTGGTGGCGATCGCCTTGTCGGGCTTGACCTCGTTACCGGGCGGGCGCGGGTTCTGCTTAGGCAGGAACACCCCCCTCGGCCAGTTCGTACTCCTCGTCGTCACACCAGACCAGCGCGGTCCTTCATCAGCATCTCCACACCTGCTGACAGGCGCCATCCACGGTTGCGGACGAAATCGTCCGCTTAGTCTGATGGCCAGAGTACCTGCAGCCGGACCCGGTAGCCAGCGATCTGCAATCCTGGCCGGGACTGAGGTTGCCTACGTCGGGTCACCTAGGTCTTGCGTGATCCAGCCCGGCGTATCCAGCCGCAGCGGCTCTGCGCCGACCAGCGCCGACAACTGCGCCTCGAGTTCGGCGAGCTGAGCGGCGCCGATCTGCCGCCCCCAGCGATCGCGCAACTCGTCGAAGATCGCCTCGGCTTCAGCGAGAAGGCCGAATCCCTCCGGCGTCACCTGAAGCCGTTTGCGACGTGCATCCGCAGGATCAACGTCGCGGGCAATGTAGCCCCGCTCCTGCAGTACGACGATCGTCTTGGCCGCCGCCTGCTTCGAGACCGCCATCCGCCGGGCCAGTTCCGAGGCGCTGTCGGCACCAGCCGCGATCGCGCGGATGGCGAAATCGTGGACGGGACGGACATCGGCGTGCCCGCGGGCAGCCAACTCGGCGTGCGCCGCATCCACCAGACTGCGAAAACCTCCGAGCAACAGCAGTGCGAGGTCGGCACCGGAGCGAGACATGAACCCCAGGCTACGATGCCGCGCTAGACAAAGACAATCTGGTTGTCTATCGTCAATGGACAACCAGATTGTCTAATTGGGAGCTGTCATGACCGCCATCCCCGAGAGCGCAGCACTGCCCGGGATCACCCACCACTCCGTCGACCTCAACGGAACCCGCCTCCACTACGTCGAAGCCGGAACCGGTGGGTCTCCGATCCTGCTGGTCCACGGCTTTCCGGAGACCTGGTGGGCGTTCCGCAAGCTCATCCCGCTACTGGCGGCGAACCACCGCGTGTTCGCCGTGGACCTGCGCGGCTTCGGTGACTCGGGCAACGAGACCGGACCGTACGACAGCGCGACTTCCGCCGACGACCTGCACCACCTCGTCGAGCACCTCGACGTCGGCCCGGTACACCTCGCCGGCCAGGACATCAGCGGGATGATTGTCTTCCGGCTGGCCGCCACCCACCCGGAAGACGTCCGCAGCTTCACCGCGATCGAGACAGGGCTGCCCGGATTCGGCATGGAAGGACTGGCCGACGTCACCCGCGGAGGCGCCTGGTACATCGGAATGCTCACCACCCCAGGCATCCCCGAGATGCTCCTGGCAGGCCGGGAGCACGAGTTCCTTACTCAGTTCAGCGGCCCACCCATGACCATGACACCTGGAGCGATGACCGAGGCCGACCTTGCCGAGTACGTCCGGACCTACTCGCGGCCCGGTGGCTTTCGCGGCGCTACCGGTCTCTACCGGTCGATGCTGCAAGACGGCGGCGAGATCACCGCCATCGCCGCCGAGAACCCGCTCAAGATGCCGGTACTCACCATCGGCGCCGGAGGCGGTGACTTCACCAGGGCCACCTTCGCCCAAGTCGCGGCCGGCGCGATTCGCTCCGTCTCCCTCGAGGGCGTCGGCCACTACGCAGCCCAAGAAGCCCCCCGCGAGCTGGCCGTCGCCGTTCTCGACTTCCTCCGCGACGTCGATGGGACATCTCAGTAACCCAGTATCGACAAGCCTGCAGGCGAGACGATAGCCAGCCGCTGATACTTCCGGTGACTCGGAAAGGCCATGGTTGTTAGCGTGCCCGGATGCACCTACTGCCCCGGTCGACGCCGGCCGCCTCAGGAATGTCGTCCCGGGCGGTCATCGCGCTGCTGGACCAGCTCGAAGCGCGGTCGGTCGAGTGCCACTCGCTCATGGTCGTGCATCGCGGGCAGGTGGTCGCGGAGGGGTGGTGGGCGCCGTACTCGGCTGAGCGCCCGCACCTTCTCTACTCGTTGACCAAGTCGTTCACCTCGGTCGCCGTCGGGCTCGCGATCAGCGATGGGCTGCTCTCGCTGGACGATCGGGTGGTGGACGTGTTGCCCGACCAGGTACCGGACGATGTCTCCGAGCAGGGTCGCCGCATCACCGTCCATCACCTGCTGTCGATGACGGCCGGGCACGACCCGGACAGTCTCGAAGAGGCCTGGCAGCTCGAACCGTACGACCTGGTGAAGGGCTTCCTGCGCGTACCGTTCGCCGATCCGGAGGGCACTCGGCACTCCTACGACAACTCGACCACGTACGTCCTGGCGCGGATGGTCGAGCGGGTCACCGGCCGCGACCTGCGGGAGCTGCTCGACGAGCGGCTGTTCCGGCCGATGGGCATCGAAGGCGCCGAATGGGATCGGGTGGCGAGCGGGGCGTCGTTCGGGTTCCACGGACTCCACCTGACGACCGAGGCCGTCGCCGCCTTCGGTGAGTTGCTGCTACGGCGAGGGGTCTGGAACGGGCAGCAGCTCGTTCCGGCCGACTGGGTCGACCTCGCGACCAGGGCGCACATCGAGACCTTGCCGCTCCCCAACTGGTCGCACAACCCCGACTTCGTCTGCGGGTACGGCTACCAGTTCTGGATCTCGCGCCACGGCTTCCACGGCCACGGCTCCTTCGGGCAGGCCTGCGTGGTCGTACCGTCCCATGACCTCGTCATCGCGCTGACCGGCGCCGTCGGCCCCACCGAGGTGCTGCCCGGCCTCTTCTGGGACTACCTGCTGCCTGGCCCGGATGCTGCAACCCCCGAAGACGATCAGCTACTCGAAGATCGCCTGCGGAAACTGTCCTTCACCCCCGTACCGGGCTCAGGCTCGCCCCGTTCGGCGAAGGCGACGATCGACGGCTCTCCCGCTGACTCAGCGCTGCCCGACGGAACCGCGGTGACGGTCGAACCTGTCGCCGGCGGCTGGCTCCTGCAACTCGGCCCGTCCCTCAAGATCTCGGTAGGCCACGGCGAGTGGCGCGAGAGCTCTCCACTCGGCCGCCCTGTCGTCGCAACCGGCGCCTGGCAGGGTGACACCTTCGTCGCCGACCTCTACGTCATCACCACCCCACACCGAGTCCGCTTGATGATCAACGCGGACACCGCGGCAGCAACCTGGAGCACCGTCCCGCTGACCACCCCCAACCTGGAGCTACACCTGCGCTCCCCCCTAATGACCCGCCCCGACGTCGCTTAGGCGATCCAGCGGTTGAAGTCCGCGGGGGTGACATTGCTTCCGCAGAGGATGGTGGCGACCGTCTTACCGGCGTACCGGCCGTTGCTCTCCAGAATCGAGGCGACTCCGAGCGCTGCGGCCGGTTCGACCACCAGACCCGCATGGGTGTGGATAAGCCGCATCGCCTCGACGATGCCGGCCTCGGTCACCAGGACCGCGCCATCCACAACCTCGGCCAGATCCTCGAGTACCTCCGGGATCATGGATCGCCCGGCGACGCCGTCCGCGATCGTGTCTGGAGAGCCGACCTCGACCGGCCGACCGGCCCGCAACGCCAACGTCATCGCCGGCGCCTGCTCCGGCTGGACACAGATCACCTCGGTCTTCTGGCCCAGACTCTTCACCGCAAAGCCCACACCCGACGCCATCGCACCGGCCCCGAGCGAGATCAGCACCGCATCAAGCTCAACCGCCGACTCCGACAGCTCGACCCCGATCGTGGCCGCCCCTTCACACGTACCGATGTCCTTGCTGTCCTCGACCAGGTACGCACCCGTCTCGGCCGCGATCCGCTCGGCAGTCTCGAGCGCCACCTCGATCTCCCCATCCACCAAGATCACGGTGGCGCCAAGCGCCTTCATCCGCTCGATCTTCACCGGATTGGCAGCCGACGAAGCCACCACCGTGGTCGCGATCCCCCGCCGCCGCCCGCTGTACGCCAGCGCCTGCCCAAGATTCCCCGCACTCGCGCAAACGACAGCACCGCCTTCCGGCAGCCTGCTCAGGACGGTCTCCGTCCCACGCCCCTTGAACGACCGCACCGGGTTGGCCGTCTCGACCTTCAGAACCACCCGGCACCCAAGCACCTTCCCCAACGCCTCACACTCGTACTGCGGTGTATCCCGAAACACCGGATCGATCCGTCCACGGGCTTCCAGAATGCGCTCCAGCTCCAACCGCACCGCAGCCTCCCCATCACCATGCCGACCGAGCACCCGACACTAGCTCTTGTCCATCGAGAGGCTCGGGCTCAGACTGCGACTGATGTCATCCGAGCTGATGCGCGCCGTGGTGACCGGGGTCCTCGCCTTGCTGACCGCCGGGGTGATCGCCCTCGTCAACAGCTGGATCTCCACCCGGGCGGGGATCGACGAGAACCTTCGCGACCAACGGCTCGCGGCGTACCCAGAACTCTGGAAGGCGACAGGCGCCGTCCCCCGCTGGCCACGCACCGAACCGACCCGCGGCCAGCTCGCGGAGCTCCACGAGTCGTACCGCACCTGGTACTACGCGACCGGTGGCCTCTTCATGTCCGAGTCGGCGCGAGCCCGGTACGGCGACGTCCAGGAACTCCTCGCCGCCGTACTCCAGCACAAGTCGCCCGACGCATCCGCTCCGCTGAGCGAGGTTGCCTATACAGACCTGATGTTGACCACAAGCGCCTTGCGCACGGCGATCACCCAGGACCTGGACACTCGCCGGCGCCGATCAGTACTTCAGCTGTGGCGGCGTGCCCGCTGGCATCGCAAAGCCGCCGCGAAAGCCCGGCTCCGCATCAAGCGCACCGCCGCCTCGTCGTCTCCGTTCGAATCTGCCGACCATCGCTAGCTACCGGGCGAGGACCGGCTCTACAGCGACTGGTCAGCGGATGGTGGCGGAGGCGCGGCGTACGGAGGTGGTGATGCGGACCGGGAGGTGGATGGGGCCGCGGATCGTGTTGGAGTTGCGGCGGCGGGTTCGGCCGGCGCGGCGGAGGGTGAGGGCGCGTTCGGCGAGGGTCTGGAGGGCGACGGTGGCTTCGAGTTGGGCGAGAGGCTGGCCGACGCAGTAGTGGATGCCGCTGGAGAAGGCCAGGTGATCGGCGGTGTGCTCGCGGGCGATGTCGAAGCGGTCGGGATCAGGGAACGCCTCGGGGTCGCGGTTGGCCGCGCCGATCAGGGTCACCACGAACTGCCCTTGCTGGACAGGCTTTCCGGCCAACTCGAGCGGCTGCAGAGCAAAACGACCGGTACGTTGGACCGGCGGGTCGTACCGGAGCGTCTCCTCAACCGCCTTGGGCGCCATCGTCGCCGGGTCCGCGCAGAGCGCCTCCCATTGGTCGGGGTGGTCGAGGAGCGCGTTGACCGCATTGCCGATCAGGTTCACCGTCGTCTCGAAGCCCGCGACCAGCAGCAGTATGCACATCGGCAGCATTTCGGCAGGCTGGATCTGTTCGCCTTCCGCCGCCACCAAGCGAGAGATGATGTCATCGGCAGGATCGCGTCGCCGTAGCGCGAACAGGCCGGTGAACAACGCGTTCAACTCAGCATCGGCCTTCTGCAGCCGAGCTGCGTGCGACAGCGACTGCACTCCGTCAAGCGCCCCGCCGATGACGGTCCCGTACCGCGCGAAGTTCTCCGCGTCCGCTTCGGGGATGCCGAGCAGATTGGTGATCACCGCGATAGGCAGCGGCGCAGCCAACGCGCCGACCAGGTCGAAGCCTCCGGTCTCGACAGCTCGATCCAGCAACTCATTGACGGTCGCCTCGATCTGCGGCCGGTAGCCGGCCATCTGCTTGGGACTGAACGCAGGTTGAGCGAGCCGCCGCAAACGAGTGTGATCAGGCGGGTTCATATCCAGAAACGAGAGGTCGACCTCGTCGGTAGGCGTCTCGCCGACCGGCGCACCGGCCGGCCGTACGCCGAAGCGCCGATCCCGAAGTACCAGATCACAGAGCGAATGACTGGTCGTAACCCAGTTCCCCAGCCGCGTAGGCACCAACGCCCCACCTCGCTGAATCCGCTCATAAATCCGGTACGGATCGTCCCGACCGGGCTTGAGCTGCAGCAGAGCCATTGGGTCACCGACCGCGTAGCCCGCCCAAAGCGTACTGAGCCGCTGACGATAAAGGCCCGCAGCGAACGACAAGGTCTGACCAAGCCGAGCCATAACGATCCTCTCCGCAAGACGGATCAACCTGAAGAGCTTCCCATGTGTTCAGGGTCGACGGTGGTCTTGGTCTAATCGTCTGACTCTGCAGCCCCCCGCGCCGTACTCTGCCGGGATGGAGATCCCGGTGACCTTTCATGGACTGCTCAGCTCGACGGCGGTGGCTTTTGTCTCGACCCTTGGCAAGCACGGCGAACCACAGACCACGCCTCTTTGGTTTCTCTGGGACGGAGAAGCCGTCCACATCAGCCTCGTCGAAGGCCGCCAGAAACTACGCAACCTACGCCGCGACCCTCGCATCGCCCTCGTCGTGGTCGACCCCGCCCGCCCCACCCACTACATCGAACTCCGCGGAACCATCGGCGACCTCACCCCGGACCCAGACCTCACGCTGGAGCGTGCGATCGCCGAAAAATACACCGGAGAATGGACAGACGTCGAACCACCCAACACCCCGCGCTACGCAACCACCATCATCCCAACCAGACTCACCACCCAACTCGGCGCACCATCCAACTGACGCGTGGGAAAGAAGGGTTTAGCTGACGAAGACGGCGGTGGGTTTGGCTAGGGGGCCGTGGGGTTCGTACAGGGCCAGGAAGGTGCCGTCGGGGGCGAACATGGCGGTTTGGGTGCCTGGGGTCAGCTTGAGGCCGGGTAGGGGGCGGCCGGTGCGGATGGCTGCTGCCTGGTCGGCGTCGGCGTCGAAGCGGGGGAAGGTGCCGGCGGCTACGTCGGCGATGGGGAGCATTGTGAAGGACTCCGCCAGTTCTTCCAGGGTGTGGGCGGACGACATGCCGAAGGCGCCTACCCGGGTACGACGCAGTGCCGTGAGATGGCCTCCTACCCCAAGGTCGGCGCCCAGGTCGCGGGCCAGGGCGCGGATGTAGGTGCCGCTGGAGCAGTCGACGGAGATGTCGACTTCGATGCCGCCGGCAACGGTTCGGACGGCGAGGACGTCGTACCGGCTGATCGTCACGTTCCGGGCCTTGAGCTCGACCTCTTCGCCGGCCCGGACCCGCTCGTACGCGCGCTTGCCGTCGACCTTGATCGCCGAGACCTTCGACGGGATCTGCGAGATCGGCCCGCGATAGGGCTCGACGGCCGCCTCGATCGTGGAGGCGGTCACCGCCGCCAAAGCCTCAGCAGACGCAGCGACCGTGATCTCCCCCTCGGCATCGTCCGTGGAGGACGTCGCGCCGAGCAGGATCGTCGCGTCGTACGACTTGTCGGCCAGCTGCAGATGCCCCAGCAGCCGAGTCGCCCGGTTCAGTCCGACCACCAGTACGCCGGTGGCCATCGGATCCAGCGTCCCCGCGTGACCCACCTTGCGGGTCCCCGCCAGCCGCCGTACCCGAGCGACCACCGTATGCGAGGTCACCCCCGCCGGCTTGTCGACGATGACGATGCCGTCCGCAACGGACGCATCGAAGCCGCCGACCGAAGCAACAGGAGCTGCAGTGCCGACGGGCAGGTTAGAAGTACTCGACGAAGCGGACGCGCCCTCCCCCTCCGGTGAGGAGGAAGAAACAGGCGCGTCCACGGCGTCACTCGTCGTCGGAGTCATCGTCCTCGCGGCGCTTGTACGGGTCGGCGTCGCCGGCCGGCTTGGCACCGGCGGCAGCCTTCGCCACCTCAGCGTCAGCCTGCCGGGCCTTCGCCAGCAACTCCTCGATCTGACCGGCGGTCTCCGGTACGGCGTCCAGGTAGAACGCCAGGCTCGGAGCCCGTCGCAGGCCGAGTGCCTTGCCGACCTCGCTGCGGATCAGCCCACGGGCCGACTCGAGCGCCGCGGCGGTGGAGACACGGTCCTGCTCGCCGCCGTACACCGTGTAGAAGACGCTCGCCTCGCCCAGATCGGCGGTCAGCTTCGCGTCCGTCACGGTGACGAAGCCGAGTCGCGGGTCCTTGACCCGGCGCTCCAGCAGCTCCGCGACCAGGACCTGGATCCGGTCGGCCAACTGCTTCGCCCTTGCTTCACCCATCAGGGCTCACTCCTTCTCAGTCCACATCATGCGTAACGTCCGGAGCGACGGAAGAACAAACCGTCACTCCGGACGTTACTAGGGCAGTGCTACGTACTAGCTGCGGGCCTTCTCGCGGAGCTCGAACGCCTCGACGACATCGCCGATCCTGATGTCGTTGTAGTTCTGCACGGTCAGACCACACTCGAAGCCCTCGCGGACCTCGGACGCGTCGTCCTTGAACCGCTTGAGCGACGACAGCTCGCCGTTCTCGACGATCACCGCACCGTCGCGGATCAACCGGATCTTCGCGTTTCGCCTGATCAGGCCGCTGGTGACCCAACAGCCGGCGATGTTTCCGACCTTCGACGACTTGAAGATCTCGCGGATCTCCGCCTGACCCAGAGTGACTTCCTCGTAGATCGGCTTCAGCATGCCCTTCAGGGCCGCCTCGATGTCGTCGATCGCCGCGTAGATCACCGAGTAGAACCGGATGTCCACGCCTTCACGCTCGGCCAGATCCCCGGCCTTGCCGGCCGGCCGCACGTTGAAGCCGATGATGACGGCGTCGGAGGCGATGGCCAGGTTGACGTCGTTCTCGTTGATCGCACCGACACCACGGTCGATGACGCGCAGCGAGACCTCGTCGCTGACCTCGATCCGGACCAGCGCGTCTTCCAGCGCCTCGACCGAACCGGAGCCGTCGCCCTTGAGGATGAGCAGCAGTTCCTGCGTCTGCCCCTTCTCCATGGAAGCCATGAAGTCCTCGAGGGTACGGCGCGCGCGCCGCTTGGCGTTGGCCGCCGCACGAGCCCGGGCTTCCCGCTTCTCAGCGATCTGCCGGGCCATCCGGTCGTCCTCCACCACGAGGAACTTGTCACCGGCGCCGGGCACGGCGGTCAGACCGAGGACGAGCACCGGCCGCGACGGCAGGGCCTCCTCGACCGAGTTGCCGTGCTCGTCGAGCATCGCCCGGACCCGGCCGTACGCCGGACCCGCGACCATCGAGTCGCCGACCCGCAGCGTTCCGCGCTGGACCAGCACGGTCGCGACCGGTCCACGGCCCTTGTCCAGGTGCGCCTCGATCGCGAGACCCTGGGCCGGCATGTCCGGGTTGGCCCGGAGATCCAGCGCAGCGTCCGCGGTCAGTACGACACCCTCGAGCAGGCCCTCGATGTTGATCCGCGACTTCGCCGAGACGTCGACGAACATCGTGTCGCCGCCGTACTCCTCGGGAACCAGCCCGTACTCCGTGAGCTGACCGCGGACCTTGACCGGGTCGGCCGCCGGGACGTCGATCTTGTTGACCGCGACCACGATCGGCACACCGGCCGCGCGGGCGTGGTTCAGCGCCTCGATCGTCTGCGGCATCACGCCGTCGTCGGCCGCGACCACCAGGATGACGATGTCGGTGGCCTGCGCACCACGAGCACGCATGGCGGTGAACGCCTCGTGACCCGGGGTGTCGACGAAGGTGATGGCGCGTTCCTTGCCGTCCACCTCGGTCGTCACCTGGTACGCACCGATGTGCTGGGTGATGCCACCGGCCTCGCCGGCCACGACGTTCGCGTGCCGGATCGCGTCCAGCAGCTTCGTCTTACCGTGGTCGACGTGACCCATCACGGTCACGACCGGCGGCCGTGCCATCAGGTTCGAGTCGTCGCCCTCGTCGGAGCCGAAGTCGATGTCGAACGACTCCAGCAGCTCGCGGTCCTCGTCTTCCGGCGAGACGACCTGAACGTCGTAGTTCAGCTCGGTGCCGAGCAGCTCGAGGGTCTCCTCGTTGACCGATTGGGTCGCGGTCACCATCTCGCCCAGGGCGAACAGCACCTGGACCAGCGATGCCGGGTCGACGCCGACCTTCTCGGCGAAGTCCGTCAGCGAGGAACCACGGGCAAGACGAACGACCTCGCCGTCACCGTGCTTGACCCGCACGCCGCCGACGGCCGGAGCCTGCATGTTGTCGAATTCCTGGCGCTTGGCGCGCTTGGACTTGCGACCACGACGGGCCGGACCGCCCGGACGCCCGAAGGCACCCTGCGTTCCGCCACGGCCACGGTTGCCCGGGCCGGGACGACCGCCACCGCCACCACCGGGGGGACCGCTGGGGCCACCACCCGGACGGAAGCCGCCGCCACCGCCACCACCGGGACGCGCGCCGGCACCGGCACCGGGACCACCGGAACCGCCGCCGGGACGGCCACGGCCGCCACCGCCGCCACCAGGACCACCCGAACCGCCGCCGGGACCCGACGGACGGCCGGTGAAGGTACCGGCTGAGGACTTCGGCATCATCGCCGGGTTCGGACGCGGTGCGCCCGGAACGCCACCCGACGGACGCGGTCGGTCGGTACCGCCGCTACGGGCCTGCGCCGGCCGCGGCGGCATACCTGCCGGAGTGCCGCCCTGGGCCGGGGCCGCCGGAGCGCCACCCGGACCCGGACGCGCGCCACCGCGCTGCATGCCCTGGGTCGAGCTGAAGGGGTTGTTGCCCGGACGCGGTGCACCCGGACGGCCACCACGGTCGCCACCGGGAGCGCCGGGACGCGGGGCGCCACCCGGACGGGGAGCACCACCCGGACGCGGCGCGGCACCACCAGGACGCGGGGCGTTGCCGCCCGGACCTGCGGGACGCGGCGCCGGACGGTCACCCGTCGGACGCGGCGCTGCCGGGCCGGGACGCTGACCGGCCGGAGCCGACGGCGCCGCGGAAGCAGCAGGAGCCTGTACTGCGGGTACCTCGGGTGCGGCAGGAGCCTCCACCGAAGCGGCCGGAGCAGCCGGTGCCGGAGCAGCCGGAGCCTCGGCAGCCTTGGCCGCCGGAGCCTCGAACGCCGGAGCGGCCGGGCTCTCCTGGCGCGGACCAGGCTTCGGACCAGGCCGCGGACCCGGGCGAGCCGGGGACGGCGTAGAACCCGTCGCCGGACGGGCCGGAGCCGGTGCCGGGGCGGACGTGCTGGTCTCAGCGCTGGCCGGGGCTGAGGCGGCCGGAGTGGCCGACTCGGTGACCTCGGCGCCGGACGTGGCGGTGCTCGCGGCGGTCTCGACCACCGTGGGCTCAGCCTTAACCGGAGCGGCCGGGGCCGGGGCAGCCGGTGCGCTGCTCTCAGCGCTCGGCGCCTTCGGCGCGGCCGGGGTGACCGGCGCGGTCGCCTGCGGCGCTGCTGAGGTGCTGGCGGCGGCCTTCTTGGCCGCGCGCTTCTTCGGCGGGTTCTTCTCGAACTCCTCCGCCAACCGTCGGACGACGGGTGCCTCGATCGTCGAGGACGCCGATCGGACGAACTCTCCCATGTCGTTCAGCCTGGTCAGGACGACCTTGCTGGTAACTCCGAGCTCTTTCGCGAGCTCGTAGACTCGGACCTTTGCCACTACTCTCCCTCTGGTCCGAGCCTTGGGGGCGCGGACCGTTAGCTGACGTACATGCTCATCGCATTGCACTCATCGCTGTGTATCCATCACTTTTGGACACTCATCGAGTAGTCATGAGTCGATGACCCGCCTTCATGTCTTCACGGCCTTTTGCACCGTGGGCGGCCGGGCGGCCGCACTTCGTGTTACAGCTCACTGCTCCACCTGTTCCCGTACGAGCGAAAGATCAAGCGGACCCGGGACCTTGAAGGCCCGTGGGAACGCCTTTCGCCGCTCTGCCAGGTCGAGACACTCGGTCACCGGGTGCAGATGCGCCCCGCGGCCGGGTGCCCGATGCGCGGGATCCGGGAGGACACGTCCTCCGGAAACCGTCATCCGCAGCAGATCAGCCGGACTGTCCCGCTTCCGACACCCGATGCAGGTACGTTCCTGAACCTTCTCAGGGCGCGCGTCTGCAGTGTGAATCTTCAGTTCCTCAGGGTGTGGTGACGACTCAGTCGACCGACCGAGAGATCAGTCTACCTTCTCGTCCTCACGAGTCACATCCGTATCCGGCCGGATGTCGATCCGCCAGCCCGTGAGCCGGGCCGCGAGGCGGGCATTCTGCCCTTCCTTGCCGATCGCCAGCGACAGCTGGTAGTCCGGTACGACGACCCGCGCGGCGCGTGCCGCAGCGTCGACGACCTCCACCGACGAAACCTGCGCCGGCGACAGCGCATTCCCGACGAACGTCGCCGGGTCGTCGCTGTGATCGATGATGTCGATCTTCTCGCCGTGCAGCTCGTGCATGATGTTGCGCACCCGCTGGCCCATCGGGCCGATGCAGGCGCCCTTGCCGTTCACGGACGGGTTCAGCGTCCGGACGGCGATCTTGGTCCGGTGGCCGGCCTCACGCGCGATCGCGGTGATCTCGACGGTGCCGTCGGCGATCTCCGGCACCTCGAGCGCGAACAGCTTCTTGACCAGGTTCGGGTGCGTCCGGGAGACGGTGATCTGCGGGCCCTTGAAGCCCTTGCGGACACCGACCACGTACACCCGCAGGCGCGAGCCGTGCTCGTACTTCTCCCCCGGCACCTGCTCGGGCGCCGGGAGTACGGCCTCGATCTTGCCGAGGTCGATCATCACCGAGCGCGGGTCGCGGCCCTGCTGGACGATGCCCGACAGGATGTCGCCCTCCTTGCCCGCGAACTCGCCGTACCGGACCTCGTCCTCGGCGTCGCGCAGCCGCTGCAGGATGACCTGCTTGGCCGTGGTGGCCGCGATCCGGCCGAAGTCGGCCGGCGTGTCGTCGAACTCGCGGGCGACCGTGCCGTCCTCGGCCAGCTCCTTGGCCATCACCGTGACGTGCCCGCTCTTGCGGTCCAGCTCGACCCGGGCCTGCTGCTGGGCGCCCTCGGTCCGGTGGTACGCCACCAGCAGGGCCTGCTCGATCGCCTCGACCACGATGTCGAACGCGATGTCCTTCTCGCGTTCCAGGGACCGCAGCACGGCCATGTCGATATCCATCAGTTCTCCTCGTCCACGCCGTCAGCGGCGGATTCTGCTTCGTCGTTGCCGGCTGGCCGGTTGAACTCGATCTGGATCTTGGCCTTGGTGATGTCGCCGTACGCGATCGTCCGCGGCCGGCCCTTGACGTCCAGCTCGGCCGCCTCGTCGGTGGCCGAGGTGATCCGGCCGGTCACCTTGCCGCCGGCCACCAGGGTGACCTCGACCAGGCGGGAGACGTTGCGCCGCCAGTGCCGCGGCAGCGTGAGCGGCCGGTCGACGCCGGGGCTGGACACCTCGAGCGTGTACGCGCCGTCGCCCATCACCTCGTCGGCGTCGAGCGCCTTCGAGATGGCCCGGGTGACGTCGGCGACGTCGTCCAGGTTGATTCCGCCGTCGCGGTCGACCAGCACCCGCAGGAGCCGGCGCTTGCCGATCGGCGTGACTTCGGCTGCCTCGAGGTCGCAACCGAACTGGGCGACGATCGGGCGCAGGAAGTTTTCGAGGCTCTCGGGGTCCGTGTGGTCAGTCCTTCGGCTCACAGGTAGACCTGCCTCTCTCTCCAGTTGTGACACCGCGTTCTGCAGCGCCGTGCGCCCCGGCGATCCGACCGAGGGCAGTAGCCCACCATATCCGGCCCACCGAAGTGGCCGAGCACGTACCTCCGTTCGGGATAGGGTTTCGGCCTATGCCGAACGATCCTGAGCCCCTCACTCGCTGGTCGGCAGCGTTGCTGTCCCGCCGGACCACGCTGCGGACGGTTGCCCTGTCAGCCGGCACTACGACCCTGCTCGCAGGGTGCAAAGACGACAGTGATGAGCCCACGGCCGGTGACACCAAGAGCGGCGGCACCAAGGGCCCGGATGGGAAGCCGGAGCCGAGCACCGACCCGGCAGTGGTCGCGGCCATGTCCGCAGCGGCCGGGCAGGTGGCCCAAGTAGCCCAGCGGCTCACAGCGGCCGGCAAGCTCTACCCTGCGCTGCGCACCCAGCTCACGACCGCGGCGAAGTACCACGCTCAGCACCTGGCGAAGCTCAATGAGGTGTCCGGGGCAGGCCCGGCCACCGCTCCCCCGCTGCCCGCCCTGCCGAAGGGGGCCGAGGCTGCGATGGCCGACCTGGCCACGAGGGAGCAGAAGCTGTCCGTCGCCCACGCGACCGCCGCCGCGAAGCTGTCCGGGCCGAATGCCCGCCTGCTCGCCATGGTCGCCGCCGCCGAGAGCCAGCTAGCGAACTCCCTGACCGTCAAGAAGAAGCAGGCCGCCCAGTGAGCCAAGTCGATGCCCTCCAGGCGGCGCTAGCCGGTGAACACGCTGCCCTGTACGGCGTGGGCGTAGCCGGCGGCAAGCTGAATGGCGCAAAGTTCCGGGCTGCCGACGACCTGTACGAACAACACCGCAGGCAACGCGACAAACTCGCCGCCCTCCTCACCGCGGCCGGGGAGAAGCCTGTTGCGGCCGAGCCGGCCTACGACCTGCCGCTGGCCGTGACGACCCCGCAGACCGCCAGCAGCCTGATCCTGCTGATCGAGCGGCGACTGGCCGCCGTATACGCCGACCTGGTCGAGGGTGCCGAGCAGGACCAGGTCCGTGCGCTCGCGATCCAGGCATTGATCACCACCGCGACGACCCAACTCAACTGGGGCGGCACTCCCGTCGCGTTCCCCGGGACCGTCTGAGGCTCGTCACCGGGGGTTAGCCCGTACGACACCGGAGTACTGCAGACTCCGGCCCATGAAGCTGGGGCGGCTGGCTAGCGGGCGGCGGTGGTTGGCGGCGTACTGGGGTGCGGCGGCGATCAATGTCGCGGCAGTTGCTGTCGACATCAAGCTGCTGAAGCAGGCGAGCAAGGTGACGCTGATGCCCTTGCTGCTGTCCTGGACGCGGACGCAGGAGGACATTCCCCCGCTGATCCAGGCCGCGCTGCTCGCGTCGGCGGCCGACGACCTGCTGCTGGAGACCGATCTGCAACTGGCTGGCATGGCCGCCTTTGCCGCGGCGCATGCCTGCTACCTCGCCGTGTACCTCACCAAGCCCGGCGAGAAATCGTGGCGACTGCTTGCCGCGTACGGCGCGCTCTGGGCAGCCATGATCGCCCTGCTGTCGAAGAACCTCGGCTCCCAGCGAGTCCCCGTCGCGGCGTACGCGTTGTTGCTCACGGCAACCGCCGTCGCCTCCGGCTGGCACAACAAACGCAGTGGTCTCGGCGGCGCCCTCTTCCTCATCTCCGACGCGCTGATCGCGATGCGCCTGGCCGGGCGCGACTTCCCCGGGCGCGGCGTCCTGGTGATGTCCACCTACGCCACCGGCCAGTACCTGCTCGCCTCCGGCGCCAAGGCACAATCGGAGGATGGCTAAACGCACGCCCTGCCCCTGCGGTCTCGACGCCGCGTACGCCGACTGCTGCGGCAGCATCCACGAGGGCCGGACCCAGGCCACCACCGCCGAGCGCCTCATGCGCTCGCGCTACTCCGCTTTTGCAGTACGAGACGCTGACTACCTGCTCCGCAGCTGGTCCACCGCGACCCGCCCGCGCGAACTCCACCTCGAGGACGACCTCGAGTGGACCGGCCTGGAAATCCTCAACACCACCGCCGGCACTCCCTTCCACACCGAAGGCACCGTCGAGTTCCGCGCCGACTACCGAGCCGAAGGCCACCCCGGCCACCAAACCGAAAACAGCCACTTCCTCCGCGAGAACGGGCTGTGGGTGTACGACGGACCGGTCAGCTGATCGATACAGGTGCCGGCCGTGCCTTGGGGCGGGGGGCACGGCCGGCGGGGTGGTCAGCGGCGGCGGCGCCAGGGGCCGGTGACGGCGAAGGTGATGCCGGGGGTGTAGATGTTGAAGAACATCGTCCGGCCGTCGGCGGAGAAGCCGACGCCGGTCAGTTCGCCGTACTCCGGGGCTTCGGGGGTTCCGTTGTTGACCCGGTTGCGGGCGAACTTGAAAACCTGGCCGTCCTCGGTGGTACCGAGCATGTGTTGTTCACCTAGGCCGTCCTCACACATCATCAGGCCGCCGTACGGCGACATGGTGATGTTGTCGGGCGCATCGAACTCGGGGTCGTCCGAGCCTGGCGACGGACGGGTGAAGATCACCTCGAGGCGCAGCGTCTTCCGCCGCGGGTCGAACCTCCAGACCTGGCCGTCGTGGTCGATCTTCGGGCCGAGCTCGGTCCGGGCGAACGACGAGACGAAGTACACGCAGCGGTCCACCGCGCCCCACCAGCAGCCCTCGAGCTTGTAGCCGCCGGTGATCGGCTTCGCGTAGTCCTGCGCGCGCACCGACTCGGTGGTGGCCAGCGGGTCGGGCACCTTCACCCACTGCACGTTGTGGAAGAGCGTGCCGGGCTCCTGTACCACGGAAAGGTCAGGCAACCCGTCGATGTGCATGGCTTGGAGCTCGCCGCCGGCCCGCAGGCTCCCCCAGCCACCCCGCGGGCGGTTCGGGAGGAAGCGGTAGAAGCCGCCGAGCGGCGCGACGAACGCGTCCTCGGTCTCGTAGACGATGCCGGTGGAGGGGTCGATCGCCACCGCCTCGTGCTGGAACCGGCCCATCTCCTTGAGCGGCGTCGGGTGCAGGTTGCGGCGGTCGTCGTACGGGTCGACCTCGAAGATGAAGCCGTGGTCCTTGGTGTAGCCGCTCACCCCGGCCTTGAGCTCGGTCTCCTCGCAGGTCAGCCAGGTGCGCCAGGGGCTCGGGCCACCGGAGCAGTTGATCGCCGTACCGCCGAGGCTGATGTACTCCTTCGTGGCGTGATTGTGCCGGTCCACGATCAGCGTGCTGGTTCCACCGGCGCCGCCCGGATCGTAGGTGCGCTCGGGCGGAGCGACGACCTTGATCGCCGTGGTCGGGCTGCACTCGTGGTTGCGGACCAGCCTGCTGCCGCCGTTCCGGTCGGGGAAGGTCCCCGTACCGTCGAAGCGGGACGGCACCTTGAGCCCGTCCGGGCGGACCGTGCCTTCACGCGAGACGACCTTGTAGCTGAACCCCTTCGGCAGATCGAGCATGCCGTTCGGGTCCGGGACCAGCGGGCCGTAGCCGACCTTCGGCCCGGACGTACCCAGCGCGGGCTGGGCGGTATAGAGCGCTTCCACCGACCCGGCGACACTGACGGCAACGCCTGCAGCAGCGGCACGAGCGACGAACTGACGTCTGGACAGGGGGTTCTCTACAGTCACTGGCGGTCTCCTTGTCAGCACAAGCAGTGGTCGCCAGTGAACCTACGGTGAACGACAGCCGAACGGCAAGAGACGGCGGGTCAGGAATCGCTCTGTGATCGCCCGCCCCGCTGCCAGCGACGCGCGGTGACGGTCATCGGCGACCGGGCGTTCAAGTGAGCAGCGATGTGGTGGATGCGGTCGTCGGCCTTCGCGGGTTCCGTGGTGAGGGCTGCGAGGAGGCCGACGGAGGTTGTGCTTTCGTCGTCGACGAGGATCGCGACGAAACTCAGTTCGTCGTCTGCGAGCAGCGACGCAGCCACCTCTGTCAGTGGGACCGGCTCCCACTCGGCAGTCACCAGCGAGCGCGGCCGGTCCTCGGTCCGATCGAGCAGCACCACGGCTCGTACGACCGTCAGCGGCTCGTAGTACCCGGCCAGCCAATACGGCTCCTCGTACGCGAACCGCTCGGCCGTCGCCCGATCGTCCACGTCGACGAAATGCACGCTCCCCGTGTGCTCCTCACCATCATCGGACAGCGTCGGACCACGCAGGATCAACCGATCGGCCCACTGATCCATATAGGACCAGTGGGCCTCGGACCGCTCGATCAGCCCGGCCAGAACGTCGGGCTTGTCCTCACCATGGACGTAGAAAGTCATAGGACCTTTCTACTGGTAACACGGCTTACTGAACTCGTACTTCGCCGCTGTCTTGCCGGTGAAGAAGTCCTTCTCGACCTTCACGCCGGTGGGCGCCGACGGATCGACCTTGGAGATGAGGCTCTGCCGGAAGACCCGCTCGTTCGGCGCGCCACCGAACTTGCCGGCCTCGGCGGGCAGCATCCCCTCGTAGTCGACAGTGGTCAGCGACTTCACCGCCGCCAGCAGCCCGGCCCGGGTGAGGTCCTTGGACTCGACGGCCTTCTGCAGCGCCGCCTTCATCGGGTACGACCAGACCCAGCCGGCCGTGTAGCCGTCGTTGGGCGCGGCACTGAACATCGCCGGATCCAGCGCGCCGGCCAGTGCCTTGTGGCCGGCAGTGTCCGTGCCGTACGGCGCCCACGGCCCCGACTGACGGTAGAGCGCCGTCAACGCGGGAGCAGCCGGGCTCTTCAGCAGCGCCGGGTTCCAGGTCGGGCTGGTGCCGATGAACTGTCCCTTGAAACCAGCCTGCGCGGCGCCACCGACGATCGTCGCCGCCTCCGTCGGGCCAGTGGTCAGGATGACCAGGTCCGGCTTGGCCGCGACCAGCTTCTGGATCGCCGCGCCCTGGTTCTCCTGGCCGGGCGCGGTCGGGATGTCGGTGAACTTCATCCCGTTCGCCTCGGCCGCGACCTTGGTACCGGCCGCCGCGTCGTCGCCGTAGTCGCCCGGGAAGTGCAGCGCGACCACGCTCTTGGCCTGCAACGTCTCGGCCCCGAAGTCGACCGAGTTCATCGACTCGAAGCAGTAGTTCGTACCGGACTCCAAGATGACGTCCTCGAACGCCCAGGCCGACGTCCACGAGGCCGGCACGCCCACCACGCTGCTCGACTTCAGATCGGCGAGGATGGCGGCCGTGGTCGGGGAGCCCAGCGTCTGGGCCAGGCCGAGCACGTCCGGCTTGATCTCGGAGTACACCTCGTTGTGGATCTGCGGGTTGTACTTGTTGTCCTTGACGTACTTGGTCACGTCGACCTCGTAGCCGCCGATCCCGCCCGCGGTGTTGACCCGCTTCCAGAACGCCTTCTGGGCCTCGGTGATCGGCACACCCAGCGCCTTGAACGGGCCCTCGGTCAGGTCGGAGATCGAGCCGAGGTAGATACATCCCTTGGCCTTGTCGACCGCGGCCGGGCACGGTTCCTTGGTGACGCCGACGTCGAACTTGACGCCTTCACTGCCCTGCTGCGTCTCCGGGGCGTCGTTGCGGCACCCCGCGACGGCCAGTACGGCGGCCACCAGGCCCACCGCGACCGCCCTGCGACTTCTGTACATCGCTGTTCCTCCTCGGGCTGCCGGCACCGACAGGTGAGTCAGTGCGAGAACGGCCATGACTTCCAGTACGTGCGAACGCGGACCCAGATCCCGAACAGCCCGCGCGGTTCGAAGATCAGGAATCCGATGATCAGCAGGCCGTACAGAATCGTCTCGACCTGGAAGACCGTGATGCCGCCGGCCGTCGAGCTGCTGCTGATGAACGGCAGCACCGCCGGCAGCTCGCGGGTGACCCGCGGCAGCAACGTGATGAACAACGCGCCCATGATCGATCCGGAGATGGTGGCGACGCCGCCGACCAGGATCATCGCGATGTACTGCACCGACATCGCCAGGTTGAACGAGCCGGGCTCGACGAAGCCGATCATCACGTACAGCAGCGCCCCGGCGACGCCGGCGTAGAACGACGACACCGCGAAGGCGATCAGTTTGTACCGGGTGACGTCGACGCCGATCACCTCGGCGGCCAGATCGCGATCCCGGACCGCCGCCAGCGCCCGGCCGATCCGGGACCGGACGAGGTTCCGCGCCAGCACCCCGAAGATCACCAGCAGCACGAACATCAGCAGATACAGCTTCTGCGCCTTGGTGAAGTACGCGCCGTCGACCGCGAACTGCAGCCCGAACAACTCCGGTACCGCGGCCGGCCGGCCGACGCCCACTCCCCCGGTGAGATCCCGCCAGTGCTTGAACAGGTGCTCCCCGATGAACACCAGACCGAGCGTCACCACAGCCAGGTACAACCCCCGCAGCCGAGCGGCCAAGGGCGCCACGATCAACCCGGCCAGGCCCGCCACCAAGCCGGCGGCCAGCAACCAGATCGGCAGCGAGGTGATACCGAATCCGATCAGCCGGGTGCTGTCCGGATCACCAGACAACGCTGCCGCGGTGTACGCCCCGATGGCGAGGAAGAACGCGTGGCCGAGCGACACCTGACCGGCGTACCCGGTGACGATGTTGAGGCCGATCGCCCCGATCGCGGCAACGAACGCGGTCGCCAGTACGACGAGCAGGTCGTCCTCGAGCATGAAGGGCAGCAGTACCGCCGCCACGACCAGCCCAAGCGTCCACCATCGTTTGGCCGGAGTATTGAGCAGCGCCATGTCCTGCCCGTACGACAGGTAGAGCTGCGGTCGACCCCTCATATCCGCTCCACCTCGCGTGTCCCGAACAGGCCGTACGGTTTGACCAGCAGCACGAGCAGCATCAGCAGGTACGGCACGACCAGGAAGAAGTCGCCGCCGAACACCGGAGCGACGTCGCCGCCGTAGCTGCCGACTAGCGCCTCCACGACCCCGATCGACAGCCCCGCGATCACAGCGCCGCCCAGCGAGTCCAGACCGCCCAGGATGATCACGGGCAAGGCCTTCAACGCGGTCAGCCAGAGGTTCTGCTCCAGCCCGATCCCGGTCGACAGGAACACTCCGGCGAGTCCGGCCAGCATCGCGGCAAGCGCCCACGACAGCGAGAACACCCGTCCGACCGAGACGCCCTGAGCCAGCGCGACCTCCTGGTCCGACGATGCCGCGCGCATCGCCAGACCGGTTCGCGACCAGCGGTAGAAGGCGAACAGCGCCGCGACCACCACCAGCGTCGTCACCAGGGTCGCGAGGTGCCGCTGGTCGATCGTCACCCCGAACGGCTTCAGCTGCTTCAGGCCCCAGGGATCGCCCATCTGGCGGATGTCCAGGCCGATGAAGGAGTTCACCACCGTACGGATCACGATGTCGACGCCCAGGGTGATGATCGCGATCACGAAGACCGGCTTGCCGATCATCGGCCGCAGCGCGACCCGCTCCACCCCGGCCCCGAGCAGGGCCGTCAGCAGCAGCGAGACGAGCACCGCCAGGAAGAAGTTCATCGACAGCACCAGGTGGCTGACCAGGACACCGCCCGCCATCATGAAGGCCGGCTGGGCGAAGCTGATCACCCGCATGGACTTGTAGATGATCACGAAACCCAGCGCCAGCAGGGCGTAGATCGAGCCGTTGCCCAGGCCCCGGACCACAGTGGCGACGAAGTCGTTCACCGGACGCCCTCGGAGTACATCGACTCGACCAGTTCGGCGAAGGTGTCGGTGACGGCGCTGCGCTTCACCTTCATGGTCGCGGTCAGCTCGCCGTCCTCGTGGTCGAGCAGCTTCGGCATCATCCGGAACCGCTTGACCTGCTCGACCGTGGCGAACCGCTCGTTGACCTCGTCGACGATGCCCTGCACCAACGCGATCACCTCCGCCTTCGAGGACAGGTCGTGGTACGTCGAGTACGGCAGCCGCTGCAACTGGGCCCAGTGGCCGACGGTCTCCGGCTCGATCCCGATCAGCGCGGTCAGGTACTTGCGCCGATCCCCGATCACCACCGCTTCCTTGATGTACGGCGATGCCTTCAGCGCGTTCTCCAGCTCCGAGGGCGCGATGTTCTTGCCGCCCGCGGTGATGATCAGGTCCTTCATCCGATCGGTGATCCGCAGGTGCGTGCCGTCGACCCACTCGCCCACGTCACCGGTGTGCAGCCAGCCGTCGGCGTCGATCATCCGGGCCGTCGCCTCCGGGTCGTGCCAGTAGCCCGCGAAGGTGCCCGGGTGCCGGGTGAGGATCTCGCCGGTGACCTCGTCGATCCGCAGTTCGACGCCCTCATGCGGTTCGCCGACCGTGCCGACCTTCACGCGGCCCGGGCGGTTCGCGGTGGCGACGGCCGAGTTCTCGGTCATCCCGTAGACCTCGTGCATCGGCAGGCCGAGGCCCATGAAGAACCGGAGGACTTCGGGTGCGATCGGCGCGGCGCCCGAGGCGGCGTACCGGACCTTGCGGAGGCCGGTCCGGTCCATCAGCGCGCGATAGCAGAGCACGTAGCCGACTGCGTGTTCCAGCCGGGACAAAGGCGTGTGCTTGCCACCGTTCGCGGCGAGGATCGCACCGATCCGGTCAGCGCGACGCAGCCAGTACCCGCCGACCTTGCGCTTCAGCCAGGTCGCCGATCCGACCCGGATCTGAACGCCGGCCGCGATCTTCTCCCAGATCCTCGGTACGCCGAACAGGACCGTCGGCTGCACCTCGTACAGATTGGCCACGACGGTCTCGATCGACTCCGCGAAGTGCACGGTGACGCCGGCGCCGGCGCCGAACCAGCAACTGAAGACGCGTTCGGCCACATGGCACAGCGGCAGGTACGACAGCACGCAGTCCTTGGGCGACGGTGGCGGCGAGGTGAAGCCGCCCCGCTCGACGAGCTCCCGGATCGCGTAGTCCACGTTGGCCACCGTCAGCATCACGCCCTTCGGCGGTCCGGTGGTTCCGGATGTGTACACCAGCGTCGCCACATCGTCCGGGCTGACGCCGGCCATCCGCTCCTCCACCGCGCCCGGCCGGGTCTCCCGGTGCTCCTTGCCCAGGGCAAGGAAGTCGGGCCAGGCGAGTAGTCGCGGATCGTCGTAGCGGTTCCTGATGCCGCGCGGCTCCAGGTAGACGATGCGCTCGAGATCGGGGAGCTCATCTGCGGCCGCGAGTGCTTTGTCGACCTGCTCCTGGTCCTCCGCGATCAGCACCCTGGTACCGGAGTGGCTGAGCAGGTAGGCGACTTCGGACACCGGGTTGGTCGGGTAGAGACCGACCGTCACGGCTCGTACCGAGACCGCGCCGACGTCGGTGTAGAGCCACTCCCGCCGGTTCTCCGAGTGGATCGCCACCCGGTCCCCGGGCTCGATGCCGAGGGCAAGCAACGCGTGGCCGACGAGCTCAGCGGTCTGCCAGTACTGCGACCAGCTGACCTGTTGCCACAGACCGAGATCCTTCTCCCGCAGGGCGATCACGTCCGGCGTCGCGATTGCCCGGTCCCGCACCCGGGTGGCGATCGTGGCGGTCATGCCCGCTCCACGATCCGGTGTTCCTCGCCGAGATAGGCGCGCACCACGTCAGGATCCGCGGCGACCTCGGCCGGTATGCCGGTCCGGATCGGGCGGCCGAAGTCGACCACCATGATCCGGTCGGCCAGGTCCATCACCAGGCCCATGTCGTGCTCGACCATCACCATCGGCAGGCCCAGCTCGTCACGGATGTCGAGGATGAACCGGGCCATGTCCTCGGTCTCCTCCAGGTTCATCCCGGCGACCGGCTCGTCGAGCAGCAGCAGCTTCGGCTCCGACGCCAGCGCCCGGCCGAGCTCCACCCGCTTCTGAACGCCGTACGGGAGCAGTCCGACCGGCATCCGTCGCCACTGGGCGAGCTCGAGGAAGTCGACGATCTCCTCGACTGCCCGGCGGTTGGCGAACTCGTTGCGGCGGGCCTTGCCGAGCCAGCCGAGCGCGGCCAGCACGCCGTACGGATGGTGGTGATGGCGGCCGAGCATCAGGTTGTCGAGCACGGTCAGGTTGGAGAACAGCTCGATGTTCTGGAAGGTCCGGGCGATCCCGAGCCGCGCGATCGCGTGCGGACGCAGGCCGAGCAGGTCCTGGCCGTTGAACCGCACCGAGCCTCGCTGCGGACGGTAGACGCCGGAGAGCACGTTGAAGATCGAGGTCTTGCCGGCCCCGTTCGGACCGATCACAGCGAACAGCTCACCGGCGTCGACGGTGAAGCTCACGCCGTTCAGGGCGGTCACGCCGGAGAACTCGAGCAGGACATCGTCGAAGGTCAAGACGCTCATGACAACCACCGCTTCCGCCGGCGGTAGTGCTTCACATCGCGGAAGGATCTGGCTCCGCCCTCGGCGCCGAGGCCGAGGTAGAACTCGCGGACGTCGCCGTCGTCCAGTAACTCGGCGGCCGGCTTGTCCATCACCATCGCGCCGTTCTCCAGCACATAACCGTGTTCGGCGATCGACAGCGCCATCGCGGCGTTCTGCTCGACCAGCAGCACCGTGGTACCGGCCGCGTTGATCTCGACGATCACGTCCCGGATCTGCTGCACGATCATCGGCGCCAGGCCGAGGCTCGGCTCGTCCATCAGCAGGTACCGCGGGTCCGACATCAGCGCCCGCCCGATCGCCAGCATCTGCTGCTCGCCGCCGGACAGGTACCCGGCCACCTTCCTCCGCCGGTCGGCCAGCACCGGGAACAGCTGGTAACTCCTGTCCAGGTTGGCCTTCAGCGACTTCGGGGCGACATGGCCGCCGATCCGCAGGTTCTCCTCGACGGTCAGATCGGCGAAGATCCGCCGGCCCTCCATCACCTGCTTGATGCCCAGGGCAGCGATCCGGCTGGCCCCGAGGCCGTGGATGGGCTCGCCGTCGAGGGTGATCGCGCCCCGGCGTACCTGGCCGTCGTGGACGTCCAGCAGGCCGGAGATGGCCCGCAGCAGCGTGGACTTGCCGGCGCCGTTGGCCCCGAGCAGGGCAACGATCTGCCCCTGCGGGACCTCGAGGCTGACGCCCCGCAGGACCAGCATCACGTCGTCGTAGACGACCTCGAGATTCGACGCTGCCAGCACGTACGGCCTCCTGGATCCCCGAAGGTTCCAACCGTTCTGGCGAGTGAGTGTGACAGCACCGATGTCATCTACGGAAGAGTTCGGCCGCGGTAAACCGGCGGTCACTCCCCAAACTGTGATCGAGGGACCACCGGCGGATCTACAGCGTGCGGAGCCAGTTGGCCAGGAGTTCGGCGCCGGCGTCGCCTGACTTCTCCGGGTGGAACTGGGTGGCGGTCAGCGGGCCGTTCTCGACCGCGGCGACGAAGCGGTCGCCGCCGTACTCGGTCCAGGTGACCGTCGGGGTGACGGCGGCCCAGGTCTCGGTGAGGTGCCAGTCGCGGACGCCGTAGGAGTGGACGAAGTAGAAGCGTTCCTTCTCGATCCCGTCGAAGAGCTTCGTCGTACCGTCGACCGCGACCGTGTTCCAGCCCATGTGCGGGACCGGCTCGCCACCGACGGGTTGCAGCCGCTCGACGACGCCGGGCCACTGCTCGCAGCCCTCGGTCTCGACGCCGTGTTCGATGCCCTTGGCAAACAAGATCTGCATGCCGACGCAGATGCCGAGCACCGGCCGGCCACCGGTCAGCCGGCGGTCGACGATCTCATCACCGCGGACCGCCTTCAGCCCGTTCATACAGGCCTCGAAGGCGCCGACGCCGGGGACCAGCAGCCCGTCGGCGTTCAGCGCCTCGTCGAAGTCGCTCGTCACCGTCACGTCGGCGCCGACCCGTTGCAAGGCCCGCTCGCCCGAGCGGATGTTGCCCGAGCCGTAGTCGAACAGGACGACAGTCTTCACAGAGCGCCCTTGGTCGACGGGATGCCCGGCTGCCGTGGGTCGAGCTCGGCGGCGGCCCGCAGCGCCCGCGCGAACGCCTTGAACTGCGCCTCGACGATGTGGTGCGGATCGCGGCCGGACAGCACCCGGATGTGGATGCAGATCGCCGCGTTGAAGGCGAGTGTCTCGAACACGTGCTGGGTCAGCGAGCCGGCGTAGTCGCCACCGATGATCGCGTACACCTGCCCGTCGGGCTCGCCGGTGTGGACGCAGTACGGCCGGCCGGACAGGTCGACCGTGCAGTGCACGAGCGCCTCGTCCAGCGGTACGGTCGCGTCGCCGAAGCGCCGAATGCCTCGCTTGTCGCCCAGCGCTTCCTTCAACGCCTGACCGATGCCGATCGCGGTGTCCTCGACCGTGTGGTGCGCGTCGATCTCCAGGTCGCCGACCGTGTTCACGTGCAGGTCGAGCAGCGCGTGCTTGGCCAGCGCGTTGAGCATGTGGTCGTAGAAGCCGACGCCGGTGGAGATGTCCGCGCGCCCGGTGCCGTCGAGATCGAGCTCGACGAGCACCTTGGACTCGCTGGTCTCCCGGTCGATCCGGGCCGTGCGTGTCATAGGGACCTTCCTAGATCGGTCTTGAGCACCTTCTCCAGCGAAGCGCGGAAGGCGGCCATCTCGGCGCCGGTGCCGATCGACACCCGCAGCCAGCCGTTCGGTCCGGTCTCGCGGATCAGTACGCCGTCGTCCAGCAGCGACTGCCACACCGCGTGCCGGTCGGCGAAGGTGCCGAAGAGGACGAAGTTCGCATCCGAATCGACCGCGCGCAATCCCTGCGCCCGCAGCCACTCCACTGTCTCATCGCGTTCGATCCGCAACTGCTCGACCCGGCCGAGCAGCTCGTCGGAGTGCCGCAACGCCGCCCGGGCGACCGCCTGGGTCACCGCCGACAGGTGGTACGGCAGCCGGACGATGCGCAGGGCATCGACCAGTTGCTTGCTCGCGGCAAGGTAACCGACCCGGGCGCCCGCGAGCGCGAACGCCTTCGAGGTCGTCCGGGCCACCGCCAGATTGGGGTACGACGGCAACAACGTGACGGCGCTCGGAGTACCGGTACGCCGGAACTCCGCGTACGCCTCGTCCACCACCAGGACCGCCCCGATCGCGGCTGTCCGGGCGGCGACCGCCTCGACCAGCTGGATCGGCAGCGCGGTACCGGTCGGGTTGTTGGGTGAGGCAAGCAGGACGACGGACGGCCGGTGCCGGGAGATCGCCGCGAGCGCCTTGCTCTGGTCGAGGGTGAAGTCCTCGGAGCGGCGCCCGGTGACCCAGGCGGTGTTGGTGTCGCGGGCGTACTCCGGATACATCGAGTACGTCGGAGCGAAGGACAACGCAGTACGGCCTGGTCCGCCGAAGGCCTGCAGCAAATGCAGCATTACCTCGTTGGAGCCGTTGGCCACCCAGACCTGCTCGGCCGTGAGCTGAGCGCCGGACTCACGCCCCAGGTACGCCGCGAAGTCGGCGCGCAGGGCAAGGAACTCGCGGTCCGGGTAGCGGTTCAGCCCGCGAGCTGCCTCGGCCACCGACGCGGTGATGTCCGAGACGACGGCCTCGCTCGGCGGGTACGGGTTCTCGTTGACGTTGAGCAGGACGGGGACATCCAGTTGGGGCGCGCCGTACGGCTCGAAGCTCTTCAGCTCGTCGCGGATCGGCAGCCCATCGAAACGGCCCATCAGTCCTCACTCTGGAAACGCATAGACACAGCGGCGCCGTGGGCCGGCAGATCCTCGGCGTGAGCGAGCGCGACGACGTGCCCGGCGACCTCTTGCAGAGCCTCGCGGGTGTAGTTCACGACGTGCATCGCCTTCAGGAAACTGCGCACGGACAGGCCGGACGAGTGGCAGGCGCAGCCGGCCGTCGGCAGCACGTGGTTCGAGCCGGCGCAGTAGTCGCCGAGGGAGACGGGCGACCAGCCGCCGACGAAGATCGCGCCGGCGTTGCTGATCAGCAGCGAACGCTCCTCGGCGTCGACCGTCTGGATCTCGAGGTGCTCGGCCGCATAGGCGTCGACGACGGCCGTGCCCTGGTCCAGATCATCGACCAGTACTACCGCCGACTGCTGCCCGGCGAGCGCTTCCGTCACCCGCTCGGAGTGCTTGGTCTCGGGCACCTGCTTGGCCAGCTCCGCCTCGACAGCCGTCGCCAACGCCTCGCTCGGAGTGACGAGCACGCTGGCCGCCATCGGGTCGTGCTCGGCCTGGCTGATCAGGTCGGCGGCGACGTGTGCCGCGTTGGCCGAGTCGTCGGCCAGTACGGCGATCTCGGTCGGCCCCGCCTCGGAGTCGATCCCGACCTCGCTCTGCACGAACCGCTTGGCCGCGACCACATAGATGTTGCCCGGACCCGTGATCAGGTTGACCTTGCGGCAGCCCTCGAAGCCGTACGCGAACCCGGCGATCGCCTGCGCGCCGCCCATCGCGTACACCTCGTCGATCCCGAGCATCGCGCACACAGCGAGCACAGTCGGGTGCGGTAGGCCACCAAACTCCTTCTGCGGTGGAGACGCCAAGGCGAGACTGGTGACCCCGGCAACCTGTGCCGGTACGACGTTCATCACCACGCTGGACGCGAGCGGCGCGCGGCCGCCGGGCACATAGAGTCCGACCCGCTGCACCGGCACCAGCCGCTGGGTCACCCGGCCACCCGGCGCGGGCTGCGACTCGACGTCACTCCCCCGCTCGTCCAGGCTGACCTCGCGTACCCGCCGGATCGACTCCTCCAGCGCCTTGCGCACGTCGGGGTCGAGCTCTTCCAGGGCGGTCTTGAGCGCGTCGGCGGGGACCCGGAGGTCCTTCACGGCCACATGGTCGAACTTCTCGCCGTACTCCCTGATCGCCTCGAGCCCGCGATGACGGACGTCCAGGCAGATCGGTCGGACGACGTCGAGGGCGGCCTCGACGTCGAACACAGCTCGGGGGACCAGGGCTTGGAGGTCGAGAACCTCTCCGGCTGCCACTCGGCCCCGCAGGTCGACGCGGCGAATCATGACGCTCAGTCTAGTGGTCGCCTCCCCCGGACCCCGCGCGCCGTCTACTGCGCGGACCACGGCCCGCGGTCGTTGCCATTAGGCTCAACGGTATGGACTCCCGCCTGCCGCTTCTCACTGTCGAGACAGTGATCTTTCCTGGGCTGGTGCTCCCGATCCCGGTCACGGATGTTCAAGGGCGGTCGGTGATCCGCGATCTGGTCGAGAACGGCGGCGAGATGGTGTGCGGCGCGGTGGCGGTCCGGGACGGATACGAGCTGGGCGACCGGGTGTTCCGGTCGCTGTACGGCACCGGCTGCGCGGCGACGATCTCGGAGATCTCCCTCGACATCGACGACGACGGCCCGGTCGAGGTCACCCTGACCGGCAACCGGCGCTTCAAGGTCGCCGAACTCGACAGCGGCGGCGACTACCTCGTCGCGGACGTCGAATGGCTCGACGAGGAACCAGGCGACGACCCCCTCGGCACCGCGACCGTCGCGGTCGAACGCTTCCGCCGGTACGCCGCCGCCGTCACCGAGATCTCCCAGCCCGGCCTGCACATCGGCTCACTTCCCGATGATCCCGGCATCCTCTCGTACCTGATCTCAGCCGCGATGACGCTGGTCACCCCCGAGCGCCAGAAGTTGCTCGAGGCCCTGGACACCACCACCCGCCTCGCCCAACTCGTCGGCCTCCTGGACACCGAACTGGCCGCGATCACCGCCCTCCCCTCCCTCCCCGCGATCGACCTGGCCTGGGCAGACATGTCCCCCAACTGACCTCAGACACCAGTGGGACAGATCTCCAACGGAGTCTCAGGCAGCTCGAAGATCGCACCGACCGCACCAACCGGTGGCGCATCGGCGAACTCGACCAGCAACGTCGCCCCGGCCACATCCAGCGTCGCGACCCCCAGTTCGTCGATCGCATCGACCCGGCCGCGAATGCAGATCCGGTTCCCCTCGATGGCGAACCCGGGCTCGACGGCCGCCAAGGTATCGGCCCAGCGCAACTCGGCCTGGACCGTGAACTCAACGTCGACAGGCTCGCCCAGCGGCGGGCGTGGCGACCCTCTCCAGGTGCCGACAGCGCCGCCGGCCGAGCTGGCGAACTGGACCTGAAGGCTGGTGCTCGCGATCGGAACGATCCGCATCCGCGCAGCCTACGACAGCTTGGCCAACTTATTCCTTGACAAGAATATTCTTCTTGGGGAATGCTTTGGGTCATGGACGCACGGATCGCCGCACTCGCCGATCCGGCTCGGTGGCGGCTTGTCGAGTTGCTGGCCGAGCGGCCTCGGTCGGTGGGGGTGTTGGCTCAGTTGGCGGAGGCGCGGCAGCCGCAGACGACCAAGCATCTGCAGACGTTGGAGCGCGCGGGGGTTGTCACTTCGGAGCGGACCGGGCAGCGGCGGGTCTACGCATTGCAGTCCGATCCCCTGCGCAGGCTGGCGGCTGCGCTCAGCCAGCTCGCTGACACGGCGGATCAGGTGGGCGGTGCGCGCGAGAGCTTCGATCGGCACCGGGTGACTGTCAACGCCGAACGACTCGCCGCAGACGAAACTGGGTGGGCTGACGGGCGGGCCTTCAGGTTCGTACGGTCGTTGCCTGCGGCTGCGGACCAGGTTTGGCGGTATCTGACCGAGGTCGATCTGCTCGCCCAGTGGTGGGTGCCGGAGGACCTTCGGGTTTCGGAGCTCGTCTTCGAGGCAAGGCCAGGTGGGCGGGTCGTCCTGGAGTACCGCGATGTGGAGGACTCCGACGGCTCCGATGTAGTGGCGGGGCGTTCCGAGGGAGTCGTCACGGACGTACGGGCCGGCGAGCACCTCGCCTACCGCAACTCCCCTCTGCTTCCTCACGGAAGTACCGCGTTCACCGCCCACACCGACTACGCGCTCCGGCCGACTGACGCCGGTACCGAGCTCGAGGTCGAGCTGCGGATCACCGACAGCACGATCCAGTCTGCCGACTTCATCGCAGGGATCGAGCTCGGCTTCGGCCAGAGCCTCGACAAACTCGCGGCGACCATCGCCGCCCATACAACTAGGAGCACGAAATGACCGACCGCCTGGTGACCGCCAACCTCTCCCTGTCCCTCGACGGCCGCTACAACGGCCCCGGCGGCGCGTACGACCTGGCCGCGATCATCCCGTACGCGACCACCGACGTCGCCCGCGACCACCTGACCCGCCTGCACGAGAACGCGACGACCGCCGTCCTCGGCCGGCTCAACGCCGAAGGCTTCCTGGGCTTCTGGCCGTCCGTCGCGGACAACGACGAGGCCGACCCGCGCGACCGCGGCTACGCGACGTGGCTCCGCGACAGCGAGAAGGTCGTCTTCTCGACCACCCTCACCGAGGCGCCGTGGCAGCGGACCCGGCTGGTGAACGCTCCCGTCGTGGACGTCATCACCGAGCTCAAGTCCGCCGACGGTGGCGAGATCCTGGTCAACTCCAGCGCGAGCATCATCAAGCCGCTGCTCGCCGCCGACCTGCTCGACCGCCTGTACCTGATGATCACCCCTGAGATCAGCGGCGGCGGTCAGCGGCTGTTCGACGACGGCGTACCGGCGACGAAGTGGATCGTGGCCCACCAGGAGACCGGCAAGCTCGGCGAGCTGGCGATGGTCTACGACCGGGTGCGGTAGAGAATTGAATCCCAAACCGGTATGGTTCTGGTATGAGCAAGCAGATCACCGTACGGCTGCCGGACGAGCTCGTCGAGTTCATGGACCGGTTGGTGGATGACAACAAGGCGTCCAGCCGGGCGTCAGTGGTCGCGCGCGCGATGGAGCGGGAGCGGCGGCGGGAGCTGGCCGAGCGGGACGCGGCCATCCTCGCCGCCCACGGAGACTACGAAGACCTCGACGGACTGGCGGTCGCCGCCGGCGGGACTGTGCTGACCGACCTCGACTGATGCGCCCGCTGCACATCGCCCGGCTGGACAAGCCCCGCCCGGTCGTCGTCCTCACCCGCGAACTGATCCGGCCGCGCCTGACCAACGTCACCGTCGCCCCGATCACCAGCACCATCCGCGGCCTGTCGACCGAAGTACTGGTCGGCTCTCAGAACGGCCTGGACCACCCCAGCGCAATCAGCTGCGACAACATCCAGACCATCCCGAAACTCCAGCTAGGCCGCCTGATCGGCTACCTCCTCCCCGACCAGGAGGCAGCCCTGGCCGAGGCGATCACCCTCGCCTTCGACCTCGAGCTGTCCCTCTGAACAAGCGGTCTTCGAGCAGGCAGCCTCTGAAGGTCAGCCGAGCTTGGTGACGTCCCGGACCGCGCCCTTGTCGGCGCTGGTAGCCATCGCGGCGTAGGCGCGGAGGGCGGCGGAGACCTTGCGGTCGCGGGACTTGGGGGCGTAGACGCCGCCCAATGCGTCCCGGCGGGCGGCCAGTACGTCGTCGGCCACGAGCAGCTCGATCGAGCGGCCGGGGATGTCGATGCGGATGCGGTCGCCGTCCTCGACGAGGGCGATCGTCCCGCCTGAGGCTGCTTCGGGTGAGGCGTGGCCGATCGACAATCCGGATGTACCGCCGGAGAAGCGGCCGTCCGTGATCAGGGCGCAGACCTTGCCGAGCCCGCGGCCTTTGAGGAACGAGGTCGGGTAGAGCATCTCCTGCATCCCCGGACCGCCCTTGGGTCCTTCGTACCGGATGACGACCACGTCACCGGGCTTGATCGCCTTGGCGAGGATCTTCTCGACCGCCTCTTCCTGCGACTCGCAGACGACGGCCGGGCCTTCGAAGGTCCAGATCGACTCGTCGACGCCAGCCGTCTTCACCACGCAGCCGTCGACCGCGAGGTTGCCCTTCAGCACAGCCAACCCGCCGTCGACCGAGTACGCGTGCGCCGCATCGCGGATGCACCCACCCGCCGCGTCAGTGTCCAAAGTCTCCCAGCGCTCCGACTGCGAGAACGCCGTCGCCGATCGCTTGCAACCAGGAGCGGCGTGCCACAGCTCGACTGCCTCGGCCGACGGTGAACCCCCGCGAACGTCCCAGTTCTTCAGCCAGTCGTCGATCGAGGCGCTGTGCACGGTGTGGATGTCCTCGTTCAGCAACCCGGCGCGGTACAGCTCGCCGAGGATCGCCGGGATGCCGCCGGCGCGGTGCACGTCCTCCATGTAGTACGTGCCGCCGGGAGCGACGTTCGGCGCGACCTTCGCCAGGCAGGGCACCCGACGCGAGACGGCGTTGATGTCGTCCAGGTCGAAGTCGACCTCGGCCTCCTGGGCTGCCGCGAGCAGGTGCAGGATCGTGTTCGTCGAGCCGCCCATCGCGATGTCGAGCGCCATCGCGTTCTCAAAAGCCGCCCGCGACGCGACGGTCCGCGGCAGGACGGTGTCGTCGTCGGTCTCGTAGTACCGCTTGGTGATCTCGACGATCGTGCGGCCGGCGTTCTCGTACAGGGCCTTGCGGGCGGTGTGGGTGGCGAGCGCCGAGCCGTTGCCGGGCAGCGCCAGACCGATCGCCTCGGCCAGGCAGTTCATCGAGTTCGCGGTGAACATGCCCGAACACGAGCCGCAGGTCGGGCAGGCGTTCTCCTCGATCCGCAGGATGTCGGCGTCGGAGACGTTCTCGTTGACGGCCTCGGACATCGCGTCGATCAGGTCGAGCTTGCGCACGGTGCCGTCGACGAGCGTCGCCCGGCCGGCCTCCATCGGTCCGCCGGAGACGAACACGGTCGGGATGTTCAGCCGGAGCGCGGCCATCAGCATGCCCGGGGTGATCTTGTCGCAGTTCGAGATGCAGATCAGCGCGTCGGCGCAGTGCGCCTCGACCATGTACTCGACCGAGTCGGCGATCAGGTCGCGGGACGGCAGGCTGTAGAGCATCCCGCCGTGGCCCATCGCGATGCCGTCGTCGACCGCGATCGTGTTGAACTCGCGGGCGATCCCGCCTGCCGCCTGGATCGCCTCGGACACGATCCGGCCGACCGGCTGCAGATGGGTGTGGCCGGGGACGAACTCGGTGAAGCTGTTCGCCACCGCGATGATCGGCTTGCCGAAGTCCTCTCGGGCGACGCCGGAGGCCATCATGAGGGCGCGGGCGCCCGCCATGTTGCGGCCGTGGGTGACGGTACGGGACCTCAGTTCAGGCACGACGATCTCTCCAAATCCGCTACGACGACTGCCTGTCATGGTGCCACTCCCAGTCCAGATGCCGAAACACCGGTCCCGTATGACGGATGGCCGGCGAGACGCTGACCGAGTTCGCCCGGCCTCCCGCCGGCCCTGTCCACGAAAACCGCTTTTTGTCCGAGGGTGGCTTTAGCCTGGGCAGATGGAGGGCTTCGAGCACCATGTGCGCAGGGCGCATCCCGCCCTGCGCCCGTACCTCGGCAACCTCACCGGCTATGCGTACCGGGGTGCGCCACTGGAGCTGCATCGCGGACTGCCCTCGCGGTACCTGACGATCGTCATCAGCCTCGACGAGCCGCTCGGCGTCGCCTGGCCGAACGAGCCGGTGGAGAAGTTCCAGACCCTGGTCGGCGGGCTGCACTCGACCGCTGTCCGGATCGCCGACTCCCCCAATGTGGCCGGCCTCCAGCTTTCGCTCACGCCGGCCGGGTCGCGAGCGCTGCTCGGCCTTCCGTCGGGTGAGCTCGCCACCACGATCATCGACCTCGACAAGCTGCTAGGGGTGCCGGCGCAGGAGGTCGGCGAGCGGCTTCGCGCGACACCGCACTGGCATGAGCGCTTCGACATCGTGGAGCGGTTGCTGCTCGAGTCATGGCGGGACGAGCCGATCGGCGCGCCAAGGGCTGAGCTCGGCTGGGCGTGGCGACGGTTGTGCGAGACGGCGGGCGGCATCGGCGTACAGGAGCTGGCTGGGGAGGTGGGGTGGAGCCGACGGCATCTGACTGAGCAGTTCCGGGCGGAGTACGGGTTGGCGCCGAAGGTCGCCTCGCGGGTACTCCGTTTCGAGCGAGCCGTCTCGCGGCTCAAGGCGAGGCCGCGGACCCGGTTGGCGGATCTCGCGGCCGATCTCGGGTACGCCGATCAAGCTCATCTCACTCGTGAATGGCACGCGATCGCGGGATGCTCGCCACGGCAGTGGATGACCGAAGAGCTCCCATTCGTCCAAGACGACAACCGTACCGAGGTTGCAGAGTCGGGGGTATGAACACGACGACGAAAGACACCGTGATCGGGGTCTGGCCGACGCTGGTCTACCGCGACGGTCAGGCCGCACTGAAGTTCCTCACCGAAGGGCTGGGGTTCACCCTGGTCGCCTCGTACGCCGGGGTCGCCGAGGGCTCGATCGCCCATGCCCAGCTGGCCTGGCCGGCGGGTGGTGGAGTGATGGTCAGCTCGGCCGGCCGCAACGCCGAGCCGAACGAGTTCGACCATCTGGCCGAGCAGGTCCAGTCGGTCTATCTGGTCTGCGAGGATCCCGACGCGTTGTGGCCTCAGGTGCTGGCGGCGGGCGCGACCGTAGTACGGGAAAGGCGGTCGGAGGACTACGGGTCGTACGGATTCAGCGTCGCCGATCCGGAGGGCAACGTGTGGAGCATCGGCACCTATCGCGGCGAGATCGGCGCGTTGTCCACAGGGGGCAAACAGTGACTGCGGGAACTCCGTAGACTCGCCGGGTGACAGAGACGACCCAGCCGCTGGACGACACCTCGAGCGAGGCCTTGCAGGTCCTGCACCGGGTGTTCGGGTACGACTCGTTCCGGGGTGAGCAACAAGACATCATCGAGACCGTCGTCGCCGGCGGTGACGCCCTGGTGCTGATGCCGACGGGCGGCGGGAAGTCGCTCTGCTACCAGATCCCTGCCCTGGTCCGGTCGGGCGTCGGGGTGGTCATCTCGCCGCTGATCGCGTTGATGCAGGACCAGGTCGACGCGCTGACGGCGCTCGGCGTCCGGGCCGGGTTCCTCAACTCGACGCAGGACTACGAGCAACGGCGTGAGGTCGAGCAGGCGTTCCTGTCCGGTGATCTCGACCTGCTCTACCTGGCGCCCGAGCGGCTCCGGGTGGAGGCGACGACGCGGCTGCTCGACCAGGGCAAGATCGCGCTGTTCGCGATCGACGAGGCGCACTGTGTGTCGCAGTGGGGGCACGACTTCCGGCCCGACTACCTGATGCTGTCGGAGCTGCACGAGCGCTGGCCCGACGTCCCGCGGATCGCGCTGACGGCGACCGCGACCGAGGCCACGCACGCGGAGATCGCCACCCGGCTGAACCTGAAGTCCGCGAAGCACTTCGTCGCGAGCTTCGACCGGCCGAACATCCAGTACCGGATCGTGCCCAAGGACAGCCCACAGAAGCAGTTGCTCGACCTGCTGCGCACCGAGCACGCGGGCGACGCCGGCATCGTCTACTGCCTGTCCCGCAACAGCGTCGAGAAGACGGCGACCTTCCTGACCCAGAACGGCATCGAAGCCGTCCCGTACCACGCCGGCCTGGACAGCCGGGTGCGCGCGAAGAACCAGTCGCGGTTCCTGCGCGAGGACGGGCTGGTGGTGGTCGCGACGATCGCCTTCGGGATGGGCATCGACAAGCCGGACGTCCGGTTCGTCGCGCACCTCGACCTGCCGAAGTCGGTCGAGGGCTACTACCAGGAGACCGGCCGCGCCGGCCGTGACGGTCTGCCGTCGACGGCCTGGCTGGCGTACGGCCTGCAGGACGTCGTCCAGCAGCGCAAGATGATCGACACCTCCGAAGGCGACGCGGCCCACCGGCGCCGGCTCGGCACCCATCTCGACGCGATGCTCGCGTTGTGCGAGACGGTTCAATGCCGCCGGCAACAACTCCTCGCGTACTTCGGGCAGAACGGGGAGCCGTGTGGCAACTGCGACACCTGCCTCAGCCCGCCGGAGTCGTGGGACGGCACCATCCCGGCGCAGAAGCTGCTCTCGACGGTGTACCGGCTCCAGCACGAGCGCAACCAGAAGTTCGGCGCCGGTCAGGTGATCGACATCCTGCTCGGCAAGACGACCGACAAGGTCAAGCAGTTCCGGCATGACGACCTGACCGTCTTCGGCATCGGCACGGAGCTGAAGGACACCGAGTGGCGTGGCGTGGTCCGACAGCTACTCGCCCAACGACTGCTCACGGTCGAGGGCGACTACGGCACGTTGCTGCTCACCGAAGAGAGTGCCGAGGTGCTCGGCCGCCGCCGCGACGTGATGATGCGCCGCGAGCCGGAGCGGGCCGCTCGATCCAGTTCGCGGTCGAGTGGTGGCAAGAAGAAGGCCGTCGTCGACCTGGCGCCCGAAGCCGAGCCGATCTTCGAGCGGCTGCGTGCTTGGCGAGGGGCGGTCGCCAAGGAGACCGGCGTTCCGGCGTACGTGATCTTCCACGACGCGACGTTGCGGCAGATCGCGACCGACCTGCCGGCCAGCCTCGCCGAGCTGGGCAAGATCAGCGGCGTCGGCGAGAACAAGCTGGCGAAGTACGGCGAGGGTGTGCTGGAGGCGCTGGCCGCGGAGTAGGTGTGACGCGATCGCGGGCCCAGCGCGTCTGAACGGGTATGCAGACCATCGTTTCGTCATTGCTGTTGGCAACTACCGTGGGCGGCCTCGCGGTCCCCGCGCCGATCGACTGGACGGTGACCCCGACCGGTCCCGAGAACGCTGTGCTCTACACGACGGAGCGGGCCGGTGACTCGCTCTGGAGCGTCGGCATCAACCTGGAGCCGGGCAAGGACGGATCGGTCAAGTTCCACCCACTCGCCGTGCGCTGGAACGGCCGCGCCTGGCAGCAGACCAAGCAGCCAGTGCCGGACGGCCGGCTGGACGACGTACTGGCGAGGTCGGCCGACGATGTCTGGGCAGTCGGCGCGACCGAGATCGGCGCGGAGTCGCGTCCCCTCCTGCAGCACTGGAAGGGCGGTGCCTGGGACCTGGTCGGCTCCCCTGCCGGAGAGGACAACGCGCAGTACACCTCGATCGCCGCGCAGGGCAGCGGTTTGCTGATCGGCCGGTATGGCGACCAGACCAGCGTTCTCCGGTACGCCGGCGGCAAATGGCAGGAGCTGCCACGCGAAGGCCTCCAGCACGTCGTCTATATCGATGATCTGAAGGCGGTCGGCAAGGAGATCTGGGCGGCCGGCATCGGTGGAGTCGCTCGCTACGACGGCACCCGCTGGATCGAGGTGAAGCTGCCGGTGAAGGTTCCCGAAGGCCGGTCCTTCGAGGTCGCGCAGCTCGTGGTCAGGTCGGCCAAGGACATCTGGGCGGTCGGCATGAAGAACGACGCGGAGCTTTGGCGAGTGCCGCTCGCGCTGCACTACGACGGCAAGAGCTGGACCGAGGTCGCCGCGCCCGCGATCACCGGCCAGTTCCATGACCTGGAGTTCCTCGACGGCAAGGCGGTCGCCGTCGGCGGCAACCCGAACACCGGCGAGCCGCTGGTCGCCGAACTCGCCGGCAAGGAGTTCGTCCAGACCACGACACCTCCCGGCGCGGGCTACCTGCACGGCAGCGCTCAGGTCGGCAAGTGCCTTTGGACGGTCGGTGTGGCGGCCGCAACGACTCCGGACGGCTTCGAGAAGCCGTTCATCACGGTCGGCAAGCATCGTCCCGGCAATGATCACGGCCTGGGCTGTTAGCTCGCAGCAGAGGCGGAAACTCATCCGGCGGCCTCTCCGTTGGACGAGACATGAGCAACCTGACGAGTTCGTACGACCACCTGGCCGACGCCTACCACGCGACCATCGACCCCGACGGCGCCGGTCTCGACGACCCGACTTTCGACGAACTGGTGGGCGACCCCCGCGGCCAACGGGTCGCGGCGGTCGCTTGCGGGCAGGGCCGGGAGGCGCGCCGGCTGGCGGATCTCGGCGCTGAGGTGGTCGGCATCGACGCCTCCGCGCCGCTGCTGGCCCATGCCCGGTCGCTCGAACAGCAGACCCCGCGCGGGATCGAGTACGTCCACGGCGACGCGCACGACCTCCAGCCGCTCGCCGACGCTTCGTTCGACGGCGCGGTCTGCTACATGGCGCTGATGGACATCCCCGAACTCGATCCGGCCCTGCGATCGATCGCCCGGATCCTCAAGCCTGGTGGATGGTTCGTGGCGTCGATCATCCACCCCTGCTACAAGCCACCCGCCCACGGCGAGCTGATCGACCACGTCGAAGGCACCTACCGCCGGATCGCCGGCCGGTACTTCGAAGAAGGCCCGCACAACAGCCCGACCCGCTGGGAGATCCTGCCGCGAATCTCCTACCACCGGACGCTGTCCACCTACGTCAACACCCTCGTGGGTTCAGGCCTGCAGATCGAGCGGACGGCCGAGCCGGTCGGCACCACGCCGGTCTGGAAGGAGGCCGCCCAGGTCCTCTTCTTCAGCTGCCGAGCAGGGGCTGCAGAGCGGTGATCAGCTCGGTGACCACTCCCTCGGGGCGTTTGTTGCCATCAGCAAGGAGCACGGCGACGGAGACCTTGCGGGACGGGACAGTGACGAGCAGACTGGAGTAGTCGGGCATCTCGCCGCGGTGCCCGTACGCAGTACCGATCCCGTAGATCTCCGAGAACAGCATCGTCCCGAGGCCGTACTCGCCGTCACCGGTCGTCATCTGCTTGACCAGCTCAGCCGGTACTACGCGATTGCCGTACAACTCGTAACCCCACCGGGCCACGGTCGGCGCATCGGCGGCGAGGCCCGCGTTGGCGGCGGACAGGCTCGCGATAGCGCGGCACGGCGTGTACCCGTCGACGGCCTTGCCGCAGACCGGATTGCGATCCTCAGCGACTGGAGCCGCCGGCTTCTGGCCATCCTGGAAGGCGGCGCGCTCCAGCCCGGCACGCTTGGCCAGGTCGCGGTTGAGCACGGTCGCGAGCGGTTCGCCGGTCACCTTCTCGATCAGCATGCCGAGCAGGACATAGCTGGGATTGCTGTAGTCGTAAGCGACGTCAGGCTTGGTCGGCTCGGCGGTGTCGTAGGACAACGCCTGCTCCGGCGTCCAGTGCTTGCCGGGCGCCGCCTTGATCGCGACATCCAGCTTGGCGTAGTCGTCGGCTCGATAGTTCGGTACGCCGGAGCGCATGCCGAGGTGTTGCCGGACGGTCGCGTTGTTCGCGGTGAGTTTGTGTTTCACGTACTTCGACAGCGGGGCGTCGAGGTCGAGCTTCTTGGCCTGCGCGAGCAGCATGACCTCCGATGCGACGAACGTCTTCGTGATGCTCGCGACGCCCATGCTCGTCTGCGGTGTGAGCGCGATACCGGCCGCGTCCTTGCCGGCTGCGCCCGACCAGATCCATTTGTCGGTCACCACGGCGGCGGTGACGCCGCGGGAACCTGACTCGGTCGTCGGATCGCTGATCACCCTCGCCAGTACTGCCTCCAGCGCAGCCGCCTTGCCTGGATCGAGCACGGTCGCCGCCGGGTCGGGCAACATCTGACCGGCGGTGTCCGTGAAGGTCGAGTTCGGCGTCGGCGAGGCATCGCCGTCCGCCGAGCAGCCATTCGCCAGCAGAGCTACTGCGACCGCCAGCACCACCCCAGTTCTCCCCATCAGGTGATCGTCTCGCGCTCCGGGGTCATCAGTTCTTCAGTTTGCGCCAGCCGCCTGCGCGGTTGTTGGCGATGATCTGGCGGAGCATCGCGGTGAGGGCCGGCTCGTTGATCGGTTCGTCTTCGTGGATCGAGATCATTCGGGCGGTCTTGTTGTCGTGGCCGCCGGTGATGATGCCTTCCGGGTCGGGGACGATCGCGCCGTCGTAGAGGAAGATGTTCACGTGCGTCTTGGCGGCCAGCAGGGCGCAGACGTTGCCCTGCAGCACGAAGTACGGCTGGACCGTGCGCTTGATCGTCTCCTCGACTTTGGGGTCGGCCGCGTGCACGAGGTCGCGCACGCGGTGGCAGATCTCCTGCTGCCAGTCGGGCAGCTTGTCGATGTACTCGTCGACGCGTGGGTCCTGCTGATAGCTCATCAGGTGCTCCGGGTGAGTCCGATCACGATCTCCGCGAAGTCATGAATGGTTCGGGCCCGTCGCCCGGCGCTCCAGGCCAGGCAGACGTGGTTGGGGCCGATGTCCTCGATCGGCACCGCGACCACGTCCGGTCGGGTGTAGAAGCTTGCGGTGGAGAGCGGCAGCACCGAGATTCCGTTGCCAGCAGCAACGTGTTCGAGCTTCTCCTCGACGTTGTGGAAGACCGGTACCCGACCTGGCCGCCGTTCCCGGAGCTCGACCGCGATGTCGCGCCACTCCGGTACGGCGTCCGGGTCCTGCAGCAGGTGCTCGTCGGCAAGATCGCTGATCCGCAACGACGGTTTGCCCGCGAGCCGATGGTCGATCGGCAGCATGACGACCCGCGACTCCTCGAACAACGGGCGGACCGTCAAGCCCTGCTGGTCGATCGGCAGCCGAACGATGCTGACGTCGGCGCGGCCGTCTCGGAGTACCTCGACCTGGTCGTGCCACGACGTCCGGAGCAGCTCGATCGTCAGCTCCGGGTACCGCGCGGTGAACGCGCGCACCGCCGTCGTCACGGTGATGCCCGGCATGAACCCGATCGTGAAGGTGCCCGCCGGCCGCGCGGCCCGGACCACCCGGACCCGGGCCGCCTCGGCGGCGGCGAGCAACGGGCGGCCGTCCTCCAGCAACTGCCGGCCGGCCTCGGTCAGCTCGGTCGCCCGCTTGGTACGGACGAACAGCTGGACCTTGAGCTCGTCCTCCAGCGCCCGGATCTGCCGCGACAGCACCGGCTGGGCGATGTGCAACCGCTCCGCCGCGCGGCCGAAATGCAGCTCCTCGGCCACCGCGACGAAGTACCGGACCTTGCGCAGATCGACGTCCATACGCCACCTCCTGATACCTGCAGGGTATTACTCCTGGGCCAGGTAGAGCCGGTTGCCGTCCTGGTCGACGAAAGTGAACATCGGCGGTACGCCCGGCCAGGAGATCAGCTCGCTCGTCTCCACACCCTGCCCGGTGAGCGCCGCGTGGGCGGCCGCGGCGTCCGTCGTGCCCAACCGAATGCCCGTGTCAACGCCGACCGCGGCGCTCTGCAGCAACGCGACGGAGGTAGGCCCGCCCGGCAGCCCGACGACGAGCCAACGGCCACCGAGCTGTGGCAGCGGCGCATCCATCAGCTTCTCGAAGCCCAACTTCCGCTCGTAGAACTCCAGCGCCCGGTCCTGGTCGGCAACGGGGATCGCGACGGTCCGGACTGCGGTGATGTGCTGCATTTCGGGTCCCTCCTAGGTATCTTTACCCCTAGGTAGAGGCCGCCCGACAGATTTCGACACGATCCACCGATGAGTTTTCGCCGGCTCGCTCGTCTTCATGGTCAAACCACACCAAGGAGGCAGATCGATGGCGAAAGTCCTGTACCACGTGACGATGTCCCTCGACGGTTTCATCGCCGGCCCGGAGCACTCGATGGCCTGGATGGCGCAGGCGCCGGTCGGGCCGCAGGACGAGGGGATGGCGGTGGCCAAGACATCCGGCGCGGCGCTGGCCGGGCGGAACGGGTACGAGATCGGCAGGCAAGCCGGCAGCGAGCTGTACGGCGGCGCCTACACCGGACCGATCTTCGTCCTCACCCACAACCCACCGGCCAACGAGACGAACCCGGCCTACACGTTCGTGAGCGGCGACATCCGGCCGGTCGTCAAGACCGCGCTCGATGCGGCGGGCGGCAAGGACCTGCTGGTCCTCGGCGGGACGGTCGCCGCCCAATGCATCGAGGCCGGGCTGCTCGACGAGCTCTTCATCCACGTCTCCCCCATCCTGCTCGGCCAGGGCGTGCCGCTGTACCGCAGTACCGGCCCGGCCGTTGCGCTGGAGCCCATCTCGAGCAAGCAGGTCGGCCGGTCCACCAACCTGCGGTTCCGCGTGATCAACTGACCTCTGCCGGCGGTACTTCGTTGAGGTAGGCGGCGAGGTCTGGCGTGCCGGTGAGCAGGTGCCGGACCCAAGCAGCCCGCTCGTGCTCGGCAAGAGCCAGCTCCCAGACGCAGCCGGTCGAGAATGCCGGCATGGGGGTGATGGCGGTCGGTCGGTCCAGTGCCGAGCGGAAGTACGCCAGGCAGAGATCCACGTCGCTGCTCCACCAATAGACGAGTATGAAGTTGGCTGGGCGGGCGCGGTGGGCGATGACGAACGCGGCCCGGCCGTCGGACTCGGGTGGCAGGGTTGTGGCTGCGAACATGCGTGCGGCCTGCAGCAGTACAGGGTCGGGCTGTCCTTCAACCGCCAGGCCGTAGAGCTTGGTCGGCCAGGTACCAAGCATTTCCACGCCGTACGAGGTGACCGGTCGCGGGCGGTGATTGGTTGTCTCCACGTGGCAAGGGTGCCTGGTCCGAGGGGTCGTTGGACGGCAAAGCCCGGACAGCCTTGGTGGCTGTCCGGGTTTGTGCGGTTGAACTACTTGGCTACGACCCGCAGGGTGAATTCCCCTTGGCCGTCGCCGGTGACGCGGCTGGTGAGGCCGGCGGAGCGGAGGGCGGCGTAGTCCTTGTCGCGGCCGATCTCCTCGTCCAGCGAGCCGATCGCGGCGAAGTCGACGTAGCCGACCAGAACCGCGCCGGACGTGTCCGGCACCGCCTGCTTGAAGCTGTCGGACTGGCCGAGGTTGCCGCCCTTGAGCACCTGGTCGGCGTAGTCCTGATCGGTGGCGAGGACGAGCGTCTTGTCGTCCTTCGCCTTCTTGATCGGGATCTCCCCCACCGGCGAGTGGCTCTGGATCAGGTCGGTCACCTTGTCGACCACCGCCTCGGCCTTGGCCGGGTCGGTCTCGATCCGGGCGGCGATCTTCGGGCCGTTGCTGCTGTCCTTGTCGATCGCGACCGACAGGTTCTTGCCCAGCAGCGGCTTCAGGTCGTCCGGCAGGACCAGCCCGTACTCCTCGGTGAAGCCCTTCGTCAGCTCCGGCAGGTTGAGGTCCGCGCCGGACTTCTCCAGCTGCTTCCAGACCGTGTCGACCAGGTTCGCACCGTCGGACAACGTCAGCGCGCCGGCCGTTGTGTCGGGCAGCTTGGCGATCTGGTCACCGGCGGTGGCCGAGTTGACCTTGAGCGACTTGTCGCCGCGGGCGATGCCCTTCAGCTCGACGTACTGCGAATCGAACCGCAGCGCCGCGGCCGCGCTTCCCTCCGGCAACGCGGTCTGCGAGGCGAACTCCTTGGGCGCCAGCGCCGACAGGCCCTTCATGTCCGCCCACATCGAGACGAAGCCCTGCTCGCCGAGCGCGTCCATGTCGGCCTTGAAGGTGGCGTTCTCGGACAGCGGGCTGTCCTTGCTGGCGGCAACGGCCGCGTCGACGGTCGCCTGGTCCTCGGACAGCAGCACGTAGCCGTCGGTGAACACCCGGCCCGGCTTCTTGTCCTCCTTGGCGAACAGCTTGTCCAGCCCGGCGTTGGCCTTGTCCTCGTTCTTCACCTCGACGGCGACGATCGCGTCCGGCTCCTCGCCGTCCTTGCCCGGGACCGCGGCGGCACCCGCGCGGTCACCCAGCCACGGCTTGATGTCCTTGTCGAAGTCGACGTCGGCCAGCTCGTCGTCGGAGTCCTTCTTGATCAGGTCGAACAGCTTCTGGCGCAGATCGTCCTTGTCGCTGGTCAGGCCGATCTTGTCCTTGGCGGACGGGAACTTGAGCATGAACCGGACGGCGGCGACCTTCTGGCCGGCCGACGGGTTCAGGTCGACCCGCGCGTAGGCGACGGCGTTGCCCGGGAGCACGTCCGCCGGCTGGCCTCCGCCGGCAAGCTTGCCGTACGCGAAGATGCCACCCCCGGCGACTACCGCGACGACAGCGACGCCCGCGATCAGCGGGATCAGCTTGCCGCGCTTCTTCGGCTCAGGCTGCCACTGCATGGTCTCCGGCGACCCGTACGGCGGTTGTCCGCCGCCGCCGTACCCCTGCTGCGGGTAGTCCGGCGACCCAGGCTGCGGCCACAACTGCTGTCCCTGAGGCGGCTGCTGCCCGTACTGCCCCGGCTGCGGCTGCCCTGCGCCGTACTGCGGTCCCTGCGGCTGCTGGCCGTACTGCGGGAACGGCTGGCCCTGCGCCGGCTGCTGGCCGTACTGCTGGCCCTGCGGCGGCTGTCCTGGCTGGCCCGGCTGCGACCCGCCGTAGGGCGCGCCCTGCGGCGGTGGGCCGCTATAGCCTGGCTGCTGGCCTTGCGGAGCGTACGGATTGTGCTGCGGCTGGCCGCTGTACGGGCCCTGCGGACCGCCAGCGGCACCCTGGTGGTGCCCGCCGGTCGGCGGATTGGTGTCGTCAGACATATGCCCCCCTCACGTCGCCGGTAGCCTCACCACCGGCCGAAACAGGCTAATGCACCTGCGGTGACGATTCTGACGCGCCAGATACCGATCCGGTTGCAACAGGATCCGCACGCCAGGTCGAGGCGGCGATGATGGCCGCCGCGAGCGCCGCGCCCACCAGCCACGCGGCCAACGGCGTCCACGTGTGCAGCTCCAGCGGAGCATCCAGCAGATCCCCCGGCTTGGCCGTCTCCAGCCGCGCCTGCAACGGGTCATGCCCGAGCAGCATCCCGACTCCCCAGGCGACCCCGGAGCCGAGCGCCGAACCGAGCACGACGATGCCGACCGCCCACGGACCGTAGTTGCGCAACCACCAGAACAGCAACGCGCCCAGCACCAGCGCGGCCAGGAACCCGATCGCGGTGAAGGTGCCGTCGGGGCCGAAGACCTTCGTCATCTGCTCCTCGCCGAGCGACCCGCCGTTCTCGTCCACCGTGTACTGCGCGAGCGGCGAGAACTGCTGCCACGCCCACCCCGCGATCGCACCGGCGACGAGGAACACGCCGATCGTCACCGCGATCGCCCGGCTCCACGGCAACCTGGGTTCTTCGACCACTACCGGCGTACCGAACTGATGCTGTCCGAACGGCTGACCGTAGCTGGGCCCATAGGCGGGAGGCCCACCAAGCGGGCTGTTCGGGTTGTCCACTGGCTGACTCACGCCGCCAGTGTTGCAGGTCCCGCTAGCCGGCCAGGCACGACGGGCCCAGCAACGCCTTCAGGTCCGCCATCAGCGACGAGGTCGGCGTCACCCGGAACCGGTCGCCGATCCGCATCACCGTCGTCTTCTGCCGCGCCTGCAACCGCAACTGCACCTCGGTCATGCCCGGGTGCGACTGCAGTACGTCGCGGAGCTGGTCGACCACCGGCGGCGTGCACCGGTTGACCGGCATCGTGATCACCACCGGGCCGCTCGGCCCCTGGGTCAGGTCGGGCACGGAGACCTCGTCACCGCTCAGCTCGACCCGGTCCTCGCGCCGGCGGATCCGGCCCTTCATCAAGATGATCGCGTCGTTGCTCAGCAGGTGCGCGTGCAACTGGTACGCCGAGGAGAACATCATCACCTCGATCGAACCTTCGAGGTCCTCGATCGTGACGATCGCGTAGATGTCGCCGCGCTTGTTCACCTTGCGCTGGACCGCGGTGACCAGGCCGCCGATCGTCACCCGGCTGCCGTCCGGCCGGTCCTCGTCGGCGAGCAGCTGACCGATCGTGCAGTCGGTGCCGTTGGTGAGCACGTGCTCGACCCCGAACAGCGGGTGGTCGGAGACGTACAGGCCGAGCATGTCCCGCTCGTGGGCGAGCTTGGTGGCCTTGTCCCACTCCTCGATCTCGGGCACCCGGACGGTCAGCCGGCTGTTGCCGTCGGCCTCGGTCTCGTCGTCGTCACCCATCGAGAACAGGTCGAACTGCCCGTGTGCCTCGTTCCGCTTGAGGTCGATCGCCTCGTCGACGGCCTGCTCGTGCACCGCGACGACCGCGCGCCGGGCGTGGCCCATCGAGTCGAACGAACCGGCCTTGGCCAGCGACTCGATCACCCGCTTGTTGCAGACCGGCAGCGGCACCTTGTCGATGAAGTCGACGAAGTCGGTGAACCGCCCCTCGGTCTGGCGGGCGGCGACGATCTCGGCCACCACGTTGACACCGACGTTGCGGATCCCGGACATGCCGAAGCGGATGTCGGTGCCGACCGGGGTGAAGTCGGAGTCGGACTCGTTCACGTCCGGCGGCAGCACCTTGATGCCCATCCGGCGGCACTCGTTCAGGTAGATGGCCATCTTGTCCTTGTCGTCCTTCACGGACGTCAGAACAGCCGCCATGTACTCCGCGGGGAAGTTCGCCTTCAGGTACGCGGTCCAGTACGAGACCAGCCCGTACGCCGCCGAGTGCGCCTTGTTGAACGCGTAGTCGGAGAACGGGACCAGGACGTCCCAGAGCGCCTTGATCGACTGGGCCGAGAAGCCGTTCGCCTTCATGCCCTCGGAGAAGCCGACGTACTCCGCGTCGAGCACCTCGCGCTTCTTCTTGCCCATCGCCCGGCGGAGCAGGTCCGCCTTGCCGAGCGTGTAGCCGGCCAGCTGCTGGGCGATCGCCATGACTTGCTCTTGGTAGACGATCAGCCCGTACGTCGTACCGAGGATCGGCTCCAGCGCGACCGCGAGCTCGTCGTGCGGGTAGCTGATCTCCTGCTGCTTGTTTTTCCGGAGCGCGTAGTTGGTGTGGCTGTTGGCGCCCATCGGGCCGGGCCGGTAGAGCGCGCCGACGGCGGAGATGTCCTCGAAGTTGTCCGGCTTCATCAGCCGCAGCAGCGCCCGCATCGGGCCGCCGTCGAACTGGAAGACGCCGAGCGTGTCACCGCGGCCGAGCAGCTCGAAGGTCGGCTTGTCGTCCAGGCTGCGGCCGAGCGCGTCCAGGTCCAGCTTGATCCCGCGGCTGGCCTCCACGTTCTTGACCGCGTCGTCCATGATCGTCAGGTTGCGCAGACCCAGGAAGTCCATCTTGACCAGGCCGAGCGTCTCGCAGCTCGGGTAGTCGAACTGGGTGATGATCTGGCCGTCCTGGTCGCGGCGCATGATCGGGATCAGGTCGATCAGCGGCTCGCTGGACATGATCACGCCGGCCGCATGCACGCCCCACTGGCGCTTCAGGTTCTCCAGGCCACGGGCGGTGTCGACGATCTTGCGGACGTCGGCGTCGGCCTCGTACAGCTGGCGGAACTCGCCGGCCTCGGAGTACCGCTTGTGCTGCGGGTCGAAGATGCCGGACAGCGGCACGTCCTTGCCCATCACGGCCGGCGGCATCGCCTTGGTGATCCGGTCGCCCATCGCGAACGGGTAGTCGAGCACCCGGCCGGCGTCCTTGATCGCCTGCTTGGCCTTGATCGTGCCGTACGTGACGATCATCGCGACCCGGTCGTCGCCGTACTTCTCGGTGACGTACCGGATCACCTCGGGGCGGCGACGGTCGTCGAAGTCGATGTCGAAGTCGGGCATCGACATGCGTTCCGGGTTGAGGAAGCGCTCGAAGATCAGGCCGTGCTGGAGCGGGTCGAGGTCGGTGATCCGCATCGCGTACGCGCACATCGACCCGGCGCCGGAACCACGGCCGGGACCGACCCGGATGCCGTTCTCCTTGGCCCAGTTGATGAAGTCGGCGACGACCAGGAAGTAGCCGGCGTACCCCTTCGAGGTGATCACCTCGATCTCGTACTCCGCCTGCTTGCGCACGTGGTCGGGGACCCCGGCCGGGTACCGCTTGTGCAGGCCGGTCTCGACCTCGGCGACGAACCAGGACTCCTCGTTGTGCCCGTCGGGGCAGGGGAAGCGCGGCATGAACCGGCCCTCGCCCTCGGTGAAGCTCACGTCGCACTGCTCGGCGATCAGCAGCGTGTTGTCGCAGGCCTCCGGGTAGTCCTTCCAGACCTCGCGCATCTCGGCGGCGGTCTTCACGTAGAACTCGTTCGCGTCGAACTTGAACCGGTTCGGGTCGGACAGCGTCGAGCCGGACTGCACGCACAGCAGCGCCGCGTGCGCGACCGAGTCCTCGGGCTTGGTGTAGTGCAGGTCGTTGGTGGCGACCAGCGGCAGGCCGAGCTCCTTGGCCAGCCGCAGCAGGTCGCCCTGGATGTCGCGCTCGATGCCGAGCCCGTGGTCCATCAGCTCGCAGTAGTAGTTCTCTTTGCCGAAGATGTCGCGGAACTCCGCGGCCGCCTTGATGGCCTCGTCGTACTGCCCGAGCCGGAGCCGGGTCTGCACCTCGCCGGACGGGCAGCCGGTGGTCGCGATCAGGCCCTTGCCGTAGGTCTGCAGCAGCTCGCGGTCCATCCGGGGCTTGAAGTAGTAGCCCTCGAGGCTGGCCAGCGACGACATCCGGAACAGGTTGTGCATGCCGCCGGTGTTCTTCGCCAGCAGCGTCATGTGCGTGTACGCACCGCTGCCCGAGACGTCGTCGCGACCCGAGTTCGCGTCGCCCCACTTGACCCGCTTGCGCTCGCTGCGGTGGGTGTGCGGCGTCAGGTACGCCTCGACGCCGATGATCGGCTTCACGTCGTACTTCTTCGCGGTCTTCCAGAACTCGTACGCCCCGAAGACGAAGCCGTGGTCGGTGGTCGCGATGGCCGGCTGACCCATCTCCTGGGCCGTTTTGAACAACTCGTCGATCCGCGCGGCGCCGTCCAGCATCGAGTACTCGGTGTGCACGTGTAGATGCACGAAACTGTCGCTGGACGCCATGTCTTCGCAGACCTCCCAGAGGCGTGAGTTAGTGGAACTGCCCCACCATATGCGGCCCCACCGACAGTCCCCGAACCGCCATCCCGACACCTCGACCGGCCGCCCGATATCCGGTCGTGGACCGAACCACCAGCACACCAGTTCGCGTCGTTCGAGAGATGCTCCACCCTCTCCGCCCGGAGGTGGCGGAGAGGGTGGAGCGGCGGACCCGGGGCCGAGGCAGGGGGTTTCACAGCCCGCCAGGTCCGCCGGTCTTCAGCGATCCCTCAGCAGGAACCAGGCGGTGCTGTTGGGCGGGAGCTTCTCCCCCGCTTCCGGGTCGCTGGCGTGCACCAGGTCGCCGTCAACCGGAGTACAGACCGGCCTCGACGAGCAGTTGACGACACAGGCGAACCCATCGCCCCGGGTGAAGGCCAGTACGCCCGGCTCGGTCAGCAGCCAGCGGAAGTCGTTCGAGGAAAGCGCGGGAATCAGGCGCCGCAGGGCGAGGGCCTCGCGATACAGGTGCAACATCGACTGACCGGATTCGAGCAGGCGGTCGACAGCGTGGTGGGCGAACCAGTCGGGCTGTGGCAGCCACGGTGTCGAGGCGGTACCACTCGCCGAGAACCCGAAATGATCCTCTGCGGTCGCCCAGGGCAGGGGGACCCGGCAGCCGTCCCGGCCGCGCCGTACGCCATTGCTGCGGTGGAACATCGGATCCGCCAGTACCTCCTCCGGCAGATCGGTGACCTCCGGCAGGCCCAGCTCCTCTCCCTGGTAGAGGTACGCGGATCCCGGCAGGGCGAGCATCAGCAACGCGGCCGCCCGGGCCCGGGTGAGTCCGAGCTCGACGTCTCCAGGGCCGGCGCCGGGCGCACCACCGGCGTACCGGGTGACGGACCGCGGCATGTCGTGGTTGTTGAGCACCCAGGCGACGGCGGAACCGGAGGCGGCGATAGTCCCCAGGCCACGGTCGATCACGTCCGACAGCGTCCGGTCGTCGAAATCGGCGCGGAGGAACTCGAAGAAGAAGTTCTGGTGCAGCTCGTCCGGACGCTGGTACTGCGCGACCTGCTCCGCGTCCAGCACGCCGACCTCACCGACCAGCACCCGCTCCCGGCCGGTCCGGGCGGTGTACTCCTCCGCGATCGCTCGCCAGCTTCGCCACACATCGTGCACCTCGGGCTGGTTCCAGGCGTGGGGATTGACCGGATCGCCGGTGAGCTCATCGTGCCCGGCGTGCTCGTGGTCGGGCAGGCCATCGCGCTTGTGGAGGCCGTGCGCGACGTCGATCCGCAACCCGTCGACGCCACGGTCGAACCAGAAGCGGAGTACCTGCTCGAAGTACGCCGCGACGTCGGGATGGCGCCAGTTGAAGTCGGCCTGCTCCGCGGCGAACGTGTGCAGGTACCACTGGCCATCCGGCACGCGGCGCCAGGCGGACCCGCCGAAGATGGAGCGCCAGTTGTTCGGCGGCAGCTCGCCATCGCGGCCGCTGCCGTCGGCGAAGTGGAACCGGGCCCGTTCCGGACTGCCGGGTCCGGCGGCCAGCGCCTCGGCGAACCAGGGGTGCTCGATCGAGCAGTGGTTGGGGACGACGTCGATCATGACCTTGAGGTTCAGCCGGTGAGCGTCGCGGACCAGCCGGTCGAAGGTGTCGATGGTTCCGTAGTCCGGGTGCACCGCGCAGTAGTCGGACACGTCGTACCCGTGATCGTGCTGCGGCGACGGGAAGAAGGGGTTGAGCCAGAGCCCGTCGACACCGAGGCTCCGCAGATAGGGCAACCTGGCCCGGACGCCGCCCAGGTCGCCGATGCCGTCGCCGTCGGCATCGTGGAAGCTGCGCACGTAGACCTGATAGATCACGGCGTTCCGCCACCACCCTGGGCCGGCGCTCGGTTCGGTGTGCATAGGGAGCCTCGTCACGATCTGTCCGACGTTGTCAGCGCAACGATCCCGGGTGCCGGCCACTCTGGGCATCCGTAGACCTACGGGTTTGTCTACGGACGTGGGAGCGTGCCCATGCCCGTCAGTCAGTGCGTTGTTCGGCGATCCAGCGGGCGACCTGCGCCCTGGAGGTGAACCCGAGCTTGCCGAGAATGTGCTCGACGTGGGTCTCGGCGGTGCGTTGGCCGATCACGAGCCGGGCGGCGATCTCCTTGTTGCTCAGCCCTTCGCTGAGAAGTTCGGCGATCTCGTGTTCCCGGCGGGTCAGGCCGCCGGCCCGGCTGGGACTCGCGGTGCCAGCACGCTCCGTCTCCTTGCCGAGGGCGAGCGACACCGCCTGCTCGAACGAGTACGCCGCACCCTGCTCGAAGGCCAGCCCGAAGGCGGCATCGCCCACCACTGCCCGGATGCGCTGCTGGGACTGTTCGTCGAACCGGCTGTACGGCGTGGTCTCGTCGACATGCGCGCCACTCGACCGCCAGACCGCCCGGGAGGCGCCCATCAGCCGGGCAGCAAGTTCGTTGGGCGCTGCCGTGCTCGCACACCAGGAGAGCGCCTGGACGCAGAAGCCGATCCCGGTCCGGTCGTCCAGCGGCAGCCACAACCGGATGGCCTCGCGGAAGGATCGACCGGCCTGCTCGGCATCATCGTGGTCGCGCCACTGGACGATGCCGACCGTCCACAGCGCATAGGCCTTCGACGATGCCGCGCCGTGGCTGTCGGCGAGCGCCAACGCCTGCCGGCTGAACTGCTCGACCCGTGGATCACCGAGGAAGAAGGTGGCCGCCGCCAGCAGGATGAGGACGTCGAATTCGCCGAGCTTGTCGTCGACGGCACGGAAGCCCGCCAAGCCCTCCTCAAGCCTTGCCACTGCGGCCTGGAGCTCGCCGGAGTAGTTGAGAGCATGGCCCGAGACCTCCGCGATCCTCGCCCGCAACAGGTCGTCGTCGAACCGCTCGGTCAGCGCTTCGCACTCGGCCAGCAGCCGGCCCATCTGCTCGGTCTCACCGAGGAACATGGCGAGGTAGCTGCCTGCCCAGAGCGCCTTCGCCCGGGCAGGCGTCGGCTCCGGGGCGAGTTCGAGGGCCCGGACCAGGTAGCGGTGGCCCTCGCGGAGGAATCCCGCGAACCAGAAGTTCCAGATCGGCGCGGCGATCTCCAATGCCGCTGGTGCCTCGGCAGATTCGGCGAGACAGAAGTCCAGCGCGGCCCGGAAGTTGTCATGCTCGCGGCGCAGCCGGATGAACCAGTCGGCCTGGCGGGGGCTGAAGCAGTCTGCTTCCCACTCCGCGGCCATCGCCCGGTAGTAGTTGCGGTGCCTCACCTGCAGCGCCCGCGTCCGGCCCGCCGCGGTGAGCCGCTCCACGCCGTACTGGCTGATGATGCCGAGCATGTCGTACCACGCGACGGTGTGATCCGTCATCGCCTTCCTGCTGATGATCGACTTGTTCACCAGGCCGGCGATCAGATCGAGCACCTCGGCGCGGTCGAGGCCGTCTCCTGAGCAGACCTGCTCCGCGCCGTCGAGGTCGAATCCACCGGCGAACACGGAGAGCCGTTCCCACAGGGCTTGTTCGGCCGGCGAGCAAAGGTCGTAGCTCCAGCCGATCGCGGCATCCAGCGCCTGCTGTCTGATCGGCGCGACTGGTTTGCCCGTGGCGAGGAGCCGGAAGCGGTCCTCGAGCCGGTCGAGGATCTGCGCCGGTGACAGCGTCCGGATCCAGACGGCCGCCAGCTCGAGGGCCAGCGGTATGCCGTCGAGACGCCGGCACAGCTCGATCACCAGCGGGCGGTTGGCCGCGTCGATCTCGAACTCCGGCGACACGGACTGCGCACGATCCGCGAAGAGTGCCATCGACTCGTACCGGCCGGCGTCACCCGCCGTCAGCTCGTTCTCCGGCGGTGTGGACAGCGGTGGTACCGGGAAGATCTGCTCGCCTTCGACACCGAGCACGTGCCGGCTCGTGGCGATGATCCGTAGCTGCGGGGCCGCCGCGAGCAGCTTGCTCGCCAGCACCGCGCACGCCTCCGCGAGATGCTCACAGTTGTCGAGCACCAGCAACAGGTGCTTGTCTTCCAGGTACTCCGCAAGGTCGGCCGTCGGGTTCGCCGAAACCTGGCTGAGCTCGAGTGCCCCTGCCAGGGTGTGCCCCAGCAGACCGGGGTCGTGCAAGGCGGCGAGCTCGACGAACCAGACGCCATCCGCGAACGTCCGCCGTACCTCGGCGCCCAACCGCATCGCCAGCCGGGTCTTGCCGACCCCACCCACTCCGGTCAGGGTCAGCAGGCGGCTGCTCGCCAGCAGCCGCCTGGTACCGGCCAGCTCGCGGCGCCGTCCCACGAAACTCGTCAACTCGGCCGGTAGCCTTCCGCGAGCCGTTGCCGTGGGCTTCGTTTCAGCCATGCCGATCGCTTCCCGCCTTCGGTGTCTTCCTCAGCGTAGGCCGGAAGGCGCAGACTCGGGCTATGACGGGGCAGCACGGAGAAAGTGTCCGGATCGCCGAACTGGTGGCGACCCTGTCGTACGCCGCTGATCTTGGCCTCGGGCAACCGATGGAGCACTGCCTGCGCCAGACCGTGATCGCTCTGCGGCTCGCGGACCTGGTCCAGGTGGAGCCCGGCGAGCGGGAGGCGACGTACTACCTCGGCCTGCTGATGAACGCCTACTGCCACGCCGACGCCTCCGAGCAGGCGCAGTGGTTCGCCGACGACATCTCGTTCAAGAGCGACAGCTACGAGATGTTCTCGATGAGTACCGCGCAGACGGCGGCCTTCCTGCTGCGCCGTCTCGGGTCACACGGCACCGCCCTCGACCGGGTACGACGCGTGGCGGCCTTCCCGCTGACCGGTCAGCGGACCATCGAGTCGTGGCTGACCACTCACTCGACCCTCGGCTCGGAGTTCGCCGCGCGGATCGGCCTCGGCGAGGTGACCGTCACCGCCTTTCGGCAGGCCTACGAGCAATGGGACGGCAAGGGAACCCCCCGCCACCTCCACGGGCCCGAGATCAGCCTGTCGTCGCGACTCGTCCAGTTCGCCGGGCCGATGGAGGTGATGGCGAGGCGACACGGTCCCCAGGCGGCGGCGTCGACCGCGCGGAGGCATTCCGGGTCGTACTGGGACCCCGAGCTGGCCGACCTGTTCATCCAGCACTCGGCCGAGGTGCTCGACGACCTCGCCACCGCGGCGACCTGGGAGAGCGTGCTGGCCGCTGAGCCTCGACTGGCCAGAAGCGTGTCGGGCGCCGACCTGGACGATGTACTGGAGGCAATGGCCGACCTGGTCGATCTCAAGTCGCCGTACCACGCGGGCCACTCGCGAGGAGTGGCCAACCTGGCGGCCGAGGCGGCGCAGATCACCGGCCTTCCGGAGGCCGAGCGAGAGACCCTTCGCCGGGCCGGGCTGCTCCACGACCTCGGCCGGCTCGGCGTCTCCAACGCGGTCTGGGAGAAGGCGGGCCACTCAGCGACGTCGAGCGGGAGCGGATCCACCAGCACCCCTACCTCACCGACAAGATGCTGCTCCGGATCCCGGCGCTCGCGCACAGTCGCGAGATCGCTGCGCGTCATCACGAGCGGCTCGACGGTTCGGGCTATCCGCGGGGCTTGACCGCGGCCTCGCTGACGCCGGCCGACCGGCTCCTCGCGGCGGCGGACGTCTACCACGCGATGACCGAGCCTCGCCCGCATCGGCCCGCGCTGACCGGCGAAGAGGCGGTGGCGCAGCTTCGCTCCGAGGTCCGCAGCGGGCGCCTCGACGGTGACGCGGCGAGCGCTGTACTTCAGGCGGCCGGTCATCGCACGGCGACCCGGCCCGAACACCCTGCCGGCCTCACCGCCCGGGAGGTCGAGGTACTCGCGCTGCTGGCCCGCGGCCAGGCGAACAAGCAGATCGCCCGTCAGCTCGGCGTCACCCCGAAGACGGTGTCGAACCACGTCGAGCACGTCTACACCAAGCTCGGTGTCGGCAGCCGGGCCGCCGCGACCCTGTTCGCAACCCAACACGGCCTGGTCGGCAGCTTCGAACCCCAACCCCAGCAACCCGCTCCGCATCCCTAGCGTCCCGCCACTAGCCTGGCTGCTCTGAGTGGCCGGCTTTCGAGTCGCAGGACTCGCCAGGCGAGCGACGAGATGCCGCACGCGACCAGGAGGATCGCTCCCCGCTGCGTCCAGCCCTGCAACGCAGTACCGGTGGACAGGCCCGTCACGGCCAGCGCCGCGATCACGACGATCCCGAAGGTCCGGGCTGGCCCGGCGAGGTCCTGCCAGCCATCGACCCTTCGCATTGCCCGCGAGAGGACGAACGGCGCAACGACAGTTGCCAGCGCAGCGGCCCCGAAGCAAAGCAGATGCGCCTTGGCATGCCATGACGCAGTCGCCTGGGCCGCCGTGCAACCGGCATCGGCGGCCCGGCAGTCGAGCCGGAAGAAGGCATCGCTCATCGTGTCGAACGCGGGCAACGACGCAGCGACCAACCAGGCGCCGACAACACCGGACCGGCCGGCGGAGCGCAGGCACGGCCGCAGTACCAGTACTGCGAACGCGATCGTCAGCGCGCCACCGATCCCCTCGGTGAGGCGAGAGGCAGTCGCGTGGTGAGCAGTGAGGGCGCCGAGGTCGCTGACATCGTGCCGTCCCGCCGAGTAGCCATCTCCCTCGACCATCCCGACGACCAGCCAGCCCCCGACGAACAGCAGTTGCCCCGCGATGGCGGCACCCCCAAGCGCGGTCATCCGCCGTACCGAGTTGTCTGTCATATCCCGAGCGTGATCCGCGCCGTCTGCTCTGTCATGAGGAGTTCGCCTCATGCACTCGAGGTCAGGAATTCCTACGTTGGCAGTACACCTGGCGAAGGGGACGGACATGACGACGCAGGCAGTACCGGGACTGGCGGAGATGAAGCAGCATGCGCGAGCGAGCTGGGCGGCCGGGGACTTTCCGGCGGTGGCGAAGCTGACCCTGTGGGAGGTTGGAGAGCGGCTCGTCAAGCGGGTGGGTATCGGCGCCGGCGAGGACGTTCTCGACATCGCCTGTGGCACCGGGAACGCCGCCCTCAGGGCCGCCTCGGCGGGTGGCCGGGTCGTCGGGGTGGACCTCACGCCGGAACTGTTCGTCGCGGGTCGCGCGCTGGCGGCCGAGGCCGGGGTCGAGATCGAGTGGATCGAGGGCGACGCGGAGGACCTGCCTTGCGCCGACGAGAGCTTCGACGTCGCGCTCTCGACGTTCGGCCTGATGTTCGCGCCGCGCCACGAGGTGGCAGCGCGCGAGCTCGTCCGCGTACTACGTCCAGGCGGGCGCTTCGCCTGCACGGCCTGGACCCCCGAAGGCTTGCAGGGCACCTTCTTCCGCAAGCTCGGCTCGTACGCGCCGCCGCCTCCGCCGTTCGCCCGGCCGCCGTTGTCGTGGGGCGACGAGGGCTACGTCCGGGAGCTCTTCGCGGGAACCGGGATCACCCTGGAATTCGCCCGCGAAACGGTACCGCTCGCGCCGTTCGACTCACCGGACGCGGCGATCGACTGGACCGCCGACCACTTCGGTCCCCTGATCATGCTGCGCGGAATGCTCGAGCAGCAGGGGCGCTGGGAGGAGGCCCGCGCGGAAATGGCGAGCCTCTACGTCAGCGGTGCGCCCGCGGAGTACCTGGTGGTCCAGGGCCGCAGGCCCGCCTGAGTCACTGGTCGGCGGCGAGTTTGTTCAGGGCGTTGTCGAGGTCGTCGGGGTAGTTCGAGGTGTACTCGACGTACTCGCCGCTGCCCGGGTGGGTGAAGCCGAGGCGCATGGCGTGCAGCCATTGGCGGGAGAGCTCGAGGCGTTCGGCCAGGACCGGGTCGGCGCCGTAGGTGAGGTCGCCGGCGCAGGGGTGGCCGATGGCGGACATGTGGACGCGGATCTGGTGCGTCCGGCCGGTCTCCAGGGTGATCTCGAGCAGGGTGGCGAAGCGGAACGCCTCGAGCGTCTCGTAGTGCGTCACGCTCGGCTTGCCGCCCGCTACGACGCCGAACTTGTAGTCGTGGTGCGGGTGCCGGTCGATCGGGGCGTCGACGGTGCCGGTGAACGGGTCGGGGTGACCTTGTACCAGCGCGTGGTAGATCTTCTTGACGGTGCGCTCCTTGAAGGCGCGCTTGAGCACGGTGTAGCTGTACTCCGTCTTGGCGACCACCATCAGGCCCGACGTACCGACGTCGAGGCGGTGGACGATGCCCTTGCGCTCGGCCGCGCCGCTGGTGGAGATGCTGAAGCCGGCTCCGGCGAGATGGCCGATCACGGTCGGGCCGGTCCAGCCCGGTGACGGGTGGGCGGCGACTCCGACCGGCTTGTCGACGACGATGATCTCGTCGTCGTCGTGCACGATCCGCAGGTTGTCGACGGTCTCCGGTACGACGCTGATCTCACCGGGTGGCGCTGGGAGCTCGACGTCGAGCATGACGCCGGCGGAGACGCGGGCCGACTTGAGTGCTGGAGAGCCGTCCAGCTGGACCAGGCCGGACTCGATCATCTCGGCGGCCTTGGTCCGGGAGACCCCGAACAGCCGGGACAGCGCGGCGTCGAGCCGCTCACCGGCAAGCCCGTCCGGAACCATCACCGTGCGTGCGTCGCCGCTCATTTCTTCCCCACGTCTTTACTGCCATCGAGCCGGATTCCGCGCAAGGTCTGGATCACCAGCAGGATCGCCGCGGAGGTCACTGCCATGTCGGCGACGTTGAAGATCGCCCAGTGCGGCGTCTGCAGAAAGTCGACCACATGCCCGTGGAACGGCGACGGCTCCCGGAAGACCCGATCGGTGATGTTCCCGATCGCCCCACCGAACAACAGCCCGAACGCCACCGCCCACCCGATCGACCCGAGCTTGCGCGACAGGTACACCACCCCGACCGCCACGATGATCTGAATCGCACTGATCACCGGCGTCAGGTTCGACCCCAAACTGAAAGCCGCTCCCGGATTCCGGATCAGGTTGAACTTCAGCAGACTCCCCACCACATTCACCGGCTCACCCGGCGTCAGATGGTGCAGAGCCAGCACCTTGGTCAGCTGATCCAGCCCGAGCACCAGCAAACCCACCACCGCGAACAACCCGATCAGGCGGCGGGAGGGTGACGAGGAGGAACCGGCCGACTCGAGGTCGGCCGGTTCGGTCTTCGGGGTCTCGTCCCCTGGCAGGTGGGACGGGGTTTGGTCGCTCAGCGGCGTTCTTCGCGTTCTTTGCATGACACGCACAGTGTCGCACGCGGGAACGCCTGCAACCGCCCCTTGCCGATCGCGTTGCCGCAGCTCTCGCAGACGCCGTAGGTGCCGTCGTCGATCCGGGACAGCGCCCGCTCGATCTGGTCGAGCATGTCGCTCGCGTTCCGGGCCAGCGACATCTCGTGGTCGCGCTCCAGCGTCGTCGACCCGACGTCGGCCTGGTCGTTGCCGGCCCCGTCGCCACCGTCGCGGAGCAGTCCGACGATCTCCTGCTCGGCGTCGCGGATCTCCTCCTTCAGGTGCACCGCGTCGGCCTCGAGCTCACCCCGGAGCTCTTCCATCTCGGCCGCGGTCCACGGCGTCTCGCCGTCCTTGACGGTGAAGTTCTCGGCCTTCTTCGCAGGCACCTTGGCCGGTGCAGTCGCGGGACTGCGGTTCTCGTTCGTCTTCATGGCCACCCTCTTCGTCGGAGTCTGCTTGGCAGGGGCCTTCGTCGCTGAAGGCGGTTGGGCCGGTGCTTTCGTGGCCGCCGGCTCGGCGGATTTCGCGGCGCTCTTCTTGGCCGCGGCAGGACGTCTGGGGGCGGACTTCTTCGGAGCCGATGTAGCCATGGTCGACTACCCCCTGCCTTCGTCGGAGACTGAAGCGGACTGGTCGCAAGACAGTAGGTCACGTGAAGGCCACGTGCCAGCCCGACGCGCAGACCGTGGACATACGGTAGTCGGTTCTTCAAGCTCACTCGATGTTCCGCGCGTCACAGCCGCGTTTCGGACCTGGTTCAGCCAAGCAGTTGCTTCAGTTTCGGGCCGGTCTCAGCGCCCGCACGAGCATTGTCAGGGACGGAGTCCGGCTTGACCAGTGATTAACGATTCGTAGCCGGATGGTACGGAGTCGTACACTGGCTCGGCAGACCGCAAGGCAGTGATGGGACGATCACCCCGGAGCCGCCGGAAGAACGGTCCTTCACGGACTCAGTAGAACCGGCAGCGGAGCGTAACGAAGTGGGCAGGTCCCCCAGGGACCGGCCAAGGAGGGTGGTACCGCGGAGCCCGGCGACGACGCCGGCGCCTCGTCCCTTCGTCCGGCAAGCACGACGCTCGACGAAGGAAACGAAGGACATGGCGGACAACCCCACCACCAACGGATGGCTCCAGATCCCTGCCCAGGTCGATCTGCCGGCGATCGAGCGTGACGTGCTCGCGCACTGGGACGAGCAGGACACCTTCGCGAAGAGCCTCCAGCAGACGGCCGGTGGCGAGCCGTGGACCTTCTTCGAGGGCCCGCCGACCGCCAACGGCATGCCCGGCACGCACCACATCGAGGCGCGCGTCTTCAAGGACGTCTTCCCGCGCTACCGGACGATGAAGGGCTTCTCGGTCGAGCGCAAGGCCGGCTGGGACTGCCACGGCCTGCCGGTCGAGGTCGCGGTGGAGAAGGAGCTCGGGTTCAGCGGCAAGAAGGACATCGAGGCCTTCGGGATCGCCGAGTTCAACGCCAAGTGCCGCGAGTCGGTACTGCGCCACGTCGACGCCTTCGCCGACCTGACCACCCGGATGGGCTACTGGGTGGACATGGAGCACCCGTACCGGACGATGGACCCGGAGTACGTGCAGTCGGTCTGGTGGTCGCTCAAGCAGATCCACGACAAGGGTCAGCTGGTCGAGGACTACCGGATCACCCCGTACTGCCCCCGCTGCGGCACCGGCCTGTCCGACCACGAGCTGGCGCAGGGCTACGAGACAGTCATCGACCCCTCGGTCTATGTCCGCTTCCCGCTCACCTCTGGCCCGTTGGCCGGCAAGGCGTCGCTCCTGGTCTGGACGACCACTCCCTGGACGCTCGTGTCCAACACGGCCGTCGCTGTGCACCCAGATGTCGACTACGTGGTCGCCACCGACGGCAGCGAGTCACTAGTCGTGGCTGAGCCGCTGGTGAGCGCACTGGGCGAGGGCTGGACCGTCACCGACCGGTACGTCGGACGTGACATGGAGCACTGGACGTACCAGCGGCCGTTCGAGCTGGTGGAGTTCACCGACGCGGCGCATTACGTAGTACTGGCCGACTACGTGACCACTGAGGACGGTACTGGTCTGGTGCACCAGGCTCCTGCGTTCGGTGCCGACGACCTCCTCGTCAGCCGGGCCTACAACCTCCCGGTGGTCAACCCGGTCGAGTCCGACGGCACCTTCAAGGCCGACGTACCGCTGGTCGGCGGGCAGTTCTTCAAGAAGGCCGACGAGGACCTGGTCAACGACCTGCGCGATCGCGGCGTCCTGTTCAAGCACGTGCCCTACGAGCACCCCTACCCGCACTGCTGGCGCTGCCACACCCCGGTCATGTACTACGCGCTGCCGTCCTGGTACATCCGCACCACCCAGGTGAAGGACGCGCTGCTCCGGGAGAACGAGAAGACCAACTGGTACCCGGACTCGGTCAAGTGGGGCCGGTACGGCGACTGGCTGCGCAACAACATCGACTGGGCCGTCTCCCGCTCCCGCTTCTGGGGTACGCCGCTGCCGATCTGGCGCTGCGCCGACGACCACCAGGTCTGCGTCGGGTCACTGGCCGAGCTCGGTGAGCTGGCCGGGCGCGATCTGAGCGCTACCGACCCGCACCGGCCGTTCGTCGACGACATCACCTTCGCCTGCCCGACCTGTGGCGAGGAGTCGACCCGGGTGGCCGAGGTGATCGACGCCTGGTACGACTCGGGCGCGATGCCGTTCGCCCAGTGGGGCTACCCGTGGGCCGAGGGGTCGCAGGAGAAGTTCAAGAAGTCGTACCCGGCGGACTTCATCTCCGAGGCGATCGACCAGACCCGGGGCTGGTTCTACACGCTGATGGCGATCGGCACGCTGGTCTTCGACGAGTCGTCGTACCGCAACGTCGTCTGCCTCGGGCACATCCTGGCCGAGGACGGCCGGAAGATGTCCAAGCACCTGGGCAACATCCTCGAGCCGATCCCGCTGATGGACAACCACAGCGCGGACGCGGTGCGCTGGTTCATGGCCTGCTCCGGCTCGCCCTGGAAAGCGCGCGGCATCGGGCCGAACGTACTCAACGAGATCGTCCGCAAGGTCATGCTGACCTACTGGAACACGGCTGCCTTCCATGCCCTGTACGCACGGTTGGCCGACTGGTCGCCGACGGCCGCCGCTCCTCCGGTGGCCGAGCGCTCGGTGCTCGACCGGTGGCTGGTCAGCGAGACGCACCGGCTGGTCCGCGACACCGACGAGGCGTACGCGGCGTACGACACGCAGAAGCTCGGGGCGCTGATCAGCCAGTTCGTCGACGTGCTGTCCAACTGGTACGTCCGCCGCTCCCGCCGCCGCTTCTGGGCGGGCGACGCCGGCGCGCTGGCCACGCTGCACGAGACCCTCGACGTGCTGACGCGGCTGATGGCGCCGCTGACCCCGTTCGTCACCGAGCGGGTCTGGCAGGACGTGTTCCGCCCGGTCACGCCGGGGCTGGCCGAATCGGTGCACCTTGCCGCTTTCCCGTCGTACGACGAGACGCTGATCGACGACCGGCTGGCGACGCACGTGTCGATGGCCCGGCGGGTCGTCGAGCTGGGCCGGTCGGCGCGGGCCGAGGCGAAGGTCCGTACCCGGCAGCCGCTCGGCCGCGCGCTGGTCGGGTCGGCCGCGATCGCCGACCTGGACGACGAACTCCTCCGCGAGATCGCCGAAGAACTCAACGTCGGTACCGTCGCCCCGCTGTCCTCGGCCGGTGAAGATCTCATCGACTACTCGGCCAAGGGCAACTTCCGCGAGCTCGGCAAGCGCTTCGCCAAGCAGACCCCGGTCATCGCAGCCGCGATCGCCGCTGCCGACGCAGCCGGGCTGGCCGCGGCTCTCAAGGCCTCGGATACGGCGACCGTGCTGGTCGACGGCGAAGAGGTCCAGGTAAGCGCCGACGAGGTTCTGCTGTCGGAGCGGCCGCGGGAAGGCTGGTCGGTGGTGAACGAGCAGGGCGAGACCGTTGCCCTCGACCTCGAGATCACGCCCGAACTGAAGCAGGCAGGTCTCGCCCGCGAGGTGGTACGGACGTTGCAGGAGGCCCGCAAGAACTCCGGCCTCGAGGTCTCCGACCGCATCATCGTCTGGCTCACCAGCACCGACTCGGAACTGTCCGATGCCCTCGGCAAGCACGCCGACGAGATCTCTCGCGAGGTGCTGGCGACGAGCCTGACCGTCTCGGCACCGCCGGCGGCAGACGCCCTCACCACTGGCGCCGAGGACGACCTCGGCCTGACCTACTGGCTCACCAGGGCCTGACGGTTCAGCGCGGCGGGGTGACCCGCCGCGCTGCCGGCCGGGCGGCGGCGGCGCGAAATCGTCTCGCCGCCGAGACAGCGCCGGAAATGACAAAGGTCCCCTTGACCGGCCGGAGCTTCCGGCGGCCGGCAGTGGGGACCCTTAGTCACGAGAGAACAACCCTGAGTCAGAAAAGTCCGGACATGACAAAGAGGCGGTGCTGCCGGATTAGCACCGCCCCTAGTCACGCCGAAGACCAGGTACTACATCGCTACAGGTAGTGCTTAAACGCCGTGGCCGTGAGCCTGGGCGCGGGCCTCCGGGCGGAAGCCGTTGCGCGGGCTGAGCGTGTCGTCGCCGTTGCCGAGCGCCTTGAGCTGCTCGGTGAAGTACGTCTTCAGGCGGCTGCGGTACTCACGCTCGTACGCGTGCAGGTCGTCGATGGTGCGCTCGAGCTGACCCTTCTGCTTCTCCAGCGTGCCGAGCATCTGAGCGCGACGCTCGGCGATCTCACCGTCGAGCTTCTCGGCGCGGGCGCGAGCCTCACCGGTCATCCGGTCGGCCTTGCCGCGTGCCTCGTTCTCCAGCCGCTCGGCCTTGGCGCGGGCCTCGCCGATGATCTTGTCGGCGGTGTCCTTCGCCTCCTGGACCAGGTCGTCGGAGTGCTTGGTGGCCATCTCCAGCAGCCGCACGGCGGAGCTGGAGGCGTCGCCGACGGTTCCTGCTGCCGCAGCAGCCCCCGCGGCGGCTACAACCGGAGCGACGACTGGCGGCGGCTCTTCCTTGGGCTTCTCGACGACCACGGGGGCCGGCTTGGGCTGCTGCACGACAGGCGGCAGGGCGGCGGTCTGGTCGACCACCGGTCGGTCCTGCCCACTGCCGGCACGCTGGGCCGCGGCGAGCTTGGCCCGCAGCTCCTCGTTCTCGGCGAGAAGTCGCTCGAGCTCGGCTTCGACCTCGTCGAGGAAGGAGTCGACCTCAGTGACGTCGTAGCCCTCCCGCAATCGGACGGGCGTGAACTGCTTCGAGCGGACGTCATCCGGCGTCAGCGGCATCTTTCACCTCGTTTGTCTGTGTCTTGGCGGAGTCGTCGTGGCCTGGACCTCGGCGACTCAGTAGATCACGTTATCGCTTCGTTGTGTTCTGGCGGAATCCGGGCGGGCGATAACGGTCCCCATGGTCGGTGTTTCCGGGCGGCTCCTACCCAGCTGGTCGCATCCTCACGCTTGTCGTCACGGCTCAGATGGACCGGATCGCGGTGGAGTTGATCGACATCGCCAGCGAGACGAGGACGAACAACATCAGCATCGACAGGTCGACCCGGATGCCCCCCGCGCCGATCGGCGGCAGGATCCGGCGCAGCGGCCGGAGAAACGGATCGGTGACCGAGTAGATCAGCTCGAACAGCAACAGCAGCGGCCCTTTCGGGTGCCACTGCGGCGCGAACATCACGATCAGGCTCAGAACGAACCGCGCCACCAGCGCCAGGAAGAAGGCGAGCAGCACGTAGTAGAGAACACCGAGGACGAGCACGAGAGCATCCATGTCAGACACGAGTGTAGAAGACGGCCGAAGCCACGTCCTCAGCTCTGGTTGTAGAACCCGTCGGCGGCGATCTTTTCCTTCTCCTCCGCGGCCAGCGTCACGTTCGGCGGACAGACCAGGAAGACCTTGGTGGTGATCCGCTCGATCGAGCCACGGCAGCAGAAGATCAGCCCGGCGGCGAAGTCCACCAGCCGCTTGGCGTCCGCGTGGTCCATCTCGGTCAGGTTCATGATGACGGGCGTGCCGTCACGGAAGTGCTCACCGATCACGCGCGCCTCGTTGTAGCTGCGCGGGTGCACGGTGGTGATGCGGGCCAACTCGGTAACCTCCGGGGATGATGCGGTGACGCCACGTCGATCTGGGAACTTGCTGACCGTTCCGACCTGCCCCGCTGCGACCGGCTCGGTGCGCCGATCCGGCACCGGTGCGGTCTCGTCGGTCTCCCCGTCGACGGCTTCTTCGTCGTACTCGTCGTCGTAGCCGTCGTCATACTCGTCGTCATAGCGCGCGTTGTACCGCTCGCCGTCCTCGACCAAGCCGAGGTACACACCCATCTTGCGCAACGCGCCGCTCATGGCCCTCCAGCCCTTCGTGTCGAGTCTCGATGTCGACACTAGCCCAGTGGAGGACGTGTACCGAGTAATGCGCGCCCGAGCCGAACGTGTGTCGCCCCACGCCTGATCGCGGCCTCCAGATCGCCGCTCATCCCGGCGGAGATCCAGTCCGCGCCCGGATGTTCGGAGCGTAGCCGGGACGCTACGGCTTCCAGGGCGGCGAACGCCTCGTCCGGGTCGGATCCGAGCGGCGCCACGGCCATCACGCCACCGAGCTCCAGACCGTCCGCCGCCGCGACCTCCGCGGCCAGCGCCGGTACGTCGGCCGGCGCGACGCCACCCCGGCTCATCCCGGTCGCCACCTCGTCCCGCCCGTACTCCGCCAGGCTCACCTGCAGCAGGCAGCGCAGTACCCGGCCTTCATCGACCGCGGCCCGGGACAGTGCCGTCACAAGCGGCGACCGGTCGACCGAATGCACCACCGAGGCGTGGCGGGCGACCGAACGCGCCTTGTTGGACTGCAACTGGCCGACGAAATGCCAGGTGACGTCCTGACAGTCGGGCGCCTTGACCTTGAGTTCCTGCTCCCGGTTCTCGCCCAGATCCTGTACTCCGAGCGCCGCCAGCGCCCGTACGTCGCTGATCGGGAAGGTTTTCGTGATCCCGACGAGGGTGACCGACCCCTCGGGCCTCCCGGCCGCCACACAGGCCGCCTGGATCCGCTCCCGCACCGCCTTGACGTTGGCGCTGAGCTCCTCCTCGCGGGTGCCGGTCATGCGGTTGCCAGTCTCGAGGTCGCCGATCTCGAGGGAAGCCTGACCAGGCCGGCCATCCGGCCGCTGACGGGGCCTTCGCGGCGGTACGAGTAGAGGTTCTCCGACTCGATTGTGCAGGCGGTCGCCTTGATGACGGTGCAGTCGAGCTCGGCCAGCTGGGCCGCGACACCGGCCGCGACGTCGATCGACGGGGTGCCCCAGCTCGTCTCGGCGTACGAGGCCGGTACGCGTTCGGCGACCTCGGCGCGCATTTCGTCGGGGACTTCGTAGCACTTGCCGCAGGCGTACGGACCGAGCACCGCGGTGATGTGCTCGGCCCCGAGGGCGCGCATGGCCTCGACTGTGGCTGGTACCACGCCGACATACAGGCCCTTGCGTCCGGAGTGGGCAGCGCCGATCACGCCGTTGGTCTGGTCAGCGAGCAGGACCGGGAGGCAGTCGGCGGCGCGGACGCAGAGCGCGACATCGGACTGGGTGGTCACCATCGCGTCGGCTCGCGGGCGTGGATCGATCGCGGTGTCCCCGGGCCCGACGACGTGGACGTCGGGGCCGTGGATCTGGTTGACCCGGATCACCCGCTCCGGCGCGACCCCGAACTCGGTCGCGATCAGCCGGAAGTTCTCGGCGATCGCCGACGCCTCGTCCCCCTGCGCACTCCCCAGGTTCAGTTCCCCGTACGGCGGTTGGCTCGCTCCCCCGAACCGATCGGTGAAGGCGAAGCGGACACCGTCGAAAACCTCGTCATAACCGAACACATGTCAAGGCTATCTGTCGGCGGGAGTGAGTGCGGCGAGTGCTTCGCGCGCCTCTTCGGTCAGGGCTCGGCGGGCTGGGTCGGCAGGGAGGGCGAGGACGTGGTCGAGGGCTTGGCGGTAGGCCTCGGGGAAGGCTTCGCTGGCTGGGAGTTCGAGGTCGGGGATGACGCCGACGCCCTCCCAGTTGGTCAGGGAGATGGGGTTGATCGCGCGCTGGACCGGGATGGTCGCCTCCAGGTGGGCATGCAACTTGAACCCGTCGCGTGGGTGGGCGCCACCGCCAGTGCGTTCGCCGATCACCTTGGCGCGGCCGAGTTGCTGGAGGTCGTAGGTGAGTTCTTCGCCGCCGGAGAAGGTGGTCGAACTGGTGAGCACCCAGATCGGCTTCGTACCGCCGAAGCGCGGGCCAGGAAGGTGCGGAATGGTCCAGAACTGCCGGACGGTCCCGTCCGCGGGAGTGACCAGGTCGTTCAGGTGAACCGGCTCCCCGTCGAACAGATGGCTGCAGACGAACGCGACCATGTCGGGCGATCCACCCAGGCACCGACGCAGGTCGATCAGCAGCGCATCGGTTGCTGACAGCAACGACATGGCGGCGCTCACCGCCGCGCCGGCCTGGCTGGGATCGAACAGCAGCGGCTGGATCTCGAGTAGACCAATGTTGCCGGGCAGGCGCTCCACCCGGGCCATCCCGCCGGCGGAGAGCTCGGCACGACGCCGCCAGGCCAGCTCCTCGGCGACCGGATCGGTCTCGTCGACCACCTCGTCGACGTGGAACTTCAGCCGCAGGTGGCGATCGTTGTTGCCCTCCTGCAGGTCCGCCGTCACCCTCGCCGCCAGTTCCTCGGGCTCGGCGAGTGCGTCGTACCGCCCGTCCGCCGCGGCCGCTTTCAGGCGGGTGGCGATCCCGGCTCCGGCCTCGGGGAAAACGTAGAGCTCGCTGACCAGGGTGGCGAGCCGGTCGATCAGGTGGGTGACCTCGTCTGTGCGCATGCCGAGGAGTCAAGCACCCGGATTGACAAAGCGTCAAGAACCCTTGACGCTTGATTCATGACCGACGAGATGGCGGACCGGCTGGAGATCTCCACCGCGGAGCAGTTCAAGGCGCTGGGGCATCCACTGCGGCACAGACTGCTGTTCGCGCTCGGGCAGGAGGCGGCGACGATCAGCCAGCTCGCGACCTCACTCGGTACTGCGAAGGGCAACGTCGCGCACCATCTCGGCGTACTGCGAGACGCCGGGATGGTCCGGGTCGTCGAGACCCGCCAGGTGCGCGGCGGGACGGAGCAGTACTACCGCCGCGCGGCGAAACTGTTCGACTTCACCGGCGAGGGCGAACGCGCGAACTCAGCGATCGCCCTGCAAGCGGCAGCGGCCGAACTGCAGTCGTCGACCGGCCGGCCGATGCTCAACCTGCGCAACATCCGGCTGACCGAAGCCCAAGCCGAGGAACTCCAGGACCGCTTGTCCAGCATCGTCCACGACCTGGCCGACGCAGGCCGCGGCGAGGCCCGCTACGGCGTCGTCGTCTCGGTCTACCGCCCCCAACAGCCCGAGCCGACCCCGCCCAACTGAAACCGGGCCGGCACCGGCTGATCGCCGGCACCGACCCGGTGCACCACAAGCTGTCGGTCTACTTCAAGAAGTCCGGGATGTCGAGGTCGTCCTCGTCGTTGTCGGGCTTGCGCGGCTGACGCTGCGGAGCCGGCTGGGAGGACGGTGCGTTCGACGGGCCCGTGGTCGGCCAGGAGTGCTGAGTCGGCGCGGGGGTGTGCGGGACCGGCGGCTGGTTCGACGGCTGGGAGGTCGGCTGCGCGGTACGGACCGGCTCGCCACCCTGCGGACGGGCCGAGTGCGTGGTGCCCCGCTGCTGGTCCGTGTTCGGCACCGGCACCGTGTCGTCCGTCGGCGTCCCCGCCGGCGGCTGGTAGCTCGGCGCAGGCGACCCTGCGGCCGCGCCCTGCCCGAACCCACCCTGGCCTGCGGACCCCTGCCCGGCAGCAACCTGCCCGGCAGACCCTTGGCCAGCAGCCTGCCCGCCAGCCTGACCAGCGCCCTGGCCACCGGTGTTCTGACCGCCGCTGTTCTGGCCGCCGGGGTTCTGGCCGAACTGCTCAGCAGGAGCCGAGGTGTTGGCCGGCGGCGTGCCGTACGGCGGGGGCTGATTGGCCGGCTGCTGTGCCTGCGCCTGTGCCTCCTGCTGCGTGGCGCGCGGAACGCCCTGGGTGGCGACGTCTCCGCCGGCGGCCGGGAGCTTGTTCTGCGGGCGGGCCTGGTTCATCGCCTGCTCGCGCCGCTTCGGCATCCCGCCGTCGAAGCCGGCCGCGATCACGGTCACCCGGACCTCGTCGCCGAGCGCGTCGTCGATCACCGCGCCGAAGATGATGTTCGCGTCGGTGTGCGCCGACTCCGAGACCAGCTGGGCCGCCTCGTTGATCTCGAACAGCCCCAGGTCGGAGCCGCCCGCGATCGACAGCAGCACGCCGTGCGCGCCCTCGATGCTTGCCTCCAGCAACGGAGACGAGATGGCCGCCTCGGCCGCCGCCACCGCGCGGTCCTCGCCGCGGGACGAGCCGATGCCCATCAGCGCCGAGCCCGCGTTGGACATCACGGCCTTGACGTCGGCGAAGTCGACGTTGATCAGGCCGGGGGTGGTGATCAGGTCGGTGATACCGGAGACACCCTGCAGCAGCACCTGGTCGGCCTGCTTGAAGGCGTCCAGTACGGAGACGGCGCGGTCGGAGATGGTGAGGAGGCGGTCATTCGGAATGACTATCAGGGTGTCGACTTCTTCACGGAGCGCGGCGATGCCGTCTTCGGCCTGAGTCGCCCGGCGCTTGCCCTCGAAGGAGAACGGCCGGGTGACGACACCGATCGTCAGCGCCCCGAGTGAACGCGCGATCCGCGACACCACCGGCGCGCCGCCGGTGCCGGTACCGCCGCCCTCACCCGCGGTGACGAAGACCATGTCGGCGCCCTTCAGCGCCTCCTCGATCTCCTCCGCGTGGTCCTCGGCGGCCTTCTGCCCGATCGCCGGGTTCGCGCCGGCGCCGAGGCCCCGGGTCTCCTCCCGGCCGATGTCGAGCTTGACGTCCGCGTCGCTCATCAACAGCGCCTGGGCGTCGGTGTTGATGGCGATGAACTCAACGCCCTTCAGACCGTGCTCGATCATCCGGTTGACGGCGTTGACGCCGCCTCCGCCGATGCCGACGACCTTGATGAGTGCCAAATAGTTCTGCGGTGCCGCCACGTCCGCGCCTCTCGCCTCGTTCTGTTCCCGTTATGGCCAGTTGGCCGTCCGAGCTGCGCCTGCCTCGGACCCTCCCGTCCGCCGATCGCTTCGGCGGCAGAAAAGCCTTTACCTCAAGTACATGATTAGAGTTCTGTCAACCCTAGATTCCTTCGAACGCTACGGGAGACGCTCCGGCAATGTCCACGCGCCTCGCCGCCCGTACCACGATGTGTGCCCGATGTGGGCACGGTCACTTCTTTTCCCCTTTGGTGACAGGGAGATCGGGCGCCGAGACGTCGTAGACCTTCGCGTCCCGCTTCATCAGCACGCTGAGTACTTCGGCCTTTCGCTCACTGTCATCGGCGCTGCCCCAGACCACCTTCACCTTGGACCCCAGGTTGAGGGTGATCGAGTCCGGCGAAGCGGCCGAGATCGACTGCACCTGCGCCCGCAACGTCTCCGGCAGAGCCGCCGAAACCTTCACCACCGAACTGATCGTGACTTCGCGCCGGGCCCCGACCACCAGCGCCTCGGGCAGACCCTCCGGCCGGGCCGGCACGGTCTTGAAGGCCACCCCGGTCGCGTCGACCAGCTCGAAGTTGCTGCCGTCGGTGACCACCACCACCGGCACCCGCTCGGTCACCACGATCTTGAGCTGGTTCGGCCAGGACCTGGTGACCTGCGCGTCAGCGACCGACTGGATCGTCCGCACCCGGTCCGCGATCGCGGTCAGGTCGACCTTGGCCAGCGGCGTTCCCAGCGGTGCCGCGGCGACCTGGGTGATGGTTGCCACCGGCACCGTATCGGCGCCGGCCACCTTCACCCCGGAGACCGCGAGCACTGACGAGAAGTAGAACAACCAGCCGATCACTCCGGCGAGCAGGACGACCAGGCCGCCGGCCGCCCAGGGCAACCAGCCGCGCCAGCGCACCAACCGCTGCCGGCGCGCGAACCGCTCCTGTGCCCGGGCAAGGTCAGTGCTCTGACTCATCCCCCGCTCACCACCGGATCACTCCGCGGCCGCCGCGTGCGCCGCCCGATCGGCCAGCAGGCTGAGCACCTCAGGTCCGATCAGCGTGACGTCGCCGGCACCTGCAGTAACCACCAGGTCGCCCGGCTCGGCCAGGTCCGCGAGCAGTTGCGGTACGGCCGACCAGGACGGCTCGAACCGGACCTGGTCAGGCTTCAACGGGATGTGGTTGGCGATCAGCGCACCGGTGATACCGGGCTCGGGGTCCTCCCGGGCCGCGAAGATGTCCATCACGACGACCTCGTCGGCCAGCGCGAGCGCCTCGGAGAAGTCGGTCGCGAAGATCCTGGTCCGGCTGAACAGGTGCGGCTGGAAACAGGCGATCACGCGCCCCTCCCCCGCCATGGTCCGGGCAGCGGTCAGGTCGACGGCGATCTCGGTCGGATGATGCGCGTACGAGTCGAAGACGCGGACGCCGTCCTCCTGACCCTTGAACTCGAATCGCCGACCGGTCCCGGTGAAAGCAGCCAGCCCCTCGGCCAGGTCCGCGGCGGAGAAGCCCAGCCCGAGTCCAACGGTCAGTGCCGCCGCCGAGTTCAGCGCGTTGTGCTTGCCGGCCTGCTGCAGGTTGACCACCGGCAGCTTGCGGCCGTGGAACACCGGCACGTAGGACAAGGCCTGCGTCGATCCGCTCGCGACCAGCTCGGTCACCTGGGTGTCCGCATCGGGCGACTCGCCGTACGTCCGTACGTCGATCCCCTTGCCGCGGGCGAACTCGACCAGCCGCCGCGCACCGGCGTCGTCGTAGCAGACGACCATGAAGCCGCCGGGGAGCACGCGGTCGCAGAACTGCTCGAAGGCGAGCCGGTAGCTGGCCTCGTCGCCGTAGTTGTCCAGGTGATCGGGCTCGACCGACGTGACGATCGACACCTCGGGGCTGTAGGTCAGGAAGGACTTGTCGGACTCGTCGGCCTCCGCGACGAACAGGTCGCCGTTGCCGTCGTGGGCGTTCGAGCCGGACTCGTTCAGGTTCCCGCCGATCGCGTACGAAGGGTCCGCGCCGCAGTGCTGCAACGCGACCGTCAGCATCGACGTCGTGGTCGTCTTGCCGTGCGTACCGGCCACCGCGATCGTCCGTCGGCCGACCATGACGGACGCCAGTGCGGCCGCACGCGGCAGGATCGGGATGCCCGCGGCGCGCGCGGCGACGACCTCGGGGTTGTCCTCGCGGATCGCGGTGGAGACGACGACGGTGTCCACCTCGGCGACGTGCTCGGCGGCGTGGCCGACCCAGCAGGTCGCGCCGAGGGCCCGCAGGGCGCCGAGCACCTTGCTGTCCTTGCCGTCCGAACCGGAGACCTCGATGCCGCGGGCGGCCATGATCCGGGCGATCCCGGACATGCCGGCGCCGCCGATGCCGATGAAGTGCACCCGGCCGAGCTTCTCGGCGGGCAGATGGCTGTCAGGTGCGGTGACGATCACGAAGCAGACCTCACCACATCGAGGATGATCCGCGCCAACCGGTCGTCGGCGTCGAGCTTGATCAGGCCTTGGGCAGCAGTGGACATGGCTGTCAGACGCGCCCGGTCGTGCAGAAGTTGCGGAACGGTCGCGCGAACCCAGTCCGGGGTGACCTCGGCGTTGTCCACGAGCAGACCGCCGCCCGCCTCGACCACGGCCTTGGCGTTCTGGCGCTGCTCACCGTTGCCGTGCGGCAACGGAACGTAGATGGCCGGCAGACCCACGCCGGACGCCTCGGTCACAGCGTTCGCACCCGAGCGGCAGACGACCAGGTCGGCGGCCGCGTAGGCGTAGTCCATCCGGTCGATGTAGTTGAGCACCCGGTACGGATAGGGCCCGGTCTGGGCGACCTCGAGGCTGTTCTTCGAGCCGATCGCATGGATCACCTGTACCCCTGCGGCAAGCAGGTCGGCCGCGGCGCCGCCGAACGCCTCGTTCAACTGCCGGGCGCCCTGCGAGCCGCCGGTGACGAAGACGGTCGGCGCCTCCGGGTCGAGCCCGAAGAACTCGCGCGCCTCGGCCCGCAGCGCGGCCCGGTCAAGCGTCGAGATGGCCCGGCGGATCGGCAGCCCGACGTACTGGGCGTGCGGCAGGTCCGTGCCGGGGAAGGACGTGATCACGTTCTCGGTGCAGTAGCGGGCGGCGAACTTGTTCGCGATCCCCGGGGTCGCGTTGCCCTCGTGCACCACGATCGGCGTCTTGCGGCGCCAGGCAGCGACGTACGCCGGGGTGGACACGTACCCGCCGAAGCCGACCAAGACGTCCGCCTTGGCCTCGTCGAGCACCTTGCGGGCCGCGCTGACCGAGCTGAGCATCTTGCCCGGTACGGCGAACAGGGCCGGCGTGGGCTTGCGCGGCAACGGGACGGGCGGAATCAGTTCGAGCCGGTACCCGGCCTCGGGCACGACCCGGACCTCGAGTCCGCGCTCGGTCCCGAGGGCGATGATCTCGACCGTCGGGTCGATCCGGCGCAAGGCGTCGGCGGTAGCGATCAGGGGGGAAGTATGGCCGGCGGTTCCCCCACCGGCCAGGACGATGCTCGGCACAGCTTTCAACGCTCCCGCGTGTTCTCACGGCCAGTACGGCCAGGTGTGCGCCACGAGGACATCCACCCGAAGCGGGGCCGCCGGATCTCCTTGAGGGCGGCCTGCGCGCCGGGTTCGGCCTTCGCGAAGGACAGCAACATGCCGATCGCGATCAGCGTCGGCAGCAGTGCGGACCCACCGTACGACAAAAGCGGGAGCGGGATACCCACGATGGGTAGCAGTCCGATCACGGCGCCCAGGTTGACCAGCGTCTGGGCCATCAGCCAGACGGTGATTCCGGCGGACGCATAGCGGACGAAGGGGTCCGAATTGCGGGTCGCGATCCGGACGCCGACGTAGGCCAGCATCAGGAACAGGGCCAGCACGGTGAGCGAGCCGATCAGCCCGAGCTCCTCACCGATCACCGAGAAGATGAAGTCGGTGTGCGCCTCGGGCAGGTTGCCCCACTTCTGCCGGCTGTTGCCGATCCCGACCCCCCACCAGCCACCGGTGGAGAGCGCGTAGAACGAGTGGTACGCCTGCCAGCCGACGCCGCCGGGGTCGGCCAGCGGGTTGGTGAAGTTGAGCAGCCGGTCCATCCGGTGCTGCGCGGTGGTGACGAAGTACGCCGCGATCGTGCCGACCACGACGATCGTCGCCACGAACAGCCGGGTCGGCGCGCCGACGATCCAGATCATCCCGATCATCACGGCCATCAGGACCAGCGCCGTACCGAGGTCGTGCTGGCCGACCACGAGCGCGATCACCAGACCGCAGACCGGCACCATCGGGACCAGCAGGTGCTTCCACTGGGTGAGCAGTTTCTGCTTGCGGGCATAGAGATCCGCGCACCACATCACCAGCGCGAGCTTGGCGAACTCACTCGGCTGCAACTGCAGCGGCCCGCCCAGGTTCAGCCAGTTCGTGTTGCCCTTGACGCCGACGCCGAGTCCCGGCACGTAGGTCAGGACGAGCATGAAGACCGATCCGAGCAGCGCGATGTACGCCAGCATCCGGAAGTGCCGCGGCGTCATCCGCGAGGCGACGTACGCCATCGGCAGACCGACCCCGACCCAGATGAGCTGGCGGTAGAAGATCGCGTACTGGTTGCCCTGGTTGGCCCGGTACGACAGCACGCTGGACGCGGACAGCACCATCAGCAGCCCGAGCACGAGCAGCAGCCCGGTCGCGCCGAGCAGGATGTGGTACGACGTCAGCGGCCGGTCGAGCACGTCCTTGATCGCCGCCAGCCACGGGCGTTCGGTCGTCGCGGCCCTGTCCTCGGACTGCCCCTTGGCCTGGCCTTTCGACCGTCCGCCCGGCTGATCCGTGATCGTCGTCATGCGATCACCTCCGGATCAGTTGTCGCCCAGCCGCAGTACGGCTTCGGCGAAGGCGTCTCCGCGGGCTCCATAGTTGGCGAACATGTCCCAGGAAGCGCAGCCGGGCGCGAGCAGCACGGTGTCCCCCACCTGTGCCAGCTTCGCCGCCTCCCCCACCACGGTCTCCATGGCTCCAGTGTCCGTTGCCTCCACGACGATCACCGGGACATCCGGCGCGTGTCGGGCAAGTGCTTCGGCGATCACGGCCTTGTCCTGGCCGAGCAGCACAACGCCGCGCAACCGTTCCCTGGCAGCGATCACCAGCTCGTCGAAGGTCGCGCCCTTCGCCTGCCCACCGGCGATCCACACGACCGGGTCGTAGGCGAGCAGTGAGGCCTGGGCGGCATGCGGGTTGGTGGCCTTGGAATCGTCGATGTAGTTGACGCCGGCCACCTCGCCGACGGTCGCGATCCGGTGCGCGTCCGGGCGGAACACCCGCAACCCGTCACGGACGGCTGACGCCGGTACGCCGAACGCTCGTGCCAAGGCAGCGGCCGCGAGCGCGTTCGCGACGTTGTGCGGGGCGGCGGGCGTGATGTCGGCCAGGCTGGCGATCTCGAGCGCGGAGCTGGCCCGTTGTTCGACGAAGGCGCGGTCGACCAGCAGATCGTCGACCAGGCCGAGCATCGAGATGGCCGGCGTACCGAGGGTGAAGCCGATCGCGCGGCAGCCCTCGATCACGTCGGCTTCCTCGACGAGCTGCTCGGTCGCCGGGTCGGCGACGTTGTAGACGCAGGCGACCTGGCAGTTCTGGTAGATCTTGCCCTTCGCGGTGGCGTAGGCGTCCATCGAGCCGTGCCAGTCGACGTGGTCGGGCGCGATGTTCAAGATGGCGGCCGAGTGCGCCGACATCGAGTCGGTGAAGTGCAGCTGGTAGCTGGACAGCTCGACCGCGATCACGTCGTACGGCTCGGGGTCCATCACGGCTTCCAGCAGCGGCAGCCCGACGTTGCCCGCGGCAACTGCCCGGTGACCGGCGGCGGTCAGGATCGAGGTCAGCATCTGGACCGTCGTGGTCTTGCCGTTGGTACCGGTGACGCACAGCCACGGCGCGGCGTTGGCGGGATCGCGCAGGCGCCAGGCGAGCTCGATCTCACTCCAGACAGGGATCCCGCGCTCGACGGCGGTCGCGAGCAGCGGCGCGTGGGGCGGGATGCCGGGCGAGGTGACGACGACCTCGACATCGGCGGGCAGTCCCGCGGTACTGCCTTCGCCGAGGTTGATGTCGGCGCCCAGCGTCTCGAGGATCAGCGCCTTCTCGCGCAGCGCCTCGTTGTCGCGGTCGTCCAGCACGGTCACGTGCTCGGCACCTGCCTGCAGCAACGAGTCAGCGCAGGCATAACCCGCGGTACCGAAGCCCAGTACGACGAATCGCGTCGTCGCCCAGCCGTCGTCGGTCCTTGTCGTGAGGCTCATCCGGCCACCCATTCCGCATAGAACAAGCCGAGACCCATCGCGACGCACAGGCCGGAGATGATCCAGAACCGGATCACCACGTTCACCTGTTCCCAGCCGAGCATCTCGAAGTGGTGTTGCAGCGGCGCCATCCGGAACAGCCGTTTCCCGACGCCGCCGGTCTTCTTGGTGATCTTGAACCAGCTGACCTGCAGGATCACCGAGGCGGTGATGATGACGAACAGGCCGCCCAGCAGCAGCACCAGCAGCTCGGTCCGGGTCATCACCGCGAAGCCGGCCACCGCGCCACCCAGCGACAGCGAACCGGTGTCGCCCATGAAGATCTTGGCCGGCGACGCGTTCCACCACAGGAAGCCGAACAACGCGCCGGTGAGGGCGGCCGCGACGACCGCGAGATCGAGCGGATCGCGGATCTCGTAACACTTCGAGCCCGGCGCGGTCGCGCAGCTCTGGTTGTTCTGCCAGATGCAGATCAGCGTGTACGCGCCGAAGACCATCATCGAGGCGCCGGTGGCCAGACCGTCCAGGCCGTCGGCCAGGTTGACGCCGTTCGACATGCCGGCGATCAGCAGCAGGATCCAGATCACGACCAGGACCGGCAGCAGGTGCAGCCACTCGATGTCGCGGATGAACGAGATGAACGGCGAGGCCGGCTTCTGCCCGCGCTCGTCGGGGAACTGCAGGGCCAGGACCGCGAAGGCGACCGCGACCATCGTCTGGCCGGCCAGTTTCGCCTTGCTTCGCAGGCCCAGGCTGCGCTGCCGGAAGATCTTGATGAAGTCGTCGAGGAAGCCGACCGCGCCCATCCCGGCGAACAGGAACAGCACCAGCAGCGCCGACGCGCTCGGCGCCCGGCCGGTGAAAATCTTCGCGGCGAAGTACCCCACGATGGTGGCGACGATGAAGACGGTGCCGCCCATCGTCGGCGTGCCGCGCTTGGTGTGGTGCGAGGTCGGGCCGTCGTCGCGGATCTCCTGACCGTACCCACGGCGGGCCAGCAGGGTGATCGCCCCGCGGGTGCCGACCAGTGTCAGCACCATCGAGATGGCGCCGGCCAACAGGATCGAGATCACTGCGAAGCCTCCTCGAGCAGGGCGGTCGCCAGCCGGTCCAGCCCGACGAATCGGGACGCCTTCACCAGCACCACGTCTCCCTGCCGCAATTCCTTGCGAAGCAACTCGAGTGCCTCGTCCAAACTGTCGACGTACGCCGACTCGTTGCCCCAGGATCCTTCCAGCGAGGCGCCGAGGTGGATCGGGCGGGCCCCCTCGCCGACGACCAGCAGCCGCTGCACGTCCAGCCGGACCACCAGCCGGCCGATTGCGTCATGTTCCTCGGTGTGGCTGTCGCCCAGCTCACCCATCGGGCCCAGGACCGCCCAGGTCCGGCCGGTTCCGGCCTGCCCTGGGGCCTGCGCCGCGCGGCTCCGGCCGATCGCGACCAGTGCCTTGAGGGCCGCCCGCATGGACTCGGGATTGGCGTTGTACGCGTCGTTGATGATCGTCACGCCGTCAGCGCGCTCGGTCACCTCCATCCGCCACTTCGAGGCAGCCGTAGCGGTGCTCAGCCCCTCGGCGATCTGCGCCGGCGTCAGCCCGACGGCGTGAACCGCGGCAGCCGCGGCCAGCGCGTTGGCGACCTGATGCTCGCCCACTACCTGGAGCTGTACGCCGTGCTCTTCACCGTCGATCTGCAGCGTGAAACCGGCCCGGCCCAGTGGGTCGAGCTCGACCCCGAGCGAGCGGATGGTCGCTTCCGGCGCATCGCCCCACAGCACGACCTTCTCGCTCGTCCGGGCGGCCATCGCGGCGACGCGTGGGTCGTCCGCGTTGAGTACGGCGGTGCCGCCCGGAAGTACGGCCTCGATCATCTCGCCCTTGGCGACGGCGATCGCGTCCTGGCTGCCGAACTCACCGATGTGCGAGTGGCCCACGTTGAGCACCAGCCCGACCTTCGGCGGCGTGATCCGGCACAGGTAGGTGATGTCGCCGACGTGCCGGGCGCCCATCTCGGCCACCAGGAAGCGGGTGGTCAGATCAGCCTTCAGCGAGGTCAGCGGGTGCCCGATCTCGTTGTTCATCGAGCCGACCGCGGCCACCGTCGGGCCGTACGGCGCGAGCAACTGGGCGATCAGGTCCTTGGTGCTGGTCTTGCCCTGCGAGCCGGTCAGACCGATCACGGTCAGGTCGGGCAGCTGCGAGATGACGTACTTCGCAAGCTCGCCGACCGCCGTCTGTACGTCGGCGACGACGATGCACGGGCTGCCCTCGACCGGCCGGGTGGTGATCGAGACGGTCGCGCCGGCAGCGGTCACCGCCGGGACGTAATCGTGCCCGTCGACCTTCTCACCGGCGAAGGCGAGGAACAGTCCGCCCGCGGTGATCTCGCGGGAATCCCGCTCGACGCTGCCGTCGACGATCGCGGCGGGATCCGCTCCGGCCAGCTCACCGCCCACTGCCTCCGCGATCTGGGCACAACTGAGGGGGATCACACTGCTGCCTCTCCGGTCGCCGCGATCAGCTCGCGCACGGTCTGCCGATCGTCGAACGGGTGGATCACGCCGCCGACGTCCTGGCCGGTCTCATGGCCTTTGCCCAGCACCACCACGGTGTCACCGGGGCCGGCCAGCCCGATCGCGGTCGCGATCGCCTGCCGGCGGTCGCCGACTTCCTGCAGGTCCACGGCGGGGACCGCTGCCCGCGCGCCTTCGATGGCCGCGGCGCGGATCGCTGCCGGGTCCTCGCTGCGCGGGTTGTCGTCGGTGACGATCACGACGTCGGCCGCGCGGGCCGCCGCGGCACCCATCGCGGGCCGCTTGCCGGGGTCACGGTCGCCGCCGCAGCCGACCACGGCGAACAACCTGCCTTTGGTGGCGGTACGGGCGGCCTTCAAAGCCAGCTCCACCGCGTCAGGAGTGTGCGCGTAGTCGACGATCACACTGAGGCCATCGGCGCGGCTGAAGGTCTCCATCCGGCCTGGTACTGCGGCGTGCTGCAACCCCGAAGCGATCGCCTCAGCCGGTACGTCGAGCTGCCGCAGCATCACCGTCGCCAGCAGGGCGTTCGCCACGTTGAAGTCGCCAGGCAGCCCGATCTCGACGGTCAGCGCCTCGTCCGGCCCTTGGATGTCGATCACGGTCGTGCCGTGCTCGGACTGATGCGTGCTGCTGACCGTCCAGTCCGCGTCGCGGGTGGTCGACACGGTCACCAGCGGAACAACCGTCTGCGCGGCGAGACGGCGACCGTACTCGTCGTCGATGTTGACCACGGCCAGGTCGCAGCGTTCTGGGGTGAAGAGCGACGCCTTGGCGGCGAAGTACTCCTCGAAGGTCTTGTGGAAGTCCAGGTGATCCTGCGTCAGGTTGGTGAAGCCGGCGACCGCGAACCGCGCGCCGTCCACCCGGCCCATCGCGAGCGCGTGGCTGGAGACCTCCATCGCGCACCAGGCGACGGCCTGCTCGCGCATCACCGCGAACAACGCCTGCAGATCGGTGGCTTCCGGCGTCGTCCGGGCGCTCTTGACCGCCTCGTCGCCGATCCGGGTCTCGATCGTGCCGATCAGCGCCGATCGGCCGAGAGTCTTCAGCACCGAGTCGAGCAGGAAGCTGGTCGTCGTCTTGCCGTTCGTGCCGGTGATCCCCAGCAGATGCAGCTCGCTCGTCGGCTCACCGTAGATGCGGCTGGCAACGGCACCGAGCACGTCGCGTGGCTTGGCCACCACCAGCACGGGCAGGCCAGTGGCTCGCGCCCGCTCCTCCCCCGCCGGATCAGTCAGTACTGCGACAGCGCCGGCCGCCTGCGCGTTGGCGGCGAAGGCGGCTCCGTGCGTCACCAGGCCCGGCAGGGCGGCGTACAGGTCGCCCGGGTGGATCGACCGGGAGTCGAGTGACACACCGGTCACGGAGACGTCGGCGAGGTCAGTCGGGGCCTTGGCTCCGGCGATGTGGGCCAGGTCGGCGAGGCCGACCGGTACGGTCCGTTGCGGTCTGATCGAGGCAACGGCTCCGCCTGCGGCGGTTGGGGTGGACACGGGCCCAGAGATTACCGTTCCGGGCCCTGTCACACCTATCTGACCCGGCGTCACCAGGTCAGCGGGACGTTGGGCTGCTTCGCGCCGGTGGGCGGTACGGCGTACTTCTGAAGCGCATAGCTCATCACGTCGCGGAACACCGGACCTCCCTGGAAACCACCGCCCCGCCCGTTCGTCGGGTTCTGCAGTACGACGTACGTAACGAAGCGCGGGTTGTCTGCAGGGGCGAATCCGGCGAAAGAGGTCGCCCACTTGCAGTAGCCCTCGCAGCCCTCGCCGGTCTCCTGCGCCGTACCGGTCTTGCCTGCGACGCGATAGCCGGGGATGGCCGCCTGGAGCGCGGTACCGCCGTCAGCGGTCACCGACTCCATCATCGTGGCGACCTCCTTCGCGGCGGTCTCGCTCACCACCCGGCGCGACGGGCCGGCCGGGTTGGGGATGTCGTTGCCGTTGGAGTCGACGTAGTTCTTGACCAGCTTGGGCGGTACGTAGACACCGCCGTTGGCGACCGCGTTGACTGCGGCGGTCATCTGTACGGCGTTCACGGCCAGGCCCTGGCCGAAGGCGACCGTCGAGCGGGTCAGCTCGGGCCACTCGTCGCCCTGCGGCATCACGCCCCGGCTCTCGCCGGGGAAGTCCAGGCCGGTCGGCTCGCCGAAGCCGAAGTCGTGCAGGTACTTCACGAACTGCGGGATCGGCATCTCGCGGGCCGCGATGATCGTGCCGACGTTGGACGACTTGGCGATCACGCCGGCGATGGTCAGCTTCAGCACGCCGTGGTCGAAGTGGTCCTTGATCTTGCGCCGCTGCACGGTGATGCTGCCCGGCACCTCCAGCTTGGTGTCGAGCGAGATCTTGTTCGCGTCGGCCAGCGCGGCCATCGTGACGACCTTCTGCACGCTGCCCGGCTCGTAGACCTGTTCCAGCGCGTTGTTCTTCAGCGACTGGCCCTTGAGCGGCTTGTTCGGGTCGTAGCCCGGGTAGTTGGCCATCGCGACCAGCTCGCCGGTCTTCACGTCCATCACGACGACCGTGCCGGACTCGGCCTTCCACTGCTTGACCGCTTCCTCGATCCGCTTCTCGGCGAACCACTGCAGGTCGGAGTCCAGGGTGAGCTGCGCGCTGACGCCGGGCTTGGGCTCCTCGACGGTGTGGTCGGCGTTCGGGATCTTGTTGCCCTTGGTGTCGACCTCGTACATCGCCTTGCCGTCGGAGCCGGACAGCTTGTCGTTCAGCCCGTACTCCAGCCCGGCCAGACCCTTGCCCTCGTCGCCGACGACGCCGACCACGCTGGCGCCGACCGAGCCGAGCGGGTGGCTGCGGATCGGGTCCGACTCGGTGAACAGGCCGACCAGCAGCGGCGCCTTGGCCTCGGCCGGTTTGCCCTTGTTCTGCTCGTTGATCGCGGCGTTCTGGTTCTTGATCTCGGCCGAGATCTGGTTCCAGGTCTGCGGGCTGACCTGGTGCGCGAGCAGCACGTAGCGGCTCTTGCGGGTGAGGTCGGCGTAGAACTTCGCGTACGTCGTACCGGGGATCTTCGAGGTCAGCAGGCTGGCCAGCTGGGCGGCGACCGGCGCGGTCTGGGTCGGGTCGGCGGTGATCGCGACGGCGTCCTCGGAGACCGACAGCGGGACGCCGTTGCGGTCGAGGATCGCGCCGCGGGTCGCGTGCAGCACGAACGGCTTGGTGTTCTCCTTGGTCGCGGCGAGCGCGTAGGAGTCCGGGTCGACCCCCTGCAGCAGGATCAGCCGGCCGGCGAACAGCGACAGCACGAACGCCATCACCCCGAACGTCATCCGCAGCCGGAGCGCGGGACGGCCGAGCTTCAACGTCCGCGGCGGCTTCTTCACCCGCGGCTTACGCGGCGGCCGCCTGTTCTGCGGCGGCCTCTTCCGAGGTCCACCGCTGGCTGGACGCTTCCGCGGCGGCTCACCTGCACGCCGAGGCGCCCCGGCGCCCACTGACCGCGCAGCAGCAGTCTTCGCAGCACCGCGAGGTGCCGCTACCCGGCGCCCATCGCCGGCAGCCCGGCCGCTGCCGGCTCCGCCCAAGCGCCCATCGCTCGCGCGACGCGGCGCATCGCCGCTCGCCGCACGCTTGCGTGCGGCGGCATCGGTGCGGCTAACAGACTTGCGAGGCTCTCCCGTGGCCTTGCGAGGTCCAGCCGCCTTCCCACCGGGCCCTGCCCGGCCAGCCGTACCGCCGCTGTCCCGAGCGGCCCGCTGCCGCTTCGCCGGCTCGCCATCGCCAGCAGGCGACCTCCGGCCGCCTGCGGCGGAGCGGGAGGAGGGCGGCTCGCCGCCGACGGCTCGGCGCCCGCCGCCCGCCGCGGAGCGGCGGCTCGCCTCCGCGGCGTCCGGGCGCTTCGCGCCCTCTCCGCCTGTACGGGGCTTACCCGAGCCGGTGCGGCTCGGGCGGGGTGTGTTCGAGCCGGTGCTGTCTGTAGTGGGACGACGGCGCGGTGGGGTGGCTCGGCGCGGGGGTTCCCGGCCGGGGTCGCCGCCGCGTTTGCGTGGCGGTTCGCTGCCCCGTCGCTCCGTCATCCGATCATCCCCCGGTCGTCGTGTTGGCCCCAGTAGTCGCGGGCTTGTTCGTCGCCGGCTTGTTGGTGGCCGGCTTGTTCGTCGTGACGGGTGGCTTGTTCGTCGTCACTGGTGGCTTGTTGGCCGTCACTGGTGGCTTGGTGCCGGTCGCCGTGACCGGTGGCTTGGTACCGGTCGCAGGCGGCTTGGTGGTGGTCACCGGCGGCTTGACCGGCGGCTTCGGTACGACCGGCGTGTTGGTGGCCGGCAGGGCCGGGCCGAACATCGCCTTGGCGGTTCCTGCCTTGCCCTCGGCCGGCACGCCGAGCACCTTGCCGTCGGACAGCCGCAGGAACACCGGGTTCGGGTTCGGCACCATCCCCATCCGCACCGCCCGGTCCGCCAGGTTCTGCGGCGCCTCCAGCGTGCGGACCTGCTTCTCCAGCTGCTCTTGCTGGTCGCGCAGCTGATCGGCCTGGTTGTTCAGGGCGGTCACCTGGAACGTCCCGCGCTGCAGCTCGGTGTTGAGCAGCAGCAAGCCGACCAGACCGGCCGCGAGCAGCGCCACCACGAAGATGACGAACGGCATCCGCGGCGGCCGGAACGGCGCTCCGTAGACGACCCGGAGCTTCGGCTCCTGCTTGACCACCGGCTGCGCGGGAGTGACCCGTGCCTTCGACGGACTGAACACAGTGCTCATCAGGCCACCAGCCCCTTCTCGCGTACGCGCTCCGCCGCCCGGACCCGGGCAGATGCGGCCCTCGGGTTCTGCGCGACCTCTTCCTCCGTCGGCTTCTCCGCTCCACGCGTCAGCAACTTGAGGTACGGCTCATGACCCGCCGGGATCACCGGCAGGTCGTCCGGTACGTCGCTCTTCGCGCCTGCCGCCAGTACCTGCTTGGCGATCCGGTCCTCCAGCGACTGGTAGCTCATCACCACGATCCGGCCGTGCAGCGCCAGCGACGCGACGGCAGCGGGCAGGGCACGACGCAGTACCTCGAGCTCGCCGTTGACCTCGATCCGCAACGCCTGGAAGGTCCGCTTGGCCGGGTGTCCTCCGGTCCGCCGGGCCGCCTGCGGGATCGCGTCACGGACCAGCTCGGACAGCCGGGCGCTGTTCGTGAACGGCTCGGTCTCGCGGGCCTTGACGATCCGGTCCGCGATCCGGCGGGAGAACTTCTCCTCGCCGTACTGGAACAGGATCCGGGCCAGGTCGGCCGAGCTGTACGTGTTCAGGATGTCCGCGGCCGTCGTCGGCGCGGTGCTGTCCATTCGCATGTCGAGCGGCGCGTCCTGCGAGTACGCGAAGCCGCGGTCGGCCTCGTCGAGCTGCATGGAGGAGACGCCGAGGTCGAACAGGATGCCGTCGATCGCGGGGATGCCCAGGTCGAAGAGCACCTGCGGCAGCTCGTCGTACACGGCGTGCACCAGCGTGACGCGTTCGGCGTACGGGGCCAGCCGGTCGCCGGTCAGCCGCAGCGCCTCGGGATCGCGGTCCAGGCCGATCAGCCGGATGTCGGGGAAACGCTGCAGGAAGGCTTCGGCGTGTCCGCCGAGTCCGAGGGTGGCGTCGACGAGAACGGCACCAGGGTGCTGCAGGCCGGGAGCGAGCAGGGCGACGACGCGGTCGAGCATGACCGGGACGTGGCGTCCCTCTGCTCCGCGCTCAGCACCGTCCATCTCGACCCCTCCATAGCTTTACCTGCCGGCCTTGCGATCGTGCGAAGGGGCGGTGGTGGAGCAGAGTGGAGCGGCGACAGTTCGTCCGGTCAGATCGCGGGTACGCCTTCCGGGGAAGTACCCGATGCCTTGGCGCCGGGGAAGTGGCGCCAACACTCGAGTCGGAAGTCGGACCCGTGATCTCACCGGACGATCCGGTGCTACCTCGGGCTGGTTCAGAAGATGCCGGGCAGTACCTCCTCGGACAGGTCGGCGAACGCCTGCTCCTGTGCCGCTGAGTACGTGTTCCAGTTCTCCGTGTTCCAGATCTCCACCCTGTTCATCGCCCCGATGACGACACAGTCGCGATCCAGCCCTGCGTAATCGCGAAGCATCGGCGGGATGGTGACCCGGCCCTGCTTGTCCGGCACCTCGTTGGAGGCCCCGGCGAACAACATCCGTAGGTAGTCCCGAGCACCCTTGTTGGTGATCGGAGCCTGCTTCAACTGCTCGGTCAGTTGTACGAACTCAGCTTCCGGCCACACGGACAGCGACCGCTCCTGTCCCCGGGTGATCACCAGGCCTTCAGCCAATTCGTCGCGGAACTTCGCCGGCAGGAACAGTCGGCCCTTGTCGTCGAGCTTGGGGAAGTGCGTTCCAAGGAACACGCTCCACCTCCCCGTTGCGGACTCTCCGTCTCAGGTCGAGCTTGTTGTCCACCATTTCAGTACCACTGCGCTCCACCTTACTCCACTTTGCCCCACCGTCAACCAAATTCGCCCCGTTTCGCTCCCCCGTACGCTGGAGGTCACGAACCGGCAACAACGGGTGAGGGCGATTTAGATGAACGCCGAAACGACTGGTAACGAAACGCACGGAGATCTAGGCCCGACCCCTACGCCGGGTCAGAATGAGTCGGCCAACAACCAATGGGGAGGACTCAGGGTGAGCACCACCGCGACCAGCTCGGCCATGGAATTCGACGAGCTGACAGAGGTGGCGGGACGGGTCCGCCGAGCCATCGAGACTGTGATCGAAGGCAAACCCGATGTGGTCGAAGTAGCCGTCACCGTGCTGCTCGCCGAAGGACATCTGCTGATCGAGGACGTGCCCGGCGTCGGCAAGACGATGCTGGCCAAGGCACTGGCCCGGTCGATCGACTGCACCGTGCGCCGGATCCAGTTCACGCCGGACCTGTTGCCGTCCGACATCACCGGCGTGTCGGTCTTCAACCAGGAGAACCGCGAGTTCGAGTTCAAGCCGGGCGCGGTGTTCGCGAACATCGTCGTCGGCGACGAGATCAACCGCGCGTCACCGAAGACGCAGGCCGCGCTGCTGGAGTCGATGGAGGAGCGCCAGGTCACCGTCGACACCACGACGTACCAGCTCGAGGCGCCGTTCATGGTGATCGCGACGCAGAACCCGATCGAGATGGAGGGCACCTATCCCCTCCCCGAGGCACAGCGCGACCGCTTCATGGCCCGGCTGTCGATGGGCTACCCCGAGCCGGCCGCCGAGCTGCGGATGCTCGACGGGCACGCCGCTGCCGAGCCGCTGGAGTCGCTGCAGCCGGTGACGGACGGCCAGCAGATCCTCCGCCTGGTCAAGACAGTGCATTCGGTGCACGTATCGGAGTCGGTGAAGGAGTACGCCGTGGCTCTGGTCGGGGCGACCCGCCGCTCGCAGGAGCTGCGCCTGGGCGCCAGCCCGCGCGCCACGCTGCACCTGGTCCGGGCCGCCCGGGCCGCTGCCGCGCTGGACTCGCGTGAGTTCGTTCTGCCGGACGACATCCAGGAGCTCGCCGTACCGGTCCTCGCACACCGGGTACTACCGGCCGCCGAAGCCCACCTCGGTGGACGTGGCGCGGCTGACATCATCTCCGGGCTCGTGGCCTCGGTGCCGCTGCCCCGCACTCGTCGGGACTGAGACATGCGGCAGGCTTTGCGCGGACTGACCACCCGGGGGCGGGCGTTCGTCGCAGCCGGGATCACTGCTTCTCTTTGTGCGCTGCTGCTCGGCCAGAAGGATCTGCTGCGCGTCGGCATCCTGCTGGTCGCGCTGCCGCTCGTGGCGGCACTAGTGGTCGGCCGGACCCGGCTGCGCCTGCAGGTGCGGCGCAGCTTGGCTCCGGACCAGGTACCGGTGGGCACTCAGTCCACTGTGGAGCTGACGCTGTCCAACCAGGGCCGGATGCCGGCTGGGCTGTTGCTGCTCGAGGACCGCATTCCTTATGTACTGGGGCACCGGCCGCGATTCGTCGTCGACCGGGTCAGCCCGAACTGGAAGCGCACGGTCACCTACCCGGTGAAGTCCGACGTGCGTGGACTGTTCCAGGTCGGTCCGCTGATGCTGACGGTCGCCGATCCGTTCGGGTTGGTCGAGACGAGCCGGACGTTCACCCGGAGCCAGCATCTGCTGGTGACGCCACGGGTTTACCAGCTTCCCGAAGTACGGCTGGGAGCTGATCGTGCCGGGTCGGGCGAGAACCGGCCGCGCGCGATCGCGTCGGCGGGTGAAGAGGACGCCACTGTTCGCGAGTACCGCGACGGCGACGATCTGCGCCGGGTGCACTGGCGTTCGACGGCGCGGCGCGGAGCGATGATGGTTCGCCGGGAGGAGCAGCCCTGGCAGAGCCGGTGCGCGATCTTCCTGGATGCCCGCAGCATCTCCCACCACGGGCACGGGCCGTCGTCCAGCCTCGAGTGGGCGGTGAGCGCCGCGGCCTCGGTCGGTACCGACCGGATCCGGCGCGGCTACGTCACCACCTTGCTCGGCGGGCCGACCACGCTGTCGGCGATCAGCCACCGCAGCTCGACGGCGATCCACCAGCCGCTCACCAGCCAGCAACTGCTGACCGAGTGCGCGACGGTGGAGGAGCACAAGTACGCGGAGATCGGCCCGCTGCTGACCGTCGACCGGCACATCCAGGAGCCCAGCCTGGTGGTCGCGATCGTCGGTGCCTTGAACAGCGAGGACGTCACCTCGCTCAATCGCTGGCGGACCAGCCAGGCGACCGGTGTGGCGCTCTTGCTCGATGCGGCAAGCTGGTCGGTGGGCGCGGAGGGCACCGAGAAGGCCGCCCGGCTCACCGCGGCCACTGATGCCACCGAGAACGACCTGCGCCGCAACGGCTGGCGAGTCGCCAGAGTGCAACGCGGAGACCATCTCCCGACCGTGTGGTCCACCTTAGGACTGCGAAGCGGAAGGATCGCATGACCGGACACGTGAGGATCTCGATCGCCGCGTGGGTGGCGACGGTGCTCGGCGCCCTCGTGCTCACGCCGGTGTTCTCCGGGCCGTTCCTGTTCATCAGCGCCTTCTTCTGCGCGATCGTGACGGCGGTCGGGATCGGGCTGCAGAACTGGCGGGCGCCGCGCATCGTCGTACCGATCGTGCAGCTGCTCGTCCTGATCGAGCTGATCTCGCTGTCGTTCCTGCACAACACGATGAAGTGGGGGCTGATCCCGTGGAAGGCCACGGCGATCGCCTTCAACGACCAGATGGTCGACGCGATGGACGCCATCAACCGGTACAGCGCGCCGCTGCCGTACGACCGGCACCTGCTGCTGTTCGCGTCGACGGTGATCGCCTTCGCGGGGTTGCTGATCCACCTGGTCGCAGTACAGATCAGGCAGGCTGCCTGGGCCGGTCTGTTGCTGCTGACGATGTACACGGTGCCGGCCGCGACCGTGCATGGCGGACTGCCGGCCTTGCTGTTCATCCCGCCGGCTGTCGGCTACATCGTCTTGCTGTCCGCCGAAGGACGGACGAGGCTCAGTCGCTGGGGGCGCCGGATCTCCGGGGTCTCGCACCTGGACGCGGCCGAGCCGATCGAGGCCTCCGCGCTCGGCCAGGCCGGGCGACGGATCGGGCTGAGCGTCGTCGCGCTGGCCGCGTTGCTGCCGGCGTTGATCCCCGCGCTGCCCGAAGGCGTGATCGGCAACGGCTCGTCCGGTGTCGGCGGCACGGGTACCGGAGCGATCGTCTCCCCGAACGACACCATGCTGGACATGGGCAAGAACCTGAAGCGCGGCGACAACGTGACCGCGCTGACCTACACCGGTGGCCCGGCCGAAGGCGTCTACCTGCGACTGACCGCGCTGGACCTCTTCGACGGCAACAGCTGGCGCAGGTCGGACACGGGTGAGGGCCAGAAGATCGGCAACGATCCGCTGAGTCCGCCGCCCGGCTACAGCGGCGACCTGAGCAAGGTGCCGGAGAACAAGCTCAAGATCCAGGTCAGCCGCAGCTTCCGGTCCCAGTTCGCGCCGGTGCCGTATCCGTTGCGGACGATCTCGCTGAAGAAGAACTGGAAGTTCGACGCGAGCACGCTGGACGTGCTGTCCACCAACGGCAGCGTCGTCGGCGGCCAGGACTTCAGCCTCAGCTGGTACGACCTGAAGCCGACCGCGGAGGAGCTGAACGACAGCATCCCCGGCGGCGAGCCCGACCAGACCACCAGCGACGTCCCGGCACGGACCCCGCAGAAGTTCAGGGTGCTGGCCCAGGAGATCACCGCCAAGGCGAACGGCAACCACTACCTTCAGGCGACCATGCTGCAGGACTGGTTCCGTGGCAGCGACTTCACCTACAGCACGGCGGCCGACAGCGCGAGTGGCATGCGCGCGCTGGAGAAGTTCCTCTTCACCGACAAGACCGGGTACTGCGAGCAGTTCGCGACCGGGATGGCGCTGCTGGCCCGCACGCTCGGCATTCCGGCCCGGGTCGGGATCGGCTTCCTGCCGGGTACGACGGGCAAGGACAACCAGCACGTCGTCAAGATGCATGACATGCACGCGTGGCCCGAGCTGTACTTCGAGGGCTCCGGCTGGGTCCGCTTCGAGCCGACTCCGTCGGTCCGGGCCGCGACCACGCCGAGCTGGAGCAACCCGGCCAACATCAGCACGAACAACCCGACGACCGCGCCGACCACGGCGCCGACGACTCCGGGGTCGACCATCAACCCCACGACCGGGCGGCCGGAGAACGAGCGCAACCTGCCTGGCGACAGCGGTCTCAGCCCGGTCAGCGGTGGCAACTGGTTTACCAACGGCGGTGCGAAGATCATCGGCAGCTCGCTGGCCGTGATCCTGCTGCTCGGTGTGCCGTGGCTGGTGCGCACGCTGACCAGACGTCGCCGCTACAGCCGCGACCCGAGCAGGATCGGGATCGAGGGGTTGTGGGCGGAGGTCCGCGACACCGCTCGTGATCTCGGCCTGGACTGGTCGGAGATCGCAACACCTCGACAGCTGGGCGACTGGCTGGTCACCAAGGTCCCGGAGGAGACGCAGCCCGCCGCCCTCCGCCTGGCACGGGGTGTCGAGGCGATGCGGTATGCCGGTCTGGGCGATGTCTTCCCCGACCTCCGAGCGGATGCCGAGGAAGTCCGCAAAGCCCTGTGGCTCGACACTCGTTTCTTCCGCCGCTGGCGAGCCAGACTGCTCCCGCCGTCCTGGCGCTGGTACCTGAACCGCGGCAGCTCCGAGGCCTCCGACCTCCTGGACGAGTTCGACCTCCTACTGGCCCGAATCCGCTCAGCCCTACTCCCCCACCGCCACGCCAACTAACAACAACCACCACGCCCGCCAGCCCTCCGGGCCGGAGGGCGCACCGGCTTGACCACAACTGCTTTCACCCGCCCGCTGCCGACTGGGCCACCGGTAAGCGGTGGGCGGGTGGAAGCTAACCCGGCCATGCACCGACCGTCAGCCGGCAGCGATCACCCAAGCACCGCGTACGTAGTACCGGGGAATGCAGAACCACACCCGGCGCCGGGCGCGCGGGTGTGGTTCGGGAGGTGCGGTAGGTCAGAGGTCCTCGTCGCGGCGGCGGCGCCAGCGGTCTTCCATCCGCTCCATGAAGCTGCCGGACGAATCGTGTCTGGTCCGGTGCCGTTTGGACTGCGGCGGAGGCGGCGGCAGGTCGTCGCCGTCGCTCGCGTTGCTGATCCGCTTCATGCTCAGCGCCGCGATGTACAGGCAGGCGACCATCACGACGAAGCCGATGACTCCGATGATGGTGTTGGGAATGATCGCGCCGGCCATCAGTACCACGATGCCCAGCACGAATCCAACGCCGGCAAGCACTGCCCGGCGCTTGTAGTACAAGCGCACATTGGTGCCTCGCATGGCGGAAACAAACTTCGGGTCTTCCGCAGCGAGGGCACGTTCGAGCTGCTCGAACTGGCGCTGCTCTTCTTCCGAGAGGGGCACCGTCGATCCCTCCATGGTGAGCGCGATCTCGATAGGCCGAGTCCAGTCTAGGCCGACCATGCGGTCCACGAAACCCTGACCGCCTGTCCAGCGCGTCACGGTCCGGCAACTCCGCACCGTGACCGCTGCTCCGGCACCGGTTTCAGCGCTGGAAGGCGCTCGGTCATCCGGCGTGTCGCTGCCGTCCGCACACAGCAAGTAATCAACTTCCGCCCTCCACCCGACACCCGGAAAGGCATTCCCCAGGCGACCCAGCAGCTAGTACGAACGATTGACCCAGCTGCAGGACTGAGATCAGCGGGTGGCGAGGATGTGGAGTTGGGGGGCGAGGGCGCGGAAGGCGGGGTGCTGGCTGGCGGCTCGTTCGAGTTCGGCGAGGGCTTCGGGGGCTCCCGGCTCGGAGTCGACGAAGGCTGCCGGGACCAGGTCGGCGAAGGTACGGACGCCATGCACGGTGTGCACCATGAAGCCGGCTTCGGCGAGCTGGGCGATGATGCCCGCCTCGTCGAACCGGCGGGGCATCGGGTCGGTCGGCCCCCAGCGCCCGTCGGCGTCCTGCAGCGCGACGCGAGCTTCGGTGAGGTGGCCGGCCAGCGCCCGGGCCAGTACGACGGCGTTGCGCTGGGCAACCAGGAGGCTGAGTACGCCGCCTTCCCGTAGTACGGATGCCATCGCCTGGAGTGCTTGGACCGGGTCGTCGACGACCTCCAGTACGCCGTGGCAGAGCACTGCGTCGGCGGTCGACTCCCCCGCCACCTCAGGAAGCTCGGCGGCGTCGCCCTGGACACCACGGACGAGCTTGCTCACGCCCTCATCGGCAGCGCGGCGTTCGAGCGAGGCGAGCGCATCGGGGCTGGGGTCGACCACGGTGACGCGGTGCCCCTCAACCGCCAGCGGGACGGCGAATCCACCGGTACCACCGCCGAGGTCGACGATGTCGAGACCTGCCCCGGGGTCGATACGAGCCCGGCCCGCAAGCGCCACTCGCAGGGCCTCGGCGACCAGCGCAGTACGCACCGAGCGCCGACGTCGGTCGACCATCCTGAAGCTCCTTCTCGCGACAACACCACTCCGAGCCACACCCTACTGGCCGACCACCCGCGCTCTGCCCTTCAGGGGCGACGCGACAGCAACTGACCGAGTCGTTCGAGCGCTTCCTCAGCCTCCTCGACCATCAACTCGGCAAGGTCCACCGACCGTTCCGCTGCCGCACCGACGAACGTCGCGTTGCTCACCGCGGTCGCCCACGCCTCCCCCGTCGCCGCCAGCCACTCGCCCATCGGCGTACCGGCCTCTTTCCTCCAGGCGTCCTTGTACGCCGCAACACCGGCCCGCCGCCCAGCCATCACCACATCGAGCATGCCCGGCCCGACCCGAGCACTCCCCCAATCAATCAACCGCGGCGACCCCGATCCTTTGCAATCCGCCACCGACCGGCCGGGAACTGCCGTCGACCGTTTGCGATCCACCGTCGACTGCTTGGGCGCGACTGTCGGCTGCTTGGGCGCCGCTGTCTGCTGTTTGGGTACGGCCGCGATGACGTTGTCGCCGTAGACGTCGCCGTGGATGAGCGTCGGCGGCAGCACCTCCAGCCCGAGCAACAGCCGCTCGTCCTCAGCAAACCGAGCGAGCATCTCGAGTGCCCGATCGAACACCGCATGCTGTCCGCGCCGAACTGCAGCCCTGGCGATGCCCGCCGGCGCGAACCCGGTGAACGCCGATCGCAAGAACTGCTCATCGACCTTCGGTATCTCCGCCGGCAACTCGTCGACCCGACCGAGGTGCCGCAGATGCAGTCGCGCCAAAGCGGCGTACACAACCGCCGGCGGCTCGGCCATCCACCCGATCGCCCCACCGACCTCGAACGGCACCACGATCCACGGCCCGCCCTCGTCGATGCCGGAGTCGATCAACTCCGGAAACACCGGATCGACAACACCCAAGCACCTGAGCGCACCTACCTCACCCACCGTCGCTCGCTTGGCTACAACATCAACCTCGACTACAGCCCGGTCCCGCATCCCGCCGCCGTCCCTTGACCGCGCCCCCTCGTCAGCACCCAACCGCGTCCGCCTGACAGCCCTGGACAGCGATGGCTCGTCGGGGCTGGACGGCGTTGCTTCGTAGATGACTGAGACCCGTTCGATCACGGGAGCCGTCGCGCCGCCGGTGAGCGGTACTCGCCGGCCGATTCCGACGACGACCGCGTCGCCGCCCAGCCAGTTCTGGATGGCTTCGGGGCGGATCGGGGCCGGCTTCACCCGGATGAGCGTAGGCGCGGTCGTCCAGGGACCGACACCGGTTTTCCCGCGACCACCCGGGCCGACGATCATGGTGGCCATGGCGTCAGTACCGGACCTTGTCGATGTGGTTGCCTTCGGCGCCGACCCGACCGGGCGGGCCGATTCCGCGCCGGCGGTCGTGGCAGCGTTGCGGCATGCCAAGAGCCTCGGACGGCCGGTACGGATCGTGTTCTCCGAAGGCATCTTCCAGCTGTACCCCGAGCAGGCGGAGACCCGTGAGCTGTACGTCTCCAACACCGCCGGCGCCGACCAGCGGTACCGGGACAAGAAGATCGGGCTGCTCGTCGAGGACATGCACGACGTCATCGTGGACGGCCGTGGCGCGAAGCTCGTCTACCACGGGCTGCAGACGGCCTTCGCTGCGATCCGCTCGACCGATGTGACCTTCACGAACTTCTCCTTCGACTACGCCGCCCCGAAGGTCGTCGACGTCACGGTCGCCGACGCCGGGGTCACCGACGGACGGGCCTACCGGATCTTGTCGGTCCCCATCGGCAGCCCCTATGAGGTAAACGGCACTCACCTCACCTGGCTCGGCGAGACCAGTCCGGTCAGCGGTACGCCGTACTGGTCGGGCGTGGATGGCCTGGAGTACACGCAGATCCACGACCCGTCGGCGCAGCGGACCTGGCGGGCCGACAACCCGCTCTTCACCGATGTTGCCGCGATGCTCGACCTCGGCGATCGCCGGATCCGCGTCGACTACGCGACGGCCGCGCCGCCACGCGACCTCGGGCTCGTCTACCAGATGCGGCTGATCGAACGCGAGGAGCCGGGCGCATTCATCTGGGAGTCGTCGAACGTCACCTTGCGGTCGATCAACGCGCACTATCTGCAGACGTTCGGCATCGTGGGCCAGTTCAGCGAGGACATCACCATCGATCGGGTGAACTTCGCGGCGGACCCAGCGTCCGGTCGTACCACCGCCTCGTTCGCCGACTTCGTCCAACTGTCCGGCATCAAGGGCGACGTCACGATCACCGACTGCGTCTTCGACGGCCCGCACGACGACCCGATCAACATCCACGGCACGTACCTGGAGGTCGTCGCCAAGCCGGCGCCGGACGCGCTCGTCCTCTCGTACGAACACCCGCAGACGGCCGGCTTTCCGCAGTTCTACCCAGGCGACGAGGTGGAGTTCGTCGACAAGCTCACGATGTACCCGCTCGCCGGCCGGGCCGTGGTCACCGCTGTCGACGGGCCGAACGGGCTGGACCACATCAAACCGCTGACCACGATGACGGTCACCTTCGACCGTCCGCTCCCCGACGCGATCGAACTCGGCGGCACGGTCGCGGAGAACATCACCTGGACGCCGACGGTCGTTGTCTCCGGCAACATCTTCCGCAACGTGCCGACCCGCGGCGTACTCGTCACCACCCGCAAGCCGGTACTGATCACCGGCAACCGCTTCGAGGCGATGTCGATGGCCAGCATCTACATCTCCTCGGACGCGTACCAGTGGTACGAGTCGGGGCCGGTCACGGACGTCACCATCCGCGGCAACTCGTTCACCAGGCCTGCCGATCCGGTCATCTTCATCGAGCCGACCAACCGCGACGTCGACCCCGCCAGGCCGGTGCACCGCGGCATCACGGTCACCAAGAACACCTTCGATGTCGGCGACATCACCCTCGTCAACGCCAAGAGCGTGGCCGACTTCCACTTCACGGCCAACACGATCCGCCCCATCGGCGGACCTGGACGGCCGCCGTACACCGCACCACTGTTCGTCTTCACCGGCAGTACGGACATCCAGATAGCCGACAACGACTACGACACCGGGACGGCGTCATGACCCCACAAGAGACAGCCCGTCGAATCATCCACGCTAACAACTATCTGACCCTCTCCACCGCCGACCAGGCCGGCCGGCCGTGGGCATCTCCGGTGTACTTCACCCCCGACGGCGGCCTCGACTTCTACTGGGTCTCCCGCCCAGACAGCCGCCACTCCCAGAACCTCACCGCCCGCCCCGAGGTCGCCATCGTCATCTTCGACTCACAAGTACCCGTCTTCCACGCCGAAGCCGTCTACCTGACAGCCCACGCCGAACAGGTCCCCGACGCAGACCTGCCCCCCTGCACCGAGATCTACCGCAGCCGCCTCCCCGAACTGACCATCTTCACCCCCGAACACCTCCAGCCACCCAACCCCCTACGCCTGTACCGCGCCCACGCCACCGAAGCCTCAGTACTACTGAACGACGCAGGCCCCGACCTGCGAGTCCCCTTAGACCTTCCGATCTAACGTCCCACCACCACCCCCGGCGAACCGCCTGCCGCACGAGCCGGCGCGGGCGCCGGCGTCGGCCACCCCCGACGGACGAGCAGTTGTACGCCGGCTTGGCGGGAGCACCCAGCCAGGCGACTACTTGAAGCCACTCGGCATCTAGCAACCCGGGATCAGCACAGTGCTCGACCAGCACCGGCAGACGAACAGTCCCACGCAGGTCGTCCAGGCGAGCAATAGGAACCACCTGCTGTCGAGCGACCGGCGATCACCGCAATCGCCGCACCGCGCGACGCAAGAGCACCGAACGGTGCGGGCGGAGCACCCAAGACGGGAACGACCCAGGCGTGAGCACCGCGGGTGCGCCGGAACCACGCCACCAGACGCAACCCGCCCAATCGGCCCGCCACCACCGTGGTCACACCGCCCGACGCAGGAGCGCCCAACAGGGCGGGCGGGAGCACCCAGGACGGGACGACGCAGGCGTGAGCGCGGCGGGCTGCGCCGGAAACACCCCACCAGACGCAACCCGCCCAGTCCATCGGCCACCATCGTGGTCGCACCGCGCGACGCAGGAGCGCCCAATAGGGCGGGCGGGAGCACCCAGAGCGGGAACGACGGAGGAGTGAGCGCGGCGGGTGCGTGGGGGTAGACCCGGTTGGGGCGTGGTATCGGTGCGGTTGGTGGGATGGGGGCCGGATGGGGTGGTGGGGAGCTGCGGGCAAAGGGGAGCGCCCGCGGGACGGGGGCCCGCGGGCGCTGGGTGGGGTGGGGAGGCGGTTAGCTTGCCTGCATCCAGGGTTGGGCTAGGACTGATTGGGGGTCGGAGGCTCTGGGGAGGACGGGCTGCGTGGTGAGGTTGAGGCTGGACTCGACCAGGTCGTAGAAGGTTTCGGCGGCGCGGACCAGGTCGTCGGCCTCGCGGGTGGTGACGGCTCGCTCGAGGCCGGCTTCGGCGGCGGCGCGTTGGGCGGCGCCGGCGGCGAAGAAAGAGGCCCACTCGCCGAACTCGGGGGCCACCTCGGAGAGCAGCACCCAGGCGTTGCGCTGGATCCGGCGGCGGGCGCCGGAGCGGACCGGGCGGGCGCGGACGGCGAGCACCGCGGCGGCTACCCGAAGGGCTGCCACGTGGGCGCTCGAGTAGCGGATCAGGTGGTCGTCGGCCTCGCGGGCCTCGGCGAGCGCCGTACGCGCCCGGGCGAGATCGCGGCCGGCCGAGCCGGCCGCAGCCGGCGAAACCGGTGAAACTGTCATCGGTCCGTCACCCTCTCGAGTTGCCAACGTCCGGAGTCCGGGTCGTGCGCGAGATCGAACATCTCCCGCCGGCCGTGCCGGCCGCACCCCGCCTCCACCCGGTAGACCGCCCGTTGCGGCCCCCAATCCGCGTCCAGCACACCGACGGCGGCGGACGATCCCGCGACGGCGGCCGCCGTCGCGGCGCCCACGCCGGCGCCGATCACGCCTCGCTCCCACCAGGCCGCCGTCTCCACCCAGTGGGCTTCGACCGCGCAGACCCGCCACAACCGTCCGCGCCACAGGAATTGCTGTGGAGTCTCGATCCCGTCCACGACGTCTGAACGCACCTCGACGGACTCATCGAACTCCCACATACCGCATCGCCTCCTGTGCGCGAACTTCTTCCCCTGGTCAGCGGCCCGGTGGGTGGGCGCCAGGTGGGGGTCGAGGTCCACCTCGGCGCCCGGCCCACCGGGACCACCGGTTACCGATGCGGCCGCAACTCCGCACCGGAGTCCTTCAGCTGTCCCGATCACCGCTGCCCGCTCTCCCGACGAAACCGGTTCTGCGGCAATCGAACATCTGTTCGAACACTGAAAGCGTAACCCTGCCCGTCGGCAATCGTCAACGGGACGTAAGCGGTGGGCGAGCCGCGGCGCGGGCTCCCGCCGCCAGACTGGATCCAGCACCCGGACCCGCCGGGCGACGGACTGGAGCCGACCGATGCGGAGCACCCGCCGCCGTACCCTCGCCGCAGCCACCATGGCGGTCGCCGCCGTGGTCGCGGCCGTCGCGCTGCCGCTCTTCCAGCCTTGGCGGCTCTTCACCGGCAAGGTGGTCGACGAAGCGCTTCCGGGCGCCGATCCGATCTCCATGACCACATCCTCGACGGCGCCACCGACAATTTCCGGCGGCCGCCGGCCGACCCCGGCCGCGCCCCCGTCTCAGACGCCGGCACCCACCCGGGCAACCACGACGGCACCCACCCCGCCAACCACACTCGCCACCGGCACCTTCATCAGCCACGAGCACAAGACGACCGGTACCGTCGCCATCCTCGAACTGCCCAACGGTTCCCGCGTACTACGCCTGGAAGCCCTCGACACCTCCGACGGCCCCGACCTGGAGGTCTGGCTCAGCGACGCCAAGGTGCGCGAGGGCCGACCCGGCTGGCACGTGTTCGACGACGGCGCCCACCTCAGCCTCGGTCAACTGAAAGGCAATCAGGGCAACCAGAACTACGAGATCCCCAAGGATGCCGACCTGACCGCCCTGACCAGCGTCTCGATCTGGTGCAACCGCTTCAACGTCTCGTTCGGCGCCGCGGCGCTGACCTAGAGCCGCCGGAATTTCATGAAAAACCGGATGTAACCGTCCACCACCCCGAACTACTGTCAGGCCATGACCACCGGCAGCGCGTTCATCTCCGCGCGGAGCCTGAGCCAGGGCTTCCACGACGAGGTCATCCGCCCGTTGCTCGCCGGAATCCCTTACGCGGCAGGCCTGCTGGGCTGGGGCTCGGACGTCCTCGGCTACGACACCGAGCGCTCGATGGACCACGGCTGGGGCCCGCGCCTGCACGTCTTCGTCGACGCCTACCAGGTGGACCACGCCACCACAGCAGTCGAGAACGGCCTGCCGGACCAGTACCGCGGGCACCCCGTCCGCTTCGGCTGGGACACCCAGGAGCCGATCCACCACATCACGGTCACCACCGTCGACGCCTGGCTCAAGGAGCACCTCGGTGTGCTCAACGGCCGTCACCTGAGTCTGCAGGACTGGCTGGTGACCCCACAGCAGAAGCTGCTCGGGGTGGTCGCAGGCCAGGTGTACGCCGATGACGGCCGGCTGCAGGTGGTACGGGACGAGCTCCGGTGGTACCCGGATGACCTCTGGCGCTGGATGATCGCCTGCCAGTGGTCCCGGATCGCCCAGGAGGAGACCTTCGTCCAGCGCACCTCAGAGGTCGGGGACGAGCTCGGCTCGCGCATCGTCGCCGCCCGGCTCGCCCGCGACCTGATGCGGCTCGCGCTGCTGATGGAGCGCACCTACGCGCCGTACACCAAGTGGCTCGGCACCGCGTTCAGCCGCATCGGTCACCCCGACGGCCTGGATCGCGATCTCGAGGAAGCGCTCAGAGCTGGCACCTTCCCCGAGCGCGAGCGAGCGCTGACCTCGGCGTACCGGAAGGCAGCGATCCGGTTCAACGCGCTGAGGCTGACCGAACCGGTCGACATCGAACCGCACCAGTTCCACGAGCGGCCGGCGATCGTGCTGGGCGCCGGACGCTTCGTCGCGGCGAGCCTCAAGGCGGTGAAGGACCAGAAGGTGCGGGAGCTCGGACTGGTTGGCGCGATCGACCAGTTCGCCGACAACACCGACGTACTGAGCAATCCCAAGGCGTACCGCAAATTGATCAGCATCTACGAGAAGTAGGGTTTCGCACGTGAGCACTCATCCCAATGTCCAGCGGGTAGCCGACGCCCTGGCGGCGGCCGGCGCCACCGGTCAGATCAAGATCCTGGACGACGCCGTACCGACCGCGGCCGCCGCGGCCGCGGAGCTTGGCTGCGAGGTCGGCGCGATCGCGAACAGCCTCATCTTCGACGGCGACGGCGCGCCCGTACTGATCCTGACCTCCGGCGCGCACCGGGTGGACACCGCGAAGGTCGCCGCCGAGCTCGGCATCGGCAAGCTCCGCCGCGCGACGCCGGAGTTCGTCAAGGAGCACACCGGTCAGTCGATCGGCGGGGTCGCACCGGTCGGGCACCCGCAGCAGGTCCGCACACTGGTCGACACCACCCTCGACCAGTACGCCGAGGTCTGGGCCGCCGCCGGCATCCCCCACTCGGTCTTCCCGACCTCGTACGCCGAACTGCTCAAGCTCACCAACGGCACACCGATCACGGTCAACTAGGCGAGGACAGCAGCCCGTCGATGGTCGAGCGGACGAAGCGCCGCGCACGCAACCCGCGCCGGACCCGCGCCACCGGGTTGCGCCGCGACGCAACGGCGGGGAGGCCGCGCAAGGGCTCACCCTGGGCGGCCCCGTAGCGGCGGGCGTGGATGTCTGCGACGAGCGCCGTTGGGGCGCCGAGCGACGGCAGGAGTTCGAGCGCCTCGCGCTTGGTGATGAGCCGGCCGTCGGCGAGCGTGACGCCGGCCCGGGCGACCGTGACGATTCCGCCGTCGACCCACACGTCGGCCCACCACCGCTTCCACGCGCGAGCGGCCGGATACCAGAATGTCTCCAGGTCCTGCCGGATGAACGCCGCGAGCTCGGCATCGGTGGTTGCCGGGAGCAACGAAGATGGCGCCGGGCCGTAGATGCTCAGGTTGCCCAGCAACAACTCGCGCCGGGTCACTGCCGTCACCGGCCGCTCGAAGTACTCCCGATGGGCCCAGGTCGGATGCAGCAGCGACGCGTCCGCCAACTGATCGACGCGCAGATAGCTGCAGTGCAGCCCGCTTGCCAACGGATGCGCCGCCTCAATGGAGCGATGAAACGCCTGCAGACCGTCAGCATCCTCAATGGGACCGTCGAGGACAGCGATCAGATCCAGGTCGCTCCGCCCGACCTGGTAGTCGCCCAAGGCAAGTGACCCGTGCAGCCACAGAGCACGCAACGGCACCACCGACGGCAGAGACGCGACGAAGCCGTCCAGCAAGCGCTGGACGGCTTCGTCATAAGGCATGGTCAGTAGGCTAGCTTGAGGTCCACATCAGCCGCACGGACGTATGCCATCCGGTGGCCGAACCAGATCTGGTAATAGCGGTCCTTGCCGAGCACCTGCACGTGATCCGTCGGCGGCTGCCCAGCGAACGTCGTAGCGCGGTAGTAGTCCGTCTCGATGTTCGCATCGCCCACCGGGTAGGCCTGCCCCTCGCTGATCGAGTACTGCAGCGGGGTGACGGCCTGGTAAGGGATACCGGCCGGGTAGGCGGCCTGCTCCGGGTAGGCCCGCCCATAGACCGGCACGGACGCTTTGCCCTCCTTCGGCTTCACCACGAGCCCCGGCTTGGCGAAGGCATCAGGAGCACCAACAGGACTCTTGAACCAGGCCTTCGCACCCAGGTACCAGATGGCCACCCAGTCGCCCGAGCGCTCAGCCACCACGTACTGCGAACCAGCGGCCGCTCGCCCACCGATATCCGACACCTGCGTGGTGCTGTCGGCACCATTCGGCCGGTTCCCGAGGTCCTTGACCAGCGGAGCCGCGTCGTCCGGCGCCTGACGCAGGTACACGAAGTTGGTTCCCTGCGGCGTGCAGGGCTGACCGGCCGTCGTGCAGTCGGTCACGACCTGCTGGTTGGAGGCGAAGCCCGGCTTGATGGTGACAGTGGTGCCGGCCTTCACCGGGAAGACGCTGTGGCCGTAGATCGGCGCGCCCAGCAGGTCGAAGTAATGCTCCCAGTCCCAGTACGGTCCCGGATCCCAGTGCATGCCCGCCACTGTCGACGGCACCGTGCCAGGCACCTGGTCGTGGCCGATGATGTGCGCCCGGTCGAGCGGGATGTCGTTCTGCTTGGCCAGGTACTTCACCAGCTTGGCCGAGTTGCGGTAGAGCGCCTCGGTGTACCAGGTCGCGCCCTGGGCGGCGAAGCCCTCGTGCTCGATCCCGATGCTGTGCATGTTCACGTACCAGTTGCCCGCGTGCCAGGCGACGTCGTTGGCGTTCACGTGCTGCCAGACGTGCCCGTCGGACGAGCGCATCGTGTACTGCCACGACACGTACGTCGGGTCCTGGACCAGGTTCAGCGTGCCCTGCCAGCCGCCCTCGGTGTCGTGGATGATGATGTAGTCGATCTTGCCCGTCTTGGGCCGGTTCGCCAGGTCGTGGTTGCCGTAGTCACCAGCACCCGGCCCGTACTGCGAGTAGGGCGCCGGCAGCGACTCGCAAGCCAACTGCTTGGGGCACTGGGTCTCACCGGCACCAGCAGCAGCCTTGGCCAGCGGAAGAGCGGTCTTGGCCAACTGCGCCTTGTCCGGCGTCACCTTGAGCGCCGGCATGACGAGTTGCTGGCCGGTGTTCGTAGTACGGGCTGCACCGCGGGCCAGGATCGCGTAGACGTCGTCGGCGAAGCCTGCGGCGCTAGTGCGGTCCGATGCGCCGGCATAGGTGCTCACAGCCCCATACCAAGAGGCGGCGGAGGTCGATGCGCCCACAGGCAGGTTCAGCGAGCGCTGGTACGAGGCGAGCAGCGCTGCACCACCGGCGATGTTGGCAGCGGTGTCATTGCGCAGTGCAACGGGATCGAGCCCGGTCAGGTTCGATGCCGTGTACAACGTCCGCAGCGACTCCCCCTTGGCCAACTGCTCGCCGGTAGACCGCTCCATCAGCTCAGTCGGCGCCACGGCAGTCAGGTGCATGGGCCCGTACCCGCCGGACGTACTCGCTTTGCCCTGGTGGTCGTCCCACCGGGTCTCGGCGTACGACACAGCCATCAGCACGGACTCCGGTACGCCGTACTTGGCCGACGCGGACCGGAACGCCTCAGCCACCGAAGCGGACGAAGCGGACGCGGGACCCGGGGTGGCGGCGGTCGCCGCGGGTGGACCGCCAGACGACACGCCGGTCATGCTGATGGGCAGCGCTACTACTGCCAGTGCGGCGAGAATCTTCGGACGACGACGCATGTTCTGTTCTCCCTGACCCTGATGGGACTACGGTCACTCAGACCGGCAACCCGTTCACTCTGGGTCGCGCGGGACCGAATGTCAACGGTTAACCATTTTTGAGGTCAGAGCGTTCAATTCTGACGACAAGCGAGGGGCCATGGAAGCGTTGCCGTTGGCGTTCACGACCGGCTGGGCGAGCGGGATCAACGCCTACGCCTGTGTGCTGATCCTCGGCCTGCTCGGCCGGTTCGCCGGTGTCGACGACGTGCCGCACGCGCTCACCACCCCCGGCGTGCTGATCGCGGCCGGGGCCCTGTTCGCCTTCGAGTTCGTCGCCGACAAGATCCCGTACATCGACTCGGCCTGGGACGCGATCTCCACCCTGATCCGGCCGACCGTCGGCGCCATCATCGCCGCCCTGCTGGCCGGCCAGGCGAGCAGCCTGCACCAGGCCTTCATCGCGACCACCGGCGGCGTCGTCGCGCTGCTGTCCCACGCGGTGAAGTCGAGCCTGCGGCTGGCGATCAACACCTCCCCTGAGCCGGTCACCAACATCGCCGCCTCGTCAGGTGAAGACGTCGCGGTCGCGGGCGTCGTCTCGCTCGCCGCGTTCCACCCCACCGCCGCCCTGATCATCGCCGCCGTCCTGCTGCTGATCGGGCTGATCTCGGTGTACTTCGCGTTCCGCGCGATCCGCCGGGGACTCGCCAGGTTCCGCGCCTGGCGGGAGAGAAACAGCAATCCAGCAACTGGGAGCAGTGCAGTCTGATGGCCCGCGTGATCGTCATCGGGGCCGGCCTAGCCGGTCTCGCCACCGCCGTACGGCTGGCCAAGCTCGGCCACCAGGTCACCGTCTGCGAGAAGGACGACCGCTTGGGCGGCGCCTTGGGCCGGGTAGAGGCCGACGGCTTCAGCTGGGACGCAGGAGCAGCCAGTACTACGCTCCCGGCCGCCCTGCGCGACCTGTTCCGCAAAAGTGGCCGCCCGATCGACAGCCTGGCCCAACTGGAGCCCATCACCGAGCCGCGTCGCCACCTGTTCAGCGACGGCTCAGTACTCGACCTGCCGGTCGGGGACCGAGCGCTGCAGTCGGATGCCTGGGCGCACCTCGCTGACGACAAGACGGCGAAGCAGTGGACGGACCTGGTCGACAGGTACGGCGAGACTTGGCAGATCCTGCGCAAGTCCTCGTTGGAGCCGCCGCTGATGGACAAGCTGCCGCTGGCGGCGATCCGCAGCCTCAAGCCGTGGCAGTCGCTGGAGCGCACTGCCCAGCGCAGCCTCGACGACGAGCGCGCCCGCGCAGTACTGCGCTACTACGCGATCCAGCACGGCTCCGACCCGAAGCTCACGCCCGGGTATGTCGGGGTGTGGTCCTACCTGGAGCGCACCTTCGGCCGCTGGACGATCGACGGCGGGTTCGGCGTACTGGCCGATGCCCTCGCGCAGCGGGCGAGCGAACGCAAGATCGACATCCACACCAACGCAGAGGTCGTCGGAGTCGACACTGACCACGGCCAGGTGACCGGTGTCCGACTGGCGGACGGCAAGACGCTCCCTGCCGAGGTAGTGGTCAGCGACATCGACCCCCGCGACCTCTACGGCCAACTGGTCGACGACCCGCAGGCCAAGAAGGTACGCCGCAGGGTGCTCTCCACCCACCAGGCCCAGGCCGCGTATGTCATCCACCTGGGTCTCAAGGACCCAGTGCCGTCCCTACCCTTCGAGACCGTCCTTCACGGCAAGCCGACGGTAGTGGTCCGCACCGGCGGCCAGGCGCCGGCAGGGCATAAGGCCTGGTCAGTGCTGGTCCACGGCTACCCCACTGACGACGTACTGGACCTCCTGGTCGCCAGGGGGCTCCACATCCGGGACAAGGTCGTCTCGCGGCAGACCTCCCCCTCCTGGTGGGCCGGAGTGGCTTGGGAGGGCTACAAAACCGCCCGCCGTCGGGCAGCCAACACCTCCCCGATCAAGGGCCTGTACTGCGTCGGCGCGGGCGCCCATCCAGGCGTCGGAGTGCCCGCTACCACGCTCGGTGCGGCGATCGTCGCGGACGCCGTCGGCAAGGCTTGATCGCGGCGCATTAAGATTGACCGTTCATGTGTGCCGTGTCGGGGAGGTGTCCCGGCAGTAGAGAGGACCCCGGTGGATCAATCCCCCACGTCGACCGATCTCGAGAACGTCGAGCGAGCTGAGCTCGAGGCCGAGCAGCAGCACGTCGACCGGGTCTACGAGCGGGTCGCCGAAGCGGCCCGGTCGGCGTCCCGGATCGCGGTCGAAGGGCACCAGCGCGGTCAGGCCCAGAACGTCGGCCGGGTCCGCGACGAGGAGCAGACCGGCCTCTACGAGCGCGACGTGCTGGTGTTCGCCGCTGCCCGACGGATCGCCGAGCTGGACGCGGAGCACGAGGGCCTGGTGTTCGGCCGGCTCGACTCCGACCAGGGCGACGACACTGAGCCGGTCACGGCCGCAGCGGAGCTCGAGAGCCTGTACGTGGGCCGCATCGGCGTCCGCGACGCGGAGTACGAGCCACTGGTCATCGACTGGCGTGCCCCGGCCGCCGAGCCGTTCTACCGCGCCACCGCGACCGACCGGCTGAAGGTCGTCCGCCGCCGCGTACTGCGCAACAAGGGCCCCCGCATCGCCGGTCTCGAGGACGACCTGCTGGCACCCGGGCGCTCCCCCGCCGACCTGCCCGTGCTGGGCGAGGGCGCCCTGATGGCGTCCCTGTCGCGTGCCCGTGGCCACACGATGCGTGACATCGTCGCCACCATCCAGGCCGAGCAGGACGAGGCGATCCGGGCCCCTGCCCGCGGCGTCACCGTCATCGGCGGCGGCCCTGGCACCGGCAAGACGGTCGTGGCGCTCCACCGCGCCGCCTACCTCCTGTACTCCGACCGCCGGCGGTTCGAGCGCGGCGGCGTCCTGGTGGTCGGCCCGTCCGCCGCCTTCATGGCCTACATCGAGCGGGTCCTCCCCAGCCTCGGCGAGAACACCGTCTCGCTCAGGGCCGTCGGCGAGCTCGTAGACGGCGTGCGGGCAACCGCTGTCGACGAAGCGGACGTGGCAGCCATCAAGGGCTCCCTGCGGATGACTGGCCTGCTGTCCCGGGCAGCCCGCGACCGGGTGCCAGACGCGCCCACCACTCTGCGGGTGTTCATCAACGGCGCGACCGTCGAGCTGGACGCCAACCAGCTCGACAACGTCCGCCGCAACGCCCTGCGCCGCACACCGCGCAACAAGGCCGCCTCGGAGGCCCGCAAGGCTCTGGTGGCCGCACTGTGGCAGCGGTTCCCCGACGACCTGCGCACCGGCGTCTACGCCGACCGCGAGTCGTTCGGCGACCTCGTCACCGACCTGCCCGCATACAAGCAGTTCTTCGCGGCTTGGTGGCCGATTCTCACCCCTGGCACTGTGCTGCGCTGGCTCGGCGACTCTCGGCGGGCACAGCGCTGGTCGCGGGGAGACTTCTCCACAGTGGAGATCGACCAGCTGTCGGCGGCGATTCGGAGTACCAACGAATTCACCATCGCAGACGTCGCACTGCTGGATGAGCTGAGCAACCTGCTTGGCCGGCCGCCAGTGGTCGAGGCCGGCAAGGATGAGGAGTTCGACTGGCTCGAAGGGCTCTCGGACGGCGTCAACGAAGTACTGACGACCTCTGAGCGCCGTGCTCGGGCAATAGCGGCAGCAGAGGCTGAAGAGCCGGATGAGTACGCGCACGTGCTGGTGGACGAGGCACAGGACCTCTCCCCCATGCAGTGGCGCATGGTGACGCGTCGCGGCCCGCAGGCGAGCTGGACGATCGTGGGCGACCCGGCGCAGAGCTCCTGGCCCGACCCGGCCGAGGCGCGTGCGGCGATGGACTCGATGCTGTCGCACCTACAGCGGCACACGTTCCGGCTCTCGACCAACTACCGGAACTCGGCGGAGATCTACGCGTTCGCCGGCGAGGTGATCCGGCAGCAGATCCCGGACGCCGACCTGCCGAACGCAGTACGGCAGACCGGCGTTGACCCCGAGCACCGGATCTTCGACGCGGGCAAGGTCGCCCAAGCGGCTGCCGACGCAGCAGGCGAGCTGCTCGCACTCGTCGAGGGCACGGTCGGCGTCATCGTCCCGCCGGTACTTCGACCCGCCATCGACTCGGTGCTCGCCGAGCTGGGCGACTCCCGTGTGGTCGCGCTCAGCCCGCTGGACTCCAAGGGCCTCGAGTACGACGCGGTCGTGGTGGTCGAGCCGGACCGGATCGTCAGCGACACGCTGGGCGGCGTACGGGCTCTGTATGTCGTTCTGACCCGGGCGACCCAACGGATGATTACCATCAACAGCACTACCCACTGGTTGCCCGCCCGCGCCTCCTGAGAAGGAAGTAGGGCTTTGACAAACCACCTGACGCGCGGTGCAGCGCTTGCCGTCGCGACCGCGCTACTCAGCGCGCCCCTGGTCACGGCCAGCGCGGCGGCCCCGAAGCTGAAGTGGGGTGCGTGCCCGGACTCGGCGGGCGCACCCCGTGGCGTGTACTGCGCCAAGCTGCTGGTGCCACTGGACTACAGCAAGCCCACTGGTCGGCAGATCACCCTCACGCTGTCGACCAACGGCTCATTGAGCTCACCACACCTCATGCTGGTCAACCCGGGCGGCCCGGGCGCATCGGGGATCGGCACCGAGAAGCTGGTCTCCGCCGCACTCCCCCAGGCAGTAGCCGAGCAGTACTCCGTGTTCAGCTTCGATCCGCGTGGTGTCGGCGCCAGCACTCCGGTGGACTGTGGTGACCTCACCAAACTGAGCCCTCACCCGGCCCTGCCCTACAAGCCCGCCAACGCCAAGCAGGAGCAGCAGCGGGTCGCCTTGGCCACGAAGGTCGCTGCCCAGTGCGGGGCCAAGTCCAAGTGGCTGCTGCCATACATCACCACCGAGAACGCTGCACGGGACATGGACCGGATCCGGATCGCGCTCGGCAAGCAGAAGATCGACTACCTCGGCTATTCGTACGGTACGAAGCTCGGGGCGACTTACGCGACGATGTTCCCGCAGCACGCGGGCCGGTTCATCCTGGACAGCGTGGTGGACCCACTGGTCAGCACCTACCAGTCAGGCTTCGAGCAGAACGTCGCACTCGAGAAGCGCACCCAGCAGATGTTCGCCTGGGTGGCTGCCAACGACAAGACATACCACTTGGGCAAGACCGGGCGTGCCGTCGCTGCCGCGTGGGAGCGGCTCCGGGCCAGGTTGGCCGCCAAGCACGTAGGTGGCCGGGTCGGCGCGCCTGAGCTCGACGACATGCTCGCCTCGAGCATGTACACGGAGGACTCCTGGCCCACGCTGCTGGAAGCCGTCACTGACTACCTCAAGGGCAACCCGGAAGGACTGCTCACTGCGGCCGACCAGCTGGCTCTGGGAGTCGACCCGGCGCAGCTCGCCTACAACTGCAACGACAAGGGCTGGCCGCGCACCTGGTCCCGCTGGCACCGCGACACCGTGCGCTCGGATCGCCTGGCGCCGCACTATGCGTGGCTGAACACCTGGTACAGCGCCCCCTGCGCCTTCTGGCCGGTCGGTCCCGCGAAGGCCGGGCGGATCGGCTCCAGCAAGGTCCCGCCGATCCTGCTGCTCCAGGGCCGGTACGACGGCCCGACACCGCTGGTCGGCGCGCAGCGGATGCAACTTGTACTACCCGGCTCGCGGCTGCTCGTCGATGCCGGTGGCAACCATGCGTCGTACCTGTTCAGCGACAACCCGTGCACCGACGTACCGGCGGCGAAGTACTGGCTGACCGGCAAGCTGCCGAACAACGGCAACTGCCCGGCCTCCAGACCGGCTGCCTAACCGCGTGGGATGACGTAGTCGACCAGGTCTGCGTCATCCGCGCCCAGGTCCGCCCAGCGGCTGGTGGTGTGCAGGACTGCCAGGCCTGAGGTCGGGTACTTCTGGGTGAGCTCGACGCGGTTCGGGCTGGTGCCGTCCAGCGCCAGCTCGTCCGCGAGCCACGGGATGCCCGGGGCGTGGCCGACGACGATCACAGTCCGGACCTCGGCCGGGACGTCGTAGATCACCTGCAGCAATTCGTCCGTGCCGGCGCTGTAGATCCGGCGGTCGTACCAGACGTCGGTTGCCACCGCGCCGGCCTCGGCGGCGTACTGCCAGGTCTCCCTGGTACGGATCGACGGCGAGCACAGGACCAGCTCAGCCTCGATGCCTTGGGCAACCAAGTAGCGGCCGGCCGCGGCGGCGTCGGCCCGGCCGCGGTCGGCGAGGGGCCGCTCGAGGTCGGGCATCGACTCCGGCGGCACCGCCTTCGCGTGCCGGAGCAGTACCAGGGTGCGGTCGATCAGAAGATCCGACGGGTCAGCCATCGGATCAGGATAGGGCTCAGACCCGGCTGGGGCGGTGCGGCGGGGAAGGTACAAGTGCTGCCGGCTGCAGGTTGCGGAACACCTGACGGGTCGCCGTCGAGCGGTTCAGGGTGATGAAGTGGATGCCTGGCGCGCCACCGGCGAGCAGCGCGTCGGACAGCTCGGTCGCGATGTCGATACCGACGGCCCGGACCGCGGTCGGGTCGTCGGCGACCGCATGCAGCCGATCCGTCACCACCGACGGCAGCGCCATCCCGGTCAGCAACGCCATCCGCTCGATCTGCTTGATGTTCGTCACCGGCATGATGCCCGGCAGGATCGGGATGTCGCAGCCCAGCGCCGAGGCCCGCTCGACCAGCCGGAAGTAGTCGTCCGCGCCGAAGAACATCTGGGTGATCGCATAGTCGGCTCCGGCCGCTGCCTTCGCCGCCAGAACACGGGCATCGGTCTCGAGGTCCGCCGCCTCCGGGTGCTTGTCCGGGAAGGCCGCCACGCCGACGCAGAAGTCGCCGAGCTCGCGAACCAGCTCGACCAGCTCGATCGCGTGGTTCAGCCCCTCGGGATGCGCGACCCACGGCTGCGACGGGCCGCCCGGCGGATCGCCGCGCAGAGCGAGGACGTTGCGGACGCCGGCGCCCGCGTACGCGCCGACGACCGAGCGCAGCTCGTCGCGCGAGTGCGAGACGCAGGTCAGGTGCCCGAGTGGGGTGAGTGAGGTGTCCTGGGCGACCCGCTCGGTGACCCGGATCGTGCCGTCACGAGTGGTCCCGCCGGCGCCGTACGTGATCGAGACGAAGGTCGGCCGCAGTTGCTCGATCTCGCGGATCGAGCGCCACAGCACCTCCTCCGCCTCGGGCGTCTTGGGCGGGAAGAACTCGAAGGAGAAGGATGGCTGGCCGCCCGACAACAGCTCGCGGATCGTCGGCGTACTGCCCGGAAGAGTGGACGGGAGACCGGTTGCCATGAGGTCAAGGCTACCCGGGGCGTGGGGCTCGGCGCGCGGACCGACTACTCTCCGAGACGTGTATGCCGACGCAGACATCCCGACCGAGATCCAGCACGCTCTGACCGCCTTCCTGGACATCCAGCAGGTGCGGCTCGCCGCGATCGGACCGGAGCTCGAGGAGCAGGTCCTCGCCGCCCGCGACGCGACCAGCGGCGGCAAACGGCTGCGACCGTCGTTCTGCTACTGGGGATTCCGGGCAGCGGGCGGCGATCCCAAGCAGCCGATCCTGAAGGCGGCCGCCAGCCTGGAGATGCTGCACGTCAGCGCGCTCGTGCACGACGACGTGATGGATTCCTCCGACGTACGCCGGGGCGCACCGGCCGCCCATCGGCGCTTCGAGGCGCTGCAGCGAGCCAGGTCGGAGAAGACCGGCAACGGCGGCGACCCGGTCGGCTTCGGGGTCGGCGCGGCCATCCTGCTCGGCGACCTCTGCCTGATCTGGGCCGACGAGATGCTGCACACGTCAGGCTTCGACGCGGCAGCGCTGGCGGCTGCCTCCAAGTTCTTCGACGCGGTCCGGGTGGAGGTCACGGCCGGGCAGTACCTCGACCTGGTCGCCCAGGCGTCGGGTGAGGCGGACATGGACCGCGCCCTCCGCGTACTGCGGTACAAGGCCGCCACCTACACGGTCGAGCGGCCGCTGCACATCGGCGCGGCCCTCGGTGGGGGCGGACAAGAGCTGATCGATGCGCTGTCGGCGTACGGGCTGCCGTTGGGTGAGGCCTTCCAGTTGCGCGATGACCTGCTGGGTGTCTTCGGGGATCCGGCGCTGACCGGGAAGCCGGCCGGCGACGATCTGCGGGAGGGCAAGCGGACTGTGCTGACGGCGTACGCGGTCGAGCATGCTTCGGAGGTGCAGCTGGCCGAGTTCGACCGGCTCTTCGGGCGGCCGGATCTGGACGACGACGAGATCCAGTTGCTGCGCGAGATCCTTCAGGACAGCCGCGCGGTCCAGGCGTGCGAGGACCTGATCACCGAGCGCACCGAGGACGCCCTCGACGCACTCGACCGCTCTCCGATCGACGACGAGACTTCTCGCAAGGCGCTCGCCGACCTGGCCATCGCCGCCACCGCCCGCCACCTCTGAGCGTCAGGCCTTCGCGAGCAACGCCACCACACGTAGAAGATCTGCGGTCACCTCGGGATCACCGAGGATGATCAGTTTGAGGCTGGACCGGTCTGCGTCGTACGCCGTCTCGACTCGCAGGCGGCCGAGCCCGCCCTGGTTGACCGCCGCGTGCAGATGCGTGCTGATCCGGTCGGCGCCGGCCCGGTCGATCGCGTCGACCTGCACGATGCTCGACACCTCGACCCGCCGCTGGATCGCGCCACCGTCGTCGACGGCCGCGATCCCGGTGAACGCCTCGAGATCCGCGCTGCTGATCCGGTACTGCTTCCCGATCCGGACCGCGTTCAGCTTGCCGTCCCGGACGTAGTTCCGCACCGTCCGCACGTGCAGCCCCAACTGCTCCGCCACCTGCTCGACCGAAAACAACACAGTAGATCCCTATCACATACCTTAGAATTCCCTATAAATCATATTCGAGGGAAGGATACGGTACTTTGCGGGCCTATCGCGCGACCAAAGCCATCGCCAACGAACAGGACGCGGTCGACGCGATCGCGGACGCGCACTACTGGCATCAGGCCGAGTGGCTGGTCGTACCGGTCGAGCTGCTGCCCGCGGAGTTCTTCCAGTTGAGCAGTGGACTGGCGGGGACGGTCGTGCAGAAGTTCGTCAACTACCGGATGGGCCTGGTCGTGCTCGGCGACGTGTCCGCGCATGAAGCGGCCAGTGCGCCGTTCCGGGACTGGGTGCGCGAGGCGAACCGCGGGCGGGAGCTGCGGTTCGTACCGGACCAAGCGGCACTAGATTGCCTGCATGACCTGGCCTCTGGCACCTGAGCTCGTCCGGCCGCGGGTGCTCCGGCAGGAGTGGCTGGACCTGTCCTTCATCCACTGGGCAGTAGAGCCGGCCAGGGTCGCCCAGTACTTCCCGGCGGGCACCAGGCCCGACACGTTCGAGGGACGGACGTACGTCGGCCTGGTGCCCTTCCGCATGGTCATGTTCAGGTCGTTCCTGGAGACCAACGTTCGCCTGTACTCCGTAGACGCCACCGGCCGGCGAGGCGTCGTGTTCCTGAGCCTCGACACCAACTGGCTTCCGCTGGTGGTCGGGTCGCGCAGCACCCTGGGCATCCCTTACCGCTGGGCGCGCATGCAGCACCACACAGCGGGCGGCCGCCATACCTACAGCTCGACTCTCCGGTGGCCGCATATCGACGCCAGCAGCACGATCGAGACGCAGGTAGGCGAGCAACTGGAGCTTGGCCCGCTGGAGCACTTCCTGACCGCCCGCTGGGGTCTGCACCTGAGCAGGGCGGGCCGTACGTGGTACATGCCCAATGAGCACCCACCCTGGGTCCTGCACCGAGCAGAGCTGCACCGGCTTGAGGACAGGGGTCTGCTTGCCTCTGTGGGGCTAGGCGAGCTCAGCAGTCGCCCGCCAGACCATATGGCCTTCAGCGCCGGCGTACCGGCTCGGTTCGGCTTACCTAGAGGACCGGTACTTCGGTAACCAGGTCTGGTACGTCGTCCGCCTCACGGAGCAGCACCCGGAGTTGACCCGACTCGTTGGCGTCCTCGGCAAAGATCTGGAGCGCCACGTCGACCGTGTCGTGGTCATGGTCGAGCAGCTCGCGCCAGCCGTCCCAGAGCACGACCTCCGGCTCCCCTGTCGACCTGTCGCTCAGTGAGTCGGCCAGTGCGTCCCAGTTGCGCCCGAACCAGCGCGGTAGGTCGAACGCGGTCGCACAGACGTCGAGGAAGCCTGCCTTGTCGTGCACTGCCGTTGTGTCGAGCAGCACGAGGCTCCAACCCGCGTCGGTGGCAGTACGGCGTACCTGGTCGGCAGTGAGCTTGGAGTGCCAGCGGTAGACGCCCGGACGCAGGCCCTTGCTCAACAGCGCGGGCAGGTCGGTCATCCGTCCTCCTGGATCCGGCGGAACGACTTGTAGTGGTCGTCAGTGTAGTAACGCTCGCCGCTCTGAGCGGTGATGATCCGGCGTGCGCCGCGGTCGTTCTCGCCCGGGGTCTTCACGGTGAACTCGTGGTAGTAGCCGTTGCTCTGCTTCGGCAGGATCTTCTCGCGGTTGCCGAAGACGATGCCGTCGCGGCTGTACGGGTACGGCCCGCCCTTGTCGATCAGCGCAAGCGTCTGCCGGGCCTCCTTCGGCAACTCGGCCGCCGCCACGACCCGAAGCCCGCTGACCGGATCCTGGGTCGGCCTACTCTGAGTCGTCTGTGCCCTGGTCGTCTGGGTTTTGGTTGCAGTGTCCGAGCCGGAGGCGCTGCAGCCGAGCAGGGAGGCGGCAAGCGTGATCACCATCATCGCGATCACCACCGCGGCGATGATCCGCGCCGCCTTCGGGTTGTTCATCATCCGGCGCCACGCAGCCGCCGGCTGAACTCCCCCGCCGCCGCGGCCGGGTCGTCCGCTTCAGTGATCGCCCGTACGACGACCACCCGCGTCGCCCCCGCCTCGACCACCTCATCCAGCCGGTCGAGGTCGATCCCGCCGATGGCGAACCATGGCTTGACCGGCTGGCGACTGGCGGCGTACGAGACCAGTTCGAGCCCGGAGGCCGCACGACCGGGCTTGGTCGGAGTGGCCCAGGTCGGGCCGACGCAGAAGTAGTCCGAGCCGTGCTCATCGACTGCGGCGTTCACCTGGCTGAAGGTGTGAGTGGAGCGGCCTATCACCGGCTCCATCCCCGTGATGGCCCGCGCTGCCCGGACAGGCAGGTCGCGCTGGCCGAGATGCAGGATGTCGGCCCCTGCGGCGAAGGCGATGTCGGCGCGGTCGTTGACGGCCAGGAGCTTGCCGTGGCGCTTGCAGGCGTCTGCGAACACTTCCAGGGCCGCCAGCTCGTCGGCGGCCTCCAGGTCCTTTTGCCGCAGCTGCACGATGTCGACGCCACCGCCCAGGGCAGCGTCCAGGAACTGTTCGAGGTCTCCCTGCTTCTCCCGGGCGTCAGTGCACAGGTACAGGTGGGCGTCGGCCAGCCGGTCGCGCAGTAGTCCGGCGTCTGCGGTGTGCTCAGTCACAGGCCCAGCCTGCCATGTGTATACCGTCGTACTGTTAGCGCATGGCTGAGCGAACCTGCGATGTCGTCATCATCGGCGCGGGCCTGATCGGTCTCGCGACTGCCTGGCGCCTTGCTGTAGACGGTATCCAGGTGACGGTATGTGACCCGACACCAGGCAGCCAGACCTCTTCCGTCGCCGCAGGCATGCTGGCCCCGGTCACCGAGGTCGAGTACGGCGAGGATGAGCTGCTCGCCCTCAACCTGGCCAGCGTCGCCGCCTGGCCCACCTTCGCCGCGGAGCTGGAAGCCCTCACCGGCGAGTCCGCCGGACTCCATCGGACCGGCACGCTCTCCGTCGCATACGACGTCGACGACGCAGCCGCCATCCGCCGACTGGCCGACTACCAGCGGCGGCTCGGCCTGGAGGTCGAGGAGCTGTCCGGCCGCGAGGCCCGCAAACGCGAGCCGCTGCTCGCCGCCGGAGTCACCGCGGGAGTCTGGGTTCCCGGCGACCACTCCGTGGACAACCGCCAAGCCGTCTCCACCCTGCTCCGCGCCGCCGAGCTGTCAGGGGTCGAGCTAGTCCGCCAGCGCGTCAACCGAGTCCTCATCACCGGTACTACAGCAGTCGGCGTCGAGCTGGAGGACGGGTCAGCTATCCATGCCGGCCAGGTCATCGCAGCGACCGGCCCCTGGTCATCCCAGTTGGAGGGCATCCCGGCGGAGTTCCGGGTCCCCGTCCGGCCGCTCAAGGGCGAGATCCTGCGACTACGGGTGCCCCCGGCGTACAGGCCTGCTCTCAGCCACACAGTGCGTGCCACTGCACGCGGCTTTGCCGTCTACCTGGTACCGCGGCCCGGTGGCGAGCTGGTGGTCGGGGCGACCACGTCGGAGCTCGGCTACGACACCCGGGTCCTCGCTGGTGGAGTGTTCGCGCTACTGCGGGATGCGCGGATGATCCTGCCCCTGGTGGATGAGCTGGAGCTGGTGGAGGCAGTGGCCGGGTTGCGGCCGGCTACGCCCGACAACGCGCCGATCCTGGGACCGTCCGGCATCGACGGGCTGCTGTGGGCTACTGGGCACTACCGCAACGGAGTACTGCTCACGCCGATCACTGCCCAAGTCATCGCCGATACCGTCCGTACCGGCGTCCTTCCCTCGCTGGCGACTCCGTTCCAAGCCAGCCGCTTCACCGAAGTTAAGGTGACGACATGAACGTGCTCGTCAACGGCAGTACTGAGCAGATCACTGCTGGGACCACGGTGGCCGATGTGGTCGAGCGCTGGGCTCGCAGCCCGGTCGGTGTGGCGGTGGCGGTGAACGAGGCCGTGGTGACCCGGACAGAGTGGCCCGGGACGACACTGGCCGAAGGTGACCGGGTGGAGATCCTCACCGCGGTCCAGGGCGGTTGAGGATCAGCACTTTGAGGAGCAGGCATGAGTGACGACACCCTGGTGATCGCGGGCCGCGAGTTCACGTCGCGGCTGGTCATGGGTACCGGCGGAGCGCCGAGTCTCGAAGTACTGGAGGAGGCGCTGGTCGCGTCCGGTACTCAGCTGACGACCGTGGCGCTGCGGCGGCTCGACCCGAGCCAGCAGGGGTCTGTCCTCGATGTGCTGCGCAAGCACGACATCGCAGTACTGCCGAACACTGCTGGGTGCTTCACTGCGGGTGAGGCTGTGCTTACAGCACGGTTGGCGCGGGAGGCCTTGCAGACCGACCTGATCAAGCTCGAGGTCGTTGCGGACGACCACACGCTGCTGCCTGACCCGGTGGAGCTGCTGGATGCGGCTGAGACGCTGGCTGCCGACGGGTTCTCGGTGCTTGCCTACACCAACGACGACCCGATCCTGGCTCGGCGGCTGGAGCAGGTCGGGTGTGTGGCGGTGATGCCGCTTGGATCGCCGATCGGGTCCGGGCTGGGGATCCGAAACCCGCACAACATCAGCATGATCGTCGAGGCGGCGAAGGTGCCGATCGTGCTCGACGCGGGCATCGGTACGGCGAGTGACGCGACGCTGGCGATGGAGCTGGGCTGCGACGCCGTACTGCTCGCGACCGCCGTCACCCGGGCCGAGCGACCGGCGCTGATGGCTGCCGCGATGCGCGACGCCGTGACGGCCGGCCGGGGCGCTTTGCTGGCCGGGCGGATCCCGCGCCGCTACCACTCCGCACAGGCTTCGTCACCCTTGGATGGCCGGGCCTCACTTTAGGTGCCTCCGGCATCGGTTGCCGGTAGCAAACACTCGATTGTGAACCACAATCGTGTAGTTCAGCCTTAAATTGTTACCTTTTCATCACAGCCGTAACAAATGACCCATGCGCACCTGTTGTCACATCTGTACCACCACTTACCGTCAAGGGACATTCACACGGGGAGATGGAAGATGGGCAACACGTGGCGAAAAGTCCTGCGGGTAACGACTGGTTTCGCGGTCCCGCTGCTCGCGGCCGGGGTGATCACGGCCGGCTCGCCCGGCTTCGGCCAGTACAAGGTGAAGCACGGTGACACGCTCAGCCACATCGCGGCGGCGTACGGGACCAACGTCCGGACCCTGGTCGCGCTGAACAACCTGCCCGGCAACGGCAACGCGATCTACGCCGGCGAGGTGCTCCAGCTGCCGGGCAAGGCGCCCAAGCAGAGCCCGGTGAAGAAGCGGTCCCAGCTCGGCCGGGTCCCGTACGTCGTGAAGCCCGGCGACACGATCAGCAAGCTGGCCAAACGGTTCCGCTGCTCACAGGCCAACCTGCTGGCGGCGAACGGGCTGAAGGTCACCGACCACATCTACATCGGCAAGAAGATCCTGATCCCGGTGAAGATCGTCGCGAAGCCGGTCGCTCGCAAGAAGCCGGTCGCGAAGAAGAACAACACCTTCGCGGGCCGTACTTACGCCGACCACATCGTCTCGGCCGCGGACGCCAACCGCGCCGCCTTGAGCAAGCGCAAGCTGCCGACCCGGGCCCAGATGCGGACGATGATCATCCACACCGCCAAGCGGTACCACGTGGATCCCGAGCTGGCGCTGGCGATCGCCTGGCAGGAGTCCGGCTGGAAGCAGCGGGTCGTCTCCCCCGCCAATGCGATCGGCACGATGCAGGTGATCCCGTCGACCGGCAAGTTCGCCTCGAGCTTCGTCGGCCGCCGGCTCGACCTGCTCAAACCGCAGGACAACGTCACCGCCGGGGTCGTCCTGCTCAATCGTTTGACCTCGGCCGCGCGGCTCGACATCGCGGTGGCCGGCTACTACCAGGGCCTCGGCGGCGTCCGGCGGAACGGGATGTACCCGGACACGAAGCGCTACGTGAAGAGCGTTCTACGCCTGAAAACGAGCTTCGAGAAGGGGTACAACCCGCTCCGGTAGGCGTCCAGCGGCGCGGCGGTGGAGTGGCGACCTTGCACCCTATTTACACTCTCAGAGCAGACAGCTTTGAGAGGCGGCTCACCGCAAGTGACGGAAGACGTAGGCACCCAGGTGGGCGACCGCCTTGTCGGGCGAGTGCTCGACGGGCGGTACCGCGTGGGTTCGCGGATCGCCAAGGGTGGCATGGCGACCGTCTACGAGGCCCTCGACATGCGGCTCGACCGGATCATCGCGCTCAAGGTGATGCATCTGGGGATGGGCGACGATGCCGAGTTCGGCCGCCGGTTCGTCGCCGAGGCCCGGGCCGCCGCCAAGCTCTCGCACCCGAACGTGGTCGCCGTCTTCGACCAGGGCACCGACGACGACACGCTCTTCCTCGCGATGGAGTACGTGCCCGGCCGCACCCTGCGTGACGTGATCCGTCAGCAGTCGCCACTGCCACCCGCGCGGGCGCTGGACCTGCTCGCGCCGGTACTGTCCGCGCTCTCGGCCGCCCACGACGCGGGCATCGTGCACCGCGACATCAAGCCCGAAAACGTGCTCATCTCCAACGACGGCACCGTCAAGGTCGCCGACTTCGGCCTCGCCCGCGCGGTCACCACGACAGGCAACACAGCGACACAGGGCCTGTTGATGGGTACGGTCTCGTACCTGGCCCCCGAACTCGTCACCGACGGCCGCGCCGACGCACGCTCCGACGTCTACTCGTCCGGGATCCTCCTGTACGAGTTGCTGACCGGCAGCAAGCCCCACACCGGCGATACGCCCATCCAGGTCGCGTACGCGCACGTCCACGCGGATGTACCGCCGCCTTCGCAGCTCGTACCGGGCATCCCGCCGTATGTCGATGCGCTGGTGCAGCGGGCCACCGCGCGCGACCGCGATCTCCGGCCGGCCGACGCGCGGGTCTTCAGCCGTCAGGTCCACCGGGTGCGCAGCGCGATCGAGGAGGGGCTGCCGGACGATCCCGAGCTGACCGGCGACCTGACCGTGCCGATCCAGCAGATGCGCCAGGACAACGGGTACGACGACGGCTACTCGCGCGGCAACGCGTACGTCGAGCACGTGGAGCAGCCGCCGCGGAACGACACCATCGTCGTACCGTTCGAGCCGGCTCAGCCCCAGTCCCTGCTGCGGCCGACGGGGGCAACCAGCCAGCCTCTTCCGACTCGGCCAGTGACTCGGCAGCCGCAACCACAGCGTCGAGGACGAGGCTTCATCGCGCTCATCGGCGTACTGGCGCTGGCGATCGGCGTCGGGACGGCCGCGTGGTTCTACGGCGTACATCGCTACACCTCGACGCCCGTACTGCTGAACCTGACGCAAGCCGAGGCGAACACGAAAGCCGCCGAGTCCGGGCTGACGACCAAGCTCGCGAACCAGGACTACTCCGAGGACGTGCCCAAGGGGTCCGTCATGGCGACCAACCCCGAGCCCGGCGCCCGCATCCGCAAGGAGGGCGAGGTCGAACTCACCGTCTCCAAGGGACCTGAACGCTATCGGGTACCGCAGCTCAAGGGCCTCGACGAGGACTCCGCTCGACGCGCTCTGGAGTCGATCAAGCTGAACGTCGGCCAGGTCAGCCAGGCGTACAGCGAGACCGTCCCGAGCGGCCGAGTGATCATCTTCTCGCCCAAGTTCGACTCGGTGATGAAGCCTGGCGAGTCCGTCAACCTGGCGATCAGCAAGGGCAAGCGCCCGATCACCGTTCCCGACCTGACCGGCAAACCGGTCCGCGAGGCAACCCGAACCCTCAAGAAGGCCGGCTTCACCGTCAGCCGCACCGACCAGTTCGACGAAAAGATCCCCGAGGGCCAGGTCATCTCCCAGACCCCCAACAACGGCACCCTGTTCGCCAAGGACAAGGTCACCCTGGTCGTCTCCAAGGGCCCCGCGCTGCGGAAGGTCCCCAACGTCCGCAGCAAGAAACTGGCCGACGCCGAAAAGATCCTCACCGAGGCCGGCTTCCTGGTAAAAGTCGAGAAAGCCCCCTTCAACCTAGGCCTCAACCTGGTAGCCGGCCAATCCCCCGCCGCCAACCAAATGGCCAAACCCGGCACCACGGTCACCGTCACCGTCCTGTAAAGCTCCCCACGCCACCTCGCCCGCCTCACCGCCTCACCGCCTGGCCGCCTCCGCGGCCGATGGCCCAGCGTGGTGGCTACCGTCCCGCCGGCCTCCATTTGAGGGGTTAACTCTTCAAATTGTGGGTTGCCCGCCGAGTATCCGCCGGGCAACCCACAATCCGAGGGGTCAACCCCTCGGCGCGCTCAAGCTAGGCGCTTATCGCCCGAGGGGGTTAGCGCGGAGTACGCGGTGTTGGGCGTCGAAGTCGGTGTACTGGGCGTTGTGCAGGGATCGCAGTACTTGGTCCAGCTCGAGCCAGTACTGCTCCTTCTCGGGCCAGGTCAGCGGCAGTACGGCGACTCGCGCCCGGGCACAGCGCAACTCGAGGCGGAACCGCAGTACCGCATGCTCTCCGTCATACGCCGGTACGTTGGCCAGGCTCGCCGCAGCCGTCAACTCGGCGAGCAGCGCGGCATGCGCCTCGGTCGCCAGCGTCTGGTCGGCGTCTCGATCGCGCGCGGCCGCGACCAGGTCCGCAAACTGTTGCAAAGCCAGCGCCACCAAGGCGATCACGCCGGTCTTGATCGCCTCGTTCATCACCGGGTCCCCGACCGTCGGCGCACCGAGCGGTGTCGCCGCGATCGCGATCCCGATCAGCAGCGTGAACCGCAGGACCACGCCGATCAGCCGGTCGAGCAGCGAGTGATCCACCCCGATCTGAACCTGCTGCAGTTGATCCCTCAGCTCCTCGATCCCCTGCAACACCGCCGCCCGGTCATCGGCCCCGATCCCACCGACCTCGACCAGGCCCGGCAGCAGCTCATCGACGACATCCGCCGCAACCCCGAGGAACTCAGCAACCTCACCCAGCGGCAACGCAGCCAACTCGGCCGCCGTCACGAGCGGCGGCACGGTCCTCCGGAACTTACGGCGGGACCGTTTCCCGCCGCTGTCCCGCACCTGCTTCGCCGCCTGCAGCAGCATCAGATCAAGATCGGTCACCACATCCCGGAGCGCCGCCGCCGCGGTATTCGGCCGTCCAGCGGCCCGAGCCGCCGCCCGCCGCTCCTCACTACTGAGCAACCGACTCAACCCAGGCGGCCCAGCCTGCGAAACCGCCCCCTGCCGCCTTTCCTGCACGTCGGAGTCCCCACCCGGCACCCCAGCAGGCGTATCCACCCCTTGCCCACCCTGAGCCGAAGCGACCTTGAACCACTCCGGACGATTCGACCCAGCCTGTGAAAAGCTCATAACCCAACCCTAGGCAACGCCGTGCCCAGCGATTACTTGCTCGCCGCCGCGAGTCGGCCCAGGCGGGGTGCCCTTGCCGAACGGCCTTCCACCCAACGCCTCCCGGCCGTGTGGCGTAAGCCAACCTGAGAGATCCGGTCCCTTAGGGATGATCTGCGTCGGATTGATGCCGGTGTGCACCACGTAGTAGTGCTCCTTGATCTGAACGAAGTCGACCGTGTCCCCGAACCCCGGCGTCTGGAACAGATCCCGTGCATACGCCCAAAGCACCGGCATCTCAGTCAGCTTGTTCCGGTTGCACTTGAAGTGCCCGTGATACACGGCATCGAACCGAACCAACGTCGTGAACAGCCGCACGTCAGCCTCGGTAATCGTGTCCCCCACGAGATACCGCTGATCCCGCAATCGCTCGGACAGCCAGTCGAGCGCCACGAACAAGCGATCGTACGCCGCCTCGTAAGCTTCTTGCGACGATGCGAACCCGGCGCGATACACCCCGTTGTTGACCTCGGTATAGACGCGCTTGGCAACCTCATCGATCTCACCCCGCAACGGTTCCGGGTAGAGGTCCGGCGCGCCGTCGCGGTGGTACGCCGTCCACTCGGTCGACAGGTCCAACGTGATCTGCGCAAAGTCGTTGGTCACCACGGCCCCGCTGGGCACATCAACGATCGCCGGCACCGTGATCCCCTTCGGGTACTTCGGATCGCGCTTCAAGTACGCATCCTGCAACCGAGGAATCCCCAGCACCGGATCAACCCCACCCGGATCAAGATCGAACGTCCAACTCCGCTCATCATGCGTAGGCCCACAAAACCCGATCGACAACACCTCCTCCAGCCCCAGCAACCGCCGCACGATGATCGCCCGATTAGCCCAAGGACAAGCCCGAGCCACCACCAACCGATACCGCCCCGGCTCCACCGCGAACCCATCCCGCCCATCCGCCGTGATCCGAGTAGAGATGTAGTCACTGTCCCGGTTGTACTCCCCTTTAGCACTCACCCCTCAAGCATGCCCCACCCAAACATCCCCCACGCCGAAGCGCTCAATTCGCAAGCAAACAAGGCTGCGTACTCCGCCATCGCGTGGTCGGCGATCGGCGGTTTAGGCCTCCGGCGAGACGGGTCGGTCTCGCGGTGCGAGGCTGATCGGCGTAGGCGAGTTCGAGGCGGATTGGTGGCCGCCTACTCGGGCCGGGCGGAGCCGCTGGTCAGGTGGGGGCCGAGCGGGACGGTTCCGCTGATCGCAGGCTCGCTGTGGCCGGGGTGAGTGCCTACTCTCGCATTCGCGCGACGCAGGAGCGCATGCCTGGGTGGGCGGGAGCACCCAGAGCGGTAGCGACGCAGGAGCGGACGCGGCGGGTGCGTGGGGAGAGCCCGGCTAGGCGCGGGATTCGGCTCCCGGGGTCTGCTTCGTGTCAGCGCCGTGTCAGGACCGGGCGACAGCATGGTCGGCATGAGCACATTGGTGATGGCGACGGCGGGAGCGGTCTGATGGGGACACAAGAGGGTGCGGCGATCCAGGTACGGGGGCTGGAGAAGTCGTTCAAGGAGTTGAAGGTGCTGCAGGGCGTGGACTTTGAGGTGGCGCCGGGGAGCATCTTCGCGCTGCTCGGGTCGAACGGGGCCGGTAAGACCACGATCGTGCGGATCCTGTCCACCTTGCTGAAGGCGGATGCCGGTACCGCCGTCGTCAACGGGTTCGACGTCGCGGCCGAGCCGCTCCGGGTGCGGGAGTCGATCAGTTTGACTGGGCAGTTCGCTGCGGTCGACGAGATTCTCACCGGGCGCGAGAACCTGGTGATGGTGGCCAAGCTGCGGCATCTGAAGAACCCCGGTCAGGTGGCGGACGAGCTGTTGAGCCGGTTCAACCTCACCGAGGCGGGTTCGCGGAAGGTCTCGACGTACTCCGGTGGAATGCGCCGGCGGCTGGACATCTCGATGAGCCTGATCGGGCAGCCCAAGGTGATCTTCCTCGACGAGCCGACGACCGGGCTCGACCCCGAGGCGCGGCTTGATGTGTGGAAGGTGGTGCAGGAGCTGGCCAAGAGCGGCACCACCGTCCTGCTCACCACCCAGTACCTCGACGAGGCCGAGCAGCTCGCGGATCGGATCGCGGTACTTCACCAGGGCCGCATCATCGCCGACGGCACCCTCGCCGAGCTGAAGAAACTCCTTCCGCCGGCCAAGGTCGAGTACGTCGAGAAGCAGCCGACTCTGGAAGACATCTTCCTCGCCCTCGTTGGAAACGACAGCAAAGAGGTCCAGTCATCATGACCACACATTTCTTCGGCGACACCGGCGTACTGCTGGGCCGGTCGCTGCGCCACATCTTCCGCAGCGCGGACACGATCATCACGACCGCGATCACGCCGATCGCGATGATGCTGCTGTTCGTGTACGTGCTCGGCGGGGCGATCAAGACCGGTACCGATCACTACGTCAACTACCTGCTGCCGGGCATCATGCTGATCGCGATCGCGTCGGGCATCGCGTACACGGCGGTCCGGCTGTTCACCGACATGAAGAGCGGCATCTTCGAACGCTTCCACTCGATGCCGATCGCCCGCTCGTCCGTGCTGTGGGCGCACGTGGTCACCTCGCTCGTCGCGAACGCGATCTCGGTCGTGATCATCGTGCTGGTCGGCCTGGTGATGGGATTCCGTACGTCGGCAGGCCCACTCGCGTGGCTCGCAGTGGCCGGGATCCTGCTCCTGTTCACCCTGGCGCTCACCTGGATCGCCATCCTCGCCGGCCTGTCGGCCAAGTCCGTCGACGGAGCCGCCGGCTTCTCGTACCCGCTGATCTTCCTGCCCTTCATCAGCTCCGCCTTCGTCCCCACCGACACGATGCCCGGCCCGGTCCGCGCCTTCGCCGAAAACCAGCCGGTCACCTCGATCGTCAACACCATCCAGCACCTCTTCGCCGAACAACCCGTCGGCAACGACATCTGGACAGCCCTCGCCTGGTGCCTAGGCATCCTCATCGTCGGCTACCTCCTGGCCATCCGCACCTACCGCCACCAAATCGCCTAGCCCCGTCAGCAACAGCGGCTGAGCTGGAACTGGGGAGGATTCTGTCCGCGAGCGGGGAGGCAATTGCGCCGATCTGGGGGCAGGATCCTCCCCAGTTCCCGTTGAGATGAACGGGGATCAGCTGGTGTGGAGGATTCTGAAGCCGTTGGGTCCGGGCCCAGGGCTGCCAGGCTTCGGGAAACCTAGCAGCCCTGGGGTCCTGTCCAGCTAGCCGACAACTACCCGGTCGATGTCCGGGGCCCATCCGGTGGAGTTGCTGAAGGAGATGCTGTTGGCGGTGCCCGCCAACAACGTGCGGGTCACAGTGACGGAGCCGACGGTGTTCCAGTCGGCGGTGGCCGGGAAGGTGACGGACTGCCCGTTGACGGTCGCGGTACGGGCGACGGCGGAGGCGTAGTAGATCGTGATCGCCTTCGCGCCACCGGAGCCGCCGTTCACGTTCGGGATCGACAACGTACCGAGATTGTTGCCGATGTACCCGACCTTGGAACCGCCCGAGCACGCGGAGCACGACGACACAACCGCCCCACCGGCGAGGTTGCCCGCCTCAGCCTCGTAGCTGACGGGCACACTGCCGCCCGTACCAACGGTGACAGCGCCCAGCCCGACCCACCCGTCGGCGTTCTGGGTCGCGTTGGCGAAGCGGAGTTTCTTGGCGTTGGCCGACGTCGCCTCGAGCGGGTTCTTCACCCGCAGTACCCACTGGTAGTTGCCCTGGGCCACATTTGCCAGGTTGACCGGCGTCTGGAAGTACTGCGGATAGCCGAAGTCGCGATAGGTCGGGTCGGCACCGACATTCCAGTCCGGGAACGTGCGGATCTTCAGCGGCTGGATCGTGCGCAGATCCCAGGCCGTGTCCCAGCTCTGCACGACCGTACCGGCACTGTTCTTCAACCCCACCGTCACCTTCCACGGGTAGTAGAACGGGGCGACGCCGGTGTTGCTGATCTGTACGCCGAGGTTGGTCGTACCGCTGGCCGTGTTCTGGAAGTAGGCCTTGTTCACGGTCAGGTTGTAGCCCATCAGCCGTACCGCGGCGCCCACGTTGGCGTTGCCCGCCGAGTAGTTGACCGACTGCTCGTTGATCTTCCAGGTTGTGTGCTCCAACTCGAGACACGCCTTCATGTTGTCGACCGCGCCCGACCCGCCGGGCCAGTTGTCGAACGCGGTGGACTGGATCTCCGGCCGCACCTCACCACCCATCGAGTCGTTGATCCACTTGTTCTCCGTACCGGTCGCAAGGTTGCGCTGCAGTTGCGAGTACGACGCTCCGCCCAGCGACTGTGGCAGCGTCACCCCCGCGAGCGGCGACCCTTCCCGGTAACAGAACGAGTCATCGTGGTACCCGATGTCACGACCGTTCGCCGCGCCACCGGCCGCGTCGGGATAGCGGAGTTCGAGCTTGGTCGTGCCGAACGCGCTGTCGTAGGCGTTGAGGATCTGCGCCGCGTTCGCGTCGGTGGGCATGTAGTTGGGGAACCCGTCGGCGGTGTCGGTGTCGTACGGCCAGGTGTGCCACTCACCCCAGAGCCCGATCAGGCCGAGGTGCACGAACCCGAGCCGCGGATCACCGTCGTACCGGGCCCCGAAGGCCGCGATGAAGTTCTTCAGCGCGTCCACCAGGTACGGGCTGTCGTAGTCGGGCTCGGTGACGTTCCAATAAGTGTCGGACCGGTAGTTGACGTGACCGTTGAAGCACGACGGGATCGCGTTCGCCGGATGGCTGCCGGTACCGCCGGGATAGACCATGTAGAAGCGAATCGCGGCCTGATTCCCCTGCGCTGCGGTCTCGGCCAGCATGTTGTCGAGGATGGACCAGTTGTAGCTGCCGCAACTGGCCGCATTGGTCATCACCTCGGACAGGCCGAAGTACCCCCAGGTCAGTGAGTGCGGGTAGCCCGTGTTCTGGTTCGCGCCCGGTGAGTAGAACCGCGCGAACCCCTTCAGCGGATTGTCGAGCGGGCCGTCGGCGGCCTGCAGAGTGTGCGACTGCAGGGCCGGATCAGGAGTGGCGGGTGGTGCCGGGCGGGCCGGCGGACCGGCCGGAGCCGCGTCGGCCGGGGTCACCGCCGCGACGCTCAGGCTGAGCGCTGCCGTGACGGCGGTGAGCGCGGCCAGCAGGCGGCGGCCGCTGATCTGAAGGGGCATGGCTTCTCCTCGGGGCGAATATGAAGAAGTGTTGACAAACTTCCGAATAACTACATCATTAGTCCAGAGCGAGCCGCCTGACAAGAGCTCGCCGGAGCCGATCGAGGGACAGCCATGGGCCAAGCCAGACAACGGGACGACCGGCGGGTCGCATGGTGGTTCGTCGCGCCGGTGCTGGTGGGATTCGCCGTCTTCTACGCCTATCCGGCGGTCCGCGGCGTCTGGTACTCGCTCACCGACTACACGATGCTCGGCACGCCGTCCTTCGTCGGCGCCGAGAACTACACCGATCTGCTGGCCGATCACCAGTTCTGGAGCTCGATGCTCGTCACGGCGTACTACGTCGTGCTCAACATCGCATCGCAGACAGTGCTGGCCCTGGCCGTCGCGGCCCTGATGCACCGGCTGACCCGTTCGGTCGTACTCCGGGCAGCGCTGCTCCTGCCCTGGCTGGTGCCCAATGTGACGATCGGCCTGCTCTGGATGTGGCTGCTGGACACCAACCTCGGACTCGTCAACCACCTCCTGCACGCGGTCGGTCTCGGCCCAGTTGGCTTCTTCACCGACGCGCACTGGGCGATGCCCGCGGTCGCTGGGATCAACACTTGGGCCTACACCGGGTACACCGCACTCCTCCTGTACGCCGGGATGCTGCAGATCCCGCAACACCTGTATGAGAGCGCGGCGATCGACGGAGCCGGCGAGCTGCGGATCTTCGCCCGGATCACCATGCCCCTGCTGCGACCGGTGCTGGCCCTGGTACTGGTCGTGTCGTTGATCGGCTCGTTCCAGATCTTCGACACCGTCGCGGTCACCACCAAGGGCGGACCGGTGTCCGCGACCCGGGTCATCTACTTCTTCATCTACCAGCAGGCCTTCAGCTACTTCCACATGGGCTACGCGGCCGCGGCAGCAGTCTTCCTCGCGCTGGTGCTCGGAGTGTTCACCTTCGTCCAGCTCCGCCTGCTCCGGGCGTCGAGCTCGGACCTGGCATGAGAGGCCCAGCGATGAGATCCACCAACCGCCGAAGCCCGGGGCGCATCCTGGCGTGGGTCTTCCTGGCTGTCTTCCTGGTCGCGACGATCTTCCCGTTCTACTGGATGATCCGCACCGCGCTCACGCCGGCCGCGGACCTCTACAACGACAGCAGTTCGCTGCTCCCCCACCAGCCGACGCTGATCAACTTCGCGCGCGTCCTCGGCCTGACCACCGAGGCGGAGGCCAGGGCGGCGGGTGGCTCCGGCGCAAAGCTCGACTTCGGCCGGTACCTGCTGAACTCGGTGATCTACTGCGGGCTGATCGCCGGCGTGCAGACCCTGCTGTGCTCGATGGCCGGATACGCCTTCGCCCGGCTGCGCTTCCCCGGTCGCGATCTCGCCTTCACGCTGCTGGTCTCCGCGCTGATGGTGCCGCCGATCTTCACCCTGCTGCCGAACTTCATCCTGGTGAAGCAGCTCGGCTGGATCAACACGATGGCCGGTATGGTCGCGCCGACGATCCTGATGACCCCGTTCGCGGTCTTCTTCCTGCGGCAGTTCTTCCTCTCGCTGCCCCGGGAGGTCGAGGAAGCCGCCATCCTGGACGGCGTCGGGCCGTGGGGGATGTTCTGGCGGGTCGCGATGCCGATGAGCCGTGGGCCACTGATCACGATCGGTCTCACCACCACCGTCTGGGCCTGGAAGGACTTCCTCTGGCCGTTGCTGGTCGGCCGGGGTGAGGAGCACCGCCTGGTGACCGTTGCCCTGGGCGTGTTCCTGCAGCAGTCCCCCAACACCCAACCGGACTGGACCGGCCTGATGGCCGCGTCCACCTTGTCCGTCCTGCCCGTTCTGCTGCTGCTCGTCTTTCTGGGGAAGCGACTGGTGCAGTCACTCAGTTTCACCGGCGGCAAGTAGCTCCTTGCCGTCAGCAACCATTCATCGGAGGACGTCATGAACCGCAAGACCCTGGGCGCAGCGCTGCTCGCCCTGTCGCTGACCGCACTGGCCGGCTGTACCTCGAGCGACGATTCCGGATCCGGCGGTGCGGTGACGCTGGACTACTGGCTGTGGGACGACAACCAGAAGGCGTCGTACCAGGCGTGTGCCGACGCCTTCCACACTGCGAACCCCGACATCACCGTCAAGATCACGCAGACCGCCTGGGCGCAGTACTGGCAGAACCTGACCACCCAACTGGCCGCCGGTGACGCGCCGGATGTGTGGACCGACCAGGCGTCGTACTATCCGCAGTTCGTCACCAGCAACCAGATCCTCGACATCCAGCCGTTCGTCGATCGCGACAAGGTCGACCTGTCGCAGTACCAGGCGGGGCTGGCGGACCTGTACGCGAAGGACGGCAAGCGGTACGGCCTGCCGAAGGACTGGGACACGATGGCGCTGGTCTACAACACCACGCAGCTCAAGGCGCAGGGCATCGCGCCGGCGGACCTGGAGAACCTCACCTGGAATCCCTCCGACGGAGGTACCTTCGAGCAGCTGATCGCCAACGCGACCGTCGACGAGAAGGGCCGCAACGGGCTGGATCCGGCCTTCGACAAGACGAAGATCAAGACGTACGGCTTCCTGCCCGAGTGGGCCGACGGGTCGCAGGGGCAGAACGGCTGGGGTAACCTTGCCGTCAGCAACGGGTTCGAGTTCCTCGACAAGAATCCGTGGGGCACGCAGTACAAGTACGACGACCCGAAGCTCGCCGCGACCATCGACTGGTTCAAGTCGCTGATCGCCAAGGGGTACGCTCCCCCGCTGGACAAGGCGTCCACGCTGTCCCGTGATGCCCTGCTCAGTGCCGGGAAGGGCGCCATCACCTTCGCCGGTTCCTGGATGATCAACAGCTACCTGGCCGCCGACGCCAAGGTGAAGTTCGCGTTCGCGCCGCTGCCGACCGGACCGCTCGGGCGCAAGACGGCGATCAACGGGCTGTCTGATGCCATCAACGCCGGTACCGAGCACCAGGAGCAGGCGTGGAAGTGGGTCAAGTTCCTCGGCTCGGCCGACTGCCAGAACATCGTCGGTGGCAACGGGGTCGTCTTCCCGGCGATCACTGCGGCCGGTGACAAGGCGCTGGCCGCGCACAAGGCCAAGGGCCAGAACGTGCAGGTCTTCGTCGACGAGGCCAAGGCGCCCGGCGGGACCTTCTTCCTCCCGGTCAGCGAGCACGGCAACGAGATCTCGCAACTGGTGCAGGACGGGATCCAGTCCGCGGTACTCGGCCAGGCCGACTCGGCCTCGGCCTTGAAGAAGGCCAACGACCAGGTCAACGCGCTGTTCAAGTAGCTGTTCATCCAGCGCTCAAGTAGAAGGAAGAGCATGACTCTGCTCCTCGACGTGGCCGGACACACCCTCGCTCTGCGCCACGACGGACCAGGCGTTCCCCGTACCGCCGACGGAGGCATGATCCTCCCGGCGGGGCGGGTCGCCCTCCTGCACGACCTCGGAGACGGCCTGTTCTACCGGCACGGACAGAACTCCTGGAGCCCCTGCGGGTGGCGCCGGTTGTCCGAGCAGCCCCTCCGGATCGCCAATCCGGTACGCCGGGTGACGGCTGACGACGACGCGTGGGACGACCCCTGCCGCCACCACTCGTCGGCCGTTGCCGCGATCCAGGGCGAGGACGGCAACGTCTTACTGCTCGGGGCACTGGGGCTGGGGGTGCCGCGGTTGACCGCCGATCGCGACACGCTGGCCGGGTGGTACGAGACGGGCGCAGCGCCTTGGTTTGTTGCCTATGGCCCGGAAGAGACCGTGTTCGCGGCATACACACGTCACCTCGCCGAGCATCTCGGGCGGGGGCGCAATCGTGCGGGCAACGTGTGGTGTTCGTGGTACGCGTACTACGAGGACATCACCGAGGAGCAGCTCACCAAGGACATCGAGGCGCTGGATGGTCTGCCCTTCGAGGTCGTACAGGTCGACGACGGCTGGGAGGAGGCGGTCGGCGACTGGTACGCCAATGGCAAGTTTCCTTCCGGCATGAGTGCCCTGGCCTCGCGAATCTCGGATGCCGGTATGGCCCCCGGGTTGTGGGTGGCGCCGTTCATCGCACTCCCCTCCTCCCGGCTCGCTTTGGAGCGGCCCGAGTTGCTGTTGCGCGACGAGCACGGTGCGCCGGTCGTTGCCGGGTACAACTGGGGTACCGGCTACTACGCGCTCGACGTCACTCTGCCGGCGACGCAGGAGCATCTCGTCGAGCTGACGCAGCGACTCGTCCACGAGTGGGGGTTTCGGTACCTCAAGCTCGACTTCATCAACGCCGCGGCAGCGCCCGGAGTACGGGCCAATGGGTTGGGGCGTGAGGAGGCATATCGTGAAGCGCTGGCGCTGATCCGCCGTGCTGCGGGTGACGACGTGTATCTGCTGGGCAGCGGCGCTTTACTGCTGCCGTCCCTCGGGATCCTCGACGGGCTTCGCAGTGGGCCGGATGTCGCGCCGATGTGGCAGAACTACGCCAGTGACGATCCCTCCGACGCGATGGCCCGCAACGCGGTCGTCAACACGCTGCACCGCCTCTGGCAGGCGCCGCTGGCCGAGGTCGACCCTGATGTCGTGTACTTCCGCAGCCGGTTGAACCTGCTCACCGAACAGCAGCAGGGCTGGCTGCGCGACCTCGCCGACATCTGCCGGTTCCGTGCCGTGTCCGATCCGCCTTCGTGGCTGCGGGCCGACGAGTTGCAGGCGATGACGGAGTACTTGAGCGGTACTCCGTCGGTCGAGCGTGTCGGGCGGTACAAATACCGGATCGACGGGCGTGACGTCGACTTCACGCCCGCGGTGGATCCGCAGAGCGGGTCTTCCTATCCGATCAGTTGATAATGTTGCCGAGGTGGGAGCGTCAGCAACGCGAAGGAGCGACCGGCCGTGACAGATGGCGCCGCCGCCGGCGTGGACCTTCCGCGGCTGCGCGAACTCAACTCGCTGACGATCGTCCGGGCGCTGCGCGATCACCCGCCGTCGACGGTGACCGAGCTGTCCCAGCGCACCGGGTTGTCCCGTCCGGCTGTCGATCTGATCGCCCAGAATCTGGTGGCCGACGGGTGGGCGACGGTGATCGAGGCTGGTTCCAGCAGCGCGGTTGGGCGGCCGGCTCGGCGGTACCAGTTCCGTAGTACGGCCGGATATGTCCTTGGGGTTGATGTCGGCGTACACAAGGTGCTCGCGTTGGTGGCGGATCTGAGCGGGGAGGTCCTGCACAGTCACCGCGCTTCCGTTGCCGCGGACGCCGACCCTGCCGCGCGACTCGCCGCGCTGGACGAGGCGATCCAGGAGTGCCTCGCCGCAACCAAGAAGAAGCCGGCCGACGTCTGGGCCGTCACCATCGGCGTCACCGGCCCGGTCGACTCCTCCGGTCGTACCACTCTCTTCACGCCGATCCCCGGCTGGGGCCAGGTCGACCTCCCCACCCATCTGGCCGGCCACTTCTCCTGCCCCATCATCGTCGAGAACGACTGCAAACTGGCCGCCCTCGCCGAACGCTGGAAGGGCGCCGCCAGCGACGCGAGCGACATCATCTACCTGCTGGCCGGGATGCGAACCGGCGCTGGGCTGATCCTCGATGGGATACTGCGCCGCGGGTACGGCGGTGCCGCCGGCGAGATCGGCGCCCTCAAGCAGGTCCGCTGGCTGGCGGCACCCGGCCACCTGCAGAACTGCCCCGGCGTACCCGAAAGCGTCAGCCCCGACGACGCCGCCGCCTGGGTCTTCGACGCAGCCCGCCACGGCGACCGCGCCGCCAAAACCGCCGTCTCCCGCTACGTCAAGGACCTCGCCGTCGGCGCCGCCGCCCTCATCCTGGCCCTCGATCCCCAGGTCGTCATCTACGGCGGCGGCTTCTCCCGCTCAGCCGACCTGGTCCTAGCCCCCCTCACCACCGAACTCCAACGCCTCTGCCTCCGAGTCCCGGAAGTCCGAGCGTCGACTTTGGGCGCCGACTCGGTCGCCCTCGGCGCGATCCGGCTAGCCCTCAACGAACTCGACGACCGCCTCTTCTCCACCACCCTGTCGTCCCCCGCAGCTCCAACCGTCCGCTGAAGAACTCCCCACGCTGCCTCGCCGCTCGCTCCTCCGTCGCTCACCACTCGGCGCTCCCACCCACCCTGCGTATGCGCTCCTGCGTCGCGCGAAAGCGACAGTAGGCACCCACCTCGCCGAGGCGATCGTCCTGCAAGGGCTGCGGTGGAGGTATCCCCCACGCTGGCCCACCGCGCGGAGGGACTCGTGGCCTCGAGTGTCTGCGAAGCTCGCGGGATGACGCACGAGCTGTTGCTGACCGCGCTCCTGATCGTGGCGTCGTTCGGGACTGCGTTGTTGTCGGCCATCGCTGGCTTCGGTGGTGGCGTACTGCTGCTGCCGGTGTTCGTCGCGGTTTTCGGGGCTCGGGACGCGGTCGCCGTACTCACCGTGGCGCAGTTGGCCAGCAACGGGAGTCGGGTCTGGTTCAACCGGCACGAGATCGATCGGCGTCTGGTGATGATCTTCGCCGTCGGCGCAGTACCAGCCGCTGTGGGTGGTGCGCTGCTGTTGACGAGCGCGCCGCTCCCAGCGCTCACCCGGGTCATTGGAGCGTTCCTGCTGGCGATGGTTGTTTGGCGTCGGGTGCGTCCGAACGCCGCGCGGGTCGGGGATCGCGGGTTCGCAGCGCTGGGTGCCGCGTCCGGATTCGGATCCGCGCTGGTCGGGAGTGTCGGTCCGATGGTCGCGCCGTTCTTCCTCGCCCGCGGCATGGTCCGAGGCGCCTACATCGGAACGGAAGCCGCCTCAGCGGTCGTCATGCACCTCACCAAGCTGGTCGTCTTCGGAGCAGCAGCTGTCCTCACCTGGCACACCGGCCTCATCGGCCTTGCGCTCGCACCCGCGGCGGCCGGTGGTGCTTGGGCCGGCAAGAAGATCCTCGACCGGCTACCTGTCACAGTCTTCGTCATCCTGGTCGAGGCCGGTCTCGTCATCTCCGGCCTCATCCTCGTCATCACTGGTGGCTGATCCAGGGCGCCACGCTGAGCGAATCGAGACCCAGCCGGTTCACTTTGTCTGGGTGATGGCCTGTAATTGCGGTAGGAGTAGTGCCGCCTGCTTCGCTCGTGCGGAGATGCCGAACAGCTCGCGGGCCAGCAGGACCAGGGAGATCGGGAACATCACGACCGCCACCAGGATCACGAAGATCGCAGCTAGGCCGTCCAAGGCCGAGTCGTTGCTGCGGGCGTCGCCGCTGCCTGGCGAGGAGAAGTTCAAGCTGTCGCGCTTGCCCGTCTCGAGGAGGCAGCGCAGCTTCGGTTTGTACGGGCGTACCGTCGCCTTGCTGCCGTCGGCGAACCGGAGCCTGATGCGGCTGCGGATGAACACGCCGCGGGAGACCCTTGTCACCGCGGGCAGTTGACGCCATGGACGGTCAGAGCGCTCCAGCACCGAGACCCCGCCCTCCTGAACGCGCAGTCCGGTAACGGTCTTCTTCATCAGCACCATCGTCACGCCCGCGGGCAGTGGAGCCTCGCACGCGGCGCGGATCTCTTCGACCGTGTACTGCGGCAATGGGTACGCTTGCTTCTTCGCCACGATGTCCCTCCGGAGGCCACGATCGATCCGTCACCGGAAGGCTAGCGTCTGTCCGCCACCCACTCGGTGGTCTGAGCCGTGGCGCCCGCGCGGTGTCCGCCGAGAATCTCGGGATCAGACGGTGAAGTGCTTCCAGTGCCCCTCGGACACGACCTCGACCTGATCGCCGTTCACCTTGACCGCGGTCTGCACATCGGTCGCGTACGACGGCACCGACAGGCCGGCCGCCCACTTCTCCGCGTTGGCCATCGTGTTGTCCGGCAAGCCCTCGAAGTCCAGGTGCGGGAAGAGCGAGAAGTCGACGAGCCCGAGCGTCTCGTCGCCACCGCCCGGCAGGCTCCACCGGACGAAGTCCTCGCCGATCCGCGGTGTCAGCACCATGCTGCCGGCACTCATCCCGACGTAGACCGCGGACAGTGTCGGCAACAGGCCGGCCAGTCCGGACTCCCGCATCCAGTGGCACAGGTACATCGGGTCGCCGCCGCCGACCAGCAGAGCGTCGGCCTCACGGACCGACGGCAGCCAGACCGACTCGTCGACGCTGGGCAGCGCGGTGAGTTCCAGCACGCCCACCGACTGCCACGGCAGCTCAACCATCGCGCCGATCGGCTGGTTGCCGCTGATCAGTCGCCAGGCATGACCGGTGCCGCCGTTCTGCGCGTAGGCCGCGGTCGGGATGCAGAGCGCGGTGGACTCGGAGATCGGCTTGCCCAGGAGGTCGACCAGCGCCTCCTGGATGCTCGGGTTCGTGATGCCTGAGTCGGTGAGCAGAAGCTTCATGAGGCCTGTCCCGTCGTGGCCGGCGATTCTGGGCAAGTGGCGACGATAGACGGGACCGTCACGTTCGGCAATCTCCGAGTATCGATCGTGAGAGTCACTGCCTACGGCCGACCCGCTCAGTTCTCCGAACCTGCCGGCTTTCGTCGTATGTAACTAACTATTGACTTACTTGAGGGTGCGAGCTAGCTTGTACCTATCTAGTTAGGTACAAGCAAGAAGGAGCCAGTCATGACAACCACTCTCATCACGGGAGCGAACAAGGGACTCGGCTACGAGACGGCCCGTCAGTTGGTCGCCGCGGGACACACGGTCTATGTGGGGGCCCGCGATGTCGAGCGCGGACAGCAGGCTGCCGACCGCCTCGGCGCGCGATTCGTCCAGATCGATGTCACCGACGACGCCTCGGTCGACGCCGCGGTCAAGGAGATCGAGGCCGGCGGCGGACTCGACGTTCTCGTCAACAACGCCGGAGTCGAAGAGCGCACGCCCGACGGCGGCTTCGTCGCGGCCGCGGACGTCACCGCCGACAGCGTCCGTACAGCCTTCGAGACGAACGTCTTCGGCCTGGTCCGGGTCACTCACGCGTTCCTGCCACTGCTCCAGCGTTCGGCCGCCCCGGTCGTGGTCAACGTAAGCAGCGGACTGGGATTGACGAGAGATCTGGCCGACCCGACCGCGCCCGCGCGCTTCTACCCCGGGATCGCATACCCGGCCTCCAAGGCGGCGGTCAACATGATCACGGTGCAGCTGGCCAAGGCGTTCCCCGGCATCCGTATCAACGCCGCGGACCCGGGCTTCACCGCCACCGATCTCAACCACAACACCGGGACCCAGACCGTCGAACAGGGTGCCGAGAGCATCGTCCGCCTGGCCCGGATCGGGCAGGACGGCCCAACCGGCGGCTTCTACGACGCCACCGGCCCGGTGGCCTGGTAAGCCCTGCACTCCTTTGCGGGTTGCCGGGACACGAACTACCACGAAGGTAAGGTGATCAGCATGTCCGAGGCGGCGGCGGCCCGAAAACCACGTCCCCGCGACTCGGTGGCAACCAAGGCTCTGCTCCTCAAGGCGGCCACCGAAGAATTCGCCGAGTACGGACTCGCCGGCGCACGGATCGACCGGATCGCCGAACGCGCCGGCGCCAACAAGCGCCTTCTCTACGTCTACTTCGGCGACAAGAACCAACTGTTCGACGCAGTTGTGCAGGAGCAGACCGATGCGGTCCTCCAGTCCGCTCCCATGGACGACGGCGACCTGTGCGCGTTCGCCATCGCCCGCTTCGACTACATCCTGGCCAATCCCGACTCGCGCAGAATCGCAGCCTGGCGCACCTTCGAGCAGACCGAGCCGTCCGACACCGAGCGCGGCGCGTTCCGGGCGAGAATCGAGGCGGTCGAGAAGGCGCAGCGGGCCGGGCGAATCCGCACCGACATCCCGGCGGCAGACCTGTTCGCTTTCGTTCTGCGCCTGACCGAGAGCTGGCTCAGTGGCCCGCCCGCGCTCCTTGCCGCCGGCAGCAAGGACCCGCTCTCACCCAAACGCCTGCAACAACACCGCACCGCCCTGCAGGCCGCCGTCCGCAGCCTCGTCGAACCCCCCTGACCGAATTCCCAGCTCGGTCAGCGGAGGAGGGTGGTTGTTTCGCGGGCTATCTGCCATTCCTCGTTGGTGGGGATGACCAGGACGGTGACCGCGCTGTCGTCGGTGGAGACGGTGCCGGGGGTGGTCGCGTTGTTGCGGGCGGGGTCGAGTTGGATGCCCAGGCGGTCGAGGCCGGTCAGGGATGCGGCGCGGACGGGGGCGGAGTGCTGGCCTACTCCCGCGGTGAAGACGATGGCGTCGACGGTGCCCAGTACGGCGTAGTAGGCGCCGATGTATTTCTTGATGCGGTGGCAGTAGACGTCGAAGGCGAGCTGGGCAGCGGGATCGCCGGCCTCCATCCGGGTGGACAGCTCCCGGAAGTCGTTGGCGCCGGCCAGGCCTTTGAGGCCGGAGGCGGAGTTGAGGGCGCGGTCGACTTCCTCTACCGTCCAGCCGAGTTCGCGGACTAGGTGGGCGTGGATGGCCGGATCCAGGTCGCCGGAGCGGGTGCCCATCACCAAGCCCTCCAGTGGGGTCATGCCCATCGAGGTGTCGACCGAGACACCGCCCCGGATCGCCGCGGCCGAGCAGCCGTTTCCGAGGTGCAGGACGATCATGTTCATCTCGGCGAGGTCGCGGCCGAGGAACCGCGCCGCCTCGGCCGAGACGAACGCGTGGGACGTACCGTGGAAGCCGTACCGGCGGATGCCGTGATCGTCTCGCCAGGCCAGCGGAACCGCGTAGGTGTAGGCCGCCGGCTCGAGGGTCTGATGGAACGCGGTGTCGAAGACCGCGACCTGCGGCAGGTCCGGGAAGAGCCGCCGGGCCACCCGGATCCCTTCGAGATTCGCCGGGTTGTGCAGTGGCGCCAGCGGCACGAGTTCGGTGACCGCGGCGACCAGGTCGTCGTCGATCAGAGCCGGATCGCCGAACCGGGATCCACCGTGCACAACACGATGGCCGACGGCGGTGAGATCGTCGAGCGACGGGCCGTGCTGCTCGAAGGCATCCAGCGCGGCCCGCAACGCATCCTCGTGTGACGCGACCTTCAGGCTGATGCTGATCTCGCCGTCAGGTCCGCGGTGCAGGTGATGGCCTTCCGGCTCACCGATCCGTTCCACCAGACCCGCTGCGGCCGCCTCCCCCGACACCGCGTCGATCAGGCTGTACTTGAGCGAGGACGAGCCCGCGTTGATCACCAGCACGTTGTCACTCATCAGCACCCCGTACGCCGTACTCCGCCTGTACCGCCGTGATCGCCACCGTGTTGATGATGTCGCGCACCGTCGCTCCCCGGGATAGATCGTTCACCGGTTTCCGCAGGCCCTGCAGCACCGGCCCGACGGCGACCGCGTTGGCCGAGCGCTGCACCGCCTTGTACGTGTTGTTGCCCGTATTGAGGTCGGGGAAGATGAACACCGTCGCCCGGCCGGCCACCTCCGAGTCCGGCAACTTGGTCCGGGCCACCGCGCTGTCGATCGCCGCGTCGTACTGGATCGGCCCCTCGACGAGCAACGACGGAGCACGCTCCCGGACGATCCCCGTTGCCTTCGACACCTTCTCCACATCCGTTCCGCTGCCCGAAGTACCGGTCGAGTACGACAGCATCGCCACCCGCGGCTCGACCCCGAAAGCGGCCGCGGTCGCCGCCGACGAGATGGCGATGTCGGCCAGCTGCTCGGCCGTCGGATCGGGATTGACCGCGCAGTCGCCGTACACCAGGACCTGGTTCTGCAGGCACATGAAGAACACCGAGGAGACGACCGAGACACCGGGCAGCGTCTTCACGACCTCGAGCGCCGGACGGATCGTGTGCGCCGTGGTGTGCACCGACCCCGACACCATCCCGTCGGCCAGGCCGAGCTGCACCATCATCGTGCCGAAGTACGAGACATCCCGGACGACTTCACGAGCCTTGTCGAGGTCGACGCCTCGATGCTGCCGCAGCCGGTGGTACTCCTGCGCGAACATCTCCCCCAGCTCCTCGTCGTCCGGGCTCACGATCCGCGCGGCCGAGATGTCCACGCCCAGCCCGGCCGCCTTGGCGCTGATCACCACCGGATCGCCCAGCAAGGTGAGGTCGGCCACCCCGCGACGCAGTACGACATCCGCCGCCCGCAGGATCCGCTCCTCCTCGCCCTCGGGCAACACGATGTGCTTGCGGTGGGCAACCGCCTCGTCGATCAGCTGGTGCTCGAACATCAACGGCGTCACCGCCCCGCTGCGCGCCACCTCGAGCCGGTCCAGCAACGCAGGGCCATCGACGTGCTGGTCGAACAACGCGAGCGCCCGGTCCACCTTGCGCGGCGAGTCCTTGGTCAGCCGGCCACGCACCGCGGTCAGGGCCGTCGAGGCCGCGTGTGTCCCCAAGCCGGTCTCGATCAGCGGCATCGTGCTTCCGATGCCCTCGATCAGTCGCAGGATCTGCGGTGGCAGCGCGAATCCGCCGTTGAGGAAGATCGCCGACACCTGCGGAAAGTTCTGCGAGGCGTTCGCCATCAGCACCCCGACGACCACCTCCGGCCGGTCCGCGGCGGTGATCACCGCCGCCCCGTCGAACAGTCGATCCAGCACGTTCGGCATCGTCATCGCGGCCACCACCAAGCCGCTGACCTCACGAGACAGCAGCCGCGGATCACCGCTGAGCAGTTGCCCGTCGACAGCGCTCACCAGGTCCGCCACGGCGGGCGCGCTGAGCAACGGCTCCTCCGGGATCGCGTACGCCGGTACGCCGGCTCCGCCCACGGCCGCGACCGCCTGGTCGAGCTCGTCCGGGCTGACCCGATTGGCGATGACCGCGAACAGGGACCCGTGGTTGGCCGTCAGCTCAGCGCCGGCGATGTCGATCAGCGTGCGCAGATTCTCGGGAGTACGGCCCGAACCGTTCAGCACCAGCAGCACGGGCGCACCCAGGTTGGCGGCGATCCTCGCGTTGTAGGAGAACTCGGTCGGCGTACCGACGTCGGTGTAGTCGCTGCCGACGATCAGGACGGGATCTCCCCGCTCCGCCAGGTGCCGGTACCGCTGCACGATCCGGTCCAGGGCCGCATCCGGATCCGCGTGCACCTCGTCGTAGCTGACCCCGACGCATTCGTCGTACGACAGCGAGACGGCGTCATGCGAGGTGAGCAGATCCAGCACATAGTCCCGCCCGCCGTACAGCGCGGTGTCCGGCCGCACGATCGGCCGGAACACCGACACCCGCTCCACCCGACGGGACAACTGCTGCAGCACCCCCAGCGCCACGGTCGACTTGCCGGTGTACCCCTCCACCGATGCGACGTACACGCTGCTACCCATATCGAAACCTTATGCGGTGACCTCACCGGATCGCTTCGGGACGTCGGTCCCGGATTCTGAGGGCCAATGGCACTGAACTAGGAGCGCTGCCGGCTGGTTCGATGGATACCAGCGGTACCCACGGGCCGGACGGAGCGGGCGATGAGCGAGACGAACCGGTAACCTGGCCGTGCCGAGCTACTTCGGCGGGCGTTGCCTGGTGCGCTCGACGGCGTACACGGCGGCCTCGGTGCGGCGATCCATCTCGAGCTTGCGGAGCAGGCCGGAGACGTAGTTCTTCACTGTCTTCTCGGCCAGGAACATGTCCTGCGCGATCTGCCGATTCGTCTTGCCCTCGGCGATCAGGTCGAGGATCTTGCGCTCCTGCTCGGTCAGCGACTTGTACCGCGGGTCCTCGTCCTCCTCGGCCGGGTGCCGCAGCCGCTCCAGCACCGCCGTGGTCATCGCCGGATCGAGCAGCGACTCCCCCGCCGCGAGCCGGCGGACCGCGCCGACCAGGTCGATCCCGCTGACCTGCTTGAGCAGGTATCCCGCCGCGCCGGCCATGATCGCGGTGAAGAGCGCCTCGTCGTCGGAGTACGAGGTCAGCATCAGGCACGCGGGCGGCTCGTCCATCGCCGACCGGATCTCCCGGCAGACCGAGATGCCGTCGCCATCGGGCAGCCGCACATCCAGTACGGCGACATCCGGACGCAACGCCGGGATCCGCGCGACGGCCTGAGCCGCCGTACCGGCCTCGCCGATCACCTCGAGGTCGTCCTCGGCCTCCAGCAGTTGCCGCAACCCGAGGCGGACGACCTCATGATCGTCGAGCAGGAACACCTTGATCGTCATGTCGCGTCTCTCCCGCTCTCGCCTTCGACCCTCCCGGCCAGACTAGACCGCCCTCTCCTCGGAAAGGGGCCACGATGAGTGCCCCACCGCGCCGGTTCGACCACTCCGGCCTGCAGATCCTCGACCAGGACGACTGCCTGAAGCTGCTCGGCTCGGTTCCCATCGGCCGGCTCGTCTTCACCCTTGGCGGACTTCCCGTCATCCGCCTGGTCAACTTCGCCGTCGACGACCGCACACTCGTCTTCGCCACCACGGACGGTGACAAGTACCGGGCCGCGGAGCGCGGCGACGTGGTCGCCTTCGAGGTCGACGACGTCGACCAGGACCGCCACCTTGGCTGGACCGTGACCGCGACCGGCCACCTGTCCGTCGTCGACCCCGGCGAGGCCGAGGCCCTCCGGGCCACCGTTCCGCTCCGCCCGTGGGCACCGAACCGCGACCATCACCTGATCCGGCTGGCGGTCGAGGTCCTCGACGGCCGCCGCCTGGTCGCCTGGGGCGAACGCCCCCACCCAAGCGCCACTGATCACCGCTGACCGCGCCGGCCGCAGCACCGCCACGTCGTCCACGACCAGTGCCTCGGTGACCGTCACTGCTCGCTGGCTGTGGCGGCGCGGAAGGCCTCGACCGCGGTCGGGAGGGTGAAGAAGACATGGTCCGGGCCGAGCCGGTCCAGGAAGCCGGCCGCCTCGAGGTCGTCGCGCAGCTCCTGTTTGACCCGCGCCAGGGCGAGTACGATGCCGCGCTGCTCCAGCTCCTCGCGCAGGGCGTCGAGAGCGTCGATCGCGGTGATGTCGATCTCGATGTTCGCCTCGGCGTTGAGCAGCAGCCAGCGGACCGGCACCGGCGAGGCGTCGACCGCGGCCAGCGCCCGGCGGTGGAAGTTCTCCGCGTTGGCGAAGAAGAGCGGCGAGTCGTACCGGTAGACGACCAGCCCGGGAACGGGCTCCGCCGTGGGGTAGTCGTCGATGTCGTGCATGCCGGGGACTCCCGGGACGATCCCGAGAATGCCGTCGTGCGGCCGCGCCACCCGCCGGAACAGGTCGAGAACGGACAACGCGACCGCCACGAGTACGCCGTACAGGACGTCGAGCGCGACGACGCCGATACAAGTCGCCACCGCCAGGATGAACTCGCTGCGCCGGAACCGTGCGATCCGGCGGAACTCAGCGACCTCCACGAGACGCACCGCGGCGTAGACGACCAGGGCACCGAGCGCGCCGGTCGGGAAGGTGGACAGGAGCGGACCGGCGAACAGCAGCGTCGCGACAACACAGGCCAGCGCGACCAGGGAGTACAGCTGGCTCTTGGCACCTGCGGCCACCGCTACCGCCGTACGGCTGCCACTGCTACTGACCGGAAAGCCGTGCAGAGTCCCTGCAGTCAGGTTGGCGACACCCAGGGCAAGCAGCTCCTGGTCGGCATCGATCCGCTCATGGCGATCAGTGGCGAAAGCCCGGCCGGTCAGCACTGTGTCGGTGTAACCGACCAGCGCCACGCCCACTGCCGGAAGGACCAAAAGCTTCAGATCGCCGACGCCGATGGCCGGCAAGCCTGGAACAGGTAGGCCCGCAGGCACCGTGCCGATCACGGCCACACCCTGATCACGCAAGCCTGCGATCGCCGTGACGGCGGCCGCCAGTGCCATCACCAGGAGGGGCGCCGGCCATCGCGGCAACCACTTGGCGGCCGCGAGGAGCAGGGTGAGTGCGACCAGGGACAGAATCACCGTCGCCGGATGCCAGGAGCCGAAGTGCCGCACCGCCGAGATCAGCTCCGCGACCGGCGAGTCCCCCGAGACGCTCGTGCCGGTCATCCGGCCGAGCTGACCGGCGACCATGATCACCGCGATCCCCGTCAGGTAGCCGATCAGCACCGGCTTCGACAGCAGATCGGCGAGAAAGCCGAGCCGGAGCAACCAGGCGATCAGGCAGATGCCTCCGACCAGCAGGGCCAGCGCAGCCGCCAGGAGCGCGTACCTCGCGGGATCCCCAGCAGCCAGCGTTCCCAGGCTGGCGGCCGTGATGAGCGCGGTGGTCGACTCCGGTCCAACCGACAGCAAGCGCGACGTACCGAGAACCGCATAGACGGCCAGGGGGGCCAGTACCGCCCACAAGCCGGCCACCGGGGGTAGACCGGCCAGCTGGGCGTAAGCCATCGCCTGCGGCACCAGATACGCGGCCACTGTCACGCCGGCGATCGCATCGGCGCGCAACCCACCCCGCAAGCCGGTCAGGCCGGCGGCGATCTTCACCCGATCAGTATGTCGGCACCACGACGTCGATCCCCGGACGCAGGGCGCGGGCCCGCCGTCCGCGCTCCTCCGCGGTCACGTGATGCGGAACGATCGCGACCGGGCAGGCCATTGCAGCCACCGCCCGGCGGGCAATCGGGTCACCGACCGGCAGCAGCCCGGCCCGCGCACCCAGCACGACCAGGCCTGCTTGGGCACCCTCGCGGACCAGTGCTTCGACGACCGGCCTGGCCGTCAGGAACCGGGTCACCTTGACCTCTGGGTACTCGTCGGCCCAGCCGGCCAGCGTCTCCGACACGGTCAGGTCGCCCCGGCGTACCCAGGAGCTCTCGACCGAACCGTCGACCGGGTCGTACCGCGGAGCGTGCTGGGCATGCACCACCGTCAGTTCGCCCTCGCGGTCCGCGGTCGCCCGGAAGGCGAACTCGACCGCCTCGAGCGACAACGGCGTACCGTCGATGCCGACGGCAACTTTCCGGTCGAGCAGGCCCGGCCGCCAGGTCAGCGGTACGACGATCACCGGGCAGCCGGTCCGGGCGGTCAGGGTGATGTTCCCCTGCGCCGCGACCAGGCGGTGCGGTCCCCGCGTGCGCGCGCGCCCGACGACGAGCAGCCGGGCATGCCTGGCCGCCTGCGGCAGCACATTCAGGCGGCCGCCCTCCTCGGATATCGCGGTGACCTGCAGTTCGTAGCCGTAGTGATGGCGGACATGCGCGACCGCCAGTCGTAGTCCGGCATCGGCGATCTCCGCAGGCGGCTTCGGCTGGTAGCCCGGCGTCATCGGGTTGTACGAGCCGTGTGCCTGGTACGGCGCGACCAGGACCAGCTCGGCACCGGAACGCAACGCCTCCAGTGCCGCGTAGTCGACGACATGCAGGCCTTCCGCGTTGTCGTCGACCTCGACGACCACCGGTCCCGTCCGTGCCCAGCTGCCCATTTCATCCTCCTCGTTGTCCTCTTGCCAGCTTCTCGCCGACGGAGGGCTCGCACGCAGTGCCGCCCGGCACCGATCGACGGGACCCAAGGCGGCTTTCCCAGGGACCTTCGACCTGCCGGGCGTCGCTCGCCGGTGGTGGCGCTTGTTCCCTATCCGGCAGGGGTTCCGTACGGTGAGCGACATGGGTGGGAACGAAGGCGAACATCGCAGTACCTGGGACGAAGGCACGCTCGAGTTCTCCAGCCTGTCCCGGGTCCGGCTCGACGCGCTCCTGCAGGAGCTGCTCGGCCGTGTCGACGAGATCATGGACTCCCAGGAGCGCCTGCGCGCCCTGCTCGACGCGGTCGTCGGCATCGGCTCGGATCTCGACCTCAACAGCACCCTCGACCGGATCGTCACCGCCGCCTGCGAGCTGGTCGGCGCCCGGTACGGCGCCCTCGGCGTGGTCGGACCCGACGGCAAGCGCCTGGTCCGCTTCGTCACCCACGGCGTCACCGCCGAGCAGATCGCCGCGATCGGCCCGTACCCCGAGGGCCACGGCATCCTCGGGGTGCTGATCGATCACCCCACCCCGATCCGGCTCACCGACCTGGCCGAACACCCACGCTCGTTCGGCTTCCCGGCCAACCATCCGCCGATGAGCAGCTTCCTCGGCGTCCCGATCCGGACCCGCGACCACGCCTTCGGCAACCTGTACCTGACCGAGAAGGCCGAGGGCGCCGACTTCACCGCGGACGACGAGCGCGCGGTCACCGCGCTGGCCACCGCGGCCGGCGTGGTGATCGACAACGCCCGCCTGTACGCCGACACCGAGCGCCGCCGCCGCTGGCACGAGGTCACCGCCGAGATCACCCAGCTGATGCTCGGCGACTTCGACCCCCAGCAGGCACTCCAGCTGATCGCCTCCCGGGCGCGCGAGGTGTCGGAGTCCGTGATCGGAGCGGTGTTCCTGCACGACGACGGTGACCTCGTGGTCCGGGCCGTCGACGGACCGCCGCCGTTCGCGAAGTACCTCGGCCGGCGCTTGGCGGCCGACCGGCCGATCCTTCGCGACGTGCTCGGCAGCGACGAGCAGGTCGTGGTCGAAGACCTCGCCACGCTGGCCAAGGAGACCGGACAGCTCGCGGACTTCCCCGAGCTGGGCGACCTCGGCCGGACCATCTTCGCGCCGCTGCCGGCCGGCTCCGGGACCTCCGGCGGGATCTTGATGGTCGCCGCCGAACACGGCGCGGTTCTCGGGGTGACCGTCGGCACGGACCTGGTCCGGATGTTCGCCAACCAGGCGACGCTGGCCCTCGACCGCGCCCAGGCTCAGCAGAACCGATCGATCCTCGCCGTCCTGGAGGACCGGGACCGGATCGCCAAGGACCTGCACGACCTGGTCATCCAGCGGCTGTTCGCCACCGGGCTGCAACTGCAAGGAATGCACCGGATGGTCCGGCCGGACGTCCAGGAGCGGATCACCCGGGCGGTCGAGGACATCGATGCCACCATCCGCGACCTGCGCGGCGCCATCTTCGAGCTGCAGAGCCAACCCGGCAGACAGTCGCTGCGCGCCGATCTCCAGGCGATGGTCGCCGAGTACGCCGAACCGCTGGGGTTCCGCCCCGAGCTGATCATCACCGGACCGATCGACACCGCCGTACCGGCGTCCGTGCGGCCGCAGATCATCGCCGCGGTCCGGGAGTCGCTGTCGAACGTGGTCCGGCACGCTCAGGCGTCAGCCGCCAAGGTCGAGGTCACGGTGACCGGCGTGGACGTCACCGCGCGGATCTCGGACGACGGTGTCGGCATCCGCCCGTCCGATCGGCGAAGTGGGCTGCACAATCTCGAGGAACGGGCGGCCGCACTGGGTGGCGCCGTACGGCTGGAGTCCAACCAGCCGCACGGCACCGTGCTGGAGTTGCGCGCGCCCCTCAACGCCGACCCCAGCTGATCAGGCATCGTCCGTGGTGAGACGGATGACGGCGACCGGACAGGTCGCGTGCTGCAGCACGCCTCTGGCAACGGATCCGAGCAGGACGGAGATCACCTTGAGGTGATGACGACCGCCGATGACCAGCAACTGCGCGTCGACGGCGTCGGCTGACGAGAGGAGGCCGTCCACGGCGTGCCCTCGGCGTACGTCGACCGCGATGGGAAGGTCGGGGTACTTCTGCCGCCACTGCCCGGCAACGGCCTCGAAGTGCAGCTCGGCCGTCCGCGACCATGAGTCGAGGGCACCTTCGACCTCCATCGACTCCCAGCTGTAGATGGGCGGCAGATCCCACACATGCACCATCCGCAGCGCGCTGCCTCGTTCGATGGCAGCCTCGGCAGCGAATTCGACCGCGGCCTCGGATTCACCCGAGTCGTCCAGCCCGACCACTACCGTGCCCGGGTGGCCGGAAGGCGTCCAGCCGTCCGGTACCACGATCACCGGGACGGTAGCCAGGTTCGCCACGGCCTCGGAGGTCGAACCGACCAGGAGCCGCTTGACCGTACTCATCCCCCGGCGACCAACCACCAGCATCAAGCTGCCGGAGGCAAGCTCGGCCAGGGTTGTCGCCGGCGGGCCCAGCACGACCTGGGTGGAGTGATCCAGGGCCGGGTCCCGGCTCGTCATCGTCTGCTGGACCTCTTCGACCAGATCGAGCGCGGCGTCGTCGACCACTTTCGGTTCCCAGTACGGCGCGTACCGCAGCTTCTCGTCGATGACGTGGACCACCCGGAGCGGGGCCTTGCGGATCGAAGACTCCTGCAAGGCCCACTCCAGCGCACCCGTGTCTCGCCAGGAGCCGTCGACGCCCACGTGGATCACAGGTTGCTTGGTCATCGTGCTCACCGCAGCCAGGGGTAGTGCTTGACGATCGACATCCCGGACCACTGCTTGCCGAGACCCCAGACGTTGCCAGCGGCAACCAGTGCGAGGGCGATCAGGGCGATGGCGCCGATGATGTGGTCGTCCAGCACGGGGTTCGTCTCGAGCGGCAGGCTCGCGCTCCACATCAGCACGTAGAGCAGCGTTCCGGCGACGGCGGCGATCCGCATCCCGATGCCGAGGGTCAGGGCGAGACCGATGCCGGCCAGGCCGATCATGAACAGCGGGGTGACCCAGAAGTCGCCGACCAGCGAGTGGTAGAAGTCCGCGAACGGACCGGTCGCGCCCTTGCCGAGGAACCCGGCCGTCGGGTCGCCGCCGTCGATCCAGCCCTTGCCGGACTTGGTCGCGAAACCGAGACCGAAGACCTTGTCGACGAAGGCCCACAAGAAGGTCAGGCCGTAGGCGATCCGCAGGACGGCGAGTGCTCGCCCAGCGGCCACCCTCGTAGTGCGGGCCTGCTCAACAGGGGCCGGGCTGTGCTGCCGGAGCGAAGTGGTGGTCATGGTGTTTCCTTCCGATTCGTAGGGACACCCTGATCGTGGCGGCCGGGACGACGGTCCTGGCAGAGCACGTAGTCATGGACGTTGGTGCCGAAGGGCCCGACCGGACGGGACCCATGCCTGCTGCGCGCCGGCGTACTGCGGGCCGAGGCTGGTACTGCGGCAGTGGTTGCCGCCCGAGCAGGTCGAGGAGGCCCCTGATGTCCGAAGAGCAGCTGTCCATGGTGCAGATCGACGTACTGCTCAGCGCCGCGGTCTCGGCGCCGAGCATGCACAACACCCAGCCCTGGCGCTTCGAGGTGAACGGCCGAGTGATCGACGTCTTCCTGGACGGCGCCCGCGCGCTGCCGGCCGAGGACCCGACCGGCCGGGCGATGCGGATCGCCGCCGGCGCCGCGACCTTCAACCTGCGCTGCGCCGCGGCCTCGCTGGGCTACGACAGCTGGTTCGGTCTGGTGCCTGACCCGACCGAGCCCGAGCTGGTCGCCCGGATGGTCCTCGAACCGACCGACACGCCCGATCGCAAGCTCACCGAGCTCTTCCTGCAGATCCCCCGCCGGCACACCAGTCGCGAACCCGTCCGAGCGGTCAACGTGCCGACCGACGCTCTGATCGCACTGACCCAGGCCGCCAGGACCGAGAACGCCGATCTCACCTGGCTCCCGGCCGTCGCGGTCCACGAAGTACTCGGGCTGCTGATCGATACCGACCTGCGCGAGATCGGCGACTGGCACCGCCGCGCCGAGCGGGCTCACTGGGTGGGCGGCGTTCGTGCCACCGACGGTGTGCCCAGCTCGGTGCTCGGGCCCCGGTCGGCCAGCTACCCGTCACCGGTACGTGACCTCGGCACCCGGCCGACGGACCGGACCAGGGCGCGCGCGACCTTCGAAGCCGAGCCTGCACTGGCGGTCCTGTTCACCACTGGCGATTCCACGGTCGACCAACTCGCCGCCGGTCTGGCCCTGCAGCGCACCCTGCTGGTCGCCACCCGTGAGGGCCTGAAGGCCGCGTTCCTCAACCAGCCGTTGGAGTTCGACGACCTGCGCCGCAAGGTTCAGGGCATCACCGGCAAACCCGGCTTCGCCCACATGGTGATCCGGTTCGGCCACAGCACCGTGCAGGACACGACCCCACGCCGCCCCGTAGCCGACTTCGTCCACACCGGCGCCGAGAAGTCCTGATGACCAGCCTGACCGCGATGCGAGCCGAGATCACTCGCTGGGAGAACGACCTGGCCGAACTCGAAGCCGAATGCACGGCCGAGGGCTGGACCGAGCCGGAGAAGCTGCTGATGATCCTGCAGCGGACCTCTGGCGCGTACCGGCACAAGGTTCTGCCGCGGCTCGAGACCGACCGGCTTCCGCTCCTTCCAGCCATGCCGGACAGTGCGGCCCCGCGCGCGCTGGCCGTGTTCAACCTGATCATCGTCGACGAACTCGGTGACCTGGTCAGCCGGCTGGACGACCTGCGGCTCGAACTCATCCGGTTCGGCCAGACCCCCCAGCTCCGGTTGCAGGCCACCGAGATCCTGGCCGGCCTGCGCGCACTGGGCCGGCTCCTGCTGCGCTTCAGCCAGGAAGCCGAGAATCCAGCACTCTCCGCACAACTCACGGCGACCGAATCCGGGCAGCCACGGCACCTGGAAGCAGTCCGGCCATGGTGATCCGGTACGACAACCCTGTCCTCAGCCAGGACGAGCTCCGCATCCTGATCAGCTCGGCCGGACTGGCGCCGTCGATGCACAACACCCAGCCGTGGCGCTTCGAGGTCACCGGCCGGGTGGTCGACGTCCTTCTCGACGAGGACCGGACGTTGCCGGCCGAGGACCGCTCCGGGCGAATGACCCGGATCGGGCTCGGCGCTGCCGCGTTCAACCTTCGGGTGACCGCCGCGATGCTCGGCTTCGAGACCACGCTCGCCGTCGACCCGGACCCGGACCGCCCTGACGTCGCGGTCCGGATCTTCCTCGGTTCCCGCCGGCCCACGGCCACCTCCCCGATCGGCAGCCTGTACGGCGAACTGCGCCGCCGCCACACGTATCGCGGACCGCTGATGGCCGCCGTCGTCTCGCCCCTCGTGCTCGAGCAGCTCAACGCCGCTGCTCGAGCAGAGGGTGCCGAACTCCGCTGGCTGGACCAGTACGCCGAGACCCAGCTCAAGCGGATCCTGCACGCGGCCGACTACCTCGACCTGCACGACGAGGACCGGCTGACCGAACGGGGCCGCTGGATCGGCGGCGACCGCACTCGGGACGGTGTCCCCCAAGCCGCACTGGGGCCGCTGCCGGCGCGGTCCGCCATCGTCCGCGATCTGGCCGCCGGCTTCGACCACCACGCCCGCAGCAGCGCCGTCTTCGAGACGAACCCACGGATCGCGGTTCTCACCACCGCCGCCGACGACCCGGTGGCGTGGACGCGAGCGGGGATGGCGCTCCAGCATCTGTTGCTGATAGCAACTTCATACGACCTGACCGTCTCGTTCCTCAACCAGGCGGTCGAATACGCGCAGTTGCGGTCCCACGTCCAGGAGCTGGTGGGTCGCAGCCCCCGCCCTCAGCTGATCCTGCGAGCCGGCTACCCGGCCCAGACCGCGGCCGAGACACCGAGGCTCCCCTGGCAGCAGACCCTCGACAGCCTGGTCGACGACTGGCACCCCGGGATCGTCCAAGCCTGTTCAGATGCCTGAAGCAACAAAACATCGGATGCCACCTTCATTGCCGAGGTGGCGGGAGTAGCAGTCCGGGTCTGGGGGCGCCGGTGTCAGGCGGACCTTCACGTTTGCCGCGAGTACGCCGGTGGGAGTGGCTGTCAAGGGGTTGATGTCGAGTTCGGCGAGCTCCGGTACCGCTTCGGCCAGCCACGCGAGCCGGTGCAGGACCTCTAGTACCGCGGGCTCGTCCGCCCCGGCTGCGCAGCGCAACGACCGCACCATGTCCATGGCATCAAGGTCGGTGAGTGGCAGGCCACGCCACCTACGGTCGGCCAATAGGTCAGTGAGTACGCCACCGCCGCCGATCATCAGCACCGGGCCGAAGAGCGGGTCGCGGACAAGCCCGGCGAGCAACTCCACTCCAGTCGGCGCTTGGTCGACCACTGGGATGCCGGCACACACCATCAGTTGCTCGGCATACGCCGGATCGAGCCATCCACCGGTGGGATGACTGTTGAGATAGCGCCTCGCGACGGCCCGGGCAGCATCCTTGTCGACGCCGGTGACCTCCGGTACGACGCCTTGCGGCCGGGCGCGCCAGGCGGCGTACCGGACTGCATGGCCGAGAGCGCGAACCGCTGTCTCGGGGAACGCGTAAACCGGAAGCTTGGAGCCGTTCTCCAGGACGACCTGCGTCGGAGCCTTAGGAGCGCCAAGGCAGTTGACGAGTACCGGCACCGTGGCATCGGCGGTGGCGCGGGCGATCGCAGCGTAAGTATCGTCGACGTGACCCCCGCGGGTCGCCGCATAGGTGACCAGGACGGCATCCACCTCACCGCTGGCGAGGATGATCCTGATCGCGTGTTCCAGCGTCTGCGGTGTCGCGGCGGCACCGAGGTCGACCGGGTTGGCGGGACCGACTGCGCCGGCCAGCGCGTTCATCGTCGCCGGGCTGAACTCCGGTACCTCGAGCCCGGCCGCGGCCGCCGCGTCGGCAGCCAGTACTCCGGCGCCGCCCGCGTTGCCGACGATCGCCAGTCTCGGGCCCTTCGGCAGCGGGCGACCGGAGAGCACTCGGGCTGTGTCGATGAGCTCCTCCAGCGTCTCCATCCGCAGTACGCCGGACTGCTCGAACAGCGCATCGACAGCGGTGTCCGGCGTCGCCGCCGCTGCCGGGTGGGAGGCACGCGCCCGGCGACCACCGGTCGAACGGCCGCCCTTCACCACCAAGACAGGCTTCTTCCGCCCGACCAGCCGGGCGAGGCGGCCGAACTTGCGCGGATTGCCGAACGACTCCAGGTAGAGGCCGATCACGTCGGTCCGCGGATCGTTCCACCAGTGCAGCAGGAGATCGTTGCCGCTGACATCTGCCTTGTCGCCCAGCGACACGAACTCGGAGACCCCCGGCCCGATCCGGCCGGCATGATCGAGAACGGCGATGCCGACCGCGCCGGACTGCGCGGCGAGCGCCAGCCCCCCGGGCTCGGGCCGGGCGTTCGCGAACGTCGCGTCCAGCCGGACCTCCGGGTCGGTGTTGACGACGCCCAGGCAGTTCGGGCCGATCAACCGGAGGCTGTGCCGGCGGGCGAGCGCGAGCAACTCCTGGCGGCCGTCGGGTCCCAGCTCCGGGAATCCCGAGGTCAGGATGACGGCTCCCCCGACTCCGGCCAGGCCGCATTGCTCGACCACGCCGCGCACCTGGCCGACCGGGACCGCGATCACCGCCAGATCGACCGGTCCGGGCACGTCGGCGATGCTCGGGAACACGGTCACGTCGCCGATCCGGTCGGTGTTCGGATGCACGGCGTACAGGTCGCCGCTGAAGCCGCCGTCGACGAGATTTAGCAGCACTTCGGGGCCGATCCCGCCAAGTTTGCCGCCGGCGCCGATCACGGCGACGGAGCGAGGTGACAGCACCGGTCGCAGCGACCGCGACTCGGCCGCGCTTTCCCGCTCGGCCATCCGGTCCAGCGTGAGCGCGTCGTAGGCGGTGTCGAGCGACAGCTCCACCACGCCTTCCTCGAACCGATGGACCTCGCGAAACCCCGACCCGAGGAACACCCGCAACATCGGCGCGTTCTCGGCGAGGGTTTCGGCCCGCAGCGTCTTGACACCCCGCTCGCGGGCGACCGCGGCGAGCTGCTCGAGCAGCAGGGTGCCCAGGCCACGACCATGCATCGAGTCATCGACCAGGAACGCCATCTCCGCTTCACCGGCACTGATCAGCTCATAACTGGCGACTCCGGCCACGGCTCCGTCGACCTCGGCGACCAGCGCCACCTGACGATCGGCCGGATCGGAGTCCACCAGGTGCCGCGTGTGCTCGTCCGCGGCCAGCCGGCTGACACCGAAGAACCGCAGGTAGATCGACCGATCGGAGACCCGGTGGTTGATCGCTTTCAGCGCGGGCTCGTCGTCGCGAGCGATCGGCCGCAGATGAACCACTGACCCATCGGTGGCCAGGGCGTCCCAGCCGGCGGCTGCCGGCCGGGGCGGAGCGTCGCCCGGCCCAGGAGCCTCCAGGTGCCCGAGAGTGTTCATCCGCTGTCGCCCCTTGGTCCGCTGTGTCACTGATACCCCAGTCGACCTCCTGGACGGCCTGAGCGGCAGGGTCGGAGGGACCTTGCCCTACGGGACCTTCGGCCCTGACCCCGGCACGTCCGGTCGACCAGGCTGATGAGATCCGACCGAGCTGGGAGAAACAAGATGGAACAGGTAGCTGACAAGCCGCTGACATCCGACGAGGCGGCCGCGTTGGACGCCTACTGGCGGGCAGCCAACTACTTGTCCGTCGGGCAGATCTATCTGCTGGACAACGCGTTGCTGACCAGGCCGCTCAAGGCTGACAGCGTCAAGCCGCGGCTGCTCGGGCACTGGGGAACGACGCCTGGCCTGAACATGATCTACGTCCACCTCAACCGCGTGATCAGACTGCGCGACCTCGACATGATGTACATCATCGGCCCCGGTCACGGCGGTCCCGCGATCGCGGCGAACACCTGGCTCGAGGGCAGCTACAGCGAGACCTACCCGGATGTACCGCGCGACGAGCACGGCATGAACCACCTGTTCCGCCAGTTCTCCTTCCCTGGTGGGATCCCGAGCCACGTCGCGCCCGAGCTGCCGGGCTCGATCCACGAGGGTGGAGAGCTCGGCTACTCGCTCAGCCACGCATACGGCGCCGTACTGGACAACCCGGAGCTGATCGTCGCCTGTGTCATCGGCGACGGCGAGGCCGAGACCGGTCCGCTGGCAGCCTCGTGGCACTCGAACAAGTTCATCGACCCGCGCACCGACGGAGCGGTACTGCCGATCCTGCACCTCAACGGCTACAAGATCGCCAACCCGGCGGTCCTAGCCCGGATCGGCGAGAACGAGCTCACCAGTCTCCTCGAGGGGTACGGCCACCGCCCCTACCTGGTATCCGGCGACGACCCCGAACTCGTGCACCAGCAGCTCGCCGCCACTCTCGACCGCGCGCTCGACGACATCGCGGACATCCAGAACGAGGCCAAGGACGATCCCGACGCACCGCGCCGGAGCTGGCCGATGATCGTGCTCCGTACGCCGAAGGGCTGGACCGGACCGCATGAGGTCGACGGAGTCCAGGTCGAGGGCACGTGGCGGGCTCACCAGGTGCCGCTGTCCGGCGTACGGACGTCGCCGGAACACCTTGCGATGCTGGAGACCTGGATGCGCAGCTACCGGCCCGAGGAGCTGTTCGACGAACAGGGCCGACCCGTACCGCGGCTGCTGGACCTGATTCCCGAGGGCGACCGGCGGATGGGCTCGAACCCACACGCCAACGGTGGACTGCTCACGCGCGATCTGGAACTCCCGGACCTTGCCGCGTACGCCGTCGACGTACCGCACCCCGGCAGTGGGCCGCACGAGCCGACCCGGATGCTCGGCCGCTACCTGCGCGACGTGATGCGAGCCAACGAGTCCGAACGCAACTTCCGCGTCGTCGGACCCGACGAGACCGCCTCCAACCGCCTCGACGCCCTGTACGACGTCACCGCGAAAGCCTGGAACGCCGCCGTACTGCCGACCGACGAACACCTCGCGGTCGACGGCCGGGTGATGGAGATCCTCAGCGAACACACCTGCCAGGGCTGGCTCGAGGGCTACCTGCTGACCGGCCGGCATGGCTGGTTCTCCTGCTACGAAGCCTTCGTGCACATCGTCGACTCGATGGTCAACCAGCATGCCAAGTGGCTCAAGGTCACCGGCAAACTGCCCTGGCGCCGGCCGATCCCGTCGCTCAACTACCTGCTGACCTCGCACGTCTGGCGGCAGGACCACAACGGCTTCTCCCACCAGGACCCCGGGTTCATCGATCACGTGGTGAACAAGAAGGCCGAAGTGATCCGCGTGTACCTGCCGCCGGACACCAACACCCTGCTGTCGACAGCCAAGCACTGCCTGGCCGGCCGCGACCACATCAACGTGATCGTGGCCGGCAAGAGCCCGCAGGAGGACTGGCTGGACCTCGAGGCGGCCGAGCTGCACTGCGCTCGCGGCCTGGGCGTCTGGACCTGGGCGAGCAACGACGAGGGCGAGCCCGACGTGGTGATGGCCTGCGCCGGCGACGTACCGACGCTGGAGACGCTCGCCGCGGTCAGCCTGCTGCGTGAACACCTGCCTGAGCTGCGGATCCGGGTCGTCAACGTCGTCGACCTGATGCGCCTGCAACCGGCCGGCGAGCACCCGCACGGGCTTGCCGATCCGGAGTACGACGCGCTCTTCACCACCGACAAGCCGGTCATCTTCGCGTACCACGGCTATCCCTGGCTGATCCACCGCCTGACCTACAGGCGGACCGGACACGAGCACCTGCACGTGCGCGGCTACAAGGAAGAAGGCACGACCACCACCCCGTTCGACATGGTGGTCCGCAACGACCTCGACCGCTTCCACCTCGCCATGGACGTGATCGACCGCGTCCCCGGCCTGGCCCAGCGCGCGGTCGCCTTCCGGCAATGGCTGACCGACCAACGGGCCCGCCACCACGCCTACATCCTCGAACACGGCGAAGACCTCCCCGAAATCCGCGACTGGCACTGGCCGATCCCGGAAGCAGGCCCGTCGTGACCGCGGAGTCCGATCTCCCGCTGGGAGGACAGCTCGCGCGCCAAGCACGAGATGTTCGTCCACACCGACGTACCGCAGGCGCCGTGGTACGTCGTCGAGAGCGAGGACAAGAGGTCCGCGCGGATCAACATGATCGTGCACCTGATCTCGACCATCCCGTACTACGAAGTGCAACGCCCCCCACTCGAGCTGCCGCCACGCCGACCCTGCAAGGGATACGAGCGGACTCCGCGGGAGATGCAGACCCAGGTCCCCGACCACGCCTCGGCGCTGCGGGGACGGTGACTGCGGTTCAGACCGCCGAGGCGCCCTCGAGGGCCGGCCCGGTCGCCGACCAAGCTGTCATCGGCTCGACCTGGATCGCGAGGTCGACGGTCAGGTGGTCGATGTCGCGCACCTCGCGATAGACGATCGCCCGGTCGGTGAACAGTGAGCCCCAGCAGCGCTTGACCGCCGCCAGGAGCGCCCGCTCCCCCTTCACGCCGAAGAGGATCTCGTGCGGCCCGGTCAGGAACTCGTCGAGCTGGTCGTCGGTGATCACCGGTCCCACCACCATCTCGGCGCCGGTTCGCCCGCACTGCCGGTAGGCGCACACGATCGCTTCGGCAAGCTCGGCCGGCAGTTCGGCGTCGAAGTACGCGGTACGGATGAAGGCGCCCACGGCAACCAGATCCGCCCCTCCGCGAAGCCGCCGAAGCTGCGTCGCGACGAGCGGCCGGAGCCGGGCCGCCTGGAGGAACTCCCGGTAGGCGGCCGGCGTGATCACGAATCCCGGCTGCCCGGCGCAGCTGACGACGTACAGGTTCTCGCTCATGATGCGTTCTCCTCTGGATCTGACTGCGATCGGGCGACGAGTTCGGTGGGGTCGTTTCCATTCGAGGACAACCCGCGACTGCTGGTCAGGGCCGAAGGTCCTCGTTCGGCCGGGCACCTCTCGGGACCGATCCATCGGTCCACCGTCCTCAGGACCTTCGGCCCTGCAAGCGGTGCCCCGACCAGCGTTTGCTGGAGCTATCACCGGGTGGCGAAGGAGGTCTTGATGCCCAGCAAGGTTCTGGTGGCCTACGCCAGCAAGATGGGGGCGACGGCCGGGATCGCGGAGGCTGTCGGCGCCGTACTGCGCGAACGCGGCCACCTTGCCGACGTCCGCGACGTGACCGGGGTCGACTCCATCACGCAGTACGACGCCGTCGTCCTCGGCAGCGCGATCTACCTCCGGCGATGGCGGCCGGAGGCGGTCCGGTTCCTCCGCAGGTACGCCGAAGAGCTCGGCGACCGGCGCGTCTGGCTGTTCCACAGCGGCCCGGTCGGCCCCGACCGTGAGCAGCTCCAGGACATGCCGGCCAACGTCCACCGCCTCGCCCACCGGATCGGCGCGGCCCCCGCCACCACCTTCGCGGGCGCCATCCTCCCTGCCACCGCCAAGGGTTTCCTCGCCCGCCACCTCGCCAACAGCAAGCTGGCAGGCGACTCCCGCGACTGGCCACTGATCGCCGCCTGGGCCGAAGACATCGCCGCGACCCTCACCAGCACAGAAGACGCCACGCAACCTCATCACCGCGCCTGAACGGATCAGGGATTCAGATGTCCAGAAAGGTACTCGTGGCCTAGGCCACCAAGATGAGCGCGACCACCGGCATCGCTGAGGCCATCGGCGGCGTGCGGACCTCACCCGGCAGCGGAGCACCCCGCAGGCGAACAGCAGTTCGGTCGACGGTCGCTTGAGCAACGTGGGTGCCTACCCTCGCAACTCGCGCGACGCAGCGTGGGGAGTACCTTCAGCCAGCCGATTCCTTGGGAATGTCAGGTGTCTGAGAGGCTTTGGTGGTGAATCGGTCGCGTGTTGCTGTGTTGGCCTTGCTTGCGGTGGCGGCGGCTTGGGGGTCTACGTTCTTTTTGACCAAGGATCTGCTGACCCGGATGGATGTGGCCGATTACCTGGCGTTGCGGTTTCTGATCGCCTCGGTGGCGTTGATCGCGATCCATCCGCCGGCGATCTCCAAGCTCAGCCGGCTGGATCGCGGCCGGGGTGTTGCCTTGGGCATCGTGTACGGGGTCGCGCAGCTCGTACAGACCGAGGGATTACGGCATACATCGGCCAGCGTGTCCGGGTTTGTGACCGGTATGTACGTCGTGTTCACGCCGTTGCTGGCAGCGGTCATTCTGCGGCACAAGATCGGGAAGTGGGCTTGGGTTGCGGTTGCGCTCGCGACGGTTGGGCTCGGAGTGCTGTCGTTGCGCGGGTTCAGCATGGGGACGGGTGAGTTGCTGACGCTTGCGTCGGCGGGCCTGTACGCGCTGCACATCATCGGCCTCGGCGCCTGGTCGACACCGTCGAGCGCGTTCGGGTTGTCCGCGCTTCAGATGGTCACGATCACCGTCGTCTGCGGCATCGGCGCCATCCCCGGCGGGTTCTCGCTGCCGAGTGGCACCGGCGACTGGATCGCCGTCATCTACATGGCGCTGATCGCCGGCGCGGTCGCGCTGATCGTGCAGACCTGGGCTCAGGCGCACCTGACGCCGACCCGGGCGGCGATCGCGATGACAATGGAGCCGGTGTTCGCTTCCGCTTTCGCCGTACTCTTCGGATCGGACAGTGTGACCGCGCGGATGCTGATCGGCGGCGCACTGGTGATGTCGGCCATGTACCTGGTCGAGCTGGCGCCCCGGCGCAAGTTCGAGGCCGAGGTGCAACACCTGGGACAGTAGGAGGGAGGGCGAGATGCGCGACAACAGCGCGCGACGCGTGCGTTGGTTCCCGTACGCCGTAATCGCGCTCCTACTCGCCGTCCTCGCAACCGGCACCGCCGCCAACCTCCGCCGCAACCCCCAGCCACAATTGGTTGCCGAGGGCATCACCGGCCGCGCGGGCCCGACCGCGCTGGAGTCCCCCACCGACGAGGCCGACCTGGCCAGGCCCGAGCTGATTCGCGACGCGCTGATCGATCTCGACGCTCTCACCCTGCCCGACGGCGCGACCCTGGCCGGCTGGAACGGCCCGTGGCGATTCGTCTGGCCGCGCGACGCCTCGTTCGTCGCCGCCGCCCGCTGCTCGATCGGCCAGTACGCCGAAGCCGACAAGGTACTGGGATTCCTCAACAAGATCCGGCCGTCGAAAGGCCGGTGGGCGGCAAGGTACTCCGCTCCGGACGGCAACGAACCCCAAGACGGCCGCGAACCCCAACTCGACGGCTCCGGCTGGGTCCTCTGGGCAACCTGGTTCTGCGGCGAAGCCCAGTCCAGCCCAAATCGGGGTGGAGCAGAAAGCACCACAACGCTCACCAAGTACTGGCCGATGGTTAAGGAATCAGGCGACCAGATCGTCGCCGAAATCCAGCAAACAGGTCTGCCCGACCCCTCCCCCGACTATTGGGAGCGCCCCGAGGACCAGGTCACCCTCGGCACCATCGCCCCGCTCCTCACCGGCCTCCGCTCCGGCCTGGCGATCGCCAGAACCCTCAACCACAGCGACGAAGTAGCGCACTGGCAGACAGCCCTCGAGCGACTGACCGAAGCAACCGACAAGCACTTCGGCCCGACCTACCCGCGGACCCCGGCCAGGGCCGTCAGCTTCGTCGAGCCAGGCGTCGAACCAGCAACCCTGCAAGGCGGCGCCGACGCGATCGTCACGGTCCTCGGCCCGCCCTTCGCCCCCGCCCGCGACGTCGTGACGAAGGCGATCGAGCACACCCGCGACGTACTCACGCAACCCAACGGCGGCGTCACCCCCGGCGAGGAGTGGCGCACCGACGGAGTCTCCTGGACGCCGCAGACGGCCCTGTTCGCGTTGAGCGCAGCCGCTCGCGGCGACCGTAGTACCGCGAACGAACTGCTCGCCTGGCTCGACTCCCACCGCACCACTACCGGCTCACTGCCGGAGAAGGTCAACCGCGATCTCAAGCCCGCCGGCGGAGCACCCCTGGCCTGGACCACCGCCCTGGTTGTCCTCACGGCCTCCGCACTGGATCACCCGCTACCAATCCCCTAAAGAATCTCCATCACGTCAGCAGTAGGAGCAGCAGGCCGCGCAGTCGAGGTAGCGGTGGAGTAGAAGAACGCGGTCGACGCGATGTCGTCCTGCAGCGGCAAGTACCGCCCACCCGACCGCCACCCCAGCGCCTGTACGTCGACCCGCAGCCGCGTGCGGAACCGAATCGGGTCAGGCAGATGGAACCGGTACATCCCGAACCGCTGCTGACTCTGGTACTGGCCGTCCGGCCGCAGAACCTGCGGCAACCCCAGGTACGGCGTACTGAACTCCGTGTACCCACCACGGTCCGCCCCCAGGTCGAAGTTCCACGCACCGCCGAAGTAGTCCTCGGTCCCCGTCCCACAGATCGTCGGGAACTCGTCGTCATCGTCGACGTAGAACTTGACCTCCCCCTCGCCCCACCACCCGCTGCTGTTCACACCCCAGGCCAGATACGTCCCCACGTAATGCCCCGGCCCCGCCACGCCATCAAGCAACGTGTGGACGGCCGCCGAAGCCAACGGATTGCTCCGCCGCCACTGCGTGTGCAGGTACGCCGATCCGTCGGCAACCGCCCCCAGCCAGTAGTCCACCTGGAAGTAGACGACCACAGAGGTGTCCGCGGTGTTCTCGAGCGTCAACTGAGCCTGCGACCGGAACGGCATCTCCCAGTAGCAGTTGAAGCCGCCATTGGGGTTCACCGCGACCGGCAGCGAGTTGACCTGCGCGAACCGTCCCCACCCCGAGCAGAAGAAGTCGCCCACCGGCGCCTCGATCGCCGGCGCCTCGTCACCGTCCCAGTGTCCGCGCAGCACCAGCCGACGCCAGTTGTCGCTGTGCGTGGTGAGCCAGATGTGCGTGATGCAGCCCGGCCCGGCGATGTCCGCGAGCGTCACCGTCTCCCCCGCGGCGATCTCGATCGACGGCGACACCTTCCAGCCGACCCCGAGCTCACGAGCGGCATGCGCCCCGGTTCCCTCGGTACGCCGACCGCCCTGGCCGGGCTCGCCGGTCGGGTTCTCCGCGCTGATGGAGCGGGTCTGGACGTCGACGACCGCGCTGATCCCGGACAGGTTCGGAAGAGTCATGCGCCCGAGCCTAGGGTCCGGCATGGCCCGTCGACAGGCCTGGAAATCGATTTCTCACACTGTGGTCAAAAGACTTGGGACAGTGGTCAGCAGGCGCGGACCTTGGCGTCGAGGCCGTGTACGAACGTGAGGCAGGACCAGGGGCGACCCTGGTCCTGCTTGGCGCGGATGATCAAGGGGTACGCGTCGGCGCCGCGGACTGTGGGGCTGCGGTCGGTTTTGAGGGTGCCGATGGCGCCGCCTCGGGCCTCGGCCGCGGCCTTCACGTCAGCGATGCTGACGGTGCTCGCGGCTTGCTTCTCCGCGGCGGCCTTCGCGTCGTCGGCCACGGCAAGGGCGAACTTGATCTCCGGGGGCTGGGACCAGGTGGTCGAGCTCACCGGGAAGACCACGCCGAACATCACCACCCCGACCAACCCGATGATCGGCCGCGCCTTGCGGTCGTTCTCGCCTGCCAGCACCGCGGCGCACGCAAGTGCTACCACCAGCGTGATCCCGCGCAGAATCCAGTGCCGGTCGAGCCGGCTGTCGACCGCGAAGGCAGCCGCCAGCGCGATCACCAAACACGCGGCCACGGCAATCCCAGCCGCCGCCCGGGGTGGCACCGCCCGGACCTTGGCCGACGCCGCTCCGGGCTCGGACGGCGCCGGCCGGGGGTTGGGGGGCTCGGGATTCATGGGGTGACGATAGAGGGGTGCCGTTCGGCGCAGCGAATCGGCCGTTCAGCGAGTGGCGGGCCGGACGGGCTGAACCGATCCGGGTTGCGGTGGCAGGTTCGGAGGGGTCCCCACCGCCCCGAGGGATTGGACGGCATGATGAGTTCTGAGGACCCTGGAATCTGGAGTGTTTCGCGGCGCCGGGCGCTGCAGTTGACCGGTGGGGTGGCCGTCGCCGGCGCCTTGCCGATCGGCTCGGCCGAGGCTGCACCGGCCGCCGAGCCTCGAAGTACCGGTGGATCGGCGAATCTGAGTCAGGGCACCAACTTCATGGTGTCGGTGTCGCCGGACGGGCGATGGCTGGCGTTCGACCTGGTCACCGCGATCTGGGTGACGCCGGCCCAAGGCGGTCAGTCGCGGCGGCTGACCGATGACCTGCAGGACGCGACCCGCCCGCGGTGGACGCCCGACGGCGCCGGCCTGGTCTTCCAGTCCTACCGGGACGGGAACTTCCACCTGTGGACGATCCGGCCAGACGGGTCCGGATTGCGGCAGTTGACGACCGGCCGCTTCGATCATCGGGAGCCGATGGTCGCGCCCGACGGGAAGTCAATCGTGTTCTCGTCGGACCGCGGCGGCAACGGCAACTACGGCATCCACCGGCTCACCCTCGCCACCGGCGCGATCGTCGCCCTGACCGACGACCCGAGCGAAGAGGCCGAGCCGGTCTACTCCCCCGATGGAACGAAGATCGCCTTCACCGTCGACGCGTCCGCCATCATCGAGCTCGACCTGACCACCGGACAACGCCGTACCGTGGTCGCGGCGCGCACTGGCAGCAGCGTCTACGGACCGTCGTACTCGCCCACCGGCCAGCTCGCCTACGTCCGGCTGACCGGCCCGGCCAGCGAACTCATGATCGGCGACCAACCGGTGACGAGCGGCAAGGATGTCTTCGCCCTGCCACCCTCCTGGGACCCCACCGGCGAGCTCTACTACACAGCCGACGGCCTGGTACGAAAGCTCAAAGCCGACACCGTCGTCGCCTTCACGGCCGCCGTCCCGGTCACCGCAAAGCGGCCGCGACCGAAGACGCCCGACATCGAGTCGACCAAACGCCACCGCGTCCTGGGCATCGCCGGCCCGACCGTCTCCCCCGACGGCCGCTGGCTCGCCTTCCGCGCCCTGAACGCCCTGTGGCTCGCCGAGACCAGCGGCCGCGGAAAACCACGCAAACTCGTTGCCGACGGCTACTTCAACTCCGACCCGGACTTCTCCGCGGACGGCAAGTCGTTGCTCTACGCAAGCGATCGCGACGGTACGGCGGATCTCTGGTCGCACGACCTGGCGACCGGTACCGACCGCAAGCTCTCGTCGTTGCCGGGGGCCCAGACCGCGGCGCGCTACTCCCCCGACGGCAAACAGATCGCCTACCAGGACCAGGACGGCATCGCCTGGGTCCTCGACCTCGACTCGGGTCAGGTCCGCCAGCTCACCCCGACGCTCTTCCAGCCCGGCCGGGTCAGCTGGTCCGCCGACGCCAGCACGATCGTGCTCGGCGCGGTCAAGCCGTTCTCCAAGCGGTTCCGCGAAGGTACCAGCCAGCTCCTGTACGTCGACGTCGCGACCACCGCCCTCGAGTACGTCGAACCGATGCCGTTCCGCTCGCTCGCCACCAGAGGCGACGACGGCCCGGTCTTCTCCCCCAACGGCAAGTGGCTCGCCTTCGTCGTCGAGAGTCTCCTGTACGTCGTACCGGTCGACCGTCGCGGCCGCTTCACCGGCGACCCACGCGCGGTCACCGACGAGTCGACCGACTCACCGGTCTGGCAAGACGACAACACCTTGCTCTACCTGCACAACGGACAACTACGCCGTACTGACCGGAGGGGCTCGCGACCCCAGACGATCAAGCTCGACCTCCACTGGCAGCGCCCGACGATCAACCAGCACGTCACCATCCACGCCGGGGCACTCTGGGACGGACGGGCCAAGGAGTTGCGGCAAGACGTCGACATCGTCGTGGACGGGTCTCGGGTTGCCGCGATCCGGCCGCATCACGGCAAGGCGGACATCGACGCGAGCGGGCTGACCGTGATGCCCGGTTTGATCGATGCGCATGTGCACTGGCATCTGCGGGGACGCGCTTGGGGGTCGCGGCAGGGGAACGTCTGGCTGGCCTACGGGGTGACGAGTACGCGGTCGCCGGGCGATCCGGCGTACCAGATGCAGGAGACCCGGGAAGCGCTCTCGCACGGGTCGCTGACCGGGCCGCGGTACTTCGCGACGGGTGAGGCGATCGACGGGTCCCGGGTCTACTACAACTTCATGCGGCCGACGCTGTCGCTGCGGCAGCTCGGGCTGGAGCTCGATCGGGTCGAGGGGCTCGCGTACGACCTGGTGAAGACGTATGTGCGGTTGCCGGTCGAGTACCAGCGGCGGGTGATCGCGGCCGTTCATCGGCTCGGGCTGCAGTTGTCGTCGCATTATCTGTACCCGGCTGAGCATCTCGGGATGGATGGGATGGAGCACACGGGCGCGACGAATCGGCTCGGCTACTCGCATACCGTCAGCCGGCTCGGTCGCGCGTACGGCGATGTCGTCACGCTCTTCACCAGGGCGGGGCTCTCGGTGACGCCGACGCTGTTCAACTCGACGATGGCTCATGTGGACGATCAGTCGCTGGTGACCGACGTACGGACGACGACGCTGTATCCGGCGTGGGAGTACGCCGCGTTGCAGGCCAAGGTGCAGACGGCGGCCGGTCCTGCTGGGGTGACCACGCGGGCCTTGCTCGCGGGGAACGTGGACATGGTGTTGCGGATTCATCGGGGTGGCGGGCTGGTGATCTCCGGTACGGATTCGCCGCTCGACAATCCCGCCATCTCGCTGCATGCGAATCTGCGGTCGATGGTCGCGGGCGGCTTCACGCCGTTCGAGGCGTTGACGACCGCGACGCGGAACCCGGCCAAGTGGCTTGCGCTCGAGGACAGGCTCGGGGTTGTCCAGGTGGGTGCGCAGGCGGATCTGTCGTTCGTCCGGGGTAATCCGCTGCTCGACATCACGCATGCGGCCGCGGTTCAGCAGGTGATGGTGGGCGGGAAGCTGCACACCGTCGACGAGTTGCTCGCGCCCTTCACGGCTCAGCCGGTGGCGCCCGCGTTGGTTGCTGCGGGCAACACTCCTCAACCGCTGACCGCATCGCAGGCTCACGCACATGACCCGGAGTACTGGTGGCACGAGCCGGAGTGGTTGCACAGGCTTTGTTGCGAAGGGTGAAATAGGCTCGGCCCATGAGCGACCTGGGGATCTCGGCGGCCAGTGCGGCGGAGCTTTTGATGATGCGGCAGTGGGCATCGGACGAAGGATGGGATCCGGGACGGTCGGACATGCTGGCATTTTGCGCTGCTGATCCCTCGGGTTTCCTGGTCGGCCGGGTGGACGGCTCGCCGATCGCTTGCTGCTCGGGCGTTCGGTATGGGCGGGACTACGGGTTCCTCGGGTTCTACATCGCACGGCCGGAGGTGCGGGGCCAGGGCTACGGGATCGCTCTCTGGCAGGCCGTCCTCGCGCATCTCACCGAGCGCACGATCGGCCTCGACGGCGTCGTCGACCAACAGGACAACTACCGCAAATCCGGCTTCAAACACACCCACAACCACATCCGCTATTCAGGCACCCCCCACCCCGGCTTCGCCCGCGCGGGTGGACGTGATGAAGGCGCTGGTCGCGGAGGTGGCACCGGAGGTGATGGTCGCGGTGGTGGCGCCGGAGGCGCTGGAAGCGATGGCGATGGTCGCGCCGGTGGGGTCGGAGGTGATGGTCGCGGAGGCGCTGGAGGAGGCCGCGGCCACGCCGCATCTGGGGGCCAGGTGACGCGCAGCGTCACGAGCCCGGATTCCAGTCGGTGGGCCGGCGGTCCAGCAGGGGTTGAGTTGATTGATGGGCGGTCGGTGTCGTTTCGGCAGGTGGCTGATTATGATCGGCGGTTTTTTCCGGCGGAGCGGGAGGGTTTTCTTGCGTTGTGGCTGAGTCTGCCTGGGCATCGGTCGGTGGCTGCGCTCGACGACGGTGAACTGGTCGGGTTCGGGGTACGGCGGCCGACTGATTCGGGGACTCGGATCGGTCCGTTCTACTCGGCGTCGGAGGGCGTGGCGGAGGCCGTGCTGGCCGGGCTGGTGGAGCCAGGTGAAGAGGTCGCTCTCGACGTACCGGATGTCAACGCGCCCGCGATCAAGCTGGCCGAACGCCTGGGCCTCACACCGACCTTCGAGTGCGCCCGGATGTACGCCGGCGGCCCACCGCCGTACGTCGACCAGCCCGGCATCTTCGCGACGACGACCCTCGAGCTCGGCTAGCCCTCGGAAGCCTTGAGGATGCGTTGGCCGAGGGTGTGGAGTGCCTCGCGCAGCTCCGGTGGTCCGATCACCGAAAAGGTCGCTTCGAGCGACGCGAGGCGGTAGGCGTACCAGTCCGGATCGTCGGTACTTCCGATCAGCCGGGTGTGCGTCGCGTCGATCGGTTCCAGCCGACCGAGCTTGCGGGCCAGCACGATCTCGCCGAGTGGCGCGTCGATCACCACCTCGATCGGATATCGCCAGCCCTGGGCGAAGTGGTCCTCGATGGCGGTGACGGGGTTCAGGTTCTCAGGCGGGTCGAAGGTGTCGTCCAGCAGCTCCGTCGTGGTGACGCGGTCGACGCGGAGTACTCGCTGGGCGTCCTTGGTGTGTGACCAGCAGAGCAGGTACCAGAGTCCCTGGCGTACGGAGACGGCCCACGGGTCGACGTCCATCATGATCGGGTCGCGGCCTTCTCCCCGGCTGTAGCCGATGCGGAGCCGGCGGGCCGCGGTACAGGCTTGGACCAGGGCTGCGGTCGTCTCCGGGTCCGGGTAGGTGCCTTCGGCTGCTTGTCGCGGGGTGACGATCCGGCGCATCGACTCGGCGGGCTCGGCGACCGGCTTCGGTAGTACGCGGATGATCTTGTTGAGCGCACTGCCGGCCGGGTCCTCCGGGTCGGACGCTCGATGATGGCCTTCGAGCGCGGCCATCATCAGCCCGAGCGCCTCGGCGGTGGAGAACATCAACGGTGGCAGCCGGAACCCGCGGCCGACGCGATACCCGCCGTACCGGCCCGGGGTGGACTCGATCGGGATGCCGGCCTCGCGCAGGATCCCCACGTACCGGCGGGCGGCGCGATCCGTCACGCCGAGCCGCTGACCGAGGCGCTCACCGCTGATTCCCGGGTTGTCCTGGATCAGCTCCAGCGCCATCAGCGCCTTGGCCGTCGGGCTCAGTTCGTCCACGATCACCAGTCAACCTCCCTTCCCGGAAGCAGAACGTCCGCATTGGATATTACCGTCCGAATCATGACTGACTACGACCTCCCGCACGAGGCGCCGATCGCGGGGACCGAACTCGAGACCATGCTCGGCTCGCTCGAACGGCAACGCGCGATCTTCGCCTGGAAGTGCGGCGGCCTGGACTCCGCCGGCCTGCGCAAGTCGCATCCGCCGTCGACGATGACGCTGGGCGGGCTGCTGAAGCACCTGGCACTGTGCGAGGACGAGTACTTCACGCACCGACTGACCGGCGCGGACCTGGGAGCGCCCTGGGATGCGGCCGACTGGGACGCCGACCCAGACTGGGAGTGGCATTCGGCCGCGGACGATCCGGCCGAGCAGCTCTACAAACTCTGGAACGCTGCGGCCGACCGCTCGCGGGCCGCCGTCGCCGCAGCACTGGCTGAAGGCGGGCTGGACCACTTGGCGCAGTACAAGAACTCTCGTGGCGAGACACCGACGCTGCGGCGCCTCCTGATCGACCTGATCGAGGAGTACGCCCGCCATGCCGGCCACGCCGACCTGATCCGCGAGACGGTGGACGGGCTGACCGGTGAAGAGCCACCGCGATGACGCTCGACTCCGTTGCGGACCAACTCACGTTCCGGCCGGCGAACGAGGCGTCGTGGCAGGACCTGCAGACCGTCCTGGGTGACAGCGACGCCGGGCAGTGTCATTGCCAGCGGTTCAAGACGCGCGGGTGGATGTGGGCGGTCACCACCGAGCCTGAGCGCGCCGGGCTGATGCGGGAGCAGACGAACTGCGACAACCCGCGGGCCCGGCAGACGAGCGGGTTCGTCGGCTATCTGGAGGACGAGCCCGTGGGATGGTGTGCGGTTGAGCCGCGGACGGCGTACCCGCGGCTGTTCGGGCGTACGCCGGTGCCGTGGAAGGGTCGCGACGAGGACAAGGAGGATGGTTCGGTCTGGGTCATCACCTGCTTCGTCACGCGACCGGGCTATCGGCGGCGAGGGGTCAGCTACGGGATGGCTCACGCGGCGATCGACTACGCCCGCGAGCGTGGCGCCCGGGCGTTGGAGGGGTATCCGATGATGCCCGCGGCGGGCAAGGACGTGCCGTGGGGTGAGCTGCACGTGGGGCACTACAGCGTCTTCGAGGAGGCCGGCTTCAAGGAAGTCAGCCACCCGACATTGCGGCGCTACGTGATGCGAGTGGACTTCTAGAAGGGCAGCTTGGGTTGCGGTGGTGCGTGGGTCGGGTCGACGCCGTCGAAGAGGCTGCTGACCGACTCACCCTCGTGGATGCGTTTGATCGCCTCGGCGAACAGGCCGGAGACCGAGCTGACCTGCAGCTCGGGGAAGCCGTCCGGCCGTGGGACCGTGTCGGTGCTGATCACCTCGGTGATCGACGGGTGGGCGCGCAGCCGCTCGACGGCCTTGCCGGCGAACAGTCCGTGCGTGGTGGCGACGGCGGCCTGCGTACAGCCGAGGTCCTTCAACCGGTCGAGCAGCTCGATGATCGAGCCGCCGGTGGCGATCTCGTCGTCGAGGATGATCGCCTTCTTGCCGGCCACGTCGCCGACGATCGCGTCGATCACCACCCGGTCGTCCGACAACCGCTGCTTGCTCCCCGCCGCGACCGGCAGGCCGAGCAGCCGGGCGAACTGGGTCGCGGTCTTCGCGTTGCCCAGGTCGGGGCTGACGACGACGGTGTTGGTGAGGTCGGTACCGCGGAAGTGCTCGGCCAGTACGCCGATCGCGGTCAGGTGGTCGACCGGCACCGAGAAGAACCCGTGCACCTGAGGCGCGTGCAGCGTCATCGTCAGCACCCGGTCGACGCCGGCCGCGACGAGCAGGTCCGCGACAAGACGGGCGCCGATCGAGATCCGCGAGGCGTCCTTCTTGTCCGACCGCGCATACGCGTAGTGCGGCATCACGGCGGTGATCTGCGCGGCCGAGGCACCCCTGGCCGCGTCGATCATCAGGAGCAACTCCATCAGGTGCTCCTGGGTGGGCGGTACCAGCGGCTGGACGATGTAGACATCGCGCTGGCGGCAGTTCACCTGCAACTGGACCTGTAGGCAGTCGTTGCTGAACCGGTGGATCTCCACCGGCGACAGCTCCACACCGAGATCGGTGCAGATCTGCTGAGCAAGGCTGGAATGGGCACTGCCACTGAACACGACGATCTCTCGCACGGCTCTCCCCGAATGCTGTGACCCGACGCCCGAAGCCTATCTCGCGGGGTTTTGCGCGACGCGGGCGACGCAGACGAAGTGCAAGGTCGCGCCGAGCAGGTCGGGCAGTTCGCAGGTCGCCCGGAGCATGGCGAAGAACTCCTCGGGCTCCTGCCCTTCGATCGTCTCGGGCGACAGCCGAGCGGCGAGACCCTGCAGATTCCGCGTCCGCAGTACCTCGAAGCCGGCCTCGCTGAGCGCCTCCTGGGCGGCACCCGGCCAGCCGCGGTACTGCTGCATGCCCAGGTGCATCGTCGGTCCGCCGCCGCTCAGCCGCTCGACCTCGCGCAGGTCACCCGCTTCGACCGCCTCGACGAGATTCCGGTACGGCGAGATGTAGGCGGCGACCAGGATGCCGCCCGGACGCAATACCCGCCGGGCCTCCCGCAGCGCCGCGAGCCGTTCGTCGTGGGTGACGAGGTGGTAGAGCGGGCCCATCAGCAGTACCGCGTCGAACGACTCCGGCGCCAGCCAGCCGAGATCTGTCGCCGAGCCTGTTCGGCAGAACAGCACCGCGTCGGACCGTACTCGCTCTTCGAACAGCCGCAGAGACTCCGCCGACAGGTCGCTCAGGCCTACCCGACAGCCCTTGTCCAGGAGGTACTCGGCGTAGCGGCCCGGGCCGGCGGCCGCGTCGAGGACCTCAGCGCCCGGCCTGACGACGTACTCGTCCAGCAGGTCGGCGGTGAGCGCGAACTCCGCCCGGTTCAGCAACGAGCGATCGAGACGCTCGTACTCCGAAACCGCATACCGGTCGTAGACCCGAGCGACCGCATCCTGATCCGTCGACTCAGCCATTCCACCCCAGTATCCCGCCTCGGCTAGCTGATGATGCGGGCGATCGTTTCCGCTGCCGTGCGGACGTCGGCGGGTGAGACGTCGAGGTGGGTGACCAGGCGGAGTTGGGTGGCGCCTACTCCGCCGACCAGCACGCCTTCCGCCTTGGCTCCCGCGACGACCTCGGCGACCGTCTTGCCGGTGGCTGCGAGGTCGGCGACGACGATGTTGGTGTCGACCTGGTCGGGCTTGACCGAACCCGGCGCCGCGTCGGCGAGGATCTCGGCGATCTGGCGGGCGTTGGCGTGGTCTTCGGCCAGGCGCTCGACATTGTTGTTGATCGCGTAGAGGCCGGCGGCGGCCAGTACGCCGGCTTGGCGCCAGCCTGCGCCAAGGCGTTTGCGCCATACGCGTGCCTCCTTGACCAGCTCGGCCGAGCCGACCAGGACCGAGCCGACGGGAGCGCCAAGGCCTTTGCTGAGGCAGACGCTGGCGGCGGCTGCTCGAGAGGCGTAGGACTTCAGCGAGACGCCCGAGGCGACGGACGCGTTCCAGAGCCGGGCGCCGTCGAGGTGGAGGGGCATGCCGATGGAGTCGAGCTCGTCGGCCAGGGCGTCGTACGAGCGCTGGATGGCGCCGCCGCCGAAGTTGTGGGTGTTCTCGACGGAGACGGCTGCCGTCTGGACGAAGTACGGGCCGAGGTCGGGGGCGATCAGGGTACGGATCTGCTCCAGGTCGATCTGGCCGGCCGGGGCGCTCCAGGTGCGGGTGGTGACGCCGCTGATTGCCGCATGCGCGCCCAGCTCGGCGCGGGCGATGTGGGCGCTCGCCTCACAGAGCACCTCGGAGCCCGGCGCGACGAGCGCCCGGACGCCGAGGATGTTCGCCAGCGACCCGGTCACCGTGAACAGCCCGGCCTCATGCCCGAGCAGGTCCGCGACAGCTTCTTCAAGTTCGGTGACTGTCGGGTCTTCGCCGTACACATCGTCGCCGACAGGCGCACTTGTCATCGCCGCCAGCATGCCCGCAGAAGGCTTGGTGACGGTGTCCGACCGTAGATCGATCATGCTCGTGCACCTCGTAGGCGTTCGGCCACGAGGAAGGCGAGTTCGAGGGACTGATGACGGTTGAGGCGCGGGTCGCAGGCGGTCTCGTACCGGTTGACGAGGTCCTCGGCGACCAATTCCTCGCCGCCGCCGAGGCACTCGGTGACGTCGTCGCCGGTGAGCTCGATGTGCATGCCGCCCGGCCAGGTACCGACCTGTTCGTGCGCGTCGAAGAATCCCTGGACCTCGTCGATGACGTCGTCGAAGTTGCGGGTCTTGTAGCCGTTCGGCGTCTCGTAGGTGTTGCCGTGCATCGGGTCGCACACCCACGCGATCGGCGAGCCGTGGTCGCGGACCGCCTCCAGCAGCGGCGGCAGCCCGTCGCGGATCTTGCCCGCGCCCATCCGGGTGATGAAGGTCAGCCGGCCCTCGATGCCCTTCGGGTTCAGCTTGTCGATCAGTGCGCGGATGTACTCCGGGGTCGTGGTCGGCCCGATCTTGACGCCGAGCGGATTGCTCAGCGTGGACAGGAACTCCACGTGCGCGCCGTCCAGCTGACGAGTCCGCTCCCCCACCCAGAGCAGGTGCCCGGACACGTCGTACGGCAGCTCGGTCCGCGAGTCGATCCGGGTCAGGGCGTGTTCGTACTCGAGGATGAGCGCCTCGTGCGAGGCGTAGAAGTCGACCGTCTTGAACTCGTCGGCGGTCGCCCCGCAGGCGCGCATGAAGGCCAGCGCCCGCTCGATCTCACCGGCCAGCTGCTCGTAGCGCTGCCCGACCGGCGAGGACTTCACGAAGTCGGTGTTCCAGGCGTGTACCTGGTGCAGGTCGGCGTACCCACCCGTGGTGAACGCGCGGGTCAGGTTCAGCGTCGCGGCGGCCGCGTTGTAGACGCCACGCAGCCGCTCCGGGTCCGGGATCCGCGACTTCTCGGTGAACTCCAGCCCGTTGACCGCGTCACCCCGGTACGACGGCAGCGTCACGCCGTCGCGCGTCTCGTCACCGGAGCTGCGCGGCTTCGCGTACTGCCCGGCGATCCGCCCGACCTTCACGACCGGCACGCTCGCGGCGTACTGGAGCACGACCGACATCTGCAGCAGCACCCGGAGCTTGGCCCGGATGTTCTCGGCAGTAACCCCGTCGAACGTCTCCGCGCAGTCACCCCCCTGCAGCAGGAAGGCCTCACCGCGCGCGACCGCGCCGATCTTGGTCGTCAGGTCGTCACACTCACCCGCGAACACCAGCGGCGGCAACGTCCGGAGCTGCCTGATGACGTCGTTCAACGCGACCTGGTCCGGCCACTCGGGCTGCTGCAGGGGCTTCAGCGCCCGCAGCTCCTCGAGAGTCGGAACCCCAGGCACTTCCCCCGCACTCAACGTCGCAAATTGCATGCCCCCAGCCTATTCCAGCCATCTCACCCCTCGCCCGCCCGTCTCACCCAGCCGGTACTGCCCTCCGCCCGCCGTCCGGCTCACCACCTCTGCGGCGTCCCACCGATCTGGCGCATTTGGGGAGGCAAATACCCCGATTCGGGGGCAAGATCCGCCCCAGCCCTGGCCAAAATCCTCCTCGGACCGGGTTGTCCACAGGGTAACGGGAAGGGAGGCTCCGGGCGAGGAAGTGAGGGCATCTTGTCTGTGTGGATATCGATCAGCAGGGGTCGGCGCCAGCGGCGCTGATGGGTGGGGGTGATGAGTCGGTTCGGTTGTTCGTGGAGTTGCGGCGGAGACAGAAGGGAGCCTTCAGCCGGGCACAGGCGTTGGAGCACGGGATCACCGACAAGGTGCTTCAACGGAGGTGCCGGGCGCGGCAACTGCAGCGGGTGCATCACGGCGTGTACGTCGACTTCACCGGTCCGTTGCCGTGGGAAACCAGAATGTGGGCTGCCTGGCTCGCCTGCGGGCCGGAGGCTGCCCTGACCGGCAAGACGGCGCTCCGGTACTACGGGATGGAGGGCGACTGGGATCACGACGACCCGATCCACCTGGCCGTGCCGCACGCGCGTCGCGTCGATCGTCGGGCAAAGATTCTCGTGGCCCGCTGGCGCGAGTTCGATTCGCGGTTGAACCCCACTCGCAAGCCACCGACCGTACGGCTGGAGATCGCCCTGCTGACGACCGCGAGCGGGGAACGAGAGACGGCACGGCAAGCAGCGATGCTCCTGGACGCCTGTCGCCAGCGCCGGACGACCCCTCAACGGCTGCTGGCTGAGCTGGAGACGCTGGGGCAGTTGCCCAGGCGAGATGTGATCCGGCAGATCCTGCTCGACGCAGCGGACGGTGTGCAGTCGTTCCTCGAACAGGTCTATCTGCGCCGGGTCGAGCGCGCTCACGGCCTGCCCGTTGCCGACCGCCAGGTCCGAGCCGTGACAACTGCCGGCTCGGCCTCGACCGGGTTTACGACCGCTGCCCCGGACCTGTCCTCGAAGCGAGTCGTCTTTCGCGACGTCGAGTATTCGCCGTACGGCGTGATCGTCGAGGTCGACGGCCGGCTTGGCCATTCCGATGCGCTGTCCCGCTGGCGTGACATGAGCCGGGACAACGCCGCTGCGACAAGCGGGAAGCTCACCCTGCGATTCGGGTACCAGTTGGTCAGCCACCCCTGCGAAACCGCAGCGCAAGTGGTGACCGCCTTGCATCAGCGCGGCTGGACCGGCACCCCTCGCCCCTGCTCCCCCACCTGTGCACTTGGGGAGGAACCTGTCCGGGGCCGGGGAGGCGGATACCCCGATCCGGGGGCAACATCTTCCCCAACCCGGGCGAGAAACCTCCCCGGTTAGCCCAGTGAGCTGAGGTCTGGTGGGACGTCGACCGCGTGCTCCCGCAGCACGCTCAGCGGGATGGTGTCGAGGGACCGAGCATGGGTGGAAGCCAGTACTACGGGAGCCGCGGCGCCGGCGTGGTACGCCTGGAGCCAGCGGGCCGCGACGACGCACCAGCGGTCGCCGGGGCGGAGGCCGGCGAAGTTGAACTCGGGGCGTGGGGTGGACAGATCGTTGCCGACGGACGCCTGATGGGTCAGGAACTCGGAGGTCATCACGGCGCAGACCGTGTGGCTGCCGAGGTCCTCGGGGCCGGTGGTGCAGCAGCCGTCGCGGAAGAAGCCGGTGACCGGGTCGGTGCCGCATTCCTGGAGCACCTCGCCCAGGACGTTGAGTTCGCTCTCCATCGAGTGCGGTCAGGAGGCCTTGGTGTCGCCGAGGCGGGGCTTGATGTGGTCGTCGACCGACTCGCCGGCCTTGATGAGTTCCTTGGCCTTCTCGGCGTACATGTCGACGTACTCCTGGCCGGACAGCTCCATCAGGGCGTACATGATCTCGTCGGTGACCGAGCGCAGCACGAACCGGTCGCGCTCCATTCCCTCGTACCGGGAGAAGTCGAGCGGTTTGCCGATCGACACGCCGGGGCGGATGAGCCTGGGCAGCCGACGGCCAGGCTCGCGGATCAGGAACTTCGGCCAGACCGAGCCGGGCGGATTCAGCTTCTCGGTGTCGATCATCGCCACCGGGATGACCGGTACGCCGGCCACGATCGCCATCCGGGCCACGCCGGTCTTGCCCTTGTAGAGCCGGCCGTCGGGCGAGCGGGTGCCCTCGGGGTAGATGCCGAACAGCTCACCTTTGGCGAGGATCTCCAGCCCGGTGTTCAGCGCGGCCAGCGAGGCGCGCCCACCGGAGCGGTCGATCGGGATCTGGCCGATCGAGCGGAAGAAGGTCGCCATCAGGCGGCCCTTCAGCCCGGGCGCGGTGAAGTACTCCGACTTGGCCGGGAAGATGATCTGGCGTGGCACCGCGACCGGCAGGAACACCGAATCGGTGAACGCCAGGTGGTTGCTGACCAGCAGCGCCGGCCCGGTCGAGGGAATGTTCTCCAGCCCCTCGACCCTGGGACGGAAGAGGAGCTTCGCAATCGGTCCGACGAAAAACCGCCTGAGGAACAGGTACAGCAACGCCTTCACCTCCGTCACTCGGCCGAGAGCCTACGTTCCACCATCCTCTACAAGCAACGTGACCGCCAGGAATAGGCGGGTTGCACTCTGTGTTGTCCTGTGGTTGCAGACTGGGTGCGACGTCGGTCACGACTGATTGACGACACCCGTGCCGGGGTGGGCGGGTGGCCCTGTGGCTGCGACCATTGGCATCTGTTGGATCCATGCGACCCGTCGAGGAGTACCCGTGGCAGTGCAAGCTCACGCGGAGGAGTTCCGCAGCCCAGGGTCCGGTGTGAACGCCGCGACCGGGGTGCTGCTGAGCCACGGCTTCACCGGCTCGCCGAAGTCGATGCGGCCGTTCGCTGAGCACCTGGCGGCCGAGGGCTACGGGGTCGCGGTACCGCGGCTGCCTGGGCACGGTACGAGCTGGCAGGAGATGAACACCACTCGCTGGCAGGACTGGTACGCCGTACTCGACAACGAGCTGGAGCGGCTGCGCAAGGAGCATGACCAGGTGTTCGTGGGCGGGCTGTCGATGGGCGGTTGCCTGGTGTTACGGCTCGCCGAGCAGCACGGGGCGGACATCTCGGGTGTGATCCTGGTCAACCCATCCGTCCGTACCGACGACAAGCGGCTCGTGTTGCTCCCGGTGCTGCAGCGGCTCACAGGGTCCTTCCCCGGCATCTCGAACGACATCAAGAAGCCCGGCGTCGACGAGGGCGCCTACTCCCGGCTGCCGCTGCGCGCGCTCCACTCGCTGTCGCAGCTCTGGACGCTCACCCGGACGGACCTGGCCAAGGTCACCCAGCCGGTGCTGCTTTTCCGCAGTACTGTCGACCATGTCGTGGAACCGAGCTCGGGCCGGGCGATCCTGGCGGCGATCTCGTCCCGCGACGTGACCGAAACCCTGCTCGAGGACAGCTACCACGTGGCCACTCTGGACAACGACGCACCCCGCATCTTCGCCGACACCACCACCTTCATCGCTCGGATCACCGCCAATGCGTGACAACGGCCTGACCGCACCCGCCTACACCTCCATGGGCGGCATAGACCCTCAACTGGCCGAACCAGTCCTCAAGGCCCTGGCAGAAGCCGGCATCGCGGCGTACTGCGAGGCTCCGGGCGGGGTCGCGCCGGCGGACGACGTACCGAAGGAATCGGCTGAAGCAGACGCCGAGGCCGGTACCAAGCCGGAGAGCGCTGCCGTCTCCGAGACAGCCGCGCCGGCGCCCGCGAAAGCTGACGAAGTTCCTCCGGCGCGGATTCCGGTGGGGTTCGAGGAGATTTTTGTTGATGCTGAGGCCGAGGTTAAGGCTCGGGGGGTGATTGCTCGGAGTACTGAGGATGCTGAGTGGGCGTCTTTGGTGGAGCAGTTCAACTTGCCGTCGGCGGAGGGGCATGACGCGACTCCGGTGCCGCGGTGGCCCGCCAGCGAGGATGTGGACGAGGGGTCGTACGAGCCGCTCATCGACGTACCGGCCGGGTTGATCGTCGGGGACACCGACGAGGATCCGCCGGAGGAGCCGCCCGCCCGTCGGCGTGAGGACCATACCGAGCACTTCGTACCGCCGGAGCCGCCCAAGGGCCCGAAGCTGGACTGGATCAGCAGAGCCGCCTGGCTCGGGCTGATCGGCGGGCCGCTGCTGCTGATCCTGGCCGCGCTGCTCGACTTCGGCACCGGCCGGATCACCACCCTCGCGGTGGTCGGATTCATCGGCGGATTCCTCACCCTGGTGATCCGGATGAAGGACCGGCTGCCACCCGAGGACACCCCGGACGATGGCGCCGTCGTCTAGCCGTTAGGCTGCAGATCGTCGGACAATCCGACGAGATGAGCTGGGACGAAAAGGGGAGGCACCCGTGCAGGTCACCGAGACGGTCGAGATCACCGGTCACCTGATGGATACCGGGTTGCTGTCCCGGGTCCTCGACGACATCCGCGGGTACGGCGGCGAGTACACGCTGGACAAGTTCGACCTCGGGTACGACAAGGACGACCCGTCCACCGTCCGGATGACCGTCGGCGCGGAGGACGAGGAAGCGCTCCAGCGGCTGCTGATGCGGATCCAGACCAAGGGCGCCAACCTGGTCAACCCCGGTACGCCGGAGATCTCCGAAGTACTCCAGGACGGCGTCTTCCCGGACGGGTTCTACTCGACCACGAACCTGCCGACCAGCGTCCGGCTGAACGGCCACTGGGTCCCGGTCCGCAACCCCGAGATGGACTGCGGCCTGCTGGTCGAGGGCGAGGACGTCCGGACCATCCCGATGTCCGAGGTGAAGGCCGGCATGCGGATCATCTCCAGCGCCCAGGGCGTCAAGGTCACTCCCCCGATCGTCGCGAGCAGCGAGGAGTCGTTCGGCTTCATGGAGTCGGACGTGTCCAGCGAGAAGCCGCAGGGCGTCCTGGTCAAGCAGGTCGCCGAGGGCATGCGCGAGGCGAAAGCGGCTGGGCTCAAGGTGCTTTGGGTCGGCGGCCCCGGCATCGTCCACACCGGCGCCGCGCCGGCCATGGTCGCGATCGTCGAGGCCGGTTTCGTCGACGTCATGTTCGCCGGCAACGCGCTCGCCACGCACGACATCGAGTCGTCCTTGTACGGTACGTCGCTCGGCGTCGACCTGGCTCGCGGCCGCGGGGTCGAGCACGGGCACGAGCACCACATCCGCGCGATCAACACGATCCGCAAGGCCGGCTCGATCGCCGCGGCCGTCGAGTCCGGCGTACTGACCTCGGGCGTGATGCACGCGCTGGTCAAGAAGGGCAACAAGTTCGTCCTGGTCGGCTCGGTCCGCGACGACGGCCCGCTGCCGGACGTCTACACCGACGTACTGGCCGGCCAGCGAGCGATGCGCGCCGAACTCGAAGGCGTCGGCTACTGCCTGATGGCCGCCACCATGCTGCACTCAGTTGCCACCGGCAACATCCTGCCCGCGTCCGTACCGCTCACCTGCGTCGACATCAACCCCGCCACCGTCACCAAGCTCGCCGACCGCGGCTCGGCGCAGGCCCGCGGCATCGTCACCGACGTCGGCCTCTTCATCGAACACCTCGCCCGCGAGCTCTCCCCGGCGTACGCCGACGCCAACTGACTTTGTCGGTGGTGGGTGCCATGGTGGATCCATGGCACTCAGGACGAAGGCTCACTGGTTCGGTGTGGTACTCAACTCCCCCGACCCGAAGGCGCTGGCCGACTTCTACCAGCGCCTGCTCGGGTGGACTCTGTATCCCTCCGATGACGACTCCGACTTCGTCAGCCTCGCGCCGTCGGAGGAGGCGGGCTACAACCTGGCTTTCCAGCGCGAGGATCTGTACGAACGCCCGGTCTGGCCGGCTGAGGAGGGCAAGCCGCAGATGCAGCTTCATCTCGACCTGGAGGTGGACTCGCTCGACGCGGCGGTCGCGCATGCTGTCGAGTGCGGTGCGGAGCTGCCGGAGTTCCAGCCGCAGGACAACGTCCGTGTGATGCTCGACCCAGATGGCCATCCGTTCTGCCTCTATCTGGGTTGAGCAGGCAGGATGGGTCCATGACGGAACTCGTGCACCTGGCGGTTGTCGACGGCGTCGCGACGATCACGCTGGACTCGCCGGACAACAAGAACGCGCTCTCCCAGCAGCTGACCGGCGAGCTGCTGGCTCACCTGGAGACGGCCGACGGGGATGACGCTGTCCGGGTGATCGTGATCCGGTCTGCGCTGGATGTGTTCTGCTCCGGGGCGGACCTGTCCGAGGCGACGTCGGTCGGGATGAAGGTCGGCGCGCAGCGGATGGTCGACGTCCAGCGTGCGATCGTCGCCAACTCCAAGCCGATCATCACTCGCGTCGCCGGGCCGGTGCGGGCCGGCGGCATCGGCATCGTAGCCGCGTCGGACATCAGTATCGCGGGGCACAGCGCGACCTTCGCCCTCACCGAAGTACGGCTCGGGCTGGCGGCTGCGACGATCTCGCTGACGGTGATCCCTCGTCTGACGGATCGGGCTGCCTCCCTCACCTACCTCACCGGCGACAGCTTCGACGGCGTCAAGGCAGCCGACCTCGGCCTGGTTACGCAGTCGGTCCCCGACGCGGAGGTCGACTACGCCCTCGCCGAAACCCTCAAGTCGCTCCTCAAAGGCGCCCCCCAGGGCCTGCGCGAGTCCAAGAAACTCCTCAACCGGGAACTCCTCGCCGACATCGATGCCCGAGGCACCGACCTGGCCGAGCTGTCCGCCAGTCTCTTCGGCTCCCCCGCGGCCCAAGAAGCAATGCTCGCTTTCCTGAACCGCAAGAAGAACTAACCCACCTGTCCCACCGCCGGCGTGCGGGGTGCGGGGTGCGGGGTGCGGGGTGCGGGGTGCGGGGTGCGGGGTGCGGGGTGCTGGCGAGGTTACTGGAAGCCGCCGTTGCTGTGCAGGAGTTGTGCGTTGATCCAGCCGCCCTCCGGCGAGCACAGGAAGGCGACCAGGTTGGCGGTGTCGCGCGGCTGCCCCGGTCGCTTGATCGGGTTCTCGGCGGCGAACCGCTCGACCATTTCCGGTGTCATCCAGCCGGTGTCGATCGGGCCGGGGTTGATCACGTTGGCGGTGATGCCGAGGTCGGTCAGCTCCCGCGCCGCGGCCAGCGTGATCCGGTCGAGGGCGCCCTTGCTCGCTCCGTACGGCAGGTTGCCGGCCGTGTGATCGCTGGTCAACGCGATGATCCTGCCGTCGCCGTACGGCGCGGAGTACTGCTCGGCGAAGGCCTTGATGAGCAGCCAGACCGCCCGGGCGTTGACCGCGAAGTGCCGGTCGAAGCTCTCGATCGTGGTGTCGAGGATGCCGCTGTTCACCGACTCGCAATGCGCCATCACGAGCGCCTGTACCGGACCAAGCGCCTCATTGGTCGCGCGCAACACCTCGGCCGGCACTCCGGGATCCTCGAAGTCGCCCTCGACCGAGAAGACGCGTGCCCCGTGACCGGCCAGTACGCCGGTGATCTCGTCGCGGGCGGCCGTGTCCTGGCCCCAGGGCATCCGGTCGTCGTACCCGGAGTAGTACGTGAACGCGACATCCCATCCAGTCGCCGCCAGCCGCTCCGCGAGCCCGGCACCGATGCCAACCCGCCGCCCCACACCCGTCACCAAGGCCACCGGTCGCTTCTGCTCGCTCATCCCGCCATCCTGCCGACCGCCACCGCAATGCACAAAAGCTTTTAGCCAAGCGGAAGGGTGAGCTCAATCAGCATCGGGAGGTGGTCGGAGGCGGCGGCCAGGTCGGCGCGGGTGACGCCTTCGATGGAGTCGAGGGGGATCACTCGGCCTGACAGGCCTGGGGAGAGGTGGGCGCCGTCGATGCGTTTGACCGGGTTGTCGGAGTGGAAGGTGTTGCCGGCGTTGATGCCCAGGTCGGTCAGGCCCTCGGCGGCGAGGCGGTTCCAGACGGGGCCGCCTGGCTCTTCGTTGAGGTCGCCGACCAGGAGGTAAGGCAGGTTGAAGGACTTGCAGCCGCGTAGTACCTGCTCTAGCTCGTGTTGCCGGCCACGGATGTGCAGGCCGAGGTGACAGACCACCAGGGCCAGGTCGACTCCGCCGAGGGTGGTCCGGCCGCCGACCGATCCGCCGGGGAGCTGGGTCGCGATGAAGCGGAAGCGCCGGCGGACGAACGGCCGCCAGACCCTCCAGTGCAAGGGATCCGCGAGGTCGATGCCATCAGCAACCAAGATCGCGTTGCGCGCCGAGGCCGCGATGTACCGGAGGCCGAAGCTCGCCGCCATCGCCTCGCGCTTGCGCCGGGTGCCCCACCAGGTCGGAGCTTCCTGAACCAGCATGACGTCGGGTTTGCAGGCCCGCACCACCCGAGCCAGCGCGTCCCGGTCATCGCCCCACCGATGCACGTTGTACGAAAGCACCCGCATCGCCGGACCGGCCGCGTCCTTTTCATTGCTCGCGGCAACCGGCTCAAGGCCGTCCGTCATGCCTCGGTGTCGCCGTTCAGTTCGGCGGGGGCCGGTTCTTTCAAGGGCTCGGCTGTGCGCATGCCGGTACGGCGGCCGACTGACTTGCGGGCGGCTCGTTCGAGGCGGGTTGAGCGGGCGCCGCGGGCGGCGGCCGTCTTGGCTGTGACTGCGGTCGTCTTGACTCGGACCCGGCGCAGCCAGGTTGCCTCTTCGCGGGCCAGGTCGGCAGCACCGACCATGCCGGCTTCAGGGCCGAGTACCGCGCGCACGATCCGTGCCTCGGGCCGGAACCCGCGCCCGGTCAGCGTCCGCTTGAACGCCTCCCGCGCCGGCGCCAGCAACAACTCCCCCGCGTCCGACACGCCGCCACCGATCACGAACGTACCGGGGTCGAGCGCAGCGGCCAGGTTGGCCAGTCCGATGCCGAGCCAGCGGCCGACATCCTCCAGCAACTCGACAGCAACCGGATCGCCGTCCTTGGCGAGCGCGGTGACCATCGGACCGTTGATCTTGCGCGGGTCGCCGTCGGCCGCCCGCAGCAGGTTGTGCGCGACCGGCGAACCGGACAGCGCCAGCTCGCGAGCCTCACGCGTCAACGCGTTGCCGGAGGCGTACTGCTCCCAGCAGCCACGGTTGCCGCACTCGCAGCGGTGCCCGCCCGGTACGACCTGCATGTGCCCGAACTCGCCCGCGATACCGAACTTGCCGCGCTGCAGAGCACCGTCGTTGAGGATCGCGCCGCCGATACCGGTACCGAGCGTGACGCAGACCAGATGACTCTCCCCCTGGCCGCCACCGAACCGCCACTCCGACCAGGCGGCCGCGTTGGCGTCGTTCTCGACTACCACCGGCAGCCCGAGGCGACGCTCGACGGCGTCGCGCAACGGCTCGTGCCGCCAGGCCAGGTGCGGGGCGAACAGTACGGACGAACGCGTCCCGTCGACGAAGCCGGCCGCGCCGATCCCGACCGCGATCACGTCGTGCCGCGACTCGAGGTCGTGCACGATCTCGGCGATCGCGTCCTCGGTCTCGCGCGGGTCCTTGGTGGGCGTGTCCCGGCGCAACCGGTCCAGGATGTTGCCCTCCGGGTCGACCACTCCGGCAGCCACCTTGGTGCCACCGATGTCGATCCCGATCGTCAGCGCCTGCGTCAGAGCCATCGCTCGACCCTCCTGATGAATCCCCCGGATTCCACAGCAAGCCTACCTATCGACAGTGAACTCAACGCTGCTTCTCCGGGGCGGGAGCCGGTTTGCGGGCCAGGTCGGCGGCGCCGATCAGGCCGGCGTCGTTGCCGAGTTCGGCGAGGCCGAAGGCCGGGTGCGGGCGGTTCGCCTTGGCCGGCAGGTTCTTCTCGAAGGCGACCTGCGCCGACTTCACCAGCAACTCCTTGGCCGCGCTCACGCCACCGCCGATCACGATCGTGCTCGGGTCGAACAGCGTCGCGATACTCGCCAGCCCCTCGCCCAGCCAGCGCCCGAGGTCGTCGAGCAGTTCGACGGCGCACGGATCACCGGCAGCCGCCGCCACGGTGATCATCGGGCCGGTCAGCAGAGCCGGGTCAGTGATCCCACACACGCTCAGCATCTGCGCCGCCGCCAGCGAACCGGACTCCGCCTGCGCACGCCCTTCGCGGACCAGAGCCCGCCCCGACGCGTACTGCTCCCAGCACCCACGAGCCCCACAGCCACACCGATGCCCGCCCGGTACGACGCGCATGTGCCCAAGCTCCGCCGCGACGCCATGAGCGCCTCGCAGCAACTCGCCGTCGATCACCACGCCGCCACCGATCCCGGTACCGACGGTTATGCACACCATGTGCTCGACATCCTTCGCCGCCCCGAAGGCGAACTCACCCCAGGCGGCCGCGTTGGCGTCGTTCTCGACCACCACCGGGACCTTGAGCGCGGCAGCCACCCGCGCGCCGAGCGGCTCGTCCCGCCAGGCGAGGTTCGGCGCGAACAGCACGGTCGACCGGTCCGACGACACGAACCCGGCCGCGCCGATGCCGACACAGTCGACCTGATGGTCCCTGATCAGCTCAGCGGCCGCGTCGATGATCGCAGCGGCGGTCGCGTCGACCGAGTCGGCCGGGGTGTCGCGATGGGTCCGCGCGCCGATGACGCCGTCCGCGTCGACGATGCCCGCGGCGATCTTGGTGCCGCCGACATCGATGCCGATGCTCAATCCCATGGTTCGGGGTCCTCACTCACGTCGATCCGGTCCACGCGGGACCGGGCGGGCCGTTCGGGTTCCTGCGCCTTGGCGGTCCGCGACTCTGCGTCCTCCCGGGCCTGCCGCGCGGCCTCCGCGGCAGCTTCCAGCAGCGACCGTACCGATCCGAGCACCCCGGCCGCCGCCGTCGACAGCTGCTCGATCGTCTCCGGGCTGGTCGTCCGCACCTTCGCGATCAGCTGGCACAGCGGACACCACTGGCACTCAGGCCCACTGCGCGAAGTACCGTGCTGGTGCTCTTCTGCTGCTGGCTCTTCGGCTTTCGGAGTCTCCTGCTGGTCATGCCGGGCGGCCTGCTGAAGTACCGCGAACAGCTTGGCTGCCTCTTCAGCGACCGAGCCGACGGGCTCCTTGCTCATCTGGTGCCCTCCGAGATTGCCGTCGGCTCGTTGCCGAACTGCTGGCTCATCTGCTCGCGAATCTCCTGCGCCAGCGCCTCGACGGAGTCGAGCGACCCGATCGCGGGCGGCAGATCGACGGCCCGCGGCAACGGTTCACGCGGCGCGAAGCGCACTTGCAGCCGGCCGTCATCCAGCCGAGCGCCCGCGACAACTCCACGCGCCAGCGCGGCAGGCAGCGGAAGTACACGCCGGTACGAGCCGACGGTGATGATCAGTTCGTCCCCATGCCGGGCCAGCTCCAGGTCGCTGGCCGAGGCGAGCGGCAGCGGCATGGTCAGCGTGTACGTCCGCCCGTCGGTGTCGATGTGCCGATCCACCCACAGCGAGGTCTCGTCGGTCGCCCGGGTGAACGGATCGTCCTTGCCGTACATCTCGACCGCGAACGCCGCGAGCTCCTCCACCCCGACCGGCTCGCACGCACGGTACGGCGACTCCCAGATCGGCAGCGGGCGGAACGAGTCGGCGACGTCGTCGAGGATGCCGCGCTGCGCCGCGACCCACTGGCGTCGCCAGTTGTCGGCGCCGGCCGCCGGGAAGACCCGGTTCGCGATGACGCCGTCGACGCGATAACCGAACAGGGACAGGGTGGTGAGCGAGCGTCGGGCTTCGGCGACGACGACGGCTTCAGGGGTCAGTACCAGCCGCACTGAAGCGTCGGGGCCGGTCAGCAAGGTGCGGATGTCGGCCAGGTCGTTCTGCAGCCGGCGCAGGGCGTCGAAGACGGTGTCGTCGGGCATCGGCAGGCCGGAAGCCCTGCTGAGCAAGGGCCGGAAGGCGCGGACGACCTTGCGCTCGGCGTTGAAGATGCGGCCCAGGTACCAGGTCAGGGCGTCCGGCAGCGCGAGCAGCCGCAGCGTCTCGGCGGTCGGCGCGCAGTCGACGACGATCACGTCCCAGCGGCCGGACCGGACGTGGTCGCGCACCTCGAGCAGCGCGAGCACCTCCTCGGCCCCCGGCAGCACGGTCAGCTCCTCGGCCTCGATCGGGTCGACGCCGATCACGTTCAGCACCGAGCGCAGGTACGCCTGGATGTCACCCCAGGACCGCTCGAACCGGCGCTGCGCGTCGATCTGCTGGACGAACAGCAGGTTGTCGATCTCGGTCGGCTCGCCGCCCACCTCACTGTCGAACGCGTCCGACAACGAGTGCGCGGCATCCGTCGACAGCACCAACGTGCGCAGCCCGCGCAACGCGGCGAGCGTGGCAGTACCGGCGGCCGAGGTGGTCTTCCCCACGCCACCTTTACCCGTGTAAAGCAGTATCCGGGTCACTGGATCAGGACTCGACGCGCTTCTTGAGCCCCTTCAGGGCTGTGTCGATGATGACCTTTTCGGCCTTGCGCTTGAGCAGGCCGATCATCGGGATCGCCACGTCGACGGCGAGCCGGTACGTCACCTCGGTGCCCTGGTCGCCCAGGTCGCGCAGGACGTACGAACCGTCCATGCCCTTCACCATCTTGGCCTGGACGAGCGTCCAGGTGACCTCGTTGCGGGACCAGACATAGTCCAGCGTGTACTCGTCCGAGATCGCCCCGGCATCCACCTTGAACCGGACCTGCTTGGGCCGGCCGGCCTCGTCCGTGGACAGCACCTGCGTCTCCCGCATCGAGTCGGCCCACTCCGGGTACGCCTCGAAGTCCGCGATCACCGCCATGATCGCCTTCGGGGTCGCGTTCACGACGATGGTCGAGGTGGTCTGCTCTGCCATCGATTCACCTCTTCGCTGCCGGGACGGGTTCTGCCAGGACTGATCCGAGGTCGCTCGCGCGCCCCCGGGGTCCAGCGATGAGACTATCGCGGGTTCGGACTGCTCCCTGCCCTCACCCGCGGCGCGGCCCTGCTCGAGTTCGTCCTTCAGCCGCCAGATGTTGGTCCGGTACCGCGCGACGTAGCGCTCCCGCAGTTTGGCCAGCCGGCGGCCGCCGACCGCCTTGACCGGGTCGATCCGGAGGTACCAGTGGACGATCACTCCGTCTCGCACCGGCTCCAGCCACCACTCCGCCGTACCGATGCCGTCCCCGGTCACCGCCCAGCGCACGCCCTCCAGGCCGCGCCGCTCGGACGGGGTCAGGATCAGGTCCGGCCACCACTGTTTCCACAGGGTGTCCGCGCCGAGGCGCTGGGCAACGTAGGCTGGTTCGGCGACGAGGAGATCGTCGCAACTTATGTCTAGCGCCGGCATGCCTGAATCCTGGTGTCCAGTGAGTCACAGATCTGACTACTTGTGGGTAGGTTGACGGTAGCGTGCGATTGAGTTGTCCGTTCGTGACCGTCTGAGGAGACGCGGATGCGTGAGTTCACCACCCCTGCTGTCATCGAGCCGCCGACCACCGGCAGCTTGAGCGATCCCGTCTGGGCGAACGCGTCGTCCCATCCTGACACCGCGGTGTTCAGTCGACGGGTCGAGGGTGGCGGCTGGCTGGACATCACCGCCGCGGAGTTCGCGCAGCAGGTGGGCGCGGTCGCGAAGGGCCTGATCGCGGCCGGGGTCAAGCACGGCGACCGGGTCGCCCTGCTGAGCGCCACGCGGTACGAGTGGACCCTGATCGACTACGCGATCTGGAGCATCGGCGCGGCCACCGTGCCGATCTACGAGACCTCGTCTGCGTCGCAGATCCAGTGGATCCTGACCGACTCCGAAGCGGTCGTGGCGATCGTCGAGAACCCGGCACACGGGGTCGTCGTCGAGTCCGCCCGGGCCGAGGCGCCCGCCCTGCAGGAGGTCTGGCAGATCGAGTCGGGCGCCGTCGACCAGCTCACGGTCCTCGGGCAGCAGGTCAGCGACGCCGAGCTGGACAAGCGGCGTACGGCCGTGGTCCCCGGCGATCTCGCGACGCTGATCTACACCTCCGGTACGACCGGGCGGCCGAAGGGCTGCAAGCTCAGCCACGGCAACTTCATGGACGAGCTGGGCACCGCCACGAAGATGCTGCCCGCCCTGTTCAAGCTGGAAGGCGCCTCCACACTGCTCTTCCTGCCGCTGGCGCACGTGTTCGCCCGGATCATCCAGGTCGGCTGCGTGCTGATGCGGGTCAAGGTCGCGCACACCGCCGACGTGAAGAACCTGGTGCCGGACCTCGGCGAGTTCAAGCCGACCTTCATCCTGAGCGTGCCGCGGGTGTTCGAGAAGGTGTTCAACACCGCGTCGCAGACCGCGCACTCGGCCGGCCGGGGCAAGATCTTCGACGCCGCTGCCGAGACGGCGATCGCGTACTCGGAGGCCCAGGACAAGGGTGGCGCCGGCTTCGGGCTGAAGGCCAGGCACGCGCTGTACGACAAGCTCGTGTACGGCAAGCTGCGGGCCGTGCTCGGCGGGCGGGCCGAGTACGCGGTCTCGGGTGGGGCGCCGCTGGGTAACCGGCTCGGCCATTTCTTCCGCGGTATCGGCGTACCGGTGCTGGAGGGCTACGGGCTGACCGAGACGACCGCCGCGCTGGCCGTGAACCTGCCCGACGACATCCGGATCGGGACCGTCGGCAAGCCGCTGCCCGGCGTGACGGTCGGTGTCGCTGACGACGGTGAGCTGCTCTTCAAGGGCGGGCAGGTCATGCTCGGCTACTGGAAGAACGACGAGGCGACGGCCGCGGCGATCGATGCCGACGGGTGGTTCCACACCGGCGACCTGGGTGAGTTCGACGCCGACGGGTTCATCAAGATCACCGGGCGGAAGAAGGAGATCCTGGTGACGGCGGGCGGCAAGAACGTTGCCCCCGCGGTGCTGGAGGACCGGATCCGGCTGCACCCGCTGGTCAGCCAGTGCATGGTCGTCGGCGACGGCAAGCCGTTCATCGCCGCCCTCGTCACGATCGACCCGGAGACCATCCCGGCCTGGGCCGACAAGCACGGCAAGCCGAACGACATGTCGGTCCTGGTGGACGACAAGGACCTGATCGCCGAGATCCAGACCGCCATCGACGACGCCAACACCGCCGTCTCCAAGGCCGAAGGCATCAAGAAGTTCAGCATCCTGCAGGAGGACTGGACCCAGGAGAACGGCGAACTCTCCCTGAAACTCTCGCTGCGCCGCCACATCGTCATGAAGAAGCACGAAGCCGACGTAGAAGCCCTCTACCAGAAGTAGTGACCCGCTGAAGGAGACCTCGGTGGCGTGTTCGACGACTTCGAGGTCGTTGCCGAGGGCCCACTCGGCAACCCGCGAGACGGTCTCGGCGGGGATGGCTGGGGTGGTGGATGTGGCGGGGATGCCGGTGGTGGTGTGGCCACCGCCTGTACTTCGTGAGTCGCAAGAAGGCCTGGACTGGTTGCGTGGGCGCGAGCGTAACGACTCGTGCCCCGCGGTGGCGCACCCTCCAACGCCACCGCAGGGGTGCGGTGGCCCCCTGATGCCACCGCGGAGTCGCGCCTCCCCCCTCCAAGGCACTGTGCCGGTCGCGTTTCTGATCACCGGCTTGTTGTACAAGAGGGCCGGGATACCCGCTTGATACGTCCGATTCCCGGATATTTTCGGCGACTTCGGTATCTGTGGGTCGCCGGCCGCCTCCTCTGAGGCAGAACAGACCGAACATGGACGGCGTCCGTCCCAACCGCGACAATGACTGAGCGGTTGGCGGGGCCGAGAAGAACCGGAGTCTTTTGCGATGGATCTGCTGCGAGATGTCAGTACTGCCGAGCTCGTCAAGCGAGCCCAGGCGACTGACCAAGCGGCCTGGAACGCGCTGACAGCGCGGTACACCAACCTCTTGTGGTCGGTGGCCCGCAGCATGCGACTCGGCAGCGACGACGCCGCCGACGCGGTCCAGACGACCTGGCTGCGGCTGGTCGAGCGCCTGGACACCGTGCGCGATCCGGAACACCTGGGCAGCTGGCTGGCCACGACCGTACGCCGGGAGTGCCTCGCGATCCTCCGCCGCAAGGTGCCGACGCCGACCGATTCCGACTGGGACAGCCTGCCGGACGACGACGCCGCTCCACTCGATGCCGGTCTGCTCAAGACGGAGCAGGATTCGGCGCTGTGGCGGGCGTTCCGCTTGCTGAAGCCGCGTTGCCAGGCACTCCTGCGAGTACTGATGGCAGATCCACCACCCCCGTACGCCGAGGTCGCCGCGGCCCTGGACATGCCGGTCGGCAGCATCGGGCCGTCCCGGCAGCGCTGCCTAGCCAACCTTCGAAAGCTGGCCGTGTCATGAGCGCCTTCGATGACGACGACGAGCTGATGGCCCAACTCAGCCGGCTCGCCGGCGAGCTGGACCCCGTACCGGAGCACGTCGCTGCCGCGGCTCGGGCAGCGATCAGCACCCGCGACCTCGACAGCGAGCTGGCCGTCTTGGTTGCCGACTCCTCGGCGACCGAGGCGGAGCTGGAGTTCGAGCTGGTACGACGAGGAGCCGCGGACGCCGGTCAGGATCGCCTCCTCTCCTTCGACAGTGGTGAGCTCCAGGTCGAGCTGGAGGTCGTACAGGACGGCGACGAGCTGACCCTGATCGGTCAGGTGATCGGTACCGCGCCAGTGGACTGCTCACTCGAGTACGGCGACAGTCGCCGGGTTGCACTGCCCACTGACGAGCTGGGGCGCTTCCTGGTCGACGGGCTGTCAGGCGGGCCCTTGAGAGTGCGATGCCGGTCGGCAACCGGCGCTTCGGTCACGACAGCTTGGGTGATGGTTTGACGCTGTCAGCACCCGAGGGCGACGAAGGACAACGCGGTGGCGAGCATGACCGGGTCGTCGGCGATGCTCGCCCGGACGGCGCGCAACGCAGTACCGAAGGAAGCTCCGCCGCGCAGGTGTTCGTGGAAGTCGACCATCAGGCCTGCGGTGGCGGCGTCGTTGACCGGTACGACGCTCGCGAGCAGGCTGGCCGTGCCGAGCGGGACCAGCGCGGAGACGACGCCGAGGAGCTCGTCCGCGCCGACGGCGGCTGCGACGCCGGATTCGCAGCTGGACAGGACGAGTCTCTGGGGGGCGCGGCGCAGGCGACCGAGATCGTAGAGGGTCAGTGGGCCGTCGTGCAGGGTGAAGGCGGAGAAGAGCGGGTTGTCGGTGCGGAAGATGCCGTGGGCAGCGATGTGCGCGGTCCAGGCGCCGTCGAGCGCGGCCAGGGCAGCCTCGGCGGTCGCGCTCTCGTCGAGCAGGGTGACCGCGTCGGGGTAGCCCTTGTTGATCAGTTCGAGTTCGCTGCCGCTGCCGTCGAGGCCCGGGCCGACGACCAGCGCCACCCGGCGGCGCGACGGGGCCTTCGTACGGCCTGCTTTCAGCCACAACGCGGCGGAGGGCGCCACCGTCACCGCGACCGCACCCAACGCCGGCAACATCGCCCACGGCGCCGACTGCAACCGAGCAGTGGGAACGACGACGATGGGTCCGCTCGGGCCGCCTCCGCTTGGGTTGGCTCGGTGCAGATCATCGGCGGCTGGGCCGAGGAGGACTTGCTGCAATCGTCGGCCGGCGGTTTCGAGGGCTTCCAAAGCACGGGCAGGCGGTCGACCTCGCGCCAATCGACGCAGCATGAACCTGGCCAGCTCGATCTCCCGGACAGCCGCGGCCACCGAGCCGACCCGATGCATCCGCACCCGCCGCCCGACCACGGTGATCGCGAACAGCTCCCCATCGACCTCAGTGAGCTCAACCAACCGATGCTCCCCCAACCCACTCAACAACCCCGCCAGATCTTTCCCAGAAGTTGTTGGAGAGGTAGCTGGGCGGGCGGCGAGGCGGCGGGTTCTGGAGCGGATGGCGGATTCGAGGCGGGTGCGGTCGGCGCGGAGGCGGTCGGTGGCAGGACCTGGGTCGGCCTCGTCGAGGCGGGAGGTGACGTTGCGGAGGGCGGCCAGTTCCTCGGCGAGTTCGCGATCGTCTGGTCCGTGGACCGGCGGCACGGCCAGCGCGCCGGCTCGCCAGAGTTCGCTCCACCGCAGCAACATGCGCGCGTCACCTCGGCGTACGGCGTGCCGCTGGGCGAGAGCCGCGAGTTCGGTCCCGTACGCCGCCGCATGCGCGCGCAACTCAGGCGCCGCCAGCGAGCGCTGGTGATCCCCAGCAGCCTGCAACCCCCGTCGACAGGCAATCAGCGTCGCAGCGGTGGCACCTCGCCCCTCCGCGCGCAAAGCCTCCGCGAGCCATCCCGCCGCATGACCGTACGCAGGCCCGCGCCGGCGGAATCGAGCGGCAGTGGCAAGGTGCCGATCCGCATCCTCCCGCCGACCGACCTCAGCCGCCAGCCGACCAGCGAACAGATGCGCGGACGCCGCCTCAGCCGAGTGCAACTCATCAAGCTGATCAGCAACCCGACCAGCCTGCGTGCTCAACCGCGCACCACGCTGCCCAGCGTCGTACCGCGACTGCAGTACGACGAACGACGCCCGAGCCTGCCAACTCTTCCGCCCCTGCCGACGGAAAAGTTCAGCCGCCGCCGCTGCCCGTTCCCCCGCCAGAGCGGGCTGTCCCGCCGCCTGGGCAGCCTGCGCCGCCGCGAAGAGCAGATCAGCCGTCGCAGTCCCGTTGCCGGTCTCATTGGCCAGCGCCTCCTCCGCGCTGGCCAGAGCTTCGCCCGCCAACCCCGCGGCGAGCAGCACCGCCGAACGGTCGATGGCCAAGCTCGGCCAGGACGTCTCCAGGGCCGCATAGCGAGCCGCCGCTTCGTCGAGAAATCCGAGCGCCTCCGGCAGGTCGCCCCGCTGATAAGCCAGCTCGGCCCGGTTGTGGACCGCCATCGCCGACTCCAGATCCTGCCCCTCGGCAGTCAGCAGTTGCTCGGCGATCACCAGGTCGCGGTCAGCCCGGGTCGCCTGTCCGAGAGCGGCGTACACGAGGAAACGATGGGTGCGCGAGCGCGCCTCCCAGATCCGGTCGCCCCCCGCGCGCAGTACCTTGACTGCCCGGCGAAGGTCGGCGAGCGCTTCGTCGTACCGGCCGAGCACCCGCAACAGGTAGCCCCTGCGCGTGAGGACGCGACCACTGTGAATCCCATTGCTGAGCGCAACGGCATGGTCCAGAGCCGTGAGTCCCTCCGCCACGCGGCCGGCCAGCCCCAGGGTGAGCCCGAGCGTGGCCTCGACGTCAGCGGTCCGCTCCGAATCGCCGGACCTGCCCGCCAGGCGAACCGCTCGGCGAAGCTCCGCAATGGCCTCGGTCGCTCGCCCGGAGTCGCGCAGCACGATGCCCTTCACCTGGTGCGCGATCGACGCGGTCCGCGGATCCAGCGACTGCTCGAGCAACCTGTCGGCCGCCGCGAAGGCTTCGGCCGGCCGGGCCACGGCAAGCGGAAGCAGTCCGTCAGGAGCATGCTGACGGCCTTTACGGGGGTCGCCATTGGCAACTGACACGGGGACGAGTCTAGGTTGCATGGCACAGAAACTGCAGGGCGAGATCTGGAGGGGTAATGCAGGAAGACGAGGGTTCGGCGGCTGCCGGTCCGAAGGATGTTCCCGAGACGCCGTGGACCGAGCAGCGCCGCGCCATTCAGGAGAGTTATGGCGCCGGACGGGGCAAGTCGCGGTGGCGGGTCGGGATCGGAACCGGTGCCGCTGAGACGGAGTTCCTTTATGAGGAAGGCGCACTGCTCGTCCGGCAGGAGTACTTCGACGAGGTGCGCGACATCCTCGTGCAACTGGGGGTGTTCCCCTCCGAGGACGAGCAGGCGCGGGCCGACGCGGACGCGGCCGAGGGCCGGCCGTACAGCCGGTTCATCGAGCCTGTACTGGCGGGTCTGCGGCTCGTCCGGCTGTCGGCGGAGGTCGACTACGACACGATCGACGTGCTGGAAGCCGTCACCGCTGGCGGTCGGCCGACCATCAACGGACGGGCGGTCCAGGTCAACGGAGCCGGCCGGGACAGCGCCGCGCTGAACCATGTCGTCCCGCTGTGTGGCAACGGTGCCGGATGTCCCGCGACCGAGCCCGAACCGGTACCGGCCGTCAGTTCCCCCTACCCCGGCTACACGCCGGATCGCGGGGCCGGCGACGGGGTGAAGGTCGTCGTGGTCGACACCGGGTTCGACGCGACGGCGCCGCAGCGCAGCCAGTGGCTGGAGGGCGTCGCGGGTGACGCCGACTACGCCCAGGCCGGCGACACCCTGAACAAGTACGCGGGGCATGGGACCTTCATCGCCGGACTCGTGCGCTGCGTCGCGCCACGGGCCGAGGTGCACGTCCGGGGCGTACTGAACTTCGGCGGCTCGGCGCTGGAGTCCGATCTCGTCCAGGCGCTCGACGCCGTGCTGAACGAGGACTTCCCCGACATCATCAGCATGTCGGCCGGTACGCATGCCTATGACGCGACCGGGCTGCTCAGCTTCCGGGTGTTCGACGAACTGCGGCTGAGCCACCACAAGGGCGTCGCCCTGATCGTTGCGGCAGGCAATGACTCGAGCCGGAAGCCGTTCTGGCCGGCCGCGTCGCCGTTCAGTGTCTCGGTCGGCGCGCTGTCCACCAGCTGGCAGGGCCGGGCGCCGTTCAGCAACTTCGGTGGCTGGGTGGACCTCTATGCGCCGGGTCAGGATCTCGTCAACGCGTTCCCGGTCGGCAGCTACGAGTACCACGAACCGCCGCATGTGGTCCCGGGGCAGGCGCCGCGGGTGGAGCGGTTCTACGGGATGGCCAGGTGGAGCGGCACGTCCTTCAGTACGCCGATCGTCGCCGGCCTGGTCGCTGCCCGGATGAGCCGCACCGGCGAGAACGGCCGCGACGCGGCCGCGGCGCTCATCAAGGAGGGGCAACTGAACGCGCAACCTGGTGTAGGCGCTGTCCTCCTCCCCGACTAGGCGGGGTTCAGGAAACGGGTGATCGAGCTGATCCGGTCGTCGCTGACAGTCAGGACTACTTGTCCGGTGTCGCGGCGATCGGATCCGTTCACGAAGTAGCACCGGTACGCCGGCAGCCGGTTGGCCCCGTCTGGCTCCAACTCGAGGGCCGCCGAGGTGCGCCCGCCGGCGCTGGCCTCGAGGAACGCGGCGATTGCCGGCGGGCCGTAGTACTGGTGTGGTGCCGGCGGCATGGCCAGCCAGGCGTCGTCGGTGAGCAGGGTCTTGATGGTGGTGATGTCGTCGGCGGCGAAGGCCTCGGCGAAGCGGCGGGCGACTTTGCGTTCGGTCTCGGTGTCGCGCGGAGGAGGAGGGCTGTGCAGCGAGGCGCGGGCGCGTTGGAGAGCGCCTTTGACGGCGGTCGGCGTCGTGTCCAGCAGGCCGGCCGCTTCCTTGGTCGAGAAGTCGAGTACGTCGACCAGGATCAAGGCGGCCGCCTGCCGCCGGGGCATCCGCTGGAGTGCGGTGATGAAAGCGAGCTCGATGTGCTCGCGCTTGATCAGGTGATCGTCCAGCAAGGCGTCGGGGTACGGCTGCAGCCAGGTGACGTCACAGCGGCTGGTCGGCTCGGGCGGATCGAACGGCGGCAGCGGCTCGGGCGGCGGGCGGCGCTTGCTGTCCCGGATCGCGTTGAGGCAGCGATTGGTGGCGATCTTGTACAGCCAGGTACGCAGCGACGAACGTTCGTCGAAGTCGGGCAGCCCGCGCCAGGCGGCCAGCAACGTCTCCTGCAGCAGGTCGTCGGCGTCGGTGAACGAGCCGAGCATCCGGTAGCAGTGCAGATGCAGCTCACGCCGGTACGGCGCGATCAGCTCCTCGAAGCTCTGCATCCCCACATCGTGCCAGCCCGACCGTTCCGATCGCCCCGGCCGTGGTGTCTACCTCAGTATGACAACACCATTGGAGACCGTCCTCGCCTATTTCGAGGCGTGGACCGGCCATGACTTCGACCAGGCGATGACGTATCTCGCCGACGACATCGTCTGCCACGCGCCGGCCGGCCGGCTGGAGGGCGCCGACGCGTTCCGCGCCTTCATGGAACCGTTCTCCCGGATCCTGCTCAAGGCCGAGTTGCTCGCGTCGTACGGCGACGACACGACCGCGGTGCTGATCTACGGCACCAGCACCCACCCGGTCCCCGACGCCCCCGGCGCCGAACTCCACACCGTCCGCGACGGCAAGATCGTCGACCTCCGCATCATCTTCGACCGGCTCCCCTTCGAACAGGCCCGCGCTGCTCAGAACACCTAGATTGATAGTCCTGATCAAAGTGATCACTGGATGAGCACTTTGCCAGGCATGCTGGTGGTCAACGAGGTGGACGACCATCTCGAAGACCCAGGGAGAGCCCGATGTTCCGAGGATTCGCCACCATCAGCTTCTACGCCGACGACCTCGCCGCCGCGCGCGACTGGTACGCCGAACTACTCGGCCAGCAGGCCTACTTCCAGTTCCCGCCCACGCCGGCTCCGCCCGCGTACTTCGAGTTCCGGATCGGCGACGACGAAGACGAACTCGGGTTCATCGACCGCAAGTACGCGCCGCCGGGCGCCTCGAACACGCCCGGCGGCGCCGTCATGCACTGGCACGTGGACAACCTGCAGGCCACCTTCGAGAAACTCCTCTCGATGGGCGCCAAGGAATACACCCCCATCACCTCCCACGGCGACAGCAACTTCACCACCGCCGCCGTCATCGACCCCTTCGGCAACGTCCTCGGCATCATGCACAACCCCCACTACCTGGAAATCCTCGAAGCCCGCACCACCATCGCCACCAACTGACTCTCGTGGTGTACAGCGCAACCGCCAGCGGCCCTGAGCGGTCGGCGCGAGCTAAGCCTTGGTCCGCTCGTAGGTGGCGACGACGGTCGCGCTGCCGATCACCGACGGCTTGGCGGCCGCGAGGACCTTGCGGGCAGGTGATCCGTAGGGGAGGTCGATCGGCTTGGACAGAGCCAGCAGTGTGAAGCGGTAGTGATGGGTTTGCCCGGCGGGTGGGCAGGGGCCGTTGTAGGTCGCCTCGCCCAGGTCGCTGAGCGCCTCGCGGGCTTCGTCCGGCTTGGTGTGCTCCGGGAGCCCGGCCGAGTTCGGGGGGATCTTCCATTCGACCCAATGGATCAGCGGATCGCCCGTCGCGCTCGGCTTGTCGTCATCCACCATCGACAACACCAACTCGACGGCTCCGGCGGGCACGTGCCGGAACACCAAGGGTGGCGAGTAGTCCCCGGCACCGTCGCAGGTCATCCGCGGATCAAAGCTGCCATCGTCGTGGAACCCGGCGCCCCGTAGTACGGCGAACTTGCCGTCATCGGGTGGCAGCTCGCTGCCGGTGGACGGCTCCTTCGAGCAGCCGACGGCTCCGATCATCAGCAACGCAACGACAATCGGCAGCTTGGCTCGAGGCATGGAACCACGCTAACCAGCCCCGACGCCATCCGCCCCTTACCGATCGTCAACCTTCTGCGGCAGCCGGCACCGCCGAACATCGTGAGCGATGTCCGGCGGCGTCGGCAGGCGCCGTTGCTGGGTCGGGTTTCAGTCGGTGGTGTTGAGCCAGGCGCGCAGTCTCGGGGTTCGGCGGATCACCAGCTGGTCGAGCAGCAGGGCGAGTACGAGCGTGATCCCGAACATCGGCAGGAACAGGGCCAGTGCGATCACGAGGACCGCGAGCACCGGCGTCGCCTTCAAGGGCAACCGGCCCCGCGGCGCACCGACAGCGCCGGCCGACTTCGGGCGTCGGCGCCACCACATCAGCGGGCCGGAGACGCACATGAAGATCACCCCCAGGCAGAACGCTGTGGTGAGAACCATGTTCGCGGTCCCCAGACGCCGGCCCTCATGCAGCGCGATCCCTTGCGCGACCGTCTTGGCCAGCAAGGGATAGTCGTGGTAGCCGTACGTCGAGACCACCTGCCCACCGAACTGGTCGACGTGCAGCGTCCGCTCCTTGGCCGGGTTCTGAAAGGCGTACCCGATCACGGAGTACACGCCCTCCTCGCCGGCGGGCAGTGCGATCGTCAACGGCCGCGCCAGACCGTTCTGGACGCCGACCGTCACCGCGGTGTCGATGGTGGCCACCGAACGCCTGTCCTGGTTCGGATCCGACTTCGGCACCTTCGACTCCCCCAGTGCCCAGGGCACCGCGTGGCTGTGCGGCAGCGACTCGTCCAGGGTCGACGTCGGATTCGACAGCGCGCCGGGATCCTCGCCCCACATCGAACTCCCCTGGCTGGTTGCGAACTGCTGCACCTTCGCGCCCCAGAAACCCGTCCACGGCAGACCCGACACAATCAGGAACAGCAGGCCGATCCCCAGTACCGACCCCGTCAGCGCGTGCCGCGACCGGAGCACGGCGCCCGCTGCCTCGGCTGTACGTCGTCGCGCGCGGGCGACCCGTCCGCGGGCGAACAGGTAGTACCCGGTGATCGCCATCACCAGCGCCCAGCAGGCACCGATCTCGATGACCGCGTCACCCCAGCGACCGGCCATCAACTCGCCGTGCAACAGGATCGCGCCACCCGACAGCGTCGAGTCCGGATCCAGCGACCCCAGTACCTGGCCCTGGTACGGATCTACGAACACGTCCCGGGTGGCACCGTCCGCGGCCTCCACGGAGAAGACTGTCGATCGGTCAGGGCCGGACGGCTCGGTCATCGACAGCACGGTCGCGTCCGGAAACGCTTTCTGCACCGCGGCCAGCTGAGCGTCGTACTGCTGAGCCCGCAAGCCGGCCGGCTGCTGCACCTTCATCAGATCGGGATGCAGAGCCGGCTCGAGCTGGAACCGGAACAGGTAGATCAAACCGGTCACCGCCAGCACCAGCACCACTGGAATGACCAGGAAACTCGCATAGAAATGCCATCGCCAGAAGGCCCGGAACAGCCCGGCTCCCTTGGCGCCGGCAGCTCGTTTCTCGCCGGCAGCTCGTTGCTCCGGTCCCCTTTGCGAGCCGCCGACCTTCGTTGCCACATCACCACTACGTTGCATCTGCTTCTCCAGGAATCCACGATCCGACGGGCGGTCCGGCCGGATCCGATCGCTTTACGGCCGCCGGGCAGGCATGGCCGTACCCGGCGCGGCCACAGGGGGCTCAGCGCCGGGTGGGTCGAGCTGTCAACCGACAGCGACCCCAGCGGGAGGACCCCGGGAGACGATCGCGTGGACCAGCCGCAGCTGTCGCATGGTCCGGACCCGGAACGTCCGGCTCGGCCGGATTCGAGGCAGTCCCAGCGGCGCGGACACCCGGTTCACCAGCGTCAACGACGCCCGGACCCACTGCGCGGCGTACCGGACGGCACTGAAGACCGCGCGTTCCCCGTACGCCAGCCAAAGCCCACTCAGCAGCGCCACCACAAGGTGGGCAGCAAACATCCCCAACATCGACCCAAGCGCCAGCCCACCGCCGTGCCCCATCCCCTGGCTGTGCGCCATCTCGTGGGCGTGCGTCATCCCGTGGTTGTGAGCGACCGGACTCATATCCGGCATCACCATCTGCGAATGCACGGCACCAGCCGAGCCGATCATCTCTGCGATGGTGAAGCCAACGTGCAGAACTGCCTGCGTGGCAACCGCGATCGCCGTCACCGAGACAACATCCCGTTCGCACGCAGCCAACCGCCAGCCGCAGCTCCAGACCCCGACAAACGCCCCACCAACCGCCCACCAAGGCAGCGACGCACCGGACATCAGCACGTGCCCAAGCGCAGTAAGCAGCACACAAACGACAGCAAACAACGCCGCCCGCGCTACCCGAGACCACCCCTGATCACCCATGCTCCGAACATCGTGACATCCCGCATCCGCCGATCGCACTTGTCTAGAGCCCGAACCGGCTCCCCCGCCTGTGGCAAGTCCCACAACCAGATCAGGAACTCTTCCCCCAGCCACCTGCATTGCCTGATGGCGGGGTCTTCGCAAACGATCGAGGCGGCGCTCATGACCGTGTCCCAGCTGGCAGTACAGTTCGCCGGTGATCAAAACGGAGCATGTCGATGGCGTGCGGCTGCTGCGGCACCGGGATCCACAGGAACACACAGACGCCACCCTGACCTTCGCGGTCGGAGCCCGGGACGAGACGCTGCGCACCGTCGGGGTCGCGCACACCGTCGAGCATCTGGTGATGAGCACAGTGCGCCAGTTGCCGATCCAGGTCGAGGCCGAGGTCGATCTGATGACGACCACCTTCGCGGCGTCCGGATCGCCCGCGCGGGTCGGCGAGTTCCTGAACCGGCTCTGCGCCGCGCTGGCCGACCCGCCGGTGGATCGGCTTGCGGTCGAGGCCGGGGTACTGGCCGCCGAGAACGGATGGGTGGCGCATCCGATGGCCGCGTTCCTGCTGTTCGTCCGGTACGGCGCTGCCGGTCCGGGGCTGGCCTGGCTGGACGGTGCGGGGTACGACGGCCTGACGGCCGAGCACGTCACCTCCTTCGCACAGAAGTGGTTCGTGCCTGGCAACGCAGTACTGCAGGTGAGCGGTCCGCTGCCGGACGGGCTGGAGCTGAAGCTGCCGCAAGGGCCCACGCCTACCAGGGAGTACCCGCGCGGACGGTTGCAGGATGGACCGTCAGCGGTGGGGTACGGCATCCCTGGAGCCGCAGTACTGCTCACTGTGCCACCAGGTGACGCTGCACGCGTGCCCAGACTGGCGATGAGTGTGCTGGAGAACAGGATCGAGGAGCAGTGTCGCCACGTCGCTGGACACAGCTACGTCGTCGACAGCCAGGTCGTGGGTAGGGACTTCGTCATCTTTGCCGAAGCCCGCGAAGGCACTGAGGAACCGGTTGCTCAGGCAGTGGCAGAGGCCCTGACCGACCTCGCCGCCCATGGCCCCAGCGAAGAAGAGTTGGCGCTGGCGGTTGCCCGTCTGGAGGAGGACCTTGCCACCACCGACAGAGAGCTGGCTTCGGCGTTCGGCGCCGCGATGCACGAGTTGATGGGTGACCCGCCGTCGGCACCGACTGACCTAGTGCTGGCCAAGCAGGTACACCCGGCGGACATCGCTGCAGTACTGCATGACGCCCTTCCTTCGGCGATCGGATATGCCGAGCAGGAGGTACTGAACGTCTGGAAAGCGCACGGGTTCCGTCCCGAGACGCACTGCCGGCTCGTTCCCGAACTGCCGGCGGGGAAGGTCTACAAGCCGTCCCTCGCAGCTAGGACCTTCTTCAAGGACGCTCGCTCGCTGGTGCTGGTGCAGACCGAGCAGGGACTCGCATTGCGCGACGAGGACGGCGTCCACGAGATCCGCTGGCAAGAGGTGGCCGGGGTGATGCGCACGGATAGCCCAACCGTGGTCTTTGGCATCAACGGCTGCGCGATCCCGGTGGACCCGCAGCTTTTCCGCGGTTCAGCCGCCGCCCTTGACGAACTGGCGCGGCGTACCGATCCCGGCCTGTGGTTCGACGAGTCGGCCTTCACCCGCGACCAGGACAACCACTAGCCGCTTTGGTCGGCCACCATCGCATCTGACCCAACACTGATGCGTCGCGCCTGGAGCAACCGCCCAGCTCAACCGGCGCGAGCGAGCGACGAAGGACCGGGCGTAGCGGCCGGCTTGGGGAGCCACCCGAGCGTGAGGAGCACCAGCCAATGACCCACCCCACACGCTCGCCAAAAGGGCGGGTGGGAGCCAGGCGCGGAGAGAGCGACGCAGGAGCGAGCGGGGCGGCTGGCGTGGGGGTTTCGCGGGCGGCCCAACCCGCCGTCCAACCGCTGAGCGCCTCTACGGATTAGGACTCGATAGCTATCGAATCGGACCGGACTGGTCTTTGTTTGTGACATAGCTGGGGACTTAGCCTCAGGTATGGCTTTGATGGCTGAGGTGCGGCGGACGGTTGCTGGGCTTGGGTGGGTCGGGGCGCCCCGGACCGGCGGAGAGCTTCTGGTTGTCGGGCCCAGTTTGGGGACGAGTGTCGAGGCGCTGTGGGGGGCGTGCGCGGACAGGCTCGGTGGGCGATTCGACGTACTGGGCTGGGAACTGCCGGGGCACCGGAGTGGTGTGCCTGCGACGGCGCCGTTCACCGTCGAGGAGTTGGCGGCGCAGGTTGTTGCCGGGGTCAACGAGCTCTGGGGGCCGGGGGCGTTTCGGTACGCCGGTGATTCGCTGGGCGGGGCAGTTGGGCTGGTACTGCTGGTCGACCATCCGGATCGGGTGAGCGCGGCGACCTTGGCCTGTACGAGCGCCCGGTTCGGAGCGCCCCGGATGTGGCGCGAGCGTGCGGCCCTGGTACGGGCCGAAGGGACGGAAGCGGTGGTGAAGGGGTCACGGGAGCGGTGGTTCTCGCCTGGGTTCGCTGACCGTGAGCCGGCGGCGGTCGAGGCCTTGATCGACGCGTTGCGGGCGGTTGACGACGAGAGCTATGCGCTGGCATGTGAGGCGCTGGCCGAGTTCGATCTGCGGCAGAGGTTGCCGCGGATCGACCGGCCGCTGGCGTTGATCGCCGGGCGGGACGACGTGGCCACACCGGTCGCCGATGCGCAGCGGATCGTCAACGCGGTACCTGGCGCGCGGCTCACGATCCTCGACGATGTAGCCCACCTGGCCCCGATCGAAGCGCCGGACCGAGTCGCCGCGATCCTCAGCAACTGGCCGGCCGCCGCACTGGAGAGCACCGCCTAACCAGCGATGTCTGAGGGGTGCTTCGCCAGAGGCTGGATCTCCAGCTTCATGTAATTGAAAAGCGGGAGGTCCCAGAGCAGCTGGTGGAGTTCGTCGATGGAGTCGACCTCGAAGATGCTGAGGTTGGCGTACTGCCCGGCGATCCGCCAGATATGCGGCCACTTGCCGGCTCGTTGCAGCTCCTGGCTGTACGCCTTCTCCAGCGCGAGCGTGTCGTCCCGCACCGCCGGATCCAGGTCGGCCGGCAGGCTCACTCGCATGGTCACCGCGAACAACATGGTGTCTCCTCACCGAGAGGTCCCGCCGCCCCGGCCGAGGCGACGGGACGACGGGATGGCGATCAGGTGTGGGTCAGGACGGGGCCAGGACGAAGTCGTACTCGACGTCGATGCCGTTGCCGGCCGGCTTCGGGTCGAGCATCAGTTCGGGCTTGACGGCTGAGGCGATGTCGTCCTCGTTGTGGGGGTCGCCGGGGAAGTACAGCTGGGTGGTGACCAGTTGGTGGCCCGGTGCAGAGACCTTGAGGTGCAGGTGGGCCGGGCGCCACGCGTGCCAGTTCGCGGCCCGGATGAGTGCGCCGGTCGCACCGTCGGTGGGGATCTGGTACGGCGACGGCTGGATCGTATGGATCCGGAAACCGCCCTGGTCGTCGGCCGTGATCACGCCCCGCAGGTTCCATTCGGGCAGCCCGGGTGCGAACTGCGCGTAGTACCCGGCATCGTCGCAGTGCCAGATGTCCACCCTCGCCCCGGCCAGCGGCGTACCATCGGCCGACCGGACCTGGCCGTGGAAGGTGAGCGGGGTGCCCGGTTCGTCGGCACGCATCGGCAGGGTCGCCTCCGCAGGCAGTTCCGGCGCGCCGGGAGCGTAGAACGGGCCCTCGATCGTGCCCTTGCTGCCTTCCCGGTCGGCACTCGCGACCTCCTCGACGACGTTCTCGAGGAACACGTCCAGGAACAGCGGCCACTCGCCATCCGCACCGACCTGGATCAGCCACGCCTTCAAGGCGTCGTACTCCGCATAGCTGACCTGGTTGGCGCGGATCGTCGCGTGTACTGCCGCCAGGACCTCCCTGGCCAGCTTGCTCACCCGTTCCGGCGGCGTGTCGGCGACGGCGGTCTTGTCGGCGCGGAACCGCTCGGTCGCGGATGCGCCGGTGGCGGCCGCGGTGGCCGACTCCTCGGTCGTAGTCATGGTGTTTTCCCTTCTCTGGCGGGTGCCGTCCCGAGGTCAGGCACGGTCGGTCCGGTAGTGCGCGAGCTTGCTCGCGTCGATGTCGATGCCGAGCCCGGGCGCTTCCCGGACCCGGAGCAGGCCGCCGCGGATCTCCAGCGGCTCGGTCAGGAGGTCGTCGGCCATGTCGAGGAAGTTCGACAACTCCCCCGCCTGCCGTGACGTCGCCTCGAAGGCGGCGCCGAAGGCCAGGCTGCAGAGCGATCCGAGCTGCCCGTCGATCTGGTTGCCCATCACAACTTCCACGCCGAGCCCCTCGCACTGGGCGAGCACCCGGTGCGACCCGGTGAAGCCGGTACGCGCGGTCTTGATGCTGACCCCGGTCGCCGAGCCGCCGAGCAGCTCCCGGGTCACGTCGCCTGGCGTCGGCACGCTCTCGTCGGCGTACATCGGAATGCCGCTCTGCCCGACCAGCCATCGCCGTCCGAGGACGTCGTCGGCCGGGCACAGCTCCTCGGCGAAGAGCAGGTCGAGGTCGGCCATCGCCCGCAGCGCCCGCGCTGCCTCGGCCGCGGTCCAGCCACGGTTCCCGTCGATGTAGAGCTCGGCGTCCGGCATCGCCTCGCGCAACGCCCGGCAGGCGGCGACGTCCAGGTGGATCGGCCGCCGGCCCACCTTCACCTTGAAGGTGCTGATCCCGTACTGCTCCCGCACCCGCCCGGCCTCGGCGACCATCTCGGCCGGTTCGGCGAACCCGACCATGTGCGCCACTCGCATCCGATCGCCATACCCGCCGAGCAGCTCGGTGACCGACACCCCGAGTGACTGCCCGATGATGTCCCACAAAGCCATGTCGATCGCGGCCTTGGCCGTCGGATTGCCGACCGTACGAGCCAGCCGGACCCGGACCTGCTCGCGCTCCAGCGGCGACAGCCCGACGAGCTGCTCGGCGAACAGCCCGCAGACGGCCGCGACGATCGAGGCCTGCGTCTCGCCATAGGTGAAGGGCCGTGGCGGCGCCTCCGCAACGCCCACCAACCCGTCGTCGGTGTGGACGCGGACCAGCACATGCGCTGCCTCAGTCACCTCACCCGACGCGAACCGCAGCGGTTTGCGGTAAGGGATGGCGAACGGGATCGCTTCGACCCTGGTGATCTTCACGGTTGTTCTCCCATGATCATCGCCTGATCAGCGGACTGCGGACGACGTTGCGTCCCGAGGCCCGGTCGGCGGAGTCGAAGAAGTCCTCCCGGTAGATGTCGCGCGGGAACAGCCGGGCCTTCATCAAGGCCTTCATCGAGTCGGCGACGAACTCAGGACTGCCGCACAGGTACGCCACGTGCCCGGCCGCCCGCGGATAGTCCTCCGCAACCAGAGCCGGCACCCGCCCACTGCGTCCCCCATATTGCTCCCGCGACACCGCGGGCCGATAGGAGAACCATTCGTGGGACGCCGCGAACTGCTGCAACCAGTCGTGCTCGTAGAGGTCGTCAACGGTCGGCACACCGTGGTAGAGGACTACTTGCCGGAAGCAACCAGTCCGCTCCAGGTGCTGAAGGATCGCCTTCATCGGCGCGAGCCCGGTCCCGCCGGCCAGCAGCAGCACCGGTTCGTCCCGGGCCGGCCGGAGGAAGAACTGCCCGTACGGTCCGGAGACCGACACGGTGTCGCCGACGGCCAGGTCCTTGAAGATCCACCCGTCCGTCGCCAGCCCGTCCGCCGATCGCTTGACGTGCAACTCGATCGTGTCGCCAGGCAGACCGGCCAGCGAATACGGCCGGGTCTCACCGTCAGGCGTCCGGAGCAGCACGTACTGCCCAGGGTTGAACGGAATGGGCTCCGACAGGGCCACCCGCAGCCGCCGTACGCCGGCGCTCACCTCGGCCAGCTCGACAACCCGGCCGGCGTAGTCACGTACCGGGTGGATCTCGACGCCATCGTCGACATCCACCTCTCCCTCGATGGTCACATCGCTGCGCGGCTTGGCCACGCAGAGCAGCGCGGCTCCCTCGTCACGCTCGCTCTCCATCAGCGCGTACGGCGAAGCATCGCCGAGATCCAGGTCGCCCTCCAGCAGCTGCGCCTTGCAGGTACCGCAGGTCCCGTGCGTGCACGCGTGCGGCAGCCACACTCCTTCGCGCAGACAGGCATCGAGGACGGTCTGGTCGGCACGACACTTGATCTCGGCACCGATCGGCTCGATGGTCACCGTGAACGTCTCGTCACTCATCTCCGCCGCCTCAGACGGTGAAGTGCAACAGCGCCTTGTGACCGATCCCGAGATCGGTCAGGGACGCATCCGGTACGGCGCTCAGCGGCTCGTCGAACAGCCGCCAGTCCAGAGTCGCCGCGGCATCGAAGTCGGGATCCGACCCGGCCCAGGGCGCGACCATCCCGGCGACGAACTCACCGAACGGCATCGCCCGCGGTACCCGGAAGCAGGCCGCCGAGCAGAACAGCGGATTGCCGTCCCAGTGCACGTAGACGAGCTGGTCGTCGCCGAACAGCTCCTGCCGGTCGGCCGACGGGAACTCGTAGTCGTACAAGGCTTTCACGGGCATCGCTCATGCCTCCTTCGTCGCGCTGGAGTGCCATTCGGCCCACGACTTCGCGTCCGGCGACCCGCGGTACTCACCGGCGTCGCCGTCCTGGATGCCGTACCACTCGAGCACCTCCGGCACGCTCGGACCGCCGCAGTTGCCCTGGTAGATCTGATGCACCGGCAGCCACGCCTGGACGTACTTCTCCGGTTCGCGCTCGAAGATCCACTGGCACCCGTCGGAGCAGGTGTGGAAGGTCTCGTCGCGGAACTCGCTGCGCCGGAACGAGATCGCGGCCGGATCGGCGGTCTCGGTGAACGCCATCGGGATCTGGCAGACCTGACACAGTTGCGGCAACCCCTGGAAGAACACCCGGCCACCGTTCGCCTCGATCTTCGCGTGCTTGTCCCAGACCGGCTGGTACTGCTGCGGATAGGTCTCCGGGTACTGCTCGGCGAGCCACTTGGAGTGCTCTTCGGTCGGCGTCTGGGTGGTGAACGACGCGGCGAAGCTGAAGTTGTGCAGGATCTTGTAGACCTGGTGGGACAGGTGCTCCTTCTCCGCGATCGCCTGTTCCACATGCTTCGGCGGCCGGATGCCGTAGAACTCCAGATCCGGGAACAGCCCGCCCAGCATCTGGTCCTCGAAGTACAGCTCGAACGCTTCCTTCCAGCTCATCACCGGCTTCGGAAGCATGTAATCCATCATCGCGGCGACCAGAGCCGACATCCGGTACGCCCGCCAGAACCACTTGTCGATCCAGTCCTGGATGATCGGCACGTTGCCCTCGTCCTGCTCCAGCAGGAACTTGATCGCCTCCAGGCCCAGCGTCATGTGCCGGCTCTCGTCCGACTGCGCCGAGAACCCGAACGACATCGTCGGCATGTCCCCGTTGAAGCTGGCGCCGCTCATGAACGGCACGAACAGCAGGTTGGTCAGCAGGTACTCGAAGCTGAACGAGATCGAGATCAGGAATTCGAACGGCCCGGCCGTCATCGCGTCGTCGAACAGTGACTTCGGCACCGACAGGTACCAGACCCGGTCGTGCATCTTCGACCAGCTGTGGAAGCCGCCGTAGTACTTGTTGTAGTTGCTGATCGTGTGGATCTGCGTCTGGCAGTGCCGCAGCTCGTCGACGCTCTGGCACAGAGCGGCGAACCGCGGCGCCGGCCCCTCCAGGTAGCGCGCCAGGTAGGCGAAGTGCCGGTGCGCGGCGTACTCGAGCGGGGTGACACCTTGGATGAAGAGCTTGATCGAGTTCAGGTACGACGCGTCCGACAACCCGAGATGTCCCTGGCTCTGCGCGAAGCTGTCGAGTACGGCGTACAGGCGCTTGTCCTTCTCGGCCTGGTACTTGTAGTAGGCGTCAACGGTCAGCCGGAAGGGGTCCTGCCAGCCGTCCCAGTCGTGGATCTTGATGCCCTCGTACGACGTGTGCGGGAAGAGCTTCTCCTTGCTGACGTAGCTCGGCTCCCAGTCGAGGTCGCGGGTGAGCAGCGCGTAGCGCTCCTTCAGTGGGAGCTTCTTCGGGCGGGTGATGGCTTCGGTCATGGTCAGTGCTCCCAACTCACGATGATCTGGTCGTCGTCCCACTCGGTGAAGTTGCCGGCGTACGAGACGATCGCCAGCTGGAACTCACCGGTGTCCCAGTCACGGCCGAGTTGCCTCTCGACGGTCTCGCGGTTGATCACGATCCGTCCGGCCGACTGGAGCTTGAGCAGGCCGGGCAGATGCCGGATGGTCAGCTCGGGGTTGTCGGCCTTGATCGCGTCGACCAGCGGCCGGTTCTCCTCGGCGTCCTGGAGGTCGATACCGACCTGGCGCAGCGTCGTAGTCATGCCTGTACTCCGTCCAGCTTCGTGGCTAGTGCCGCGACAGCTTCCTGGGCTTTTGGTTGCCAGGTGCCGGCGATGCGGGTGAGGTGCTCGGCGTTGGCCGTGCCGTGGTCGGGGTCCGTGGACCAGGCGGTGATAAGGGCGTCGAGCCACTTGCGCTGATCGGCGTACCAGGTGCTGAGGTGCTGGGCGAACAGCGAGTACGCCCCGGCGCCAGTGAGCAGTGCCTGCTCGTCGAGACCCGTGTACAGCAAGGGATAGATCAGCGCGTCGATGTGGTCGATCGCCAGCAGGCCCTCGGCCCAGTCGTCGACGATCATGATCTCCTCGACTAGCCGCCGCAACGGTTGCAGGTGCTCGCCGTTGAGCCAGTCCTGCTTCGCAGTGGTCAGGACTCCCCCAGCGCCGGCGCCCAGGGCGATACCGACCCGCGACAGCATCTGCGCATTGCCGATCCGGTCGAACGCGGCGAAGGTGCAGCACTGCTCGATCGACGTACCGTAGGCGAAGCGTGCTCCGGCGACCGTCACCAGTTGAGCGCCGGACTCGTAGTGCCGCAGGGGGATGACGACTGTGGCCAGGACCTCGCGCCACGCCTCGGGCATCCGGCCGAGCAGGTCGCGTCCCTCCAGGTAGCCGAGGGTCTTGCCGAACTCGTCGTGCAACGCGGCCCGGTTTGTCACGTACGGCGTGTAGTAGAAACCGCGGGGATCGGCGTAGGTGTAGGGATCGGTCAGCTGGAGTGCGGTGTAACGCGGGTCGTACAGCTCGCGGTCCTGGATCCAGGTCGGCCGGTAGTGGAAGTTCTCCCGCGGCTCGACGTCGAGCGTCGCCTCCTGGTACCGGGTGGCCGGCTGGTCACCGAGCCGGTCGATGACGTTCTGGTAGCTGTTCCGCTTGGGTTCGATGACGTTGTAGCGCAACTCGTACTGCACGGATCACTCCTGACGGTCGGCGTGCGGATGCGGCTCGATCAGACTGAGAACAAGCCCCTGCAGCTCGTCCTCACTACTCAGCCGCCGTGGCTGGCTCGGCCGGTCCGGCTGGTTGGATACGTCGAGGCTGACGAGCGCGGAGTGGCCGGACATCACAGTCCGCACCCGGGCCGCCCGGTCGTGGTAGGTCATCGTGAAGGTCAGCTCGCCCGGCCCGACCTGATCGACCAGGTCGATCACGTCACCCCGCGGGCGCAGGATCGCGTTGGCCTCGCTGACCAGCTGCTCGGCCAGCGAACGGACGATCACCTGGGTGTCCGTCGCGACCGGAATCGGCATCGGCACGCTGTCCTCGACCCCGGTGGCCGGCGCGGGCTCACCGTCGAGAAGTGCCTGAACACTGAGCATGAACGGCGTCATGCTCATGAGTCTCGACTCCCCAGCAGGACAAGGGAAATACCTAAAAAGTCAGCATTAAGACGCCCAAACTCTCAATCCGCTTGCCGGCAATCAGTGGCTAGGGGGTAGGCGGCGGCCGCCGCCGATGAGGCCTTCGGCTCGGGCTCGGACTCTCGCGACCAGTGGGGACTGCTCGTCGGCTCGGGTCGCGAGGGCCAGTTCGACCTCGCTCGTCGTGCCGGCCAGGGGCAGGTAGGCGGCACCGGTGATCTGGAGGTGCTGCACGGAGGCCGGTACCAAGGCGACACCAAGCCCGGCGGCGACGAAGGAGACCAGCGTGGACGTCTCGGCGACCTCATGGATCGTCGTCGGAACGAAGCCCGCGTGTTGGCAGGTGTCCAGGACGGCGTCGTACACGACCGACCGGTTGTGCGACGGGTAGGTGATGAACGGATCGTCGGCCAGGTCCGACAAGCGGACCTTGTCGCTGGCGGCGAGTGGATGCTGGGTGGGCAGGACCGCGATCAGCGGTTCACGCCGCAGTACCCGGACCTCGATCTGCGGGCTGCGCACGGGCGGGCGCAGGAACGCCAGGTCCAGGGTCCCGTCCAGGAGCGCGGCAACCTGTCGTGGCGTCAGCATCTCGCCGTGGATGTCCAGCTCGATGCCTGGCAGATCGGCGCGGACCGCGCGTACGAACGAAGGCAGCAGGTCATACGTAGCCGACCCGGTGAACCCGATCGCGATCCGACCCAACGTGCCGCTCGCCACCTCGTTGGCCTCGACCACCGCGCTGTCCACCGCCGCCAGGATCTCCCGGGCCCGCTCCAGGAACCGCCGCCCGGCATCGGTCAACTCGACCTTCCGGGTGGTCCGATGCAGCAACTGCACCCCGACCTCGGCCTCGAGCAGCTTGATCTGCTGCGACAACGGCGGCTGAGCCATGTTCAGCCGCGCCGCCGCCCGCCCGAAATGGGCCTCTTCGGCAACAGCCACGAAGTACTGAACCCGACGCAGTTCCATCTGCGGACAGTACCGCGCTACTTAGCTTCGATGGCGTCCAGATCGCGCACCGCGTACCGGTGGTGTTCCCACTCCTCTTCCAGAATCGTGTGCAGGCAGGACAACGTGGTCTCGGGATACTCAGGAGCCCACGGATGCGCCCGGACCGTCGCCAACTCCTTGGCGGTGACGCCGTCGAGGAACGCCCGCACCATCCCCACCCGCTCAGCCCGGACCCTCAGCACCTCGTCGTACGACGGTTGACCTGTCGCGAAGACCGACATGTCGTGGCCATCGGTCTCGTACTCCGCGTTCGGCTGCCCGATCGGATGAAACGGCTGCTCGACGCCAAGAATCGCGCGTCGCAGCCAGACATCGGTCGCCATCACCAAATGCCGCAGCGTCTGCGCGAACGACCACTCCCCATCGACCGACACATCCACCGTCCCGTCCGGCATCGCCGCAGCCCGCTCGAGCGTTCCTTCCCACACTCGCTCAAGCGCCGCCCAGGCCGTCCGCAACCCATCGGGATCCGCAGCCCGCCGATCCGCCCGCCCAGGAAACCGCCGGTTGAGCTCGGCATCCACAAACGGAACCACATCAACCCCGTTGACCAGCAGGCTGTCGTCCCCCACAAGCAACCACGGCGCATCGATATCGGCCCCACCGACCTGCACCGACCGCATCACCACTCCCGATAGATCAGCCCGCACAAACCGAGCCTCCCGAAGATCCGCATCAACGAACTCGGCCCTCCGCGAGTCACCCGCCTGCGTCAAGTCGTCCATGCCGAGAAGTCTGACATCCAGGTGCAGCCGTCTACCGGACTGGTTCGGCGAGGGCGACGGTGTTGCTGACGTAGACCTTGCCGTTCCAGTCTTCGCAGGTGACGAGTACGAGGCGGCCGTCGGTGGTCTGGTCGAAGAGCTCTGTGGCGTGCTTCGCGAGCGATTGTTTGGGGTAGTTCGTCACCGAGGTGACGGCGTAGGTGATTCTGCCGGTGCTGGTGACGACGGTGATGAGCGCACCTGGCCGGAGTTTGCCGAGGTCGTCGAAGGCACCGCCGCCGGTGTGCACGGTGTGGGCGGTCATCACGGCCGAGCCGATCCGGGCTCCGGGCTGGGCGCCGGCCGACCACCAACCGACGGCGCGCGGGTTCGACGGCGGCTTGAGGATGCCGCCGTCTGCGGTTATCGGTATCACCTGCGCCGATACCGCGATCTGTGGGAGCAGGATTCTCTTCGGACTGCCCTGACCTGCATCGCCGGATCGGGGAGTCGTACGGGCCGTGCTCGGTACGACGGGGCTGGTCGTCGGTGACGCCTGGGATCTTGTCGTCGAGGCGATTGTCTCTGACGGTGGGGCGGCTTCATCGCCTGCTGGCTGCGTGAAGATCACCCATGCGGCCAGCAAGGCGAGCACGAAGCTGACCGCCGCGATCACCTGGCCCCGGAATGAGGAGGCCGGGTGATCGCGGCGGTTGCTACCCATGCGGGATGTTCCTGTCAGCGCTGGTGCAGTCCGCGGCGACGGCGGACCAGGAACGACGCCAGGCCGATCATGACGGCGATGGCCAGCAGGCCGGTACCGGCGATCGTCCAGCCGTGGCTGGAATCACCTTGTGCAGCAGGGCCTGCGAGGCCGGCCTCCACCGCGGTTGGCACGGCTACCGGCGTCGAAGGTGCGGCGGTCGGCGTCGACGGTATGGCGGTCGGCGTCTCGGACGGCGGTGCGGTTGGCGTGCCCGATGGCCCAGCGGTCGGCGTACCAGTCGGCGGCGTGGCTGTAGGCGGCGTGGTTGGCGTGCCGGTCGGCGGGGCGGTCGGGGTGGGAGTCGGCGGCTTGAAGGCACACTTCACGCGCACATGGATCAGCGTGACGACGTCCCCGTCGGCGTTCTGGGCCTGCAGTTCGTACGTGTCGTTGGTCTGCGCCCAGAACTCGACCTTCTCAGCCCCGTGCGGGGCGAGATTCACCACGTAGTTGTCGTAGGCATCGCCCGCGTGGAACCCGACCATGTAAACCTGCTCGGTCGCGTTGGGATTGCTCAGCCTGGCCGAAACGCCGGCGCCGACGTCGTGACAACTGACCCGTACGTTGCTGTAGACCGGCGGCCGCACCGTGCTGGTCTGGGCTGACGCGGACGTACTCCCCAACAGGAGCAGACCTGGCGCAAGCGTGGCCGTCAACAATGCGCCGGCGAAGATCGGTAGACGAAGATGAACAGAAGAAATGCTGTGAAAAGACTTCACGTTGCCCCCCTTGGACACCTGTTCGATGCGCCCAGGGGAAACAAAGTTATCGATTGGCGCGGGTAGCGGGGCTAGGCCCAGTGCGGCGGGCGAATCAGCCGGGGTGGAAGCCTCGTACCGGCGTCACCGCGGGCCGCGTTGACCTGCATCTGGGTCAGGAAAATACTCCGTGCCAGATCGGCTCCCCGCAGGTCGGCATCCCGGAGCTCCGCACCGATCAGGTCGGCCGCCGTGAGATCGGCTGCCCGAAGGTCGGCGGCTGTCAGGTAGGCGCTGCGCAGGTCCACGCCGCGGAGGTCAGCTCCGCGCAGATCGGCACCGCGCAGATCGGCTCCGCGGTGGTTCGTCGGCATGGGCGAGACGCCGGCCCTGACAAGCTCGCTGGTCCTCAGCAGCAGGTCATTGATCCGTGAGCGATGGGCGGGAGTGTCGAGCCCCGCGAGCGATTGCGGGCTGCCGAAGGTCAAGCGTTCGGTGTCGTCGAGCGCGGTCCTGAGCTCGCTGTGGAGTGTTGGCGCGAGTACCAGAGCCTCGGTCAGGTACCAGAGCAGTTCGTGCAGCAGCCGCATCACCGCGAACACCTCGAACATCAGCGCGCCCGAGTCCGCCGCCTGATGCCAGTCGCGGCCGCCGAAGGTCACCTGCACGACCTTCTGGCCGGCACCGAAACAGTCGTACACGGTGCAACCGGGGAATCCACCATCCCGCAGCCGCACATGAATGCCGCAGCGGAAGTCGCGCCTCAGGTTCGGGCACGGCTCACCGGCCGGCTTGTCGATGGCGAAGTCGGCGGACGCGGTCAGTGTCAGCCCCACGCAACACAGCCCAGCGCACTGCGCGCAATCGGCGCGCAGGTCCGGGCGTCGTACAGGCTCAGGCTGGTTGGTCGCGGACATGTCCCTGTCGAGGCTAGAGCGCGCGACGACAACTCGCATCAGTTGCGCCTGGCAGGTCGTCGCCGCTGGGCAGCTGCAGCATCACCTCTCGCGCAGCTGAGGCAACTGCTGGATGCCCGGAGTCGATCGCGAGTTGATAGGCCCGCTCCGCGCCGGCAAGGTCACCCTGATCCTCACGAAGCACTCCAAGGTTGAACGCCGCCTTCGGGGCCATGTCCGCGTGCCCCGAGTCGATCACCAACTGGAAGGCAAGCTCAGCCCCGGCGAAGTCGGCCCGACCATGACAGAGCACGCCGAGGTTGACCCCCGCCTGCGGCGCCTGGTCTGCATGCCCTGAGTCGATCACCAGCTGGTACGCCCGCTCAGCCCCCGCGTAGTCTTCCCGCCCTTCGCGGAGTATCCCAAGGTTGACGGCCGCCTTCGGGGCCTGGTCTGCGTGCCCAGAGTCGATCGCCAACTGGTACGCCCGCTCAGCGCCGGCGAAGTCGCCCATGCCCTCGTGAAGCACTCCTAGGTTGACCGCCGCCATCGGGGCCATGTCCGGGTGCCCAGAGTCGATCGCCAACTGGTAGGCCAGCTCCGCGCCGGCGAGGTCGCCCTTGCCTGCACGGAGTACACCGAGATTGACCGCCGCCTTCGGCGCCTGGTCTGCGTGCCCGGAATCGATCGCCAGGCCATAGACCCGTTCCGCCCCGTCCTGATCCTCACAGAAAACCCCGAGATTGACCGCCGCCATCGGAGCCATGTCCACGTGCCCCGAATCGATCGCCAACTGGAGCGCCCGCTCAGCCCCGGCGAAGTCGCCCCGGCCCTCACGAAGCACTCCGAGATTGACCGCGGCCTTAGGGGCCTGGTCGACGTGCCCGGAATCAATGACCAACTGATAGGCCAGCTCCGCCCCAACGAAGTCGCCCCGATCCTCCCGAAGCACCCCAAGGTTGAACGCCGCCCGCGGCGCCCGGTCGGTATGCCCGGAATCGATCACCACCTGCAGGGCACGCTCCGCCGCGCAGACATCGCCTCGCCCATCTTCGCCCGACTCCGCCACGGCAACCCCTACCCCCAGCACGACACCCTTCGCACCGTACTCCCCACGTTACAGAACATCACCCCTACTGCCAGTGCGAATCTGCCCCAACCCAGCCAGGCGCGGAGTGAGCGAGCGGGCCGACTGGCGTCGGTCAGTCACCCGAGCGCTTAGATCACCAGCAGCTCAGCCCACGCGGTCCACTGGCGTGGGGGTCTTTTAGCGGCCGCCCGTGAAGGTAATTCCGTTGGTTATTTGTTTTTGGGCGAAGAAGAAGATGGCTACGCAGGGCAGGGTGATGAGGACGGAGGTTGCCATCAGGAGTGGGGTGTCGGTGCCGTTGACCGATTGGAAGCCGGCCAGGGCGAGGGGCAGGGTTTTCCACTGGTCGGAGTTGATGTAGATGGCGGGGCCGAGGAAGTTGTTCCAGTAGCCCATGAAGAGCAGGATCGAGACGGCTACCACCGCAGGCCGGGCCAACGGGAAGTACACGAGCAGGAACATCTTGAACCAGCCGCAGCCGTCGACCACCGCCGCGTCGGCCAGCTCGGACGGCATCCGGGAGAAGAACTGGCGGAAGAGGAAGATGTAGAAGGGTGATCCGAAGAAGGCCGGCAGGATCAGCGGGTAGAGGGTGTCGATCATGCCGAGGTTGTTGAAGAGCATGAACTGCGGCACCATCGTCACCTCCCCCGGCAGCAGCATCGTCGCCAGTACGACCCCGAAGACCACCCCGGAGAAGCGCACCCGCAGCCGCGCGAACGCAAACCCGGCCAGCGAGCACGAGAACACCGTCCCCACGATCGGGATCAGCGTCGTCAGCACCGAGTTGAGCGCATACCGCCAGAACGGGAACGACGTGATCGCCCGCGTGTAGTTGTCCCACAAAAACTCACGCGGCCAGATGCTCGCACCCGACGATCCGACCCCCGCCAACGACCGAAGCGACGTCGCGATCATCCACAGGAACGGGTACACGAAAGCAAGAGAGCCGAGCGCCAGTACCACGTACAGAGCAACAGTCACCGGCAGGTTCCGCCGCCAGTACGGCCGATCGGCGCGACGGACGGCCCGAGAGACGTCGACAGGTGCACGAGTTGAGACGAGAGTCGCCATTGGTCAGCCCCTCCTACCAGAACGGCGCAACCGGCGGCGGCCGCCGAGTTCGGTTTCGTAGTACACGGCGAAAGCACTCCCGCGCAGCGTGACGGCGGTCAGCGCCAAGATGATGACGAAAAGAATCCAGGCGAGCGCGGACGCGTACCCCATCCGGAAGTTCTGGAACGCGTTGTCGTACAGGTAGTACACGAAGAACAACAGCGAATCCTTCGGCCCACCATTGGCGACAAACCCCTGGGTGAAGATCTGCAGCGCCCCGATGATCCCGGTCAGCGCATTGAACAAAATGATCGGCGACAACTGCGGCAGCGTCACATGCCAGAACAACCGCAGCGGACCAGCCCCGTCCAGAGCCGCCGCCTCATACAGATTCAGCGGTACGTCCTTCAGCCCGGCCAGATAGATCACCATCGCCCCGCCGACGGTCCACAGGCTCATCAGGATCACCGTCGGCAACGCCCACGACGCGTCGCTGAACCACCCCGGCCCCTGCACCCCGAGCTTGGCGAGCAGATCGTTGGCCAGCCCGTACTGCGGGTTGAAAACCCAAAGAAACAAGACGATCTGAGCAACCCCGGACACCAGCGACGGCAGATACCAGATAGTCCGGAAGAACCGGATCCCCGGCAGGTCGACGTTCATCAGCAACGCGACCATGAACGCCAGGAAGGTCTGCAACGGCACCGAGATCACCGCATAGAGCAGCGTCACCTTGATCGCCTGCCCGACCCGCGGATCCTGGAACGCCTCGGTGTAGTTCGCCACTCCCACAAACCGAGGCGGCGTGATCAGATCCCACGACGTCAGGCTGACGTAGACCGACGAGAGCATCGGCCCGACGGTGAAGACGAGGAAGCCGATCAGCCAGGGCGAGATGAACAGCCAGAACGCGATCGTCTTGTCCGCCCGCGGCCATTTCCGCCGAGCCCCGTACGCCGCCAGCCCGATGACGGCGTACAGGACGATCAGCAGCACCAGGAACGGGACCAGCGGAACGAGCACCGCGGGAACACCCCAGGACTCCGCGAGCGTGCGGATCCAGCCGATGGTCGGGTTCATGGCCGCCTCACTTCTTCAGCGCGGCAGTGCACTTGTCGTTGAGGCCGGGCAGGATCTTCGCGACGTCGTCCTTGCCGCTGCCCAGCGGGGTGTAGCTGGTGATGCCCTTGTCCGCGTCACCGGAGATCTGCGCCTCGCGCGGCACCGACGGGCTCACCAGACCCGTCTTCAGCGCGGTGGTGAAGGCGGCCAGGTTGCGATCGGCCGGCAGGATCTTCTCCAGCGTCCCGGTCGCCTCGGCGATGATCGGTACGCCGAGCGCGGTGTTGCCCTGGATGAGCTGGTTCTGCGCGTCGACGTTCGTGCTGGCGAACTCGACGAACTTCTTCGCCGTCTCCGCCTTCTTGCCGGACGCGTTCTTGGCGATCGCCAGCCCGCCGACCTCCATCGGGAATCCCTTGCCAGGAACCGGTACCAGCGTCCAGTTCGGTTTAGAGATCTTCGCGAAGTCCGCGACCGTCCACGGCCCGAAATCACTGAACGTCCCGAGCCGGCCGGCCGCGAACCACTGGGCCTGGTCCTGCCCGTCGATGTCCAGCGAGGTCGGCGCGTACTTGTCCTTCTGCATGTCCACGACGTACTGCGCCGTCTTCACCCCTTGCGCGTCCCCGAAAGTACAGGCCGTCGCATCCGCGTTGTAGAACCCGCCGCCCGCCGCGGTCAGCCAGCCCTTGAACCACAGGTTGCTCGTCCCAAAGACGCGCGTCTTGCCCTCACCATGGGACAGCTTCGCGACCACCGCCTTGAACTCCTCCAGCGACAGCGGAGTCGTTGCGCTCGGCAACGGCAACCCGGCCGCCTTGAAGGCGTCGACGTTGATCGCCATCACCTTCGGCTTGGCGGTGAACGGCGTCGCGTAGTACTTGCCGTCGTACTTGAGCGCCTCGCTGATGTTGGGCTGGACGAACTTGCCCGGGTCGACCTGCTGCTCGGCGAAGCTCGGCGCGAACCCGGCCAGGCTGGTGTTGCTGATCTCCATCACGGTCGACTGGGTGCCTGCCGCGATCGAGGTCTGGATCTTCTGCTCGTAGTCGGCCTGGATCCAGTTCGTGGTCACCTTGGTACCGGGGTTGGCCTTCTCGAAAGCCGCCGCGATCGCCTTCAGCGAGGCTGCCTCGGAGTTCGTACCCCAGAAGGAGAAGGTGATGTCGCCGTTGTCGCCGGCCCCGCCGGCATTGTTGGCGGCCGGCGCACTGCCGGAAGCGCAGCCGGCGGCTAGGAGGAGGGCGGCAAGACCGGCCCCGACCGGGAGCAGGTGGCGGTTGAAGAGCTTCATGAGCGGTCCTTCGTCTGAGAAGAGGTGACCCGTGCGGTCTCGCCGGGTTCGAGGATCCAGGGACCGGCGGAGCCGACCCTCACCGTCAGCGGCCCCGGTCCGCTGTGCACGGTGATCTCGGTCGTGTGCCGTCCTTCTTGGGTGATGCGCAGGTCCCAGTCGCCGACGTGGACGTGGTCGGCGGTGAGCCAACCGATCTCGGCCGGCAGATGGGAGTCGATGGTCAGAGTTGCCTCGGGCGCGCCCGGGACCAGGCCGAGCAGGCCTGCCACCAGATGCTCGACGACTGTGAAGGAGATCTCCGGATAGTCGTCCCGGCTGTCGATCAGGTGCCGCAGCCAGCGCCATGCCGACTCGTCCCGGCCATACCGGAAGAACACCTCAGGCAGATAGCTGAACGCCTCGATGTTCGGCGGCGGATCGGACTCCAACCGCTGCTCGATGAAGTCCAGGAACCGCTCGGCCCGTACGCCGGACCCGCCCAGCCCCGTCATGGGAACGAACCAACTCGTCTCCAGCCCCCAGCCGAAGTCGAGGCTGCCGTCGTTGAGCCGGCCGCGGGCGTAGCTGCCGCTGTCCTCGTCCCACCAGGTGAGGAACTCACGCTGCACGGCTTCGGCAGCCGCGCGATGGTCGTCCCCGAAATGCCGGGCCAGCTCAAGCAGAGCGGCGTACTGGAGTGCGAGCCCGTCGGCCGCGACGGTCAGCGGCCGCTCGGGGTGCTCGTTGTAGGTGGCGGTGCCTTCGAAGATGTCGCCGGTGCCCGGTGCTTCCGGCAGCCCGTCGCCATCGTGGTCGTGTGCCCGGACGAAGTCGCCGACCGAGTGTTCGTAGTACGCGGCCAGGTCGGGGTCGTCGAGCCAGTTCCGGTCGCCGGTCCAGCCGTACTGGCGCAGCGCCCGGTAGGTCAGGTCGAACACCGCGGGGATCTCCCGGACGAAGTGCTCGTCATCGTGATGGTCGAGAGCGGCGATGCTCCCGTCGAAATGGAACGCCCAGAGCGGGTACCACTTTCGCCCGGCCGTCGCCGACCGGGCGAAATGCCGGAACATCGCGAAGTTCTCCGCGTCCAGCCCGAGCAGGTGCGCGCCGGCCGCCTGGTGGCAGACGTCGCGCGAGTAGAACATCGGCCGGGACGGGTAGCCCGCCCAGTACGACGGCAGACCACCCGCGTCGGTCTGAACCCACGCCAGGGCACGCTTCCGGGCCCAGGTGAACGCGTCCTCGACATAGCCGAGATCCGACGTCACGATCAGGTCGGACATGCTTGGCCTACTTTCGGACGACGGGGATATTAGCGGTAAAACTAGAGAGCTGGATTGCATTCGTCAATAGCTGCGAGGGCGTCGGTTTTACCGCTATAGTCGAGGGCATGGCCGCCACCGACTTCGAGGTCCGCTCCCCCGCCGGAGACATCTGCCGGATCGGCACGGTGTCCGCCGGGACCGTCACCACCCTGCCGTCGGCCGAGTCCGGCGTGCTCAGCTACGAGATCGTCGCGGCCGACCTGGCGGCCGAGCCGGTCCGGCTCCGGTGGACCTGGCCGGTCGACTCCGCAGCCACCCTCTGGCAGGCGATCCAGGGCACCGCCCGGACGCTGCCGACCGACTGGGGTTCGCATCGCGACATCCGCTCGGTCCGGTCCGCGCCGGTGGCGTCGTTCGTGAACCTGGACGATTCGAGCCCTTGTACGGTCTCGCTGTCGTCGGACGTCCGCGGCTGCGACTTCGCGGTCGGGGTGAACGAGGAGAGCGCGGAGCAGCTGTTCCAGTTGGCGATCGACGATGTCGAGGCGGTCGACGGCGAGCACCGCTTCACCTTGCGGATCGATCTGCGCGGGCTGCATTTCGCCGAGGCGCTGCGTGGCGTCACCGATGCCTGGACGGCTGAGCTCGGCGACCGGGTGACGCCGGTGCCGGAGTTGGCGCATCAGGCGATGTACTCGACCTGGTACAGCGATCATCAGCACGTGTCAGCGGCGTCCGTGGAGGACCATGCGCGTGAGGGAGCGCAGTACGGGTGTCGTGCGGTGATCGTCGATGACGGGTGGCAGACCGACGACACTGCGCGGGGTTATGCGCACTGCGGTGACTGGGAGCCGACGAGCAGCACGTTCCCCGACATGGCCGCGCACGTTGCGAAGGTGCACGAGACCGGCCTGGACTACGTGCTGTGGATCGCGCCGCCGCTGATCGGTGAGCACTCGAAGGCGTGGGAGCGATTCAAGGACTACACCATCGGGTACGTCGACGGGCTGAGCGCTTGGATTCTCGATCCGCGCTATCCGCAGGTGCGTGAGCACATCGTCGAGGCCTGCGTCCGGCCGGTCCGGGACTGGGGTGTGGACGGGCTGAAGCTCGACTTCATCGACTCCTGGGCGTGGGAGGACGCTCCCCCGGCGCCGGGTGGCGACTGCGCGACGATCGACGAGGGTGTCGAGTTGGTCTTCGCCGCGATCGCCGCCGAGTTGCGCCGGTTGCGACCGAGCTTGCTGATCGAGTTCCGGCAGAGTTATGTGAGCCCGCGGTTGTGGCAGTTCGGCACGTTCCTGCGGGCGGGCGACTGCGCTTTGGACGCGGTCGAAAACAGGGTTCGTACGATCGACTGCCGACTGCTGGCCGGTGGGCGGGCGGTGCACTCGGACATGCTCATGTGGCATCCGTCAGCCTCGGTCGAGGCGGTTGCTCAGCAGTTCATCGGGGCGTTGTTCAGTACGCCGCAGGTATCGGTCTCGTTGTCCGAGTTGTCGCCGGAGCATGAGCGGGTGGTGCGGTTCTGGCTCGGGTTCATCGGCGAGCACGCGGATGCGTTGCTGCACGGCGTACTGACTCCGTCGCGGCCGGATGCACGCTACTCACAGGTGACGGCATCGAGCGAGTCGAAGGCGGTGGTTGCCGTTTTCGCCAACCCTGTGGTGCGTTTGAGCACGTCGGCTGCGGTGACACTGCTGGTCAATGGCAGCAGCGAACCACGCCTGTACGTCGAAGGTGCGGGCGCCGGACCCGTCCAGCTCGTAGTGTCTGACTGCTCGGGCGTCGAGCTGTCCCGGGAGACGGTCACACCGCCGGCGGGGCCGTGGCCGATCGGCGTACCGGCCGGCGGGGTGGCCCGGCTCGAGCTGATCCGATGACCGACGTGGGGGGCTCGATGGCAGACGAGAAGAAGCGGCCGGTACGCCGGACGACGGTGGCCGACGTGGCCAAGCTGGCCGGCGTCTCGGCGATGACGGTGTCCAACGTGCTGAACGCGCCGCACCGGGTGAGCGAGCCGACCGTACGGACCGTGCAGGCCGCGATCGACGAGCTCGGTTACACCCCCAACCACGCGGCGCGTGCGCTGTCGTCGGGTCGCAGCCAGGTGATCGGGTTGCCGCTGTACGTCGATGACGAGACCTTCAGCGATCAGAACCCTGGGCTTGGTGGGTTCTTGCACGGGCTGCTCGGCGGGCTGGTGAAATCGGCGGCTGTCGCCGGGTACGGCGTACATGTGACGACGCCGACCGAGGGCGCGACCGAGATCGCGCTCTACGAGAAGCTGATCGCGGCCCGGCAGGTCGACGCGATCGTCGTACTGGAGACGATGCCGCATGATCCGCGGCTGGAGTTCCTCAGCTCGCGGGGGTTCCCGTTCGTCGCTTTCGGGCGGACCCGGCGCGACCAGCGGCAGTGCTGGGTGGACGTCGACAACGAGAAGTCGATGGCGGGAATCGCTCGCCATGTCCGTGGTACCGGCCGTCTGCGAGCCGCCTACCTCGCCACCGAAAGCACCCTCCCCTGGGTCCACCAACGCCAGGCCGGCTTCCTCCAGGAATTCACCTCGCCACACTCTCTGCAGTCGTTCAACTCGCTGGACGCCGTCGCTGCTTATGTGGAGAGCGCTCTCGGCCGCCCCGACAGCCCCGACGTCTACGTCGCCGACAACGACGCCTTCGCAGTCGTCGCAATGCGCACCCTCCAGCAACGCGGCGTCAAGGTCGGCGAAGACATAGCCGTAACCGGCTTCAACGACTTCCCCTTCGCCAGCATGCTCGACACCCCACTGACCACGGCCCGCATCCCCCTACGCGACATAGCCGCCCGCCTCTTCACCCGAGCCCTCCAAGAAATCAACAACACCCCCGACCACCCCGGCCAACTAGTCACCGCCCCGCTCATCGTCCGCTCCAGCGCCTGACCTTCAACTCCACACGATGTCGCCCAAGCCGTAGTACTTGCTGTAGTCCGGCTTCTGATCGTCAAGCCCCCAGCCGTACGGCACGGCGTGGTAGTGGATCTCAGTGATCGGGTCCTTGGCCGGGGCCAGTCCGACCACGCATCCTTGGCTGACAGCGCCCTTCATCGCCGGCTTGAAGAAGACGAATCCACCGCAGCCGTCCAGCGCCTGCTGGTCGTTCGTGACGAAGACCAGTGGGGTACGCCCGCCACGCTGCTCAGCAATCAGTGTCGGAGGGCCGTAGCTGCTCAGGTCGGCGTCCGTCTCATTGGTGACGTCCACGACGGCGTAGTACACGGTCTGCCCGCGGAGGATCTTGCGGTTCTCCGGATCGGAGGTCACTTGCAGGCTCGAGGTCTTGGTCATGCGGAGTGCCCGGACGGTGATCGACAGCACCCCTCGCCTCTCCACCACCTTCGACGGCCCAGTCTCCACGAAGTACTGCACCGGAACCACAGCCGTGTCCCCAAACCGCAACCGACTCCCGGCCTTCGTCATCCCCTTCCCAACCCGCACCGGCCCGGCGGTAGCCATGTCCACCGGCTCCTTCGGAGTCAGCTTGGGCTTGCTCACGGAGGCGATGGGCCCGGGGTTGCCCGCCGCAGAGTCCGACCCGCCACAACCTGCCGACAACAACCCGACCACCAGCACACAACCCAACCAGCCGCGTCTCATGCGCTCGACGATATTGACGCCCCGGCCCCGCCTACCCCGACCTGGCGCGAAGCTGCCAGGGCCTAGCTCTCGTGGGTCCGTGCGCTTCTGGCCCGGCGGACGTGGGGATTGACGGCTCGGCGTTGAAGGCGATAGCGGCTCGGATGTTCGGAAGGACAGGTAGTAGTCCTCCCCAGAGAGTCCGCTCCAGCCGTTTCACGCTCAGGCGGTCGGCCTGACCAGGACTCCTACCTGTCCTTCGGCACACAACAGTCGCCCAGAGATCGCCACAAGCCAACCGCCACTCCCGGCACCGCGTGAACCACAGCAACAGCCGGGACTGTCT